>NZ_JBVVQM010000005.1:0-291708 GCF_055811155.1 Mesorhizobium sp. WSM4822 | reverse complement strand
CGTCGTAAATTCATTCCCCCCCTCCGCAATAATTTTCCCCCCCCTTTAAATCTTGGTACTCAAAATGTAAAAAATTAAATTCATCAGTGTCTGCCCCGTGGCGCGGGGGTTTGCGCGGGGGCGCTTGTCTCAATCCCACAATCGCCCTGGGAGGGCCGATGGACGGTGCGGCTCCGCTCTTTCGTATGGAAGGCATATCCAAGCGCTATGGCGGTGTACGCGCGCTGGAGAAGGCCGAGCTTGTCGTCGAAGCCGGCAGCATCCACGCCATTCTCGGTGAAAACGGCGCCGGCAAGTCGACGTTGATCAAGGTCATGGCAGGTGTCGTGGCGCCCGATGAGGGCCGCATGACGCTGGACGGGCGCGAGGCGACCTTCGCTTCTCCGGGGGCCGCCAACAAGGCCGGCATCGTCTGCATCTTCCAGGAACTGTCGCTGGTCCCTGAGCTCAGCGTGGCCGACAACATCGTCATTTCCGATCCGCCCAAACGCTTCGGCATGATCGACCGCAAGGCACAGCGCCGCATAGCCGAAGAAGCACTTGCTCGCGCCGGCGCCGCCGACATCCACCCGCTGGCGCTGGTCAAGGACCTGCCATTGTCGCGCCGCCAGATGGTCGAGATCGCCAAGGCATTGGCACGCAAGCCGCGCATCCTCATCCTTGACGAAGCGACCTCGGCGCTGACGGCAGCGGATGTCTCGAAGATCTTCGCAGTGCTCAAGCGGCTGCGCTCGGAAGGGCTGGCGCTGCTTTACATCTCGCACCGCATGAACGAGATCGCCGAACTGGCGGATCAGTGCACGGTGTTCCGCAACGGCCGCAATGTCGCCAGCTATCCAGCCGGCTCGAAGAGCGACAATGAGGTGGTCGAACTGATGATCGGCCGCGAATACAGCCATATCTTTCCGCCCAAGCCGGCGGCCGTGCCTGCCACCGCGGCCCCCAGGCTTGAGGGCCGCAAGCTCTCATGGGCCGACCGGCTGCACGACATCTCGCTGACCGTCAGGGCAGGTGAGGTGGTCGGCCTTGGCGGCCTCGACGGCCAGGGCCAGCGCGAATTGCTGCTCGCCTTCTTCGGCGTGCTGCGGGGCCTCAGCGGCCAGATCCTGATCGACGGCAAGTCGGTCTCGATCACCAGCCCATCCGTTGCGCGCGACGACGGCATCGGCATGGCGCTGATTCCCGAGGACCGCAAGACCGAAGGGCTGATGCTGCCGATGACGGTGCGCGAGAACCTGTCCTTCGCGGCGCTCGACCGGCTGTCGAAAGCCGGCATCATCGACCGTGCCGCCGAGCAGCGGCTGATCGACGACATGGTCGGCCTCCTGGCGATCAAGACGGCAGGCCTCGACATTCCGGTCGGCGCGCTTTCGGGCGGCAACCAGCAGAAAGTGGTCATCGCCAAATGGCTGATGCGCCAGCCACGCATCATCCTGCTCAACGATCCGACGCGCGGCATCGACGTCGGCACCAAGCAGGAGCTGTACCAGCTGATGCGCAAACTGGCCGACGCGGGTGCTGCGATCCTGTTCTACTCGACCGACTATGACGAACTGATCGGCTGCTGCGACCGTGTGCTGGTGCTCTATGACGGGGCGGTCAAGCGCGAGTTGGTTGGTGCCGAGATCACCGAGCGGGCGCTGATATCAAGCGCGCTCAACATCCATGGCGAGGAGAGCCCGGTGGGCCTGGGAGCAAGCGCGTGAAAGATTGGCGCTACTGGCTGGCCGAGCAGCGCGGAACGCTGCTGGCGCTCGGCATCTTCATCGTCATGTTCGTCATCTACACCTCAAACCATCCGGCGGGCTTCACCGCCAATGTCGTGCAGACGGCGTCGAACAAGGGCGTGCTGCTCGCCTTTGTCGCCATGGCGCAGACGCTGGTGGTGATCACCGCCGGCATCGACTTGTCCGTCGGTATGATCTTCCTGCTCACCAACTGCCTCGCCTCCTGGCTGGTGGTCGGCACGCCGATGCAGACGACGCTCGGTGTCATCGCCGTGCTGGCGGTGGGGCTGTTGTGCGGCGCGATCAACGGCGCCATCGTCATCTATGGCCGGCTGCAGCCGATTGTCGCCACCATTGCCACTGGCGCCGTCTATTACGGCATCGGCCTTTTGCTGCGGCCATTCCCGGGCGGCTCGGTCAATGAGGATCTGGCCGATGCGCTGACCGGCCGTGTGTTCGGCGTGGTGCCGGCGAGCCTGGTCGTCCTGCTGG
Organism: Mesorhizobium sp. WSM4822; assembly: GCF_055811155.1. Classification (NCBI taxonomy): domain Bacteria; kingdom Pseudomonadati; phylum Pseudomonadota; class Alphaproteobacteria; order Hyphomicrobiales; family Phyllobacteriaceae; genus Mesorhizobium; species Mesorhizobium sp. WSM4822. The sequence goes on along the minus strand of NZ_JBVVQM010000005.1, from coordinate 289,489 downwards.
CCATCGTGCTGGTGATCTGGGTGCCGTTCAGCCGCTCGGTGCTCGGCCGCGCCGCCTACGCGGCAGGCTCATCGGAGACGGCGGCCTACATGTCGGGTGTGCCGATCCGGCGCGGCAAGTTCGCTGCCTACACGCTGGCCGGCCTGCTGGCGGCGATCGGCGGACTGTTCCTGACTTTCTTCACCTATACGGGCGAGGCGGCCTATGCCAGCGGCAACTCCTACACGCTGTTTTCGATCGCAGCCGTGGTGCTCGGCGGCGTCTCGCTGTTCGGCGGCAAGGGCAGCGCCATCGGCGCCATCTTCGGCGCGCTGGCCTTCCGCACCATCGGCGACCTGTTGTTCGTCTTCGATTTCGATCCGCTCTGGCAGCCGCTGTTCCAGGGCGTTATCCTGCTGGTCGCCGTCAGCCTCGGCGCCTTCGCCCTGTTTCGGGTCCGCAACCGGCTGGAGTGGTTCCTGTGAGCGAAACGACGCTTGGCGGTATTGCCGGCCGCATGCCCAGATTCATCCGCCGCGCCGATCCGGCGGTGCTGACGGCCTTTGCCTGCATCGTTCTCTTGCTGTTCCTGGGCAGCCTCTATTCCAGAAGCTTCCTGTCGCCTGAATATCTTCTGCAGCAGCTCAAGGTGGCTTCGTTCCTCGGCGTCATCGCAACCGGCATGATGCTGGTCATCCTGCTCGGTCAGATCGACCTGTCGGTGCCATGGGCGGTGGCGGCGGGCGCCATGATGGCCTGCGCTGCGGCGGCGTACGGCCCGGTCGGCGTGGCGCTGGCCATTCCGTTCGGTATTTTCTGCGGCATGCTGATCGGCGTCGTCAACGGCATCGGCGTCGCCTATCTGCGCATCCCCTCGATGATCATCACATTGGCCACCAACGCTGTCGCGCAAGGGCTGATGGTGGTCTACACCGGCGGCTTCTCGCCGCAGGATTCGGCAACGGGCGCGATGCGCTACCTAGCGACCGGCTTCGCCATTCCGGGCGTGCCCAACGCGGTCATCATCTGGGCGCTGATCGGAGCCGCGATGGTGTTCGTGCTGACCCGTACCAGCTTCGGCCGCACCGTCTACGGCATCGGCAACCGCGAACGCGCGGCGTATCTCTCCGGCATCGATACGCGGCGCGTGGTGATGGTCGCCTTCGCCGTCTCTGGCGGGCTCTCGGCTTTCGGCGGCGTGCTTCTGGCTGGCTATGCCTCCAAGGCGGCGCAGTCGATGGGCGACGCTTATCTGCTGCCGTCGATCGCCGCGGTGGTGCTTGGCGGCACCTCGATCCTGGGCGGGCGCGGCTCCTATCTCGGCACGGTCGCCGGTGTCATCCTCATCACGCTGCTGCAGTCCATCCTCTCCGTCATGCAGATGCCGGAGGCGGGGCGGCAGATCATCTATGGCGTCGTCATTGTCGCCATGCTGCTGCTCTACGGCCGCGCGCCGGCAAGCCGCTGACCGTGGACGGAGCGGCAGCACAGGCGCCGACGAGCGCCCCCGGCTCGGTGCCGGCCATCGTGGTTATGGGCGTCGCCGGCTGCGGCAAGTCGGCGGTGGGCATCGGGCTTGCCGCCGCTCTGGGCGTTGCCTTTATCGAGGGCGACAAGCTGCATCCGCCGGAAAACGTCGCACGCATGGCAAGCGGCGAACCGCTTACCGATCAACTGCGCGAAGGCTGGCTCGACGCGATCGGCGAGCGCATCGCGGAGTCGGTGGGCAGCGGACAGGGCGTGATTGCCGCCTGCTCGGCACTGAAGCGCAGCTACCGCGACCGGCTGAGCAGCTTCTGCCCGGAAATCGTCTTCCTCTATTTGAAGATCGACCCTGCCACGGCCAGGCAGCGTGTCGGCAGCCGCAAAGGCCATTTCATGCCGGCAAGCCTGGTCGACAGCCAGTTCGCCACCCTCGAGCCGCCGGTTGCGGAAGAGCGCGCCTTGACACTCGATGCCACACGTCCGGTCGGTGAGCTCGTCGCCGGCGCGGTCCGCCTGATACGCCGGTCATGAGCCTTCATCCATTCCGATGCCGGTGCTGTCCGGCGCCTCGGTCAGCCGCTGCCGGCGGGACCACGTCAGCATCTGCTCGGGGTAGAGCCTCAGCGCTTCCAGCAGGCGGTCGCGCTTGAGCAGGATGTAGTGCGCCTGCACAGCCATGTTCTTGGCGCCATCCCTGGCGGTGTCCTTTGCCGGGGTGACAGACGCCTCCGGCGTCAACTCGGGGCTGAGCACGGCCTGGTACTCGATGAAGGGAACCACTTCGAAGGTCGACATGGCAAACAGGGCGGTTCGGCCCCTGGCGGCAAAATTCGCCGGCGCCGAGGCGAGATGCGTCCAGCCGCTTTCGCCCATGGCTGCCTCGGTGAAAGTCGTGCCGGCATGGACGGTGTTGGTCATCGTCACCACGCCATTCTGCTTCAGGATCTTCTGGATGCGGATGGTGACCTGATAGGCGTCGTCGCGATCAAAGACGACCCGGCTTTTCAGGAACCGGTTTTCGACATTGACTAGCGGCGGGTTGAGGAAACGCAGGCCGAACGCGCTTTCGGAAATACCGTGGGTGTTGACGCTCACCTGATGCGCCTCGACACCGGCCTCGTATAGCGCGCGCTTGCCGATGATGGTCTGGGCGGTGAATTGATCGCACCAGAGGATGGCGCCGTGGCCGCGCTGCAAGGCCGACCGCAGCCCCTCCAGCCCCTCCAGCCGGATCGTCGGCGACCAGCGGCCAGCCACCAGATGTGCGGCGAGCTGCAGGCGGCGCCGATGGCGCGCCGCCTGCAATCCCTCGAACAGCTTGCGTGTATCGATACCATCGCCAAGCACCGCGCGTGTCGCGGCCGCGTAGGCCGGGAATTCCTTGCGCATATGGCGCTTCAGGCGAAACCTCGATATGCGGCCGCAGATCGGCGCCCACCAGCGCACCGGCAGCGCCGCTGCCACCACGAGATAGAAGACGGACAGCAGGCCTTCCCGAAGGTCCTTGTTGGAAAAGCGGCGAAGCCGGCCGGGGTGAACCAGCTTGCGGCTGAAGAAGCGCACGTCCTCCGCCCGTTCCGGGACGAAGACGTCGGCGATGATTTCAGTGCGGAAACTGGCTGCCGATGGCAGCTTGCGGGCGGCCTTGCGGGATTTTGCGAACCACCACAGCCTCATCGGTCCAGCCCGTTCTTCGACCCCCGCTTTACTGCGTCGGCTTGGGACGTGCAAGGTCATGTCCGCGCTCAAGACTTCTGCAAATTTCGCTTGCCCTATACCTGGGGGACAGGCGCGTGCAACGCGAGCTGGCGCCCGCGACGCCGGACCGCTGATCGCTGACCGGCAGTCGCTATTCCATATACGGCGTCAGCACATCTTCGATCCATTTCATGAATGCGCGGACTCGGCGCGACAGATTGCTCCGATGTGCGACGACGAGGGATACGGCGAGCGCCCGTCGACGAAAATCGGGTATGATCTCGACAAGCGCTCCACTCTCCAAGTATCGGCCAATGCCCAAAAGTGGCGCCTGAATCACACCAAGGCCGGCGAGGGCGGCGGCTTCGTAGGTCTGCGCGCTGTTGACGTGCAGCGCACCTGGCAACTGAAGCGTCGCGTAGCTGTCGCCGTCCGGATATTCCCATCCATAGGGTCTCGCGCCCAGCACCGTCGAAAAGTGAATTGTCCTATGTTCCTGACGCTGGAGATCATCCAGCGACCGAGGGACGCCATGGCGCGCCAGATAGGCGGGACTGGCAGCGTTGGCCATGCGCAACAGGCCCAACGGGCGGGCGATCAGCGTTTCGTCGCGAATGGGTCCAAGCCGCAATACACAATCGAACCCCTCTTGAACCAGATCGACTTGCCGGTCCGTACTCGACACCTCCAGCTCCAATTGGGGGTGCGCCGCCATGAAATCCGGCAAGGCCGGCACGATAGTTGTGCGCGCCACTTCGGTCGGAAGGTCGACCCGCAAACGCCCGCGAAGTGCCACGCGATCGCCTGCGAACATCGAGTGCAGATCATCGACTTCAGCGAGCAGATCGCGGGCACGGGCATGAAATGCGCGTCCGTCTTCCGTCAACCGCACGCTGCGCGTCGTCCGGTGCAGGAGCCTGACACCGAGATCTTCTTCCAGCTTCCGGACCGCCGTTGAGGCTCTCCCCTTGTGGATGCCCAGGCTGTCGGCTGCGCGGGTGAAGCTCCCCATTTCCGCTACCGTTATGAAAATGAGGATGGGTTCGAGATTTTGCATTTTCGTTTCCCGGTATTGTTTCCAAAAAAGAGAACAGTCGGTTCATTTCCTCGGTGTTTATCACGCCTGAGAGGCACAGTAAGCTTCGAATATGGGATCACCCCATCGGAGAATGACAAGTGTCTGAAACTGTGAACCTGCATCAGACACCTGAAACTATGACCTTGCATCGCGCCCTGTGGGGCGGCCGGATAATGAGCGCGTTTGTCGTTATCGCTTTGATGACAGACGGCACTGTTCAGCTTTTCGCGCCGGCACGGGTCGCGAGCATGTTGCAGGAAACCGGGTTCGCGATGGACCTGACGCGCGTCGTGGGTCCGATCATCCTCGCCTGCGCCATCCTCTACGCCATCCCGGTCACCGCCGTCCTCGGCGCGATCCTGGTGACGGGCTTTTTGGGAGGTGCCATCTGCGCCCATCTCCGCATCGGTGAGTTGGGATCGCCGCCGGAAATCATTTCCCTGCTTCTGGGCGCGATGACCTGGGGCGGCCTCTATCTACGCGATCCCCGTATCCGGGCCATTCTGCCGCTCATCCATTGAACCAACAGGGGCAGTTCTGTCCCTCAACATCAGGAGAAAACACATGTTCTTAGTAATGGGAATCACCGGAAACGTGGGCGGCGCGACGGCAAGGCATTTGCTAGCGCAAGGCAAAAAGGTGCGCGCGCTGGTCCGCGACCGCGAGAAGGCGTTGAGCTGGGCGAACCGGGGCGTGGAGCTGGTTGACGGCGATTGGAATGATTCGGCAGCCATCGAGCGGGCGCTCGAAGGCGTCGAAGGCGCGTTCGTCATGCTGCCTCCTGTCTGGGCGCCTTCGCCCGATTACAAGGAAGCAAAGGGCGTGATTGCAAGCTATGTCGAGGCGCTCACCAAGGCAGCGCCGCCGCGAGTGGTTGCGCTTTCGTCGATGGGCGCGAACAGAACCAGCGGGCACGGGGTGATCGCGGCCTTGTCCCTTCTGGAGCAAGGTTTTCGCGGCCTGACATCGCCAGTTGCTTTTGTGCGCGCAGGCGGATTCTTCGAGAATTTTCTTTTCGGGTTGCAGGTCGCGCAGGGCGGAACGCTGCCGGCTTTCTACAATCCGACAAACCGGAAATCGACCATGGTCGCGACGAACGACATCGGCGCGGAATTCGCAACGCTTCTGACCGGGCCAACGTGGTCAGGGCAGCGCATCGTCGAGCTTGGTTCGATGGTCAGCGCGGACGACGTCGCCGAGCAATTGGGCGAAGTCCTGAACCTCGACGTGAAAGCCTTTGCAATCCCGCGTGCAGGGTGGGCGGAAGCGCTCGAACAATTCGGCATCCCGAAGGGCCACAGCGGACCTGCCGAAGAAATGTACGAGGCCGTGAATGCAGGATGGATGGACCTCGGTGTGGCGGGTACGGAGCACGTAGCGGGTACGACGTCCGCACGCGCTGTATTCGAGGCTGCGTCAAATGTGAACGGGTAGGCCAAACTGTATGGGGTTCTCCTGTGATTTCGGGTGTTTGCAACCCGGGATTTGGAGAACTCCCTCCTTCATCTGTCTGAGCGCGGTCAGCTTGCAGTGGGTGGTTATATCTGCGACGTCAGCTCAACCGGGAAATCGTCATTATCGGCGTCGCGCATGGCGGCAAGGCTGCGATTGTCCAGCACTTCGGCGATCGCCTGCCGCACCTCCAGCATCATGTGGCGGACCTGGCAGGTCGCCTCGTCGCAATCCTCGCAGCGCTGATACTGCGTGCGGCTGGCGCAAGGGATCGGCGCCAGCGGCCCATCCAGCACGCGCACGACATGGCCGATCTTGATTTCGGAGGCCGGCCGGGCGAGGCGGTAGCCGCCTTCCTTGCCTTTGCGGCTCTGGACGAAGCCGGCGTTGCGCAACTCGCCCAGAATGGCATCGAGGAATTTCTTCGGGATGTTGTTGGCCACCGCGATGTCATTGACGAAGGCCAATTGGCCGGCCGGCAGGCCGGACAGATGCACGAGGGCCTTGAGGCCGTATTTGCCTTTTTTCGTCAGCATGCCCAGATCAACCCATTGAAGCCCCAACCACTCGCATCTGGCGACTGTTTGTGTGCAAATAATGACGTTTTCGCCGCGCGATGATGTTTCGCGAAAACAAGCCGCCGGATTGCAGTTAGGCACAAACGCGTTGATTCTTTGTAACGTTTTGCACTGAGAAGGCGGATATTCCGCTGATAACCAGGTTTTCGGCGTTCAAAACGAAAAAAGCCGGCAGGGCGCCGGCTTTTCCGTCAACTGCGCAGATATCGCGGCCTTCAGCGGCTGCCGTAGGTCTGGTCGAGCAGGCCGCCAGCGGCGAAATGCTCTTTCTGCACTTTGTCCCAGCCGCCGAAGACGTCTTCCACCGTCAGCAGCCGGATATCGGGGAAATCGGCCTTGTATTTTGCCGCCACAGCGGCGTCGCGGGCTCTGAGGCCGTTGCGGGCGGCGATGTCCTGGCCCTCCGGCGTGTAGAGGAAGTCGAGATAGGTCTTGGCCAGATCGCGCGTGCCGTGCTCGTCGGCAACCTTGTCGACGATCGCGACGGGGAATTCGGCCAGCAGGCTGACCGTCGGAGTGACCTGCTCGAACTTGCCGTCGCCATACTCCTTGCGAATGCCGCGCGTCTCCGACTCGAAGGTGATCAGCACATCACCGATCTCGCGCTGCACGAAGGTGGTGGTCGCGGCGCGGCCGCCGGTGTCGAAAATCGGCACGTTGTTGAAAAGCTTGGTGATGAACTCCTTCACCTTGGCCTCGTCGCCCTTGAAGGCTTCGTTGGCGTAGGCGGTGGCCGCCAGATAGGTGTAGCGCGCATTGCCGGAGGTTTTCGGATTTGGGAAAATCACCTGCACGTCGTCGCGCACGAGATCGTTCCAGTCCTTGATATGCTTGGGATTGCCCGCGCGGACAAGGAAGGACGGCAGCGAATAGAAGGGCGAGGCGTTGTCGGGAAAATCCTTTTGCCAGTCGGCCGAGACGAGGTCCTTCTTGACCAGGAAGTCGATGTCGGTGACCTGGTTGAAGGTAACGACATCGGCGCCAAGGCCCTCGGCGATGGCACGCGCCTGCGCCGAAGTGCCGGCATGCGACTGATCGACCGTGACGCCCGGATGCTGCGCGATGAAGGCCTTGTTCACCTGCACGAACAGTTCGCGGCCGACGTCATAGGACGCATTGAGCAGTTTGTCGGCCGACCAGGCTTGGGAGGATGCAAGGAACAGGCCTGCGACGGTGGCAAGCCCGAGGAAAAATCGTCTCATGAAAACAGGCTCCGATGCAATTTATGGTGGGACCATAGCCGGGGTGCGTGGTGTGCGACGAGGCATGCGCCGTAGGTTCGTGGCCTCATCGTAGGAAAATATGTCGCCTAAGTCGATGAATGTTGGAATTCTGTTCCAGGGGAATGCTAACTTCGTCGGAGTTTTTCTGCGCCTTGTTTTGCGGCGCTGCATGGCATCTACAAAAGGCATATACAAAAGAGCTGCAACATGCCCCAGAGCCGACATTCAACAACGCCGCCCAAGGAGGCGAAGCTGTTTCGCAACAACCGCAGCCAGGCGGTGCGCATTCCTGTCGAGTTCGAGCTTCCCGGCGAAAAAGTCCTGATCAGCCGGGAAGGCGATCGTCTTGTCATCGAGCCGGTTCGCAAACCTGGCCTCACCGCGTTGCTCGCCCAGTGGGCGAAAGAGCCGCCGCTCGATCCTGAAGACGACTTCCCCGAGATCTACGACACGCCAGTCAAATCCGAGGACATTTTCTAGATGCGGTTCATGCTGGATACGAACATTATCAGCGACATGATCCGAAACCCGGCTGGCAAGGCCGCGAGGGCAATGTCGCGCGAGGGAGATGACGCCGTTTGCACCAGCATCGTGGTCGCCTCGGAATTGCGATATGCCTGCGCCAAGAAGGGATCGGCCAAGCTGCTCAAGAAGGTTGAAGACTTGCTGGCCGAGATTCCTGTCTTGCCGCTCGATGTGCCGGTGGATGCCGAGTATGGCGGACTCCGCGCCGAACTTGAAGCCGCGGGCCAGACCATTGGCCACAACGATCTTTTTATCGCCGCTCATGCCTGTGCATTGGGCACCACGCTGGTGACCGCCAACCCGGGAGAGTTCAACCGGATCAAGGGCCTGAAGGTCGAGAACTGGCTGGCGTAGCCATAGACCAGAGGATCAAGCCGCAGGAAAAAGCTTCCAGCGTCCGGGGCGGAACGCCACCCGGCTTTTCTGCGCTGCAGGGTGGTCGACAGGCAGTTCGATTTCGACCCGCTGGCGCTCTCCGCCTATCTCAAGCTCGACCCGGCGCGTGCCGGCCACGCGGCGGCTGGCGGCGACCGTGCCGGCGATGCAGCCGCTGCAGCCGTCCAGCAATTCGACATCGTGCGGGCGGAAGTAGAGCGTCGCATCGCCCGAGGGCTCGTTGGGCGCGGCAAGCCCGATCGGACGGTCGGCGAGCCAGATTTCGCCATTCTCGACCTTGACGGGAAGCGAGCTCGATTCACCGATGAAGCCGTAGACGAAGGGCGAGTTCGGCGTGTCGTAGATATCGTCGGCGGTGCCGACCTGCTCGATGCGGCCCTGGCTCATCACGACGACGCGGTCGGCAAGCTCCAGCGCCTCTTCCTGGTCGTGGGTGACGAAGACGGTGGTGTGGCCGGTGGCGTCATGGATTTCGCGCAGCCAGCGGCGCAATTCCCGGCGCACCTGCGCGTCAAGCGCGCCGAACGGCTCGTCGAGCAGCAGCACCTTGGGCTCGATCGCCATGGCGCGCGCCAGCGCCACGCGCTGCCTCTGACCGCCGGAGAGCTGCGCCGGATAGCGCTTTTCGAGCCCTGAAAGCTGGACGAGGTCCAGAAGCTCGGAGGCGCGACGGCGGATCTCCTGCGCCGGCGGGCGCGACGGTCCGTGCCGGACCTTCAGGCCGAAGCCGATATTGTCCGCCACCGTCATGTGCCGGAACAGCGCATAGTGCTGGAAGACAAAGCCGACATTGCGCTCCTGGATGGACTTGTGCGAGGCGTCCTCGTCGCCGAAGAATATCTTTCCCCGTGTCGGCCGCTCCAGCCCGGCGATCAGCCTGAGCAGCGTCGTCTTGCCGGAACCGGACGGTCCCAGCAACGCGATCAGTTCGCCCGACTTGATGTCGAGCGACACGTCGTGAAGCGCCGGAAACCGGTCAAACTCCTTGCGCACGTTGGCAACGCGAACTTCCATAGTGGTCCCTTTGTCAGTGCCCGCGTGTCGCGGCGATCTCGGCGCCGTAGCGCATCTCGAGAAGTGTTTTCAAGACCAGCGTGACGAGCGCTAGGCCCGCAAGCAATGAAGCGACGGCGAAGGCACCGACGGCGTTGTACTCGTTGTAGAGGATTTCGACATGCAGCGGCATGGTGTTGGTCAGGCCGCGTATGTGGCCCGACACCACCGATACCGCGCCGAACTCGCCCATGGCACGCGCATTGCACAGGAGCACGCCGTAGAGCAGCCCCCATTTGACGTTGGGCAAGGTCACGTACCAGAAGGTCTGCCAGCCATTGGCGCCGAGCGAAAGCGCTGCCTCCTCGTCGCCATTGCCTTGCTCCTGCATCAGCGGGATCAACTCGCGGGCGACGAAGGGGAAGGTGACGAAGATTGTGGCCAGCACGATGCCCGGCACGGCAAACAGGATGACGATGCCATGCGCTTTCAGCCAGGTGCCGAGCAGCCCCTGGGCGCCGAACAGAAGCACATAGACGAGGCCCGATATGACCGGCGAGACCGAGAAGGGGAGGTCGATCAGCGTGGTCAGGAAGGCCTTGCCCTTGAACTCGAACTTGGCGATCGCCCAGGCGGCGGAGATGCCGAAGACGATGTTGAGCGGCACCGAGATCGCCGCCACCAGCAGCGTCAGCCGGATCGCCGAGCGCGTGTCGGCACTGCCGAGCGCTTCGGTGTAGGCACCGATGCCCTTGGCGAAGGCTTCGTTGAAGACGATGATCAGCGGCAAGAGCAGGAAAATGCCGAGGAAGGCGAAGGCGACGGCCATCAGAGCCAGGCGCGCAGGGCGGCTTTCCGTGACCGCCGCCGACTGGCTTTCATGATGCGGTTCGTAGGATTTGATCTCCGGGTCAGCCATAGCGCTTGCGGCTCCATGACTGTGCGAGATTGACGACCAAAAGCATGATGAACGACAGAGCGAGCATGATCGCCGCGATCGCTGTCGCCGCCGGATAATTGTATTCCTCCAACCGAATGACGATCAGCAGGGGTGCGATTTCTGATTTGTAGGGCAAGTTGCCGGCGATGAAGATGACCGAGCCGTATTCGCCGACGCCACGCGCGAAGGCGAGGGCGAAGCCGGTGACGATGGCCGGCGCCAAGCCCGGAAACAGGATGCGGGTGATGATCTGGAAGCGATTGGCGCCCAGCGTGGCGGCGGCTTCCTCCACTTCCTTGTCGATCTCCTCCATGATCGGCTGCACGGTGCGCACGACGAAGGGCAGGCCGATGAAGATCAGCGCGATGACGATACCGAGCGGCGTATAGGCGACCTTGATGCCGAGCGGCATCAGCAATTTGCCGATCCAGCCGTTCGGCGCGTAGAGCGTGGTCAGCGCGATGCCGGCCACAGCCGTCGGCAGGGCGAAGGGCAGGTCGACCATGGCATCGACGATGCGGCGGCCGGGGAAACGGTAGCGCACCAGCACCCATGCGACCAGCGTGCCGAAGACGACGTTGACCGCAGCCGCGACGAAGGCGGTGCCGAAGCTGATTCTCAGCGCATTGATGGTGCGGCGATCGGTGGCGATCGCCCAGAATTCAGGCCAGCCAAGGGCGGCCGAGCGCCAGAGCAGCCCGGATAGCGGGATGAGGATGATGAGGGTGAGGTAGGCAAGCGAGAAGCCGAGCGTCAATCCGAAACCCGGAATGACGCTCGGCTGCCTGAATCGCCACCCCGCCTGGGCGGGTGCTGTGGTCATGTCGTCCTGAATATCGACTGCTTACTGGGGCTTGTAGATCTGGTCGAATATACCACCGTCGCCGAAATGATAAGGCTGTGCTTTTTTCCAGCCACCAAACTGTGGATCGTCGATGGTTACGAGCTTGATCGGCGGCAGCTTGGCGAGGTCCTCGGCCGGCACCAGATCGGGCTTGGCAGGACGATAATGGTTCTTGGCGATGATCGTCTGCGCTTCTTTGGAATAGAGCCAGCTCAGATAGGCTTCGGCGACCTTGCGCGTGCCCTTGGCATCGACATTGGCGTCGACCACCGCCACCGGCGGTTCTGCCAGGATGGAGGTCGGCGGGTAGACGATGTCGAAATTATCGGCACCGAACTCGTCGAGCGCCAGATAGGCCTCGTTTTCCCAGGCGATAAGCACATCGCCAAGACCCTTTTGCGCGAAGGTCACGGTCGAGCCGCGCGCGCCGGTGTCGAGCACCGGAGCATTGGCGTAGAGCTTGCCGACGAATTCCTTGGTCTTGGCCTCGTCGCCGCCGTCATTGGCGTTGGCGTAGGCCCAGGCGGCGAGATAGTTCCAGCGCGCGCCGCCGGAGGTTTTGGGATTGGGCGTAATCACCTGGACACCGTCCTTGACGAGGTCGCTCCAGTCGTGAATGCCTTTGGGATTGCCCTTGCGGACGAGGAAGATGATGGTCGAGGTGTAAGGCGCTGAATTGTTTTCGAATTTGGTGCGCCAGTCCGGATTGATCTTCTTCGCCTTCGAGACGATGGCGTTGATGTCGCCTTCAAGTGCCAGCGTCACCACATCGGCGTCGAGGCCATCGATCACGGCGCGGGCCTGGGCGCCCGATCCGCCATGCGACTGCTGGACGGTGACGGTCTCTCCGGTCTCGGCCTTCCAATGCGCGACGAAAGCTTCGTCATAGGCCTTGTAGAGCTCGCGTGTCGGATCGTAGGACACGTTGAGAATGGTGGTATCGGCAAACGCGAAACCGAGCGTGCCGAACTGGACAGATGTGGCGACCAGTGCGCCGAGCAGTTTCCTGAAATGAGGTTTGGTCATTTCTGCCTCCGTTGAACCCGCGCCAAATCTACCGAATTGGTAGAAATTAGATGCATTCAATGTTGCCTTTTTTGCCCCTCTTGAGAAAATGTTCGACGCTATTTCGCCGTTAGGAGAAATATTTTCCTCTTGCGGCCTAAGGAAGAATCCATGGCCCGGCCACTCAGCCTATCTAGCAAGGGGCGGTGCCGAGGCAAGGTGTGGAATTTGGTCGGGTGCATCAATCTGCGGTGATGGGAAAGTCGAAACGCTGTCTGGCGAACGGTTCGCTTTTCAGCGTGAAGTGCCACCATTCCCTTGCATAGTTCTTGAAGCCGCCGGCGCGCATGGCGTCGACAAGCATCTTGCGGTTTGCCGCCGCTTCAATGGCAAGGCCGCGGTGGGCGGTTTCGCTCATCGGATCAAAGCAGTCGAAACCGGTGCCGAAATCGAGCGTGTCGGCATCGCCCGCGCCGCAGGCCGGGTTCGGGCTGGACCTGCGGTCCGTCCGGGCGACGGCGACATCGACGGTCGAGCCACGTGAATGGGTCGATAGTTCTCCGACATAACCCTTGGCGATCAGCTCACTGCGCCTGACCTTCGGATACCATTGTGGATCGGGCGACCCGCCATCGCGCGTCCATTCATTCATGTCGGCGACGGCGCGGGCAGGGCGGTAGCAATCGAACAACACCAGGGTCAGGCCTTTGGCGGCGATCGCTTTCTGGACGGCGGACAGTGCCTTTGCCGCCTGCTCGGTGAGGATGCAGGCCGGGGCGTCATAGCCGTCCACCTTGCGATGCAGAAAATTGTCCGATCCGGCGTAGCGTATGTCCTGGCGGATCGAGGGATCGACATCGGCGAGCCGGACGAAGCCGGCGGGCAGGGCATCGGCCAAAGCGGGGAGGGTGGTTGCCGTGACAAAGATTGTTGCTGCCAGTGCTGAGGCTGCCGACAAGAACGGATTGCGCGAGGGGTGCCTTGGAACAACCATGGGCAAGTGTCTGCTATCCTCTGCCTTGGAAAGCTAAGCCTATGAATCGCTTGCAGCCGTCTATTCGACAAACACCTTCACACTCGCCGCACGCCCTGCTGCGTCGATGACGGTCAGCGTCGAATAGCCGGCGCCGTCGGGCTGCCAGGTCGCGGTGCGGCGACGATCGATGCCTGCCAGCGGCTTGCCGTTGGCGAGCCAGCGGAACGGCGCACGGCCGCCTTGCAGCTTCAGCACCAGTGGCGAGGCGTCGGCCGAATTGGTGCCGAGATCGACGCGGGCGCCGTCAGGCGGGAAGATGATGGTCGGTGCGGGTTCGCTCACCGTCGCCTGCACCAGGCCATCCGACCCGGCGCCGAAGCGGGCGAGCGTCACCGGCAGGTCCTCGCGTCTGGGGCTGAACATGCCGGGCGGTTTGCCCGGCAAGGGGACGGTGGCGAGGCCCGAGCGGACAAAACCCTCGAACAGGATGGGAGCGGCCGAGACATAGCCGGAAAGGCCGGGCACCGCGCCGGCATCGGGGCGGCCGACCCAGACGCCCAGCACGTAGCGGCCGTCGAAGCCGACCGACCAGGCGTCGCGGTATCCGTAGGACGTGCCGGTCTTGTAGGCGATGCCGCGCTGCAAGGCCCCCTCGGGCGGCTTGACGCCTGACAATATGTCGATGATCTGCCAGTTGGCCTGACCGTCGAGGATGGTGGCGCTGGTGCGCTCGGCATCGGCAGGCTCGGTGCCGTCATGCAGCGTGTGCGTCTTGCCGCCATTGGCGAGCCCTGTGTAGAGCTGGACGAGGTCGCGCAATGTCACCCCGACGCCGCCAAGACCGATGGCCAGGCCCGGGGCTTCGTTGACCGGCAGTATGGGGCTGACGCCGGCCTGGCGGAAGCGCGCCATCAGCCGCGTTGGCCCGACCGCGTCGAGCACGCGGATCGCCGGCACATTGAGCGACAATTGTAGCGCTTGCCGGATGCTGACATCGCCCTGGTAGCCCATGTCGAAATTCTTCGGCCGGTAGCCGGAGAAATCGACGGGGCTGTCGTCGATCAGCGTTTCCTGCGCCACCAGGCCCTGTTCGAAGGCCAAACCGTAGATGAAGGGCTTTAGCGTCGAGCCTGGCGAGCGGACGATCTTTGTCATGTCGATCCAGCCGGAGCGGCTTGCGTCGAAGAAATTGGCCGAGCCGACTTCGCCAAGGATGTCGCCGGTGCGGGAGTCGGCCAGCACCATAGCGACCGACAGGCGGGGGCCGAGCTTGGTGGCCGCGTCCCTCGCCACCTGTTCCAGCCCCTCCTGGACGCTCTTGCGGATCGTCAGCTGCAAGGGCTGGCCGGGGACGGCCTTGGGCAACATCGCATAGGCGGCGTGCGCGGCGAGCGCCGGCAGCGTGCGGCGCAGGTCCGAGACATCGTCGAGGGCGGCCCGTGCGGCCTCGCGCTCGCCGAGCAGGCGGGAGGAGACCATTCGGGTCAGCACCCGGTCGCGGGCGGCGTGGGCGATCTTCAAATTGCGGTCGGGCCGGCGCTTTTCCGGCAGTTGCGGCAGAGCGACGAGCAGGGCGGCCTCGGAAACGGTGAGCCGTTTCGGCTCCTTGCCGAAATAGGCGAGCGAGGCGGCGCGCACGCCTTCCAGATTGCCGCCATAAGGCGCCAGCGTCAGGTAGCGTTCGAGGATCTCGCGTTTCGACAGCCGCCGCTCTATCTGGATGGCGCGCAGCATCTGCTTGACCTTGGAGCCGAGGCTGCGGCTTTCGCGCGGCTCGATCAGCCGGGCAAGCTGCATCGAAAGCGTCGAGCCGCCGGAGACGATGCGGCCGCTGGTGGCGAACTGGCCGGCGGCGCGGGCCAGCGCCAGCACGTCGACACCTTCATGGTCCCAGAAACGCTTGTCTTCGTAGGTGACCAGCATGTCGACGAACTGCTTGTCGACCTGGTCGAGGCGGGTTTCGAGCCGCCAGTAGCCGTCCGGCGTGGCGAAGGCGCGCAACAATTCGCCGTCGCGGTCCTGGACTTCGGTGGAGACCGTGAGTTCGGCTGGAAGCGGGGGTGGGAAGGCACGGTCGAGCGCCCAGAGGGTGGTGGCGGCAATTGCGGTGAGTCCAATGAGGGAGGCTCCTGCAACGGCCGTGCGACGAAGGAACTTCTTGGAAAGCATGGCGCCGCCCCTCATCCGGCTGCCGCCACCTTCTCCCCGTATAGTGACGGGGAGAAGGGGGCTATGGCATGCATCGGCGCCTTTGCTGCAACGTTCAAAGCTGGCGAAAGCCTTGGTGCAGGCCTCTTTCTCCCCGTCACTATACGGGGAGAAATGCCCGGCAGGGCAATGAGGGGCAGCACAAGCCTCACTTTCATATTCGCCAAGGCGCCTTACGGCGCCTTGACCTCCATCATGCCGGTGGCGGTGCGGGCCGAATATTGCGGCCGGTACATGTCCTCCACCGTTGCCGCCGGGTGCGCATAGGTACCAGGCGTCACCGCGCGCACGACATAGGCGAGCGTCAGATTGTGGTCATGATCGCCGTCGGCCGGGTTGAACGCCGCGACGAAACGGTCGTCGCGGAATTCGAGATGCGCGGCATCGGTCTGCGCCAGCCACGAGAAGTTCGTCAACTGGGCGCTGGAGACCAGGCCGGGATTGTCGATCTGGAAGCCGGCCGGCAACAGGTCGGTGACCAGCAGGCGCGACGGCCATTTGTTCTGCTCGTTGACCTTGAGCACGACGACATAGCGTTCGTTCTGCGTCGCCTCGGTGACATTGGCCTCGGTGCCGTCGAGCTTGTAGTAGGTGCGGTTGATGGTGAAGCCGTCGCCGCCGGCCGGCAAGGGCTGGACCGGCGACGCCACGGTGGTGACGACGGCCTGCAGCGGGGTCTTGCCGGTGTTGGCGATGGTCAGCGGGCTGTCGGCCAGGTCAGAGCCTTCCACCTGGTTGGAGTAGCCGCCGGAATGCGCCGCGCCATTGACGGCCAGCGTGATTGTATCATTGCCCTCCTTCAGCGCGCGGGCCGCCAGCAGCATCCAGGATTCGTCCTGGGTGGTGGTCCAGCGGGCTTCCGCGCGTTCCCTGGTCACCAGCTTGATCAGTTCCGGCACGATGGTCGGCACCGGCTTCGATTCCGCCGCCAGCGCCAGCATCGCCGCGCCATCACGCAGCCGCGAACCGTAGTCGGAGCGGTAGTAGTCGTAGTCGGTGGTGGACTTTGCCAACTGCAAGGCGGTCTTGAAGGTGGCTTCGGCGCGCGGTGTATCGCCGTAGAGCGCCAGGCTTGCCGCCAGCTGGGCAACGGCCATCGGGCTTGAGAAAGCTTCGAGTTGGGTATCCGCATAGTAGCGCAGGTCGCCGATCGAGGCCTTCTTGTTGCGGGCCAGAACGTAGAGGGCGTAGGCGATCTCGCTGCCACGGTCCTGCACGCTCTGGTCGTAGCCGAGCGAGTTCTGCAAATTGCTCAGCGCCTGGTTCATGGCCAGGCTCGGCACGTCGTATTTCTGCTCGCGCGCCCTGGTCAGGAAGTCGGTGACATAGGAATCAAGCCACAGATCGCCGGAGCCCGGACCCCACAGGCCGAAGCTGCCGCCCGAGGCCTGATAGCTCAGAACCTTATAGATGGCGTCCTGGATGCGGCTATGGATATCGGGATCGCTGGCCATGCCGACGCCGGAAGCCAACTCATTGACGTAGAGAAGCGGCATGGCGCGGCTGGTGGTCTGCTCGGCGCAACCATAGGGGTAGCGGTCGAGCGTCATCAGCAGCGACGGCACGTCGAAGGCGGCGGCCTGCGAAACGCCGACGCTGACGGAGGCGCCGTTGAGCAGGCTGGCTGCCAGCAGTTCCTTGTCGACGCGTAGCGCGCCGCCATTGCCCTTGAGGTCGACCACCAGCCGGGTGGTCACCGGCAATTGCGCCGGGCGCACCGGCACATAGAGTGTCTGCTCGACCTTGGTGCCGTCGGCATGGGCAAGCTTGATGGTGAGCGAGGCATTGCCGGCCGTCTGAGCGATCAGCGGCACGGTCAGCGTCTGGCGCTTGCCCTGGGCGAGCGTCAGCTTCTGGGGCAGGGGCTTGTCGCCGGTCGACAGGTCACCCGTCGTTTCGATCGAGAACGCATAGTCGCCGGCCGGACCATCGGTGTCGGCGACGTCGAGGCGCATGACGGCGGCGTCACCAGGCGCCAGGAAGCGTGGCAGGCCAGCGGTGATCACGATGGGATCGCGCACGATGACATCGGACTGGGCGTGGCCGACCGCATCCTTGGTCCAGGCGACGGCCATGACGCGCACGGTGCCGTTGAACTGCGGGATGTCGAAGTCGACCCGCGCCTTGCCGCCGGCATCGAGTTCGACGATGCCGGAGAAGAAGGCGACCAGTTTTTCGGTCGGCGGGTTGCCTTGCGCCTGCATGTTGGCGCCGTCGCCGCCGGTCCTGAGCTTGCCGGTGTTGCCGAGCGAGCCGTCGATCAGGCGGCCGTATATGTCGCGGATTTCCATGCCCAGCATGCGCTGGCCGAAGAACCAGTTCTCCGGATCCGGGGCCTTGTAGTTGGTCAGGTTGAGGATGCCGACATCGACGGCGGCAACCATGACGTAGGCATTGCTTCCCGGCTGCACGCCGGCGACCGAAACCGGGATCGACAGCTGCTGGCGCGGCATGGTCTTGTCCGGCGGCGTCAAGGTGATGGCGAGCTTTTTCGAGCCCGGATCGACCTTCAGCCATTTCACGCCGATGGCGCGGGCCGGCATGCGCGTTTCCTGCGCATCGCCCGGCCGGAAGAGGGTTGCCGTGACATAGGCACCGGCACCCCAATCGTCGCCGACCGGTATGTCGACCGTGCTGCCGCCGGCCGGCACGGATGCCGTGACGGTCTTCAACAGTTTGTCGGAACCGATGTTGATGAGAAGTTCGCCGGCAAAGTGCGGCGAGACTTTCAGCCTGGCCACTTCGCCGGCGGCATAATTGTCCTTGTCGAGGGCGATTTCGAGGCCGTCAGGCGTTTCGGTGGTGGTCGAGGAGACATACCAGCCGGCATCGAACTCGTAGCTTGTCGCCGGTCCCTCGGGATCCGATGTCTCGACCTCGAGGCGGTACTGACCCCAATCGACCGGCACGGAGACCGTCGCGCCGCCGTCGGCGCTAAGGTCGACCTGGCCGTTGGCGATCGACTTGGTGAAGGTGACCGGCTCGTAGTTCCAGGAATTGTTGGAGCGGTACCACTGGTAATTGCGTTCGACCTTGACCAGCGTCCACTGCGCGCCTTTCAGCGCCTCGCGCTTGCCGTCGGGATCGACGGCGATCAGGCTGAACTTGGCGGTGCCGCCCTGCGGCACTTCATTGTCGGCGAAATCCGGACGGATGCCGATCATATGGCCTTGCGGGCGGATGCCGATGTTGAGCGAACGCTCGATGGCGCGGCCGCCGGTTTCGCGCATCCTCACCGTCACCTTGGCGTCGACCAGCTTGGTGGTCGAGGGCAGTTGGTCGACGGAGACCGGGAAGGTCACCTTGCCGTCATCGCCGACCACCGGCAGATCGGCGAGGGGAGTGACCGTGGGTTCGGCCGACTGCTCGTCGGCGAGACCGAAGGAAAAGCCCTGGAAGCGGTCCCAGTCGCGCGACGTCGACAGCGTCAGTTCGCCTTCCAGCGCCAGGCCCGCCGCCGGCGCGCCATAGAGGAAGCGGCCGTCAATGTCGATGTTGGCGGTTTCGCCCTGGGCGATTTCCTGCTTGTCGGCCTTCATGTCGAATTCGATGCGATCCGGCACGAAATCCTCGACCAGGAACATCTGGCTGGCCACCGCCGGCTGCTTGGGATCGGTGTAGATCGACACCGACCAGGTGCCGCGCATGGCGTTGGGTGCGAGCGGCAGGTCGACGGCATGGCCGCCGGCGGAAGCGCCGTCGCTGACGATGCGGCGGTCCTCGACGCCGTCGGGGCGCGAGAAGATGAAGGTCAACGGCAGGTTCTCGACCGCCTTGGCGGCGCCGTCGCGGGCAAGCGCCGCGACATGAACATCTTCGCCGGCGCGGTAGATGCCGCGTTCGGTCCAGGCATAGACGTCCAGCGCACCTGGCGCCGCGCGCCCGGTGACGCCGCGGTCGGACAGGTCGAAGCCGGCCCGGCCCATATCTAGAAAGACGAAATCATTGTCGCCCTGCTTGGCCATCAGCACGGCCGGCACCATGCCGCCGTCGCCGCGCGTCAGGCCGGGGTTGAAGACGGCATGGCCGTCGGCATCCGATGTCGCCGTGCCGAGAACCTCATTGTTCCTGGCAACCAGCGTCAGTTCGGCGCCGGCTATCGGCTTGGCGCTGCCCAGTGAACGCGCAAAGACGTTGAGCCCGTCCTGCCCCGTATAGGTCGACAGGCCGATGTCGGAGACGACGAACCATTGCGTGGCCATCGAATTGTAGTTGTCGCTCTTGTCGTTGACGGCCTGCGCGGTCAGCACGTAGACGCCGGGCTTGCGCTGCGGCACCGCCTCGTCGACCGGGAAGGAGGTGGTGACCTCCTTGTTGAGATCATTGGCGATGTCGAGCTGGCCTTGCCAGACCGGCGCGCCCATCTGCTCGGAAATGTTGGAGATGTCGTAGCCGTCGAGCTGGTGCAGGAACTGGTAGCCCGACAGAAGCTGGGCCAGCGAACGATCGCCGACGCGGTAGAGCTTCATTTCGGCGGCATTCATGTTGACGGTGACGATCGGAATGCCGCGGCGCGCGCCGGCCGGCAGCACGAAGCTGTCACCGGTGAAGCGGGCGGACGGTGCGCGGTCCTGGACATAGATCGACAGCACCACGGGGGCCGCGGTCACTTCGCCGATTGCCGCCGGCAGGCCGGCGCGGAAGGTGACGTCGTAATGCTGACCATGCTCCAGCCCTTCGACGCAGATTTGCTTGTCCTTGGCCTCGACGCCCTTGGGTGGCGCGTTGTCGACGGTGACGAACGGCGCGTAGTCGACGCCGGTCTTAACCAGATCCTCGGAGAATTGCGCGCAGATGCGCGGCGCGCTGGTGTCGGCGTCGATGGTGTGGTCGATAACGCGGAAACCCTTGCGCGCCTTGAGATCGGCATAGTCGGCCTGGACCGCCGGCGAAGGGTTCAGCGCAAGGCTGGCCTCATAGGCCTGCAGCGCCGGCCGGTAGAGATCGCGCTTGTCGAGCCCGTTGCCGAGCAGCGCCAGCACTTCGGCGCGCGTCTTGGTGGTGCGCAGCAATTTATAGGCATTGAAAGCGGCCGACGTGCCGTTCGCCGGCAAAGTGGATGCTTCGGAGGTGCTTGCGGCGGGCTGAACGGCCAGCGTTTCACGCGCCAGGTTGAGCCAGAGCTGGCCATCATCGGGCAGCACCGAGACCGCGGCCTCGTATTTCAGCATGGCGGAGCGGTGATCCCCGGTCAGCACGGCCTGTTCGGCGGCGTTCAGCAAGGCAGCCATGCCTTCGGTCGGCTTGTCATAGGCCGGGCCGAGCAGCTTGTTGCGGTATTGCTGGGCCTGATCGGCCATCCAGTTGGGGAAGAAAGCGAGTTCCGGCGGCGCGCCGATATCAGGATCGCCATCGATGTTGACGACCTTGCCCGCGACCGCGCCGTTGAAGGTTTTCAGCTGGTTGTAGTCGGATTTGAGGAAGCACCATTTGGCTTTTTTGTTGTAGGTGAAGGCGCGGCAGGCCGGGTCTCCCAGGCATGTCGTCTTGCACTGGTCGATTGTCACATTCTGGTCGGACCTGAGATCAAAGCCGAAATAATCGGAATTGTCCGTTGTCGCGATCCGCCGGGCCTCGGCCGCTTGCGCGGCGCTGCTCCAGGCCAGGACATTGGCCCAGGCAAAAAACAGGAGAATCAGAATCGAAAGACCACGAGCCGCGCGCATTGCCATAACACCCCTCCAGACACAGCTGACGTCCGGGCATGATCAAGCTTCAGTCAGGCTTGTCAACACGAGGACGCGGCAGGGTTCCGCCTGCCAACGGTTTCCTTTCCGGCCGATGACCGGTAGTACCTCCATAGGACAGGGGATCACGCTTTCTTGCGGCGACGCAAAAGGTGTGAATTCCAAGCCCGCCCTATTTCAGACAATTGGATTGTGGCCCCTTTACGAGCGCTTCAGAACTTCATTCCAATTTTAGTTTTGTAATCTAGGTTGTCTTAATGCCGGCGCATGAAGAGCAGATGTCAGGAGGTCGCGCGCCAGGGCGTGCGCTTCCGCGCGCCCTGCTGCTGGCCATGATGTGCTCGACCGTGCTCGTCGCCGAATCGCGGCCGGCGGCCGCTTTCGAGCTTTTCGGCATCAAGCTGTGGGGGTCGTCCAGCGACGAGGATGCCGATATCGTCGATCCCCTGCGCTACGCCGTTACCATTTCCGCCCCCGACGCCGACAAGGATCTGGTCAAGAAGCTCGAAAATGCCTCGGCGCTGAAGAGTGACGAGGAGCGTCCGGTTTCCGGCTCGCTCGGGCTGATGGCCAAGGCGCGCAGCGACCGCGAACAGCTTGTCGCCGCGCTCTATGCCGATGCCCGCTACGAAGGCGTCGTCACCGTCACCATCGACGGCAAGCCGCTCGACGATTTGCCGCCGGATGCCGAATTCAAGGGGCCGCAGCCGGTTCCCGTGGTGATCGACATCGCCAGCGGGCCGAAATTCACCTTGGGCAATATCCACCTCGAGGGCGACGCAGCGGGGCTGATGAGCGCCGATTATGGCTTGATATCAGGCGGCGATGCGGGATCCGGCGCTGTGCTCAAGGCCGAGGCGCTGATCGTGCGGACGCTGAAGGAGCAAGGCAGGCCGCTGGCAGAGGTAACCGACCGGCGGATCGTCGCCGACCATGCCACTTCGACGCTGGACGTGACGCTGACGGTCGCCGCCGGGCCGGTCGCCGGCTATGGCGACACAACGGTGGAAGGCACCGAAAAGGTCGACCGCGACTTCACCGAATACATGACCGGCCTCAAGCGCGGCCGGCAGTACTCGCCGCAAGAGATCGATGACGCGCGCGACCGGCTGCTGGCGCTCGAGGTCTTCAACAGCGTGACGTTCAAGGAAGCCGACACGCTCGATGCCGACGGCAACATTCCGATCGGCGTCCAGGTCAGCGAGCGCAAGCCACGCTATTTCGGCGTCGGCGGCACCTTCTCCAACACCGAGGGGCTGGGCCTGGAAGGTTATTGGGGCCACCGAAATTTGTTCGGCCGGGCCGAGAAGCTGCGCATCGACGGCAAGATCAGTGGCATCGGCAGCAATGATCTCGGCGAGCTCAACTACAATGCCGGCATCATGTTCGAAAAGCCGGGCGTGATCGGGCCGGCATCGAAGTTCTTCGCCGGCGTCAAGACGGTACTCGAACATCCTGACGCCTATGACCATTTCTCGGTCAAGGGCAGCACCGGGCTGTCCTACGAGCTGACCAAGAAGCAGACGGTTTCCGCCGAGGTGGCGCTCGATTATTCCCGCATCCACGACGCTTTCGGCAAGCACAAATACCTGATCGCCAGCATTCCGCTGCAATATGTCTATGACAACCGGGACAACCGGCTGAACCCGACAAGCGGCTTCCGGGTGCTGGCCTATGCCGAGCCCAGCTACGACATTTTGAGCGGTGCGGCGTTCCTGAAGCTGAGGGGCGAAGGGTCGGCCTATCAGTCGCTGGATTCGGCTTCGAAGTTCGTGCTGGCCGAACGTGTCGCCATCGGTTCGATCGTCGGCACCAGCCTCGAACATGTGCCAGCCGACCGGCGCTTTTATTCCGGGGGCGGCGGTTCGGTGCGCGGCTATGCCTATCAGGGCATCGGACCCAAGGACTTCACCGGCCAGCCGATCGGCGGCCTGTCCTTCTTCGAAACCTCGGTCGAGATGCGCATCGCCATCACCGATACGATCGGCATCGTGCCGTTCGTCGACGCCGGCACCGTATCGACCAAATCAGCTCCCGATTTCTCCGATGTCAAGGTCGGCGCCGGCGTCGGGCTGCGCTATGTCACGCCGTTCGGGCCACTGCGCATCGATGCCGCCGTGCCGCTCAACCGTGATCCGGGTGACCCGCATTTCGGCATCTATGCCGGCATCGGACAGGCATTCTGAGCGATGAAAACAGTCTGGCGCATCCTCCGCATTGTTTTCTACACGCTGCTGATCGTGGTCGCTGGCGCCATCGGGGCGCTGGTGGTGCTGACCAAGACCGAGCGCGGCCGCGACAATCTCGCCGGCATCATCTCGCGGCTGGCTTCGAACGACGATCGCAAGATCACGGTCAGCGGCATAGACGGCATCTGGTCCGGAGCGCTCAGCGTCGACCATGTCGTGCTGGAGGACCGCGAGGGCGCCTGGCTGGTGGCGCGCAAGGTCGCCGTCGACTGGTCGCCGCTGGCGCTGCTGTCGAAAAACTTCAGCGCCGACCGTATCGCTGCCGAGCGTATTGAGCTGGCGCGATTGCCGGTGGCCAGCACGCAGCCAGCGCCGAGCGGGGGCACGACGACGCTGCCGGTTTCCATCGACATCAAGCAGATCGACCTGCCCGAGATCGCGCTTGGCCAGCAACTGGCCGGCAGCGGCATCGCCGAGCTTGCGGCCAAGGGATCGGTCAAGGCCGATGCCGCGCCACTGGCGGTCGAGACGGTGCTCAACATCACCCGTCATGACGGCAAGCAAGGGAATGTCGACGCCAAGATCCACTTTGCGCCGGCGGACAACCGGCTCGACCTCGACCTCAAGGCCTCGGAGCCGGCAGGCGGCATCATCGCCAACCTGCTCAAGCTGCCCGACACGCCGCCGGTCGACATAAATGTCTCGGGCACGGGGCCACTCGCCAATTGGAACGGCATCGGCACGTTCTCGGTCGACGGCAAGATCGTCACCCAGGTGACGGGTCGCCACCAACTGACCGACAAGGGCAATCATATCGAGGCCAAGGGCGACGGCGATTTCGCTCGCTTCCTGCCTGAGAATCTCAAGCCGCTGTTTGCCGGCAAGACCAGTTTCGACATTGCCGGCACCGCCACATCGGCCGGTGGCGTCAGTGTCGACCGCGCCAACATCGACAGCGATGCGGTGCACGGCACCGCGACCGGCATTGTCGATCCTGCCGGCGCCAGCGACCTCTCGGTCGAACTCGCCGCCAAGGGGCCGCCCGTGGTGATCAGCGTCGGCAGCAAGGCGCAGCCGATCACGCTGGCGATCAGCAATGCCACCGCCCGCGCCTTCGGCGACGGCAAGGCGCCGATCATCGACATCGGCGCCTCCTTCGTCTCCATCGTCGCCGGCGGCACGCGGCTGGACGATCTGGCGGCCCAGATCCATTCCGACGGTTTTGACATCCAGAACCGCGCCGGGCCGGTCACCGTCAAGCTGGAGGCGGGCGGCCTCAACACCGACGTGGCGACGCTGGCGCCGCTGATCACCGGCAAGATCGATGTCGACCTGGCCGGGTCGGTCAGCAAGGACGCCATTGCCATCGACCAGGGCACGCTGC
Organism: Mesorhizobium sp. WSM4822; assembly: GCF_055811155.1. Classification (NCBI taxonomy): domain Bacteria; kingdom Pseudomonadati; phylum Pseudomonadota; class Alphaproteobacteria; order Hyphomicrobiales; family Phyllobacteriaceae; genus Mesorhizobium; species Mesorhizobium sp. WSM4822. Next base: position 264,849 of record NZ_JBVVQM010000005.1, on the reverse strand, counting down.
GTTCCGACGCGCTCAACGCTTCGCTGACCGCGACGGTGGCGCTTGCCGACCTGTCTATGCAGCTCAAGATGAACGCGGATGCCGTGGCGACGGCCTTTCCGCCGCAGATCGCCTCGGTGCTCGGCGCTAGGGTGAAATTCTCGGCCAGCGCGGCCCGCGATCCGCAGGGATCCTTCGCCGCCAATTCGATCGAATTCACCTCCGGCACGCTCAGCGCCGCCGGTACGGCCAGCATGCAGGGCACCGACATCCAAGCCGACATCAAGGGCAAATTGGGCGACGTTTCGGTGCTGTCGCCGACGGTCGGCGTGCCGGTCGCCGGCGGTATAGACTTCGAGCTGTCGGCAAGCGGCGCGATGACGGCGCCGGATTTCACGGTTACCGCCGATAGCGATAGCCTGACGGCATCGGGCCGCACGGTGGAGAGCATCAAGCTGACGGCTAGCGGCAAGGCCGATATCACCAGTCCCGCCGCCAACGTCTCGCTGACCGGCTCCGTCAACGACCAGCCGCTCGACATCAAGGCAGCGCTGGTGACAAGCGAGGGCAAGCGTTCGATCAACGGATTCCTGGTCTCGCTGGGCGACAACAAGGTCTCGGGCGATCTCGCGCTCGACGACAAGTACATGCCGCTCGGCACGCTGACGCTAGATGCACCTGCCATCGACCAGCTGGCCGCACTCGCTGGCCAGGCGGTGACGGGCGACATCGACGGCACTATCCGGTTTGCCAAGGAGGGCGACGCGCCCTCCGTTGCGATCGATGCGAAGAGCACATCGATCGCGCGTGGCGAGGTGACGGCCAAGGCCATCACCGTCAATGCGCTGATCGCCAATTATCTCAAGGCGCCGGCGATCGCGGGTACGATCAAGGCCGACAGCGTCACCTCCGGGACCACGGAAATCGGCGGCATCGGCGTCGACCTGAAGCGTGATGGCGACTGGACCAATTTTACCGGCGGCGCCACCATAGCGGGCATTCCGGCGACCGCTGCCGGCCGGGTGAAGATCGCCGACGGCACGACGAGCATCGAGATTGCCTCGGGCGAGGCGACGGTTCGCGGCATCAAGGCGGCAATCGCCCAGGCGTCGACACTAAGCATCGCCAACGGCACGACCAGCATCGAAAGGCTGACGCTCGACGTCGGCGGCGGCTCGGTGACCTTGTCCGGGACAGCTGGCCAGACGCTCGATCTCGCGGCGCAATTTTCGGCACTGCCCGCGGCGCTCGCCAATGGATTTTCGCCCGGCCTCGATGCTGTGGGCACGCTCAGCGGCACGGCTGGTGTGACCGGACCGCCGGCCGCTCCCGATGTCCGCTTCAATGCGCAACTGGCCGGTATCGAAACCAGCCAGACCCGGCAGGCCGGGCTCGGACTGCTCGCCGTCGATGCGGCCGGCAGCTACACGATTGCCGGCGGCGTGGTGCTCGATCGGGCGACGCTGACCGGCGACAAGATTTCCGGCAAGGCGACCGGCACCCTCAACCCGAACGGCGCCAGCGATTTCGCGCTCGATCTCATCTCATCCGGCCCCAGCCTGCCCCTGACTGTCGGCAGCGCCGAGAGCCCGGTCAAGATCGAGATCCAGTCCTTGTCGGCAAAGGTGGCGGGCGAGAGCACGCGGGCCCGCCTGGATATCTCCGCGATCCTGCCCTCGATCGTCACCAGTCCGGCGAGGGTGGAGGGGCTTGCCCTGGCGTTGCACTCGGATGCGTTCGATCTCAAGAACCGTGCAGGGCCGGTTTCCGGCACCGTGTCGGTGGACAAGGTCGGTCTCGACAATCCGGTGATCGCGCCGCTGATCGCCGGCAAGGTCACGGCAGCCGTCAGCGGCCGCCTGACGGCCGACCTGTTTGCCATCGACAGCGGCTCGCTCAAGAGCGATGCGCTGAACAGCCAGGTCGCCGGCCAGGTATCGCTGCGAGACGGTGCCATAGACCTCAACCTGAAGGCGGATGCCCCATCGTCGGCCTTGCCTGCGGCGGCGCGCGGCATGCTTGGCGAACGCGCTGAGATCAGCGCCACGCTGAAGCGCGACCCCAACGGCAGCATCAACATAGGCGGATTGAAGTTGACCTCGGGTGCGCTGACCGCCGACGGGCAAGCCAGCCTTGCCGACAACAAGGTGGCCGCCGACATCAAGGGCGCGCTGAGCGACATCTCGCTGCTGTCGAAGGATGCCAAGGGCGCCATCGCCTTCGCGTTGAACGCACAGGGGCCGGCCACGGCGCCGGATCTGTCACTGACGGTCGACAGCGACCGCCTTCTCGTGGCGGCGCGAGAGATCACCGGGTTGAAGCTGACCGCCACCGGCAAGGCCGACGCCGCCAATCCGGCGGCGAATGTGCAACTGACCGGCAATGTCGCCGGCCAGGCGCTGCAAGGCAGTGCGGTGCTGGCGACGGCGGACGGCAAGAGCGCCATCAACGGCCTGCTGCTGTCGCTCGGCAAGAACAGGATTTCCGGCGATCTGGCGCTGGACGAGAAGTTCGTGCCGGTCGGCACCATCGCGCTCGACCTGCCCGATATCGGCCCGCTGGCGGCACTTGCCCTGGAAAAGGCCGAAGGCGACGTGCGCGGCACGATCGCCTTTTCGAAGAACGGCACCGCACCGCAGGTCGCCATCAAGGCGGCGACAGCGTCGATCACGCGCGGCGACCTGCAGGCGAAAGCCGTCTCGATCGATGCGCTGGTCGCCAACTATCTGGCGGCGCCCGTGATCTCCGGAAAGATCCGCGCCGACACCGTCATTTCGGGCGGTACCGTGATCAGCGGCATCGATGTCGATTTGAAGCGCGACGGCGACTGGACCGGTTTTTCCGGCGGCGCAACCGTCAAGGGCATTCCGGCGCGGGCCGCCGGCCGGGTGAAAGTGGCAAACGGCACGACAACTATCGAGCTTGCCTCCGGCCAGGCGACCGTCCAGGGCATCAAGGCGGCCATTGCCCAGGCCTCGACCGTCAGCATAGCCAATGGCACGACGACGTTGGACAGGCTGGTGCTCAACCTTGGCGGTGGCACGGCGACGGTGACCGGCAAGGTCGGCACGGCGCTCGACATCAATGCGACGCTGGCGCGGGTGCCGATGTCGCTCGCCAACAGTTTTTCGCCGGGCCTCGACGCCGCCGGCTGGATTTCGGGCACGGTCAAGGTGACGGGCGCGCCGGCAAATCCCGCCATTGCCTTCAATCTCGACGCGGCGGGCGTGCAGACCTCGCAGACCCGCGGTGCCGGTGTCGGTGCGGTCAGTGTCTCCTCGTCGGGCACCTTCGGCGCCAACAAGCTGACCTTCAATGCCAATGTCAGCGATGGAGCCGGCCTTGGCGTCAAGGGCGGCGGCAGCGTGACGACGGCCGGGACGCCGGCGCTGGTGCTCGACTTCAATGGCGTCGTGCCGTTCGGCCTGCTCAGCCAGAAGCTTGCCGCGCAGGGCCTGTCGCTGTCTGGAACCGCCAATGTCAACGTGCAGGTGCGCGGTCCCGCGACATCGCCCGTCATCGGCGGCAGCGTCAGCACCTCGGGTGCGCGCCTTGTCGATGCGCGCTCCGGCCTCGCCGTCAACGATCTCGCCGCCGATGTCTCGATTGCCGGCGGCGTCGCCAGGATCAACCGGTTGACCGGAACGCTGTCGACGCGCGGCAGCCTGTCGGCCAGCGGCACGGTCGGCATCAACCCGGCGCAGGGTTTTCCGGCCGATTTGTCGATCAAGCTGGTCGACGGCCGCTATACGGACGGAAGGGTGGTGACCGCCAATCTCGGCGGCGACCTGACGATCAAGGGACCGCTGACCTCCGCACCGGTCATTGCCGGCACCGTCAATCTCGCCAAGACGGTGATCACCGTTCCGGACAAATTGCCGGGCTCGCTGGCGGCGCTCGACGTCAAGCACAAGAACGCGCCAGGTGCGGTAAAGGCGCAGGACAAGGCGCTGCGGCCGCCGACGACCAGCGGCAAGGGCGGCGGTAGCGGCCTTGCACTCGATGTCACGGTCAACGCGCCGAACCAGATCTTCATCCAGGGCAGGGGCGTCGATGCCGAACTTGGCGGCTCGCTGAAGCTGACCGGCCCGGCCTCGTCGCCGCAAGCGGTCGGCACCTTCACCCTGCAGCGCGGACGGCTGTCGATTCTCGGCAAGCGGCTGACCTTTACCGAAGGCACGGTCGGGTTTTCCGGCTCGCTGGTGCCTTATCTCAATTTGACGGCGACCACGACGACGACCGGCGCCACCGTCACCATCGTGGTGTCGGGCGAGGCGACCAATCCGAAGTTCACCTTCTCCTCCGTGCCGGCGCTGCCCGAGGACGAGGTGCTGGCGCAATTGATCTTCGGGCGCTCGATGTCGAACCTGTCGCCGCTGCAGATCGCCCAGTTGGCCGAGGCCGCCGGGCAACTGGCCGGCGTCGGCGGCTCGACGTCGCTGCTGGAAAACCTGCGCAGCGCCATTGGCGTCGACGACCTCGACGTCACCACCGACGACCAGGGCGGCACGGCGGTTTCGGCGGGCAAATACCTCAACGACCGCACCTATGTCACGATCCAGAAAGGCGACAAGCCGGGCTCGGGCAAGGCTACGATCGACCTCAATGTCGGGCGCGGCGTCAAGCTGCGCGGCGAGGCCAATGATGCCGGCGAAGCCAAGGGCGGCATCTTCTACGAGAAGGAATACTGATAGTTCGGCAGGACTTTTGGCCTCATGATGGATCGATTCTGGCGCTGTCCGGGCTGGAGTAAATGTCTCAGTTTAATCGACTACCGAGATTCCAGAAGAATCCGTCGGACAGTAGCAAATTTGCGCCAAGACTGTCGTTATCACGCGAACCGCTCCCCTTTCAAAGTTGCACATTCCCTAACATGTTCTCAATCCACGCCGTCTTTGACATCATGGCCTGGATGCGGAATGTTAAAAGGCGGAAAGCCAACAATGGGAGTTAAGTCATGACAATTTATAAGAGTAATGGCGATCGCGTTCCGGATCACATCCTGGCCATGGCCGAAGAAGCCAAGGCAGGCAAGGTGGACCGCCGCGAATTCCTGGCCATGGCCAGCGTCTTCGGCGCATCGACGGCAATGGCTTACGGCTTGCTCGGCCTCGCCGATCCGACTCCGGCGAAGGCCGAAGAGGTAAAGGGCAAGAAGGGCGGCACGCTGAAGATCGCCCAGTGGATCAAGGATCCCAAGGACCCGCGCAAGGCCGACTGGTCGGAAATCGCCAATGCCGAGCGCCAGGCGCTCGAGCCGCTGGTCAAGTACACGTCCGAATACACGTTCCGCCCTTATCTGCTGGAAAGCTGGGACGTCAACGACGATGCCACGCAGTACACGCTGCATGTGCGCAAGGGCGTCACCTGGTCGAATGGCGATGCCTTCACCTCCGCCGACGTCGTCTTCAACCTGAAGCGTTGGGCCGACAAGAAAGCCGAAGGCAACTCCATGCCAGGCCGTCTTGGCTCGCTGGTCAAGGACGACAAGCTCGACGAAAGCGCCGTGACCATGCCGGACGACCACACGGTCGTGCTGAAGCTCACCAAGCCGGACATCGCGCTGATTCCGAACATGTGCGACTATCCCGGCCTCATCGTCCACAAGACCTTCGATGAGAAGGGCGGCGACTTCAAGGCCTGCCCGATCGGCACCGGTCCGTTCGAACTCGTCTCCTACGATGTCGGTCAGAAGGTGGTCTACAAGCGCCGCACCGACGACAAGTGGTGGGACGGCGAAGTGTTCCTCGACGGCCTGGAATTCATCGATTACGGCACCGATCCGGCAGCCATGGTCAGCGCTTTCGAAGCCGGCGAAGTGCACACCAATTTCGAGACTTCGGCCGACTACGTGTCGATCCTAGACGGCATGGATCTGGTGAAGTCGGAGATCGTCACCGCGTCGACCATCGTCTGCCGCACCAACGTCAACAACAAGCCCTATGGCGACCAGAAGGTGCGCAACGCGCTGCAGCTTGCGGTCGACAACAATGTCGTCCTGCAGCTCGGCTACGGCAATGCCGGCTCGGTCGCCGAAAACCACCATGTCTGCTCGATCCATCCGGAATATTACGAGCTGCCCAAGGTTGCCCGTGATCCGGCCAAGGCAAAGGCGCTGATGGCGGAAGCCGGCCAGGCCGACTTCGAACACGAGCTGATCACTGTCGACGAAGACTGGCACAAGAATACCGGCGATGCGATCGCCGCCCAGATGCGCGACGCCGGCATCAAGGTGAAGCGCACCGTTCTGCCGGGTTCGACGTTCTGGAACGACTGGACGAAGTATCCGCTGTCGATGACCAACTGGAACATGCGCCCGCTCGGCGTCCAGGTTCTGGCCATCGCCTATCGCACCGGCGAGGCCTGGAACGAGGCCGGCTGGTCGAATCCGGACTGGGATGCCAAGCTCAATGCGGCGCTCGCCGTTGCCGACGCCGCCAAGCGCAAGGAAATGATGAAGGACATCGAGCAGATCCTGCAGGATTCCGGCATCATGATCCAGCCGTACTGGCGCAAGCTCTACAGCCACTCGGTCAAGGCGGTGCAGAACTACAAGATGCACCCGACCTTCGAGCGCGACTACGGCAAGGTCTGGCTCGAGCAGGCTTGATCGCATCGACATGGGGGAAGGGGCTCGCTCCCTTCCCTTGCTCTTTGCATCGTCCGTCCCTGCTGGTCCGCACTTTCTCAAAAAAGTTGCGGACTCGCGGGCAAGGCCATGCAACAAAAACAGGGTTGATCGCATCCGAAGGCCTGTTTGAGAGCCAGCCCCGCCGGTTACGGCAGGGTTGGCTTTCATAGCCGGCTCAAACCCCAACCCATCGGCAGGGGGCCGCCATGCTTTCCTTCGTTATCAGGCGTCTTGGTACCATGGCATTGACGATGCTGTGCCTGACCATGGTCGTCTTCTTCCTGATCAACCTCGAACCCAATCTGAAGAAGCTGGCGATCAGCCAGACCGAAATGCATACGTCGGCCGAGCAGCTCGAGAGCTGGCTGGTCAACCATGGCTACCGGCAGAACTTCTTCGTCCGCTATGGGCAGTGGCTGGGCGTGGTGCCCAAGCAACCTGTTACAGACCCGGCGACCGGCAAGCCGGCGCAGCGTTTCTCCTTCTGCAACGATCCGCTCGTGCCGACCTTCGCCGGCGTTTTCCAGGGCGATTTCGGCTGCTCGACCAAGTTCAAGGCGACCGTCGCCTCAAAGCTGTTTCCGGCACTCGGCGCTACGGGCATCCTGATGTTCTGGGTGCTGGTGGTGATGGTGCCGATCTCGCTGCTGATCGGCATTCTGGCCGGCATGCGCGAGGGGTCGCGAACCGACCGGGTGCTGTCCGTGGCGTCGATCGCCTCGACGGCGACGCCTGAATATGTGTCGGGCGTCATCTTCACTGTCATCTTCGCCTCATGGCTAGGCTGGCTGAACGGCTCGGCGGCTTCGGCCAGCCAGGGCATCACCTTCTACAATTTCACTTTGCCGGTGATGACGCTGGCGATCTACGGCATCGGCTACATCGCCCGCATGACGCGTGCTTCGATGGTCGAAGTGATGACGCAGCAATATATCCGCACTGCCAGGCTGAAGGGTCTTTCCTTCGGCAGCGTCGTGGTCAAACATGCCTTGCGCAACGCGCTGATCGCACCGTTCACCGTCATCATGCTGCAATTCCCGTGGCTGCTCACCGGCGTCGTGATCGTCGAGGTGATGTTCCGTTACCAGGGCTTCGGCTACACGCTGGTCGAGGCGGCCGGCAACAACGACATCGACCTTTTGCTCGGCTGCTCGCTGGTCTCGGTGTTCATCGTCCTGATCACGCAGCTCATTTCCGATGTCGGCTACGCGTTTCTCAATCCGCGTATCAGAGTTCAGTAGGGGGCGAAGCGGATGCCGGTTCAATACATCAGTGGCTTCACCATCGTTCTCGAAGTGCTGTCGCGCTTCTGGCCGGTCTGGATCGCGCTCGTCATCGTCATGGGCGCGAGCTTCGCCTACAAGAAGAAGCTGGCGCTCTACGGCCAGCTGTTCGACAGCGGCGTCGGCATCGTCGGCGTCGGCATCTGCCTGTTCTGGCTGTTCACGGCGATCTTCGCCGCGACCATTTCTCCCTTCGACCCGCTGGCCCAGATTCCCATCATGAAGGATGTGCTGCCGGGCGCCGTCGAACCGAAATCGGGGCTGACCTATCTGTTCGGCGGCGACAAGCTGGCGCGCGACGTGTTTTCGCGCATGGTCTATGGCAGCCAGATCGTGTTGATCATCGCGCCTGCGGCAACCGGCTTCGCGCTGATGGTCGGCATCACGCTCGGCCTGCCGGCCGGCTATTATGGCGGCAAGATCGACACCGTACTGTCGTTCCTGGCCAACCTCGTGCTGGCCTTCCCGGTCATCCTGCTGTTCTACCTTTTGGTGACGCCGGGCATCATGGACACGCCGATCCCCTATGGCATGGCCGGCGTCTTCTTCCTGTTCCCGATCATCTTTTTCAGCGTGCTGTTCTGGACCCGCTACAAGAACCGGCCCGACCGACTCTACATCCTGCTCGGCATCACCCTGATCCTCGGCGGCTGGATCTATGCCGGCCTGGTCTTCGACGCCGATCCGCTGAAGATCGTGCATATCGATCCCAACCAGCTCAACATCTTCGTGGCAGTGGTGTTCGCCTCCAGCCCCGGCGTGTTCCGCATCGTGCGTGGCCTGGTGATGGACATCAAGACGCGTGACTATGTGGCGGCCGCGCAGACGCGCGGTGAATCACCCTGGTACATCATGTTGTGGGAGATCCTGCCCAATGCGCGCGGGCCACTGATCGTCGACGCCTGCCTGCGCATCGGCTACACCACCATCCTGCTCGGCACGCTCGGCTATTTCGGCCTTGGCCTGGCACCGGAAAGTCCGGACTGGGGCACCGCGATCAAGGACGCCAGCCGCCTGCTGCGCTCCTTCATCCACCCGGCGTTGCCGCCGACGATCGCACTGATGTCGTTCGTGCTGGGCTTGAACCTGCTCGCCGACTCGCTGCGCGAACAATCGATGAAAGACTGATCTCGGGTTTCGACCCGATGCGCCTGAGAGAAACAGGCCTAGAAGAACCAGGATTGGAGCGACCCATGAACGAGGCAGTTCGAAATCCCGCCACGCCAACCAATGGGCCGGCCAACGCGCCGATCATCGAGATCGAGAACCTGTCGATCTCCTTCTTCACCCGCAAGGGCGAGATCCCGGCGGTCATGGATTTCTCCTGCACCGTCATGCCGGGCGAGGCGATGGGCATCGTCGGCGAATCCGGCTGCGGCAAGTCGACCGTGTCGCTCGGCATCATGCGCGACCTCTCCAACATCGGGAAGATCGTCGGCGGCAAGATCAAGTTCCAGGGCAAGGACATGGGCGAGCTCTCCGACGAGGAGTTGCGCTCAATTCGCGGCAACAAGATCGCGATGATCTACCAGGAGCCGATGGCCAGCCTGAACCCGGCAATGAAAGTCGGGCAGCAGTTGATGGAAGTGCCGCTGATCCACGACAAGGTGTCGAAGGAAGAGGCCTATAAGCGCGCGATCGAAATGGTGCGCTCGGTCAAGCTGCCCGATCCCGAGCGCATGATGCGCTCCTATCCGCACCAGCTTTCGGGCGGCCAGCAGCAGCGTATCGTCATCGCCATGGCGCTGCTGTCGAAGCCGGCGCTGCTTTTGCTCGACGAACCGACGACGGCGCTCGACGTGACGGTGGAGGCCGGCATCGTCGACCTAGTCAAGGGGTTGGGCGAGAAGTTCGGCACGTCGATGATTTTCGTGTCGCACAATCTCGGCCTGATCCTCGAGACCTGCGACCGCATCACTGTGATGTATTCGGGCGAGGCGGTGGAGACCGGCAAGATCAAGGACGTGTTCGACCGGATGCGCCATCCCTATACGCAAGGGCTGTTCCGCTCGATCCCGCTGCCGGGCGCCGACAAGAACTCACGGCCGCTGATCTCGATTCCCGGCCAACTGCCGCTGCCGCACGAGCGGCCCAAGGGCTGCAATTTCGGCCCGCGCTGCCACCATTTCGTCGAGGGCGTCTGCAACGCCGCCGAAATCCCGATGATCGAGGTCGCTGGTCATGAAGGCCATTTCTCGCGCTGCGTGCGCTTCAATGAGATCGATTGGGAGGCGCTGCCGCCCGGCGCCAAGAAGGTCAATGAGCGCGTCGTGCCCGGTGCGCCGGTGCTCAAGATCGAGGACCTCAGAAAATACTACAGGGTCGGCGGCAACGAGGTGTTCGGCTCAAGCGAGGGCCGCGTCGTCAAGGCCAACGAGACGATCTCGTTCATGGCGCGCGAATCCGAGACGGTTGCCATCGTCGGCGAATCCGGCTGCGGAAAGTCGACGCTGGCCAAGGTGCTGCTCGGGCTGGAGACGGCAAGTGCCGGCACGGTGACGCTGGGCAACACGGAAATCCAGTCGACCGGCATCGAGAAACGGAGCGTCGACACGGTGTCGTCGATCCAGATGGTGTTCCAGAATCCGTTCGACACGCTCAATCCCAGCCATTCGGTCGGTTCGCAGATCATCCGCACGCTGGAGAAGTTCAACGTCGGCAAGACGGTTGCCGATCGCCGCAAGCGCATGCTGGAACTGCTCGACCTGGTGAAGCTGCCGCGGGCATTCGAAACCCGCAAGCCGCGCCAGCTATCGGGCGGCCAAAAGCAGCGCATCGGCGTGGCGCGCGCCTTTGCCGGTGACGCCAAGGTGGTGGTGGCCGACGAACCGGTGTCGGCGCTCGACGTTTCGGTGCAGGCGGCGGTGACCGAACTGCTGATGGACATCCAGCGCAAGAACAAGACGACAATGCTGTTCATCAGCCATGATCTGTCGGTCGTGCGCTACATCGCCGACCGCGTCGTGGTCATGTATCTCGGCTATATTGTCGAGCAAGGCACGACCGACCAGATCTTCGCGCCGCCCTACCATCCCTATACCGAGGCACTGCTGTCGGCGATCCCGATCGCTGACACCAGCGTGGTCAAGCGGCACATCGTGCTGGAGGGCGACATTCCCTCGGCGATGAACCCGCCGTCCGGCTGCCCGTTCCAGACCCGCTGCGGCTACAAGAAGCTGGTGCCTGACAATCTGTGCGAGACCAAGGTGCCGCCGGTCAAGCATCTCGGCGACGGCCATATGAGCCTGTGCTGGCTCTCCGACGACGTGCTGGCCAAGATGGAGCCGGTGATCAAGTTCGACAAGGAACACGCCGCGCACGAAGGCGTGCCGGATGACGCGCCGCACGGCGATGGCCCCGGTTTTGCCGGCACGCCGCCCAAACGTCCGCGCGGCAAGACGGGCAGCGCGGCAGCCGATGCGGTGGGGCAGGCTGCCGAGGAGGCCGAAGCCGTTTCGAAAGCCCGCCGTCACGAGGTCCGCGACGAGGTTTCGGAAACCGGCCGTTCTCCAAAGCCGGGCAAGCCCAGGAAACCGAACTGACCGGCATCACGCAATTTCATATGCTGCGCCATGTGATGCGTGATGTTTGATGCTTGGAGGGAGGGCGAATTGTGAGAACGACACTTGCAATCGATGACGATGTCCTTCTTGCCGCCAAAGCTATGGCGCGGCAGCAGGATCGCAGTGTGGGCGAAGTCATTTCCGATCTGGTTCGCCGTTCGCTGCGTCCGCCGCAGGCGGGCGGTGAGCGTAACGGCATTCCCTTGCTTTCGTCGCGGCCCGGCGGGCCGATGGTCGATCTCGAAACGGTCAATGCGCTTCGCGACTAGCCGCGCTGGAACAGAGGATCTGGCAGGGTTGGGGATCTGTCGGCAGCAAGATGTCTTCCCTCGGTGGACCATCGCTGGCATTCGGGATTGGCTGGAGCCTCCCCAAACTTCGTCATCCTAGGGCGTAGCAGGAGCGAAGCTCCGTCGCGGAGACCCTGGGATCCATGCCGCGACCTCAGCCGAGGGCGCAGCGGAGCACAATTTCTGCCCGCGGCGGCGATTTGAAGTCGCGGCATGGATCCCTTGGGCTGCGGAGCAGCTCCTCGGGTCTGCGCTGCGTCGCTGCGCTCCTTGCTCCGCCCGTGGATGACGAAGCGATGAGCGTTTGCCGCTAGTCGGCAAGGCATGCCGTCCATCAGCGGGTGGTTGAAATGCTCATGCCCGGAATTAGTTCAGTTCCCGCACTCGCTCAGTTGCTGCGCATAGTCCCGCGCCATCTTGTCGGTGGCCCGGGCATAGCCCTGGACGCCTGCATCGCCCCGGTTGCCGCGGCCATAGGCGGTCCAGCCGAGATAATAGGCGAGATAGAGATTGTAGGTGTCGTTGCGGGCGACGCCATACGTGTCTGCCGTTTTGGAATGATACCAGCCGACAAAGTCGACGGCGTCGGCGAATTTCGTCCGCCGGGCCGCCCAGTTGCCGGTCTCGCGCTGATATTGCGACCAGGTGCCGTCCAGCGCCTGCGAAAAGCCGGTGGCCGACGAGACATGCTTCCAAGGAATGAAACCGAGCAGCTTGGTGCGCGGCGGCCTTGCATTGCTCTTGAAACCGGATTCCTTGCGGACCGTCGCCATCAGCACGGGAACGGGGATGCCGTATTTCTGCTGGGCGCGCTCGGCGGCCGACTGCCAGTTGTCGAACCAGCCGTCATTCTGGTCGAAGACGGCACAGACATTGTTGATGTGGCTGGGCGGCGTGGCGCAGGCCGAAAGCGCCAGCAGCACGCAAACCGCACCAATTTTACTAAAACTCGAACTACGCATTGGCGCAGCAATAGGCCGAAATCATAAAGGGAATCTTGCAGCGTCCGTTAACGCTTCGCCCAGGCAGTCGCGTGAGGGAATTTGTGTCAGTAATCCGACGTATTTCGTCGCTTTCTCTAAATAGATATTACAGAAATGCCGCCGTGGCTAAAATCACGCCCGCAAACGGCGTATTTCTGACAGCTTGCCCGGTTTGCCGGGGCTTTGATGCCGGGCATGAACGAACCAAGACGCAAACGCGGCGCCGAGCGCACCAGCAACAGGGGCCCGTCGGCCATCCCGCAACTGCCGCTCAGGCGGGTGACAAATCCCTATCCGCCAATGGCCATGCTGTCGCCCGACCAGATCGAGCAGATCCATCAGGCGTCGATGCACATATTGGAGAATTTCGGCATCGAGGTGATGAGCCCGCGGGCGCTGTCGCTGTTCGAGAAGGCTGGCGCCAGGGTCGATCATGCATCGGCGAATGTCCGCATCGATCGCGGCCTGATCGAAGACGTGCTGAAGACCACGCAGTCCAGCTATGTGTTGACGCCGCGCAATCCGGCCAACGCGGTTCATCTGGGCGGCAACACCATCAATTTCACGCTCGTTGCCGGGCCGCCGAATGTGCACGATATGGAGCGCGGCCGCCGTGCCGGCAATTTGCGCGACTATTCGGATCTGACCCGGTTGGCGCAGCATTTCAACTGCATCCACATGCTCGGCAACCAGGTCTGCGCACCGGTGGAGCTGCCGGCAAACTCCCGCCATCTCGACACCTACTTCACCAATCTGACGCTGACCGACAAGAGTTTCCATGTCTCGGCTATCGGCCGGGGCAGGGCGCTTGACGGCATCGAGATGATGGCGATTTCGCGCGGGCTGACGCTCGACCAGATGCGCGACGATCCCGGCATCACCACGATCATCTCGGTCAACTCGCCGCGCCGCTTCGACGAGATGATGGCCGAGGGCCTGATGACCATGGCCGAGTTCGGCCAGTCGGTGGCGGTGACGCCGTTCACGCTGATGGGGGCGATGAGCCCGGTGACGCTGGCCGGCGCGCTGGCGCAGCAGAATGCCGAGGCGCTGTTCGGCGTCGTACTGACCCAGCTTGTCCGTCCGGGCGCGCCGGTCATGTATGGCGCCTTCACCTCCAATGTCGACATGAAGTCGGGCGCGCCGGCCTTCGGCACGCCTGAGAACACCAAGGCCAACATCGCTTCGGGGCAACTGGCGCGGCGCTACGGGCTGCCCTACCGCACGACGCCGGGCTCGGCCTCCAACGCCGCCGATGCGCAGGGCGCCTATGAGACGCTGATGGCGCTGTGGGGCGCGGTGCTCGGCCACGGCAACCTCGTCTACCACGCCGCCGGCTGGCAGGAGGGCGGGCTGACGGCGTCATTCGAAAAACTCATCATCGATGTCGAGATGATCCAGCACATGATGGAGTTCTTGCGCCCGATCGAGGTCAACGAGGCCGAGCTTGCCGTCGAGGCTTTAGGCGCGGTGCCGACCGGCGGCCATTTCTTCGGTGAGCCGCACACGCTGGAGCGCTACGCCACCGCCTTCTACCAGCCGATGCTGTCCAACTGGCAGAATTACGAGGCCTGGCAGGAAGCCGGCGGGCTCGACGCGACGGCGCGCGCGACGCGGCTGTGGAAGAAGGCGCTGGAAGACTATGTCGAGCCGGTGATGGATATCGCCGTGCGCGAGGCGCTGGAGGCTTACATGGCCAGGCGCAAGGAAGCGATCGGGCAGGGCGAGCCGTGATGCCTCCCAGCTTGAATCCACTCACCCATCCAACTCACTGATAACAGAGCAAAACTCATGAAATCGCATGCAAAGGTCGTGGTCATTGGCGGTGGCGTCGTCGGGTGCTCCGTGCTGTTCCATCTCGCCCGCCACGGCTGGACCGATGTTGTCCTGCTGGAGCGCGACGAATTGACGTCCGGCTCGACCTGGCACGCGGCCGGGGGCATGCACACCATCAATGGCGACCCCAACGTCGCCAAGCTGCAGAAATACACGATCAACCTCTACAAGGAGATCGAGGAGCTTTCCGGCCAGGCGACCGGCGTGCATCTGACCGGTGGCGTGCTTTTGGCGGCAACCGAGGCGCGGCTGGACTGGCTGCGCGGCGTCGTCGCCAAGGGCCGTTATCTCGGCATCGAGCTCGAGGAGATCTCGCCCAACGAAGCGGCCGAGCTGATGCCGCTGCTCGATCCCAAGCAGTTCGTCGGCGCCGTCAGGAACAAGGAGGACGGCCATCTCGATCCCTCAGGCGTTACCCATGCCTATGCCAAGGCCGCGCGGAAACTTGGGGCGGAAGTGGAGCGCTTCACCAAGGTCGAGGACATCGTGCGCCGGCCCGACGGGCTATGGCGCGTCATCACCAACAAGGGCGAGGTGGTGGCCGAGCATGTCGTCAATGCCGGCGGCCTGTGGGCGCGCGAGGTCGGCCGCATGGTTGGTCTCGAACTGCCGGTGCTGGCCATGGAGCACATGTACCTGATCACCGAGGACATGCCTGAGGTCGCCGCCTGGAATGCCAAGACCGGCACCGAGATCATCCACGCGGTCGATTTCGACGGCGAGCTTTACCTGCGCCAGGAGCGCGGCGGCATGCTGATGGGCACCTATGAGAAGGCCAACAAGCCGTGGTCCGAATACCAGACGCCATGGAATTTCGGCCATGAATTGCTGGAGCCGGACATCGACCGCATCGCGCCGTCTCTGGAAGTCGGCTTCCGCCATTTCCCCGCCTTCCAGAACACCGGCATCAAGCAGATCATCAACGGCCCCTTCACTTTCGCCCCTGACGGCAACCCGCTGGTCGGGCCGGTGCGCGGCCTGCCGGGCTTCTGGGTCGCCTGCGGTGTCATGGCCGGTTTTTCGCAAGGCGGCGGCGTCGGCCTTGCTTTGTCGAACTGGATGATCGAGGGCGATCCCGGCGCCGATATCTGGGCGATGGATGTCGCGCGCTATGGCGACTGGGCGACGATGGCCTACACCAACGCCAAGGTGCGCGAGAATTATTCCAGGCGCTTTTCGATCCGCTTCCCCAATGAGGAGCTGCCCGCCGGGCGGCCGCTGAAGACGACGCCGATCTATGATCTGCTGTCTGCTGGGGGTGCGCAATGGGGCGTTGCCTATGGGCTGGAAGTGCCGCTGTGGTACGCGCCGGAAGGCGTCAAGGACGAGTTCTCGTGGCGCCGCTCGAGCGACTTCACGCAGGTCGCCAAGGAGGTCGCGACGGTACGTGACAGTGTCGGCCTGTCCGAGATTTCGAGCTTCGCCAAATACAAGGTGACGGGTGAGGGAGCGGCCGCCTGGCTCGACCGGATGCTTACCTGCAAACTGCCGAAACCCGGCCGCATGACGCTGGCGCCGATGCTGAAGCAGGACGGCAGGCTCATCGGCGACTTCACGCTGGCCAATCTGGGGGAGGATGGCTGGTTCCTCGCCGGCTCCGGCATCGCCGAGCAATACCACATGCGCTGGTTCGAGAAGCACCTGCCTGACGATGGATCGGTCCGCATCGAAGCGCTGGGCGCGAGGCTCACCGGTCTGTCGATCGCCGGCCCGAAGGCGCGGGATGTGCTGGCAAAGGCCACGCGCTCGGATGTCTCCAACGCGGCATTTTCCTTCATGGCCATTGGCCGGATGGATATCGGCATGGCGCCGTGCCTGGTCGGCCGTGTGAGCTATACCGGCGATCTCGGCTACGAAATCTGGGTGGCGCCGGAATACCAGCGCGCCGCCTATCAAGCGCTGATGGCGACGGGCGAGGAATTCGGCATCGGCCTCTTCGGCTCGCGCGCGCTCAATGCGCTGCGGCTGGACAAGAATTACGGCTCATGGGGGCGCGAGTACCGGCCGATCTACGGGCCGCTGGAAGCGGGGCTCGACCGCTTTGTTGCTTACGGCAAGGACGCCGATTTCATCGGCAAGGCCGCGGCGCTGGCCGAGCGCAGGCAGGGCGGCAAATTGCGCCTGCGCGCCTTTATCGTCGATGCCGACGATGCCGATGTCATTGGCGACGAGCCGATCTGGTTCGATGGCGCCGTGCGCGGTTGGGTGACGTCGGGCGGCTATGCACATCATTCGAAGAAGTCCGTCGCCGTCGGCTATGTGCCGAAGGAGATCGCAGATGAGAGCGACGGCTTCGAAATCGAGCTGCTGGGCAAGCGTCATGCGGCGCGCATTCAGGCGGTGCCGCTTTTCGACGCCAATTTCGAACGGATGCGTGCCTGAAGCGCTTCGGCTTCGCCGATGCGCTTCAGATTCCTGTTTGTGCATGTCGTGTCCCAAAACCGCTGGGCACTTTGGGCGACATGCACTAGTCACGCCCCTTCTTCTGGGCGTCAGGCGCTGCGGCGGTTGTCCAGCGCGAAGGCGCCGGCGCCGGCAAACACCAGATAGAGGAAGATGAAGCAGAAAGAGATCGCCGAATCGCCGCCATTGTTGACCGGGAAGAAGTCGCGCGGCATGTGCGCCATGAAATAGGCGATCGCCATTTCGCCGGCCAGAAGGAAAGCTACGGGCCGCGTGAACAGGCCGAGCGCCAGCAGGATGCCGCCGGCGAATTCGAGGATGCCGGCGGTCATGGTCAGCCCGGAAAGGGCGTGGGGATCGGCGCTGACGGGGAAGTTGAACAGTTTCTGGCTGCCATGCTCGATGAACTGCAGCGCGGTCATGATGCGCAACACGCCGAGCGCCTGCGGCTGGTATCTGGAGAGGCTTTCGAAAAGCTTCATAATGACTCCATTTTCAATCCGCCCGGCCATAGATTATCGCCCAGGAATGACCATTCACTTCGCATGGCCTGCCGTCAACAATCGGTGATTGGAATGTTCCCAATTCCCATTTAAATTTTTCTCGCCAAGGTTGCATTAGTATCTCTATGGTTGTATTGATGCGTGTACAACAATCCTGAATGTGTGGGGGCCTTTGCCATGAAAAAAGTCGTCATCAGCCTTTTCGCGATACTCGCAGGCACCAGCTTCGCCATGGCCGAGGACGCCGGCTGTGAGGCGTTCAAGTGGCCGGTGACGCGGGAGCAGACCCTGTTTGCCGCAGCACCGGCAACGCCGTCAGGAGCGGCGCTGGCGGTTGGTGCGGCTGCGGACCTGGCGCTGGTGCCGGTAGAGAAAGCGGGTTTTGCAGTGGCGCCCGAACGTGCGCCGGCATCGGACACGTTTGGGGCCGTCACCAGCGTGGAAGTGCCATCCGAGGGAGCCATCCAGATAAGTCTCTCGGGCGAGGCCTGGATAGATGTCATTCAGGATGGCCAGGCCATCAAGTCGGCGGGCTATAGTGGCGTGAAAACATGCCCTGGCATCCGCAAGAGCGTGCGCTTCAAGCTTGCGCCTGGCCCGGCCACCGTTCAGTTCAGCGGTGCGAAAAAAGCAGAGCTGAAGGTCGCGGTGCTGGCGCCGGAATGAGACGGCGCCAGGCAGGGGTAGAGGCCTTCATCGGTGGTTCGATGGAAGCCGGCGCTTTGTTTCAGCGATGTTCGATCGCGGTCAGCGGACCGGCGCCATCAAGGCGAAATGCGCGCCCTGCGGGTCCTGGCATTGGACGATCCAGCTGCCGCCCGGGACCTCCATCGGCCCCATCAGGATCTTGCCGCCATTGTCGGTCACCCGTTTGGCCGCCGCATCGATGGCCGCAACATTGAAATAGAACTGCCAGACCGGGACCGGAATCTGCTCGGGCTTGTTCATGATGCCGCCGCCGGATTCGGGGCCGGCTGTAAAGGTCTGGTAAGTGCCCATCGGGCCCATGTCGAAATCGCCGGCGTCGACCCAGCCGAACTGCTCGGAATAGAAATCGAACGCGGCTTTCCAGTCGCTCGTATAAAGCTCGTGCCAGCCGATGTGGCCCGGCGTGCCGGCCGGCACGACAGGCTGGTCGGGACCGTTCGGCTGCAGGAACATGAAGGTCGCGCCTTGCGGATCGGCGACGACGGCAAAGCGGCCGACGCCCGGAATGTCGTCGGGCTGGCGGTGAACGGTGCCGCCGGCTTTCTCCAGCGATGCCGTGGCAGCGTCGACATCCCTGGTGTGGATATAGCCGAGCCAGGCGGGCGGCATGCCCATCTTGGCGGCATCCTCGGGCAAGGTCATCAGGCCGCCGACGCCACGTTCGCCGACATTCATGACGACATAGCGCGGCATGCCGGGCGCCTTGTCGAAGGGCTGCGCCGTCCAGCCGATGACTTGGGTGTAGAATGCCTCGGCGGCATCGAGATCTGATGTCATCAATTCGTACCAGAAGAAGGGCATCGGGGCTTTTGGCATTTCGGTCTCCTCACCTTTCATACGTGATCGTCGTCCATCATAGGACGATCCTCACGACGGGAATCCGACACCGCCCGGAAAACAATGGGTGTGTGTGCCAAGCGTTCCCTGGTTGCGCACCCAGCGGTTTTCGATTTCTCTACGGCTATGAAGGGTTGTCGTTCATGCGCTTGATGTCGCTCACGCCCGAGCTTGTCGCTCTGTGCCATCGGGAGGAGGCCGATCCCGGCCCGGACCCGAGCTGGACAGACATGAACGACGAGGACTTTCGAACCCTTGCCTTGCGGCTGTCCAATGAAGCCGATGAGGGACCACTATGGGTGTTCGCCTATGGGTCGCTGATCTGGAAGCCGGAATTCGAGTCGGTGGAGCAACAGCTCGCCACGGCCTTTGGCTGGCACCGCTCTTTCTGCCTCGACATGGTGCGGTGGCGCGGCAGCGCCGAGCAGCCTGGGTTGATGATGGCGCTCGAACGGGGCGGGCGCTGCAACGGCGTGATCTATCGCTTGCCTGAGGGTGAGAAGCCGGCGCAGATCGAAAGGCTGCTGCGGCGCGAGATCAGCGACCACGAAAGCATCGAGACGGTCCGGTGGCTGCCGGTGCATACGCCGCAAGGCACGCTGCGCGCGCTCGGTTTTTGGGTCGGCGTGAAGGGCAGGGGAACGTCGCTGAACCAGCCGTTGGACAGAGTGGCGAGCGTGCTGGCCAGAGCCTGCGGGCATATCGGATCCGGCGCCGAATATCTCTACAACACGGTCAGTCACCTCGAGGCGTTCGGCATCCATGACCGCAATCTGTGGCGGTTGCAGCAGCTGGTCGCGGACGAGGTCAGGGCTATTCATGGCTGTAAGCTTGAACCCGGCCATTCGCTCGCACTGTAAAAGCAGCCTCGGCCTCCGATAACATGAGTAAAAAAATCATGTTATTATCCAGCCTTTTCAGGGACTTGCGCCGAAAATTGACCAATTGATAAAAAAATAAAACGTGCTAGCCTTCCCCAAAAGAAAACATGGGGAACTGACGATGCCAGAAGGCCAATTCAGGGAAGGCATTGCGGGCGGCAGGCTCTCGGCCGACCAGTATGCGGATAATTTTTCCGACCTGCATCCGCCGCTCGATCACCACGAGGCGCTGGTCGAATCCGATCGCTGCTATTTCTGCTACGACGCGCCGTGCATGAATGCATGCCCGACCTCGATCGACATTCCGCTGTTCATCCGCCAGATCTCGACCGGCAATCCGATCGGTTCGGCCAAGACCATCTTCGACCAGAACATATTGGGCGGCATGTGCGCCCGCGTCTGCCCGACCGAAACGCTGTGCGAGGAAGTCTGCGTGCGCGAAGTGGCGGAAGGCAAGCCGGTGCAGATCGGCCGCCTGCAGCGCTATGCCACCGATGTCGCCATGAGCGAGAACAAGCAGTTTTATCCGCGCGCCGAGCCGACCGGCAAGACTGTCGCCGTGGTCGGCGCCGGGCCGGCCGGCCTTGCCGCCGCGCACCGGCTCGCCCGCCACGGCCATGACGTGACCATTCTGGAGGCGCGCGCGAAGGCCGGTGGCCTCAACGAATACGGCATCGCCGCCTACAAGAGTGTCGACGATTTCGCCCAGGCCGAAGTCGATTATGTGACCGCGATCGGCGGCATCGACATCCAGAACGGCAAGGCCCTCGGCCGCGACTATCAGCTGTCGGATCTGATCCGCAATTACGATGCGGTGTTTCTCGGCATGGGCCTTGGCGGCGTCAATGCGCTGCGTGCCGATGGCGAGGACGCCGACGGCGTCATCAACGCGGTCGAGTTCATTGCCGAACTGCGCCAGGCCAGCGACCTTTCCGGCCTGCCGGTTGGCCGCCGCGTCGTCGTCATCGGTGGCGGCATGACGGCGATCGACGCGGCCGTGCAGTCGAAATTGCTCGGCGCCGAGGAGGTGACGATCTGCTACCGGCGCGGCCAGGAGCACATGAATGCGTCCGAGTTCGAGCAGGATCTGGCCGCCGCCAATGGCGTCACCATCCGCCACTGGCTGCAGCCGAAGCGGGTGATCGCCGAGGGCGGCAAAGTGTCGGGCATCGAACTCGAATACACCGCCATGAACGGCGACAGGCTTGCCGGCACCGGCGAGACCCTGACGCTCGTTGCCGACCAGGTGTTCAAGGCGATCGGACAGAGTTTTGTGCCGGCAGCCCTCAACGGCAGCGGTGCGTCGATCGATCTCGAAGCCGGCCGCATCAAGGTGGATGCGGAAGGGCGCACGTCGCTTGCCAGGGTCTGGGCCGGCGGCGACTGCATCTTCGGTGGCGACGACCTCACCGTCTCGGCGGTCGCGCAGGGGCGCGACGCTGCGGAGAGCATCAACCGGGCACTGACCTCGAACGGGAGGGCATGAGCATGGCAGATATCAGAAACAATTTCGTCGGCATCAAGTCGCCCAATCCGTTCTGGCTTGCCTCGGCGCCGCCGACCGACAAGGCCTACAACGTCATCCGCGCCTTCAAGGCCGGCTGGGGCGGCGTGGTGTGGAAGACGCTCGGCGAGGAAGGCCCGCCGGTGGTCAACGTCAACGGCCCGCGCTATGGCGCGATCTGGGGCGCCGACCGCCGCCTGCTCGGCCTCAACAACATCGAGCTGATCACCGACCGCGACCTGCAGGTCAATTTGGGCGAGATCAAGCAGGTCAAGAAGGACTGGCCCGACCGCGCCATCGTCGTCTCGCTGATGGTGCCTTGCGTCGAGGAGGCCTGGAAGGCGATCCTGCCGGTGGTCGAGGAGACCGAGGCCGACGGTATCGAGCTCAATTTCGGTTGCCCGCACGGCATGTCGGAACGCGGCATGGGTGCCGCTGTCGGCCAGGTGCCGGAATATATCGAAATGGTGGTGCGCTGGTGCAAGCAGAACACCCGCATGCCCGTCATCACCAAGCTGACGCCCAACATCACCGATGTGCGCAAGCCCGCACGGGCGGCACATGCCGGCGGCACCGACGCGGTGTCGCTGATCAACACCATCAATTCAATCACCGGTGTCGACCTCGACAGCTTCGCGCCGCAGCCGACAATCGACGGCAAGGGCTCGCATGGCGGCTATTGCGGCCCGGCGGTGAAGCCGATCGCCATGAACATGGTGGCCGAGATCGCGCGCGATCCCGAAACCCGCGGCCTGCCGATCTCCGGCATCGGCGGCATCACCACCTGGCGTGACGCGGCCGAATTCATGGCGCTCGGCGCCGGCAATGTGCAGGTGTGCACGGCGGCGATGACCTATGGCTTCAAGATCGTGCAGGAAATGATCGCGGGCCTCGAAAACTGGATGGACGAGAAGGGGCACGCCTCGCTCAACGACATCGTCGGCCGCGCCACGCCCAATGTGACCGATTGGCAGTATCTCAACCTGAACTACGTCGCCAAGGCGCGTATCGACCAGGATGCCTGCATCAAATGCGGCCGCTGCCACATCGCCTGCGAGGACACTTCGCACCAGGCGATCACCAGCATGGTCGACGGCGTCAGGCACTTCGAGGTGATCGAGGCCGAATGCGTCGGCTGTAATCTCTGCGTCAATGTCTGCCCGGTCGAGAACTGCATCACCATGGAGCCGCTGGCAGCCGGCGTGATGGACCAGCGCACTGGGAGGCCGGTATCGCCGGTCTATGCCAACTGGACGACGCACCCGAACAATCCGATGGCCAAGGTGGCTGGGGAATAGGGACACGTCACGAGAAGAGCGCCGAGGGCGCAGCAGCTTCTCTTCTCCCCGTATAGTGACGGGGAGAAAGACGCTGTCATCGCCGATTTCGCCAATCACCAACGTATTCCTTTTTCGAAAGCGGACGACTCTGCATTTTCCTATTGCAGATAAGAATTATCCACGATACTTTGTATCCATGATAAAGGAGCCGATCCAATGAAGCTGGGCGAGGGCGTTGAGGCAGCCATCCATTGCGCTGCCACGCTGGCGAGTGTGGAGGGGAACAGCACCATGCCTGGCGCTGCTCTCGCCGAGGCCTTTGGCCTGTCGCCTAGCTATCTGCTGAAGCATCTCAACATGCTGAGCGCCGCGCGCATCCTGGAATCGGTGCCCGGGCCTGCCGGTGGCTATCGGCTGGCGCGGCCGGCCGAGCGCATCACGCTGCTCGACATCGTGCTGGCCGTCGAGGGCCGCGAGCCGGCCTTCCGTTGCGGCGAGATCCGCCAGCGCGGTCCGGTGAAGCTCGATGCTTCAGCCTATGTCAAACCCTGCGGCATCAACGCGGCGATGCTGAAGGCCGAGCGCGCCTATCGCGCCGCGCTCGCCGAGACCAAGCTGTCCGATATCGTGGCCACCTATGCGGCAGAAGGCGATCCCAGGTCGCTTGCCGCGAGCTGCGCCTTCGTCGAGCGCCACCAGCGGCCGCAGAAATCCAGTTAACCCCGCAGACCCAAACCCAAGCAGATTTGAAAGGACAAGAAGATGAAACAGAGGCTGCAATTTTTCGCCAAGGCGCCGGAGATCATGAAAGCGGTTTCGGCGCTCAACAAGGCGGTGGACGAATGCGGGCTCGAGGTGAGCCTGCTGCACCTGATCAAGCTCAGAGCGTCGCAGATCAATGGCTGCTCGTTCTGCGTGGAGATGCACAGCCGCGAGGCGAGGCGCGACGGCGAGACCGAGCAGCGGCTCTACCTGGTTTCAGCCTGGAAGGAATCGCCGCTGTTTTCCCTGCGCGAACGCGCCGCCTTGGCCTGGACCGAGGCCGTCACCCTGATCGCCAACAATGGCGTGCCGGACGAGCTCTATGCAAAGACGCTCGAGCATTTCTCGGAAGAGGAATTGGTCAAGCTGTCCGTTGCGCTCGGCATGATCAACACCTGGAACCGGCTGTGCATTCCGTTCCAGGCCATTCACCCGATGCCGGCGGCCAAGGCCGCCTGATTGTCCAGTTATGTTGGGAGCGCCGTCGAAAGGCGGCGCTCCACTTTCCAAGGGAGCGTTTGATGCCTGCCGATTTGCCTTCGACCTTGTTGTTTCTCGCTCGCCTGTTGCTCGGCGGCGCCTTCGTCTTCGCCGGCCTGCGCAACATCCAGAACGCGGCCTTCCTGGCCCAGCTGATGGCCGCGCGCGGCGTGCCGCAGGCGAGATTGGCGCTGTGGCTCGGCATCGTGCTTCAGATCGCCGCCGGCGCGCTGGTCATCGCAGGATTGTGGACGGCACTCGCGGCCGCGGTGCTGCTGGTGTTCCTGATCGTTGCCACGCCGATGTTCCACAATTTCTGGGACCATCAGGGTCCGGACCGTGCGTCCCGCATCAATGGCTTCGTCGGCAATGTCGCCCTGAGCGGTGGCTTTCTGACCCTGATCGCACAATCCGTTTGACGCACAGTTGCATGCCGACTGCGGCCTCTGGTGCCGACGGCTCGATCATAAAATCGGAACCAATCGAGCCGTTGACGCATTTCACACCTGCATGCCCAGCATCCAGGATGGAATATGAAAATCGCCCATGTCGCGCCGCTTTATGAATCGGTGCCGCCAAGGCTCTATGGCGGCACCGAGCGCATCGTCTCGTATCTGACCGAAGCGCTGGTCGATCTGGGCCATGAGGTGACGCTGTTCGCCAGTGGCGACAGCCAGACTTCCGCGACGCTGGTACCCAGCCGGGAGCGCGCGCTGCGCCTCGATCCGCGTCCGCTCAAATCCGAGATCGCGGCGCATATTTCGATGCTTGCGCAGGTGAGGGACCGGGCGTCGGAGTTCGATGTCATCCACTTTCACCTCAGCCATTTCCTGCACTTTTCCTTCTTCGAGGATCTCGCCGACCGCACGGTGACGACGCCGCATGGCAGGCTGGATTATGTGGACCTGGCGCCGGCCTATGAACGGTTCCCGCGTTTTCCCCTGATTTCCATTTCGCACAGCCAGAAGGCGGGCCTTGCCAAGGCCAATTGGCTGGCGACGATCCATCATGGATTGCCGACCACCCTCTACGAACCGACTTGCGAGACGACGGCGGAAGAACCCTACCTTGCCTTCCTCGGCCGGTTCTCACGCGACAAGCGCCCGGATCGTGCCATCGAGATCGCCTTGCGGTCGGGGCTCAAGCTGAAGCTTGCGGCAAAGATCGGCGACGACGACCGCGCCTATTTCCACGAGGTGGTCGAACCGTTGATCGACGGCGATCGCATCGTCTATGTCGGCGAGATCGAGGAGGACCAGAAGGCGGAATTTCTCGGCAAGGCGGCCGGCCTGCTGTTCCCGATCGACTGGCCGGAGCCGTTCGGGCTCGCCGCCATTGAGGCCATGGCCTGCGGTACGCCGGTGATCGCCTGGAATTGCGGTGCGCTGCCCGAGATCATCGATCAAGGCGTGACCGGTTTCATCGCTGACACGCTGGATGGCGCGGTCGCCGCGGTGCCTGATTTGCTGCAACTCGACAGGCGCAAGGTGAGGGCCGTTTTTGAAAAGCGTTTTTCCGCTCGAAGAATGGCCGGCGACTATCTGGCCGCCTATGCACGCCTGATCGGCGTGCCGACCGAGGCGAAGGCGTCTTGAGCAACGACGTGCTCGAGCCACGACAACGAAACAACAGGGATCTTTGACGAATGGCCCAACTCGATGAGCGCCAGCTCGATCCTGCGGTTGCGCTTGCATCGCTCGACGCCACCGCACCTCGCGAGCCGCATCGGCTGTTTGCGCTCAAACAGGGCGATTGCTTCGCGGTTGCCGACGCCTATGGCGACATACGTGGAGCCGGCGACGGTTTCTTTCGCGACGACACACGGGTTCTTTCCGAGTTCCGGCTGACCGTCGGCGGCAGGCAGACATCGCTGCTCGGCGCCTCGCTCAGCCAGGACAATGTGCTGTTCACCACCAATTTGACCAATCTGCCGATACAGAGCGCCGGCGGACGCGACATCCCGCAGGGAGCCATTCACATCGAACGCGTCAGACTGCTCTGGCAGGACAGGCTGTTCGAACGCATCACCCTTTCCAATTACAGCCGGGAACATTCGACGATCAGCGTTTCCCTGCACTATTCCGCCGATTTCCGCGACATGTTCGAAGTGCGCGGCTCGACACGGCTGAAGCGTGGGCTGGCCCATGCCGCCGAAACAGACGCGACGTCGGTCCTGCTGCGCTATGACGGGCTCGATGGCCTGGCCCGCCTCTCTGCGATATCGTTCTCGCAGGCGCCGGACCAACTGACAGCCAACCGTGCCGATTTCCTGATCGCCGTGACCAAGCGCAGCCGGAAGGTGCTCTATGTCGAGGTCGGTCCCGAGGTGGCCGACAAGCCCGACCGCGACCGGTTCCGCGCCGCTGCCGCACGCGCCCGCTTTGGCATGCGGGCCAAACGTCGTCATGGCGCGACGGTGCGCAGCTCGGGCCGTGTCTTCAACGATTGGGTCGAGCGCGCCCGCGCCGATGTCGCGCTGCTGACCACCGAACTGGCGACCGGCCCCTATCCCTATGCCGGCATCCCCTGGTTCTCGACGGCGTTCGGTCGTGACGGCGTCATCTCGGCGCTGCAGATGCTGTGGCTCAATCCCGGGCTGGCGCGGGGCGTGTTGGCCTTTCTGGCCCAGCATCAGGCGACCGAGACATCGCCGTTCAGCGATTCGCAGCCGGGCAAGATCATGCACGAGACCCGCAAAGGCGAAATGGTGGCGCTGCGGGAGCTTCCCTTCGGCCGCTACTACGGTGGCGTCGATACGACACCGCTCTACATCTATCTTGCTTGCGCCTACGCCGATCGTACCGGTGACATGGCATTCATCGACGGCCTGTGGCCTTCGCTGTGCGCGGCGGCCGAATGGACGGAGGAGGCGGGCCGGGAGACCGGATTCGTGACTTACCAGCGAGCGGCCGAGTCCGGCCTCGCAAACCAGGGATGGAAGGACAGTTTCGATTCGGTCTTCCATGCCGATGGCCGCATTCCCAAGGGCCCGATAGCCCTGGTCGAAGTGCAGGGCTATGTCTTTGCCGCCTTCCGCGGGCTGGCCAAGCTTGCCCGCCGCCGTGGCGAGGACGACAAAGCCGATCACTGGGAGGACCGCGCCGAGGCGATGCGGGTGGCGGTGGAACGCGATTTCTGGCTTGACGATCTCGGCTTCTATGCCCTCGCGATCGACGGTGCCGGCGAGCCCTGCAAGGTGCGGACCTCGAATGCCGGGCATCTGCTCTTTGTCGGATTGCCTGAGCCGGCGCGGGCACAGATGGTCGCCGACCAGCTGCTTTCCGCCTCCTTCCATTCCGGCTGGGGGCTGAGGACGCTTGCCGACGATGCGGTGTTCTTTAACCCGATGTCGTACCACAATGGCTCGATCTGGCCGCACGACACCGCCATATGCGGTGCCGGCCTGGCGCATTATGGCGAGCGTGAAAGCGTGGTTCGCCTGATGAGCGGCACATTCGAATCCGCGGTCCATTTCAACATGCGGCTGCCCGAACTGTTCTGCGGGTTTACACGCGCGCCGGGCGAAGCACCCATCGCCTATCCCGTCGCTTGCCTGCCGCAAGCGTGGTCGGCGGGATCCGCCTTCATGCTGATGCAGGCCTGCCTTGGCCTGGAGATCGACGGCTGGGATGGCGAAATCCGCGTCACCCGCCCGAGACTGCCGATCGGCATCGACACGCTGACACTGCGGCACCTGGGCGTCGGCGACCGGGTCGTCGATCTCACCTTCCAGCGCGTCGGTGACCGGGTCGTCGCTTTCCTTGCCGACCGCCATGAAGGACTGGTGCCGCTCATCGTAAGGACATGATCCGAACAAAATTGCCGGAACCGATCCGAGCTTTGTGCGTTGCAAAAATACAGGTCCGAACGCTGACCACGTGGTCGGCAGACCATTTCAAACGGGAACACGAACAAACGGTCGCCGACGGCCGGGGTGAGTTGACATTCAATGACAAACTACGGTGCGGACCTGCTCTGGGTTCTGATCTTCGCGAGCCTCGGTTTTTCCGCTTTTGCCGTTTTCCTCTCCATATCGCGGCACCGTCGCCGTCATCCACCCGCGGTCGCACATACGGCAGGCGAAGATGTGGCCGCGGAAGCCGCGCGCAAGGTGATACGGGAGTTCGAAAAGAATGGCCAATCGGCCGATGCCGCGCTGGTGACCTGGTCGCCCGAAACATTGCGCAAGATCCTGGCCGACGATCTGCCCGATGCGCAGGTCATCGTGGTGTCCAATCGCGAACCGTACATCCACAATGTGAAGGGCGACGGCGTCGAGTTGCTCGTCCCGGCCAGCGGACTGGTGTCGGCGCTCGAGCCCATTACCCGCGCCTGTGCCGGCACCTGGATCGCCTATGGCGGCGGAACGGCGGACCGGCTCACCGTTGACAACCACGATCGTGTGCAGGTGCCGCCTGGCAACCCGTCCTACACGCTGCGCCGGGTCTGGCTGACGGAGGAAGAGCATCAGGGCTATTATCTCGGTTTCGCCAATGAGGGCCTTTGGCCGCTTTGCCATATCGCCTTCACCCGGCCGATTTTTCGCGCCTCCGACTGGGCTGCCTATGAAGCCGTCAACCGCAAGTTTGCCGATACGGTGGTTGCCGAGGCCCGCAACGAGCGGCCGATCGTGCTGGTCCAGGACTACCATTTCGCGCTGCTGCCGCGCATGATCCGCGAGCGCCTGCCGGAGGCGATCGTCATCACTTTCTGGCATATCCCGTGGCCGAATTCGGAAGTGTACAGCATCTGTCCCTGGCGTGAACGCATTCTCGAAGGGCTGCTCGGCAGTTCGATCATCGGCTTCCACACCCAGTTCCACGCCAACAATTTCACCGAAAGCGTCGATCGCTTCCTGGAAAGCCGCATCGAGCGGGCCGATGCGGCCATCTCCTACGGCGGACGGACCACATTGGTGCACGCCTATCCGATCTCGATAGAATGGCCGGCGGACCTGCTGGCGAAACTTCCCGATGTCGACGATTGCCGCGCTCGCATGCGCGAGAGGTTCGGTCTCAAAGCGGATGTGAAGCTTGCCGTCGGAGTCGAGCGCCTCGATTACACCAAAGGCATTCTTGATCGGTTTCACGCTTTGAACGAATTGTTCAAGCGACAGCCTGAATGGATCGGAAAACTGGTCTTCCTGCAGGTCGCAGCACCCAGCCGCGGCACGCTGCCGGCCTACAAATTGCTCCATGACGAGTGCCACCGTTATGCCGAAGAGCTCAACCGGCGTTATGGCAGCGAGGGCTACAGGCCAGTGATCATGGTGGCCGAGCATCACTCGCAAGAACAGGTCTACGAGATCTATCGGGCCGCCGACATATGCATGGTCACCAGCCTGCATGACGGCATGAACCTCGTCGCCAAGGAATTCGTCGCCGCGCGCGACGACGAGCAGGGTGTTTTGATGCTCAGCACATTCGCCGGCGCCTCGCGCGAATTGCTGGAGGCGCTGATCGTCAACCCTTACGATGCCGCCATGATGAGCGGAGCGCTGTTGCAGGCATTGACCATGGCGCCCGAAGAACAGCGCGAGCGCATGCGACCCATGCGCGAGACGATCCGCAACAACAACGTCTATCGCTGGGCCGGCAGCATGCTTCTGGATGCGGCACGTTTGCGCAAGCGCGGAGACCTCGATCGGGTAACCGGTGCCGCCGGCGACCCGCCGCCCAGCGTCGACAATGTCGTCTCCATCTTTGAGCGCAGACGGATGGCGATGTCATGAGCGATACGCTGCAGAAGATTATTGGCGAGACCCTGCAAAAGCCGCAGGCCGACATGGAGAAACCGCAGCCTGTGCTGGCCGGCGAGTGGGCATTGTTCCTCGACATCGACGGCACGTTGCTGGAACATGCCGAGCACCCGGACGCAGTCTCGGTCAGCGACGAGCTTCGCTCCTTGCTGCAAGGCCTGGACCGCAAGCTGAACGGGGCGTTGGCGTTCATCACGGGCCGGTCCGTTTCGGCCGTCGACCATCTGTTTCAGCCTTTGAAACTACGCGCCGCCGGGCTCTATGGCCTGGAACATCGGCTCCTGCCGGACGACGACGTCGAAATCGCGGACGAGCCGGCGGATATCGCAGCCCTTGCCGACGAGATCGAGGCCGAGCTCGGTCGTGGGGCCTATATCGAGCGCAAGGGACGGGTGCTGGCCATCCACACGCGCGCCGCCCCGCATCTGCTTCCGCGCGCGACGCAGCTTGTCGAGCAGGCGCTGGCCGGCCTGCCAAAGGGCTACCGGGTGGTTGCCGGCAACGCCGGCGTGGAATTGCTGCCGCTGGAGGCGGCCAAGGGTGCCGCTATCCGGCGTTTCATGGAGATTGCGCCATTCGCAGGTCGCCGCCCGGTCTTCCTGGGCGACGACACGTCGGACGAAAACGGCTTCGAAACGATCAATGATGCCGGCGGCATATCGATACGGGTCAAACCACCGGCGCAAACCACCGCGCAGTACGGGCTGGCCGGCGTTGCCGAGACGCTGGCCTGGCTGAGAGGTCAACTCTAGGTCCAGCCGACGCAACCGTGATCGCGCCTCCTGGAAAGGACAAGGAAAGGAACGGTTTCGATGGGACGCTTTGCACAATTGGTTCGAGAGATCACCCCGAACTGGCTTCACGCTCGCTCCTCCCGCCATGAGATCGCCGACGTTTCACCGTCCGACGCGGACTACAGCTGGCAAGAGGCGATCGACAACAAGATGTATGGGGCGGATACATCTGACTATTCCCATGCGCCGGAAAAGCCTGTTTCGGCAAAACCGGCAGGCGACAGGCCCGCGGACGAGAACGACCGCGTTCCAAAGAAGGCCAATTAAGGTCCCGTCGGAGCCCGATAGTCGCTGTTCCTATGCCGCAAATCTCAGCCCGCCGTCGCAGGTCAGCACCTGGCCGGTCATGAAGCCGTTGGAGACGAGGAAGGCGATTGCGTCGGCCACGTCTTCGGCCCGACCGACGCGGCCGACCGGGGTCTTGCCGGCATAGTCGGCAAAGATCGTTTGCCTCTGCTCTTCGGCCAGAAAATCCCACCAGGGCGTGTCGATGACGCCCGGCGCCACGACATTGACGCGCAGCGGTTTCAGTTCCAGGGCCAGGATCGGCACCACAGTCAACAGCATGCCGTTGATGGCGGCGATACCGGCGACGCCGGGCGTCGCGAGCTGCGCCGACACCGCCGAGATGAAGGTGACCGATCCGGCCTTGTTGAGTGTCGGCAAGGCGGCCTGCAGGCAGGACAGCTGCGGGCGGACCTTTTCCTCGACGCCGCTGCCGATGTCGCTCAGGTCAAGCGTCGGGAAGGGGCCAAGGCCCTTGCCGCCGCTGGCCGCCAGCACCAGATGGTCGAAAGGTCCGAGGCTCTCGAAGAACCGGCGGACCTCATCCGGCTTCGCGGCGTCGAACGCAGCCTTCCCGGCAGCGCCGCCAAGGCTTTTCCAAGCGCTCTTCAGTTTGTCCTCGTTGCGCCCGGTGATGGTCACCTTCATGCCCGGGCCAAGCAGTTTTCGCGCCGTCGCCAGGCCGATGCCGGACGAGCCGCCGATGATGACGGTGTGTTCGATTGTC
Organism: Mesorhizobium sp. WSM4822; assembly: GCF_055811155.1. Taxonomy (NCBI): domain Bacteria; kingdom Pseudomonadati; phylum Pseudomonadota; class Alphaproteobacteria; order Hyphomicrobiales; family Phyllobacteriaceae; genus Mesorhizobium; species Mesorhizobium sp. WSM4822. The sequence continues at coordinate 233,362 of NZ_JBVVQM010000005.1, read as the reverse complement.
TGGGTCATGAATGGTCTTCCTTCGATGTGGGGGAGGCCGTGCCGATGAGATCAAGGCTCAAGGCTCGCAGACTTTGCCTTGCCTTGGCGTCATAGGCCTGGGTATCGGCGCGGGATTCCCGCAGGCCGTCGAAATAGAGGCCGCTTTTCCCGTCGAGCGCGGGTGAGGCGGCGAGGTTGAGGATGGCCTCGGCACCGGTCTCGACCGAGCTCCACGGCGTCACGCCTGCTTGCCGGACCATGGTGGTGTTCATATAGCTCGCCGGATGCAGCGCGTTGACGGTGACGCCGGTGCCTTTCAGCTGCTCCGCAAGGTCGACGGTGAACAGGATCTGCGCCAGCTTGCTCTGGCAATAGGCACGCACGCCGTCATAGGAGCGGGTCAGCATGACATCGCTGAAATCGATCGCCTGCTGCCCCGCAGAGGCGACATTGACGATGCGGGCCGGCGCACTCGCCTTCAGCAATGGCAAAAGCTCCGATGTCAGTAGGAAACCGGCGAGGTAGTTGATCGCGAAGCGTAGTTCGTAGCCGTCGGCGCTGACCTGCCTTTTGGCACCTTGGCCCGCTGTGCCGATTCCGGCATTGTTGATGAGGATGTCGAGCCGATCCGTCCGGGCGCGCACGGCTTCGGCAAGCCGCCGCACTTCGCCCAGCGAAGAGAGGTCGGCGACCAGAAGCTCCGCCCTGCCGCCGGCGGCTTCGATCCCGGTGACAACAGCCTTGCCGCGCGTCGCATCGCGGCCATGCACCAGCACACGGGCGCCCGCGGCGCCGAGCCGTTGCGCGACGACCCGGCCGACGCCATCGGTAGAGCCGGTGATGAGGATCGTCTTGTCTTTGAGTTCCATGTTCAGAGCCTCCGTTCTGTTGCTCTGAACCGAAGATGGGACAGTTGGCGCGGGCCAAACAGTTCAAACTTTATCCTGGTATCAATACTGCTATAATACCCGCATGGAGTCCCAACCCCACGCTGCCCCCACACATTCGGCTGAAGACAGCCGCCGGCGCGAACTCGGCGCCTTCCTGCGCTCGCGCCGCGAAAGGCTGACGCCCTCGGCCACCGGCATCGCCACCGGTCTCAGGCGGCGTACGCCGGGCTTGCGCCGCGAGGAGGTGGCGATGATCGCCGGTGTCGGCACCACCTGGTACACATGGCTGGAGCAGGGGCGGGAGGTCAGGCCCTCGGTCGAGGTGCTGACGGCACTTGCCGAAGCACTGCGCCTCGACGCCGCCGAAAAACAGCATCTGTTCATCCTCGCCGACCGCCAGCAGCCGGAGCGCCGTGCCGTGGCGCCGGAAAAAGTCGACGGCCCCTTGCTGCACATGCTGCAGAGCCTGGTGCTGCAGCCGGCCTATGTTGTCGGGCGGCGCTGGGATGTGCTGGCCTGGAACCCGGCTGCCGTCGCGGTGTTCGGCGACTATGGCTTGCTGGAGGGTGACGCCCGCAACATCGTCCACATGGTGTTCACGAGCCCGCACCACCGGCGCCTGCTGGTCGACTGGGAGCAACTGGCGCTCACCGTGCTGGCCTCCTTCCGGGCCGCGAGTGCGCGTTATGTCGGCGATCCGGATTTCGAGCGGCTGATCGAGTTGATGACGCGTTCGAGCCCCGAATTTCGCGCCTGGTGGCCGCAGCGCGATGTCGCGCACCGGTTGTCGGGGGTGAAGCATGTCCGGCACCCGAGCGCGGGCGCCATGACCTTCGAGCATATGAGCCTGTCGATCGGCGATGGCTCCGACATGAAGCTGATCGTCTACACGCCGCTCGCCGAGCAGAATTCGATCGCCAAGCTGCAGACGTTGCTGGACGCGCTGCCGGTTGAGCGGCGCAGCGCGTAACCCTCCACTTCGTCATCCCAGGGCGGAGCAGCCGCGAAGCGGCGTCGAGGAGACCCTGGGATCCATTCCGTGACATTGGTCGAAGGGTACAGCGGAGCAGAATTTGTACCGTTGCGGCGCGTTGAAGTCGCGGCATGGATTCTAGGGTCTGCGCCGCGTCGCTTCGCTCCTTGCTTCGCCCTAGAATGACGAAATCAATGTGCGCTTCGGCCAATCCCCACCGTCTGGGATAGCCCGACGACTGCCAAGTTGACCCAAGACGTGATCTCGCTGCTACCCCTTCGGCTTGAGGCCATCGAGGAACAACTGCTCGAGAAATCTTGCGGCATCCTCGAAGCGGCCGTCGCCGCCGCGGTTCGGCCCGAGCACGGCGCGGACCTGGACGTCGAAATCGGCATAATGCTGCGTCGTCGCCCAGATAGAGAAGATCAGGTGCCACGGGTCGGTCTTGGCGATCTTGCCGGCGCGCATCCAGCCCTTGATGACGGCGGCCTTCTCGTCGACCAGCGTCTTCAACTCGCCGGCCAGCAGCGGCATGATGCGCGGCGCGCCTTGCAGGATCTCGTTGGCGAACAGCCGGCTCTCGCGCGGAAAGTCGCGCGCCATCTCCAGCTTGCGCCTGATGTAGCTGCGCAATTCGGTGAGGGGATCGCCGATGTCATCGAGTTCACGCAGCGGCGCCAGCCAGGTGTCGAGCAGGCGCTGCATCAGCGTCTCGTGGATGTCTTCCTTGCGGCGGAAATAATAGAGCAGGTTCGGCTTCGACATGCCGGCGGCTTCGGCGATCTGGTCAATGGTCGAGCCACGAAAACCGTTGGTCGAGAAAACCTCGAGCGCCGCCTCCAGGATGAGTTCGCGCTTTTCCTGCTGGATGCGAGTGCGACGAGGGGCGTCCGTGGTCACCGTTGCCAGCCCTCGCGTTGAGGGTCATCTGGACCAATTCTCTGGACCAGTTTTTCCCTAGCCTGTGGAACGCACTTCAGGTGCCGCATTTCCGCTAGTAATCCCTTGACCGCCGACAGGGCGGTGCTAACGTTTGTCCAATCGGTCAAAAATTTGCGTAGCATGAAAACGCGGCAAAGACCAAGCGTTGGGCGCACCGAAACAAATTACAAGGGGAAGTCCTGGTCATGTCCAACCGGCTGAAAGTCACGCCGAACGATCTCAGCGCATTCTGGATGCCGTTCACGGCAAACCGGCAGTTCAAGCAGGCGCCGCGCATGATGGTGTCCGCCAAGGACATGCATTACATGACCAGCGACGGCCGCAAGGTTCTCGACGGCACCGCCGGCCTGTGGTGCGTCAATGCCGGCCACTGCCGTCCCAAGATCACCGAGGCGATCCAGCAGCAGGCCGCCGAGCTCGACTATGCGCCCGCCTTCCAGATGGGCCACCCGATCGTGTTCGAACTGGCCAACCGCCTGGTCGACCTCGCGCCCAAGGGCATGGACCATGTCTTCTTCACCAATTCCGGCTCGGAATCGGTCGAGACCGCGCTCAAGATGGCCATCGCCTATCATCGTGTGAAGGGCGAGGGCTCGCGCACCCGGCTGATCGGTCGCGAGCGCGGCTATCACGGCGTCAATTTCGGCGGCATCTCGGTCGGCGGCATCGTCACCAACCGCAAGATGTTCGGCACGCTGCTCGGCGGCGTCGACCATATGCCGCACACGCATCTGCCGGAAAAGAACGCCTTCACCAAGGGCGTGCCGGAGTATGGTGCGGAACTCGCCAACGAACTGGAGCGCATCGTCGCCCTGCACGACGCTTCCACCATCGCCGCTGTCATCGTCGAGCCGGTCGCCGGCTCTACCGGCGTCATCCTGCCGCCGAAGGGCTATCTCGAGAGGCTGCGCGAGATCTGCACCAAGCATGGCATCCTGTTGATCTTCGATGAGGTCATCACCGGTTTCGGCCGTCTCGGCACGCCGTTCGCCGCCGACTATTTCGGTGTCACGCCAGACATCATGACCACCGCCAAGGGCGTCTCCAACGGCGTCATCCCGATGGGCGCGGTGTTCGTCAAGAAGGAGATCCACGACGCCTTCATGACCGGCCCCGAGCACATGATCGAGTTCTTCCACGGCTACACCTATTCGGGCAACCCGATCGCCTGCGCGGCCGCACTCGGCACGCTCGACACCTACAAGGAAGAGGGCCTGCTGACCCGCGGCGAGGAGCTGGCGCCGTACTGGGAAGACGCGCTGCATTCGCTGAAAGGCGAGCCGAACGTCATCGATATCAGGAACATCGGCCTGATCGGCGCGATCGAGCTGGCGCCGATCGCCGGCCAGCCGACCAAGCGGGCCTTCTCGGCCTTCGTCAAGGCGTTCGAGCGCGGCGCGCTGATCCGCACCACCGGCGACATCATCGCGCTGTCGCCGCCGCTGATCATCACCAAGGGCCAGATCAACGAATTGATCGACCATGTCAGAGAAGTCTTGCGAGCGATAGATTGACGAACTGGACGCGGATATCCCTCCCCCTCGAGGGGAGGGTGGCCGCGAAGCGGTCGGGTGGGGTCGGTGCGACTGGGTGCCGACCTGATCTTTTGCTGCGTGGCCGCGTCTGATGCCCCGTACCCGCGTGAGCTTCGAAATGCGCCAGAAGGCGCGCGCGCTTCGAGTTCACGCGACCAAGGGCGAATCCCTTCTGTGGTATGAACTGCGGGAGTTGAAATCGGGAGGCATCAAGTTTCGCCGTCAGTGCCCGATTGGGCCTTATATCGTTGACTTCGTTTGCTTGGCGGTGAAGCTGATCGTTGAGGTCGACGGTGATCTGCACGAACACGAGAAGGGTAAACGGCACGATGCTGTTCGTGATGCCTATCTGCGCTCTCTCGGGTTTCACGTCTTCCGTGTTGACGAGCCCGATGTCATAAACAGCGCGTGGCATGTCGCGCAGATGGTCAAGGGGAAGGTTGAGCATATGTCAGCCGACCCCACCCGACCGCTTCGCGGCCACCCTCCCCTCGAGGGGGAGGGGGACGCCGGCGCCCCGCAATCGATGAGGTTTTAGAGCATGGCCGCACCCGGCGAGAATTTGCGAATCAATTCAGACCGTTTGTGGGATTCCATCATGGAGATGGCGAAGATTGGCCCCGGCATTGCCGGCGGTAACAATCGCCAGACCGTGACCGACGAAGACGGCGAAGGGCGGCATCTGTTCAAGCGCTGGTGCGATGCGGCCGGGCTCGAAATGGGCGTCGATGAAATGGGCACGATGTTTGCCCGCCGCGAAGGCACCGATCCCAGCCTGCCGCCGGTCTATGTCGGCAGCCATCTCGATACGCAGCCGACCGGCGGCAAGTACGACGGCGTGCTCGGCGTGCTCGGCGGGCTTGAAGTGGTGCGCTCGCTCAACGATCTCGGCATCAAGACCAAACATCCGATCGTCGTCACCAACTGGACGAACGAGGAGGGCTCGCGCTTTGCGCCGGCGATGATGGCGTCCGGCGTGTTCGCCGGCGTGCTCGACCAGGCCGATGTGTACGGGCATGTCGACAAGCAGGGCAAGAAATTCGGTGAGGAGCTCGAGCGCATCGGCTGGAAAGGCAGCGAGAAGGTCGGCGATCGCAAGATCCACGCCTTCTTCGAACTGCATATCGAACAGGGTCCGATCCTCGAGGACGAAGATATCGACATCGGGGTCGTCACTCATGGCCAGGGCCTTAAATGGCTGCAGGTGACGCTGACAGGCAAGGAAGCCCACACCGGCTCGACCCCGATGCCCAAGCGCCGCAATGCCGGGCTCGGCATGGCCCGGGTGATCGAACTGGTGCATGAGATCGCCATGGACTACCAGCCGGACGCCGTCGGCGCGGTCGGCCACATGGAGGTCTATCCTAACTCGCGCAACATCATCGCCGGCCGCACCGTCTTCACCATCGACATCCGCTCGCCGGAAAAGGAAGTGCTGGACGCCATGGACGGCCGCATCCGGGAAGGCATCGACACGATCTGCGATGCACTCGACATCCGTTACGAGATCGAACAGGTCGGCGCTTTCGATCCGGTGACCTTCGATGCCGGCTGCGTCAAGGCGATCCGCGATGCCGCCGACCGCCTCGGCTATTCCCATCGCAACATCGTCTCCGGCGCCGGCCACGACGCCTGCTGGATCAACCGCGTCGCGCCCACCGCCATGGTGATGTGTCCCTGCGTCGATGGCCTCAGCCACAACGAGGCGGAGGAGATCACCAAGGAATGGGCCTCGGCCGGGGCCGACGTTTTGTTCCACGCGGTGGTGGAGACGGCGGAGATCGTCGGGTGAGAGGTCGGCGCAATCTTGATGAGGACCGAACGCTCAACGTGCTGCTGGGCTGGAAGGCGGATCCACCTCCATATCCAACATCTCTTGTCGAACAGGCCAGCATTGCCTTGGCAACGTCGTTGCGGGATCTCACCAAGGATCAGGTGAGGCTCTTGGTCAGCCAGGGTTTCGGGCTGGAATATGTGGTTCCGAAAGCAATCTCCATCCTGATTGAAAACCCGCTGATAGGGGTGGCGTTCTACGACGGCGATCTGCTCATGAACTGCCTCAAGATTCCGCAAAAGTTCTGGATGGAGAACCAACACCTGTGGGTGGAGCTCGACGGGATCTTGCGGTCGCTTGATCAAACCGTTTCGGACATTGGCAAGCACCGGCCACAATTTGAGTCCGCGTGGGAAGCTTGGAACAGTCAGGGCGCGAGGTCGAAGAAAGCCTAGGCCTGCCAGCGCGAATTACAGGGGAACAAGAAAAATGACCAAAGTCATCAAGAACGGCACCGTCGTCACCGCCGACCGCACGTGGAAGGCCGATGTGCTGATGCAGCATGGCAAGATCGTCGCCATCGGCTCGGACCTGCATGGCGATCATGAGTTCGACGCCACCGGCTGCTACGTCATGCCAGGCGGCATCGACCCACACACCCATCTCGAAATGCCGTTCATGGGCACCTATTCGGCCGATGATTTCGAATCCGGCACGCGTGCAGCGCTTGCCGGCGGCACCACGATGGTGGTCGATTTTTGCCTGCCGGCGCCGCAGCAGTCGCTGCTCGAAGCCTTGCAGATGTGGGACAACAAGACCTCGAAGGCATCGTGCGACTATTCCTTCCACATGGCGATCACCTGGTGGGGCAAGCAGGTGTTCGACGAGATGGCCACTGTCGTCGACAAGGGCATCACGTCGTTCAAGCATTTCATGGCCTACAAGGGCGCGCTGATGGTCGACGACGACGAGATGTATGCGTCGTTCCAGCGCTGCGCCGATCTCGGCGCGCTGCCGCTGGTGCATGCCGAGAATGGCGATGTGGTCGCCGCCCTGTCGCAGAAGCTGCTGGCTGCCGGCAACAACGGCCCCGAGGGCCACGCCTATTCACGGCCGCCCGAAGTGGAAGGCGAGGCGACCAACCGCGCCATCATGATCGCCGACATGGCCGGCGTGCCGCTCTATGTCGTGCATGTCTCCTGCGAGCAGAGCCACGAAGCGATCCGTCGGGCGCGCCAGAAGGGCATGCGGGTGTTCGGAGAACCGCTGATCCAGCACCTGACGCTGGACGAGAGCGAGTATTTCGACAAGGACTGGGACCATGCGGCGCGCCGCGTGATGAGCCCGCCCTTCCGCAACAAATTGCACCAGGATTCGCTGTGGGCCGGCCTGCAGGCGGGCTCGCTGCAGGTGGTGGCGACCGATCATTGCGCTTTCACCACCAAGCAGAAGCGCAACGGCGTCGGCGATTTCACCAAGATCCCGAACGGCACCGGCGGGCTTGAAGACCGCATGCCGGTGCTGTGGACCACCGGCGTCAACACCGGTCGGCTGACGATGAACGAATTCGTCGCGGTGACCTCGACCAACATCGCCAAGATCCTCAACATGTATCCGAAGAAGGGCGCCATCGTAGAGGGCGCCGACGCCGACATCGTCGTCTGGGATCCCCAGCGCAAGAAGAAGATCACCTCGAAGAAGCAGCAATCTGTCATCGACTACAACGTGTTCGAAGGGTTCGAGGTGACCGGTCTGCCGCGGTTCGTGTTCTCGCGTGGCGAACTGTCGATCCAGGAGGCCGAGGTCAAGGCCAAGCCCGGTCATGGCGAGTTCGTTGGCCGCGAGCCGAATGCGGCGGTCAACCGGGCGCTGTCGACGTGGAAGGAAATCTCCGCGCCGCGCAAGGTGGAACGCACCGGCATCCCGGCGACCGGGGTTTGAGCTTGCGCGGCTCGAAGAACGCCAAGAAACGGATGATTGCCGACAAACACGGCGCCGCCTTTGGGGATGTGTCGCAGTGCCGATAATTGCCGAACTCGGCGCCGCCCCTCATCCGCCTGCCGGCACCTTCTCCCCGTATAGTGAGGGGGAGAAGGGAGATGAACGCAACCTCGCCCCCCTTTTTTGTAACGTCGGAGATTGGCGAAATCGTCCTTCTCCCCGTCACTATACGGGGAGAAGTGCCCGGCAGGGCGATGAGGGGCAGCGCAAACCTCGGGCAATTGACCGGTGGGATCCTAGCCCGTCGATACCGGCTTCAGGCGACCAGTGCATCCAGTTCCGGCAGCAGGACGACGCTTTCCTGTTCGTTGGGATCGGTGCGGGCAATGACGGCCGAAGACGGGGCGCTGCTCAGATTGGCCGGCAGATGCGGCACGCCGGCCGGAATGTAGAAGAGGTCGCCGGCCTTGACGACGATATGATGCTCGAGCCGGTCGCCGTACCAGGTGTGGACTTCGCCGGAGAGCACGTAGATCGCCGTCTCGTGGCTCTCATGCATATGCGCCTTGGCGCGTGCGCCGGGCGGCATGGTGAGCATGTGCATGCAGATGCCGGAGGCGCCGACGGTCTCGGCGGCGATGCCGGCGAAATAGGTCAATCCCTGCTTGCCTTCATAAGTGCTTTCAGGGCGGATAAGATGACAGGTGGGTTTGGGCGACATCGGGGAAACTCCGGGCGTCGATCGAGTGGGACAAGGTCAGTGGGACAGGGCCAAATGGGACAGGATAAGTGGAAAACAACATCGCGATAAAAGCAATCGGATTCCAGCCGCCGCAGGGACGGAAACAGGCAGGCGGCAGCCGATGACGGGGACTTCGCCAGCCGTCGTCGCGGCAAGCAAACTCGGACTGACCTTCCAGACCAATGACGGGCCGGTGCAGGCGCTGTCAAACGTCGATCTCACCATCGGCAAGGGGGAGTTCGTCTCCTTCATCGGCCCTTCGGGCTGCGGCAAGACCACGTTGCTGCGCGTCATCGCCGATCTGGAGAAGCCGACCTCGGGGACGATTTCGGTCAATGGCATGACAGCAGAGCAGGCGCGCGAGAAACGAGCCTATGGCTATGTCTTTCAGGCCGCCGCCCTGTTTCCGTGGCGCACCATCGAGCGCAATGTCGGGTTGCCACTCGAGATCATGGGCCTGTCCAGGGCGGAGCAGGGCGAGCGGATCAAGCGCACGCTCGATCTCGTCAACCTCTCAGGCTTCGAGAAGAAATATCCCTGGCAGCTCTCGGGCGGCATGCAGCAGCGTGCCTCGATCGCGCGTGCGCTGGCCTTCGACGCCGACCTGCTGCTGATGGACGAGCCGTTCGGTGCGCTGGACGAGATCGTGCGCGACCATCTCAACGAGCAATTGCTGGAATTGTGGGGACGCACCAACAAGACGATCTGCTTCGTCACCCACTCCATTCCGGAAGCCGTCTATCTGTCGACGCGTATCGTCGTCATGTCACCGCGGCCGGGCCGCGTCAGCGACATCATCGAATCGACACTGCCGAGAGAGCGGCCGCTCGACATCCGCGAGACGCCGGAGTTTCTGACGATCGCGGCGCGCGTGCGCGACGGGCTGCGGGCAGGACACAGCTATGATGATTGAGGGAGCAATCGACGGGCTCCCTCCTCTCCCCAACGGGGAGAGGGTGGCCGGAGCGAAGCGGAGGTCGGGTGAGGGGGCGGCCCACCGCGCCTTCGTCATCCCAGGGCACCGCGAGGCGGCGTTCGTAAAGGGAGCGGTCAACCACCCCTTCGTCATCCTAGGGCAGAGCAGGCGCGCAGCGGCCTGCGCAGACCCTAGGATCCATGCCGTGACGCCGGCCGAAAGGCGAAAACGGTTGAGAAAACAGGCCAAGCAGGGCGAGGCACAGGGAGCCTTGTTCCGCACCGTTGTGGAGCACAGAGGTAACGGCATGGATCCTAGGGTCTGCGCCGCGTCGCTTCGCTCCTTGCTTCGCCCTAGGATGACGAAGAATGGGTATGGCCGCTCTTTGCCGTTGGGCAAAGGGGAGCGCACCTAATGGACACCTTCCGCGACAAACTCATCCCCGTCACCTCGATCCTCGCTGGGGTGGTCGTGCTCTGGTATGTCTTCGCTGTCATCCTCAACGCGCCGTTCCAGCGCGATCTCGACCGTCGCGCCGGTGAGACCTCCACGTTCAGCGAACTCATCGGCAAGACGCTGTCGCAGCCGAAGCCGACATTGCCGGCGCCGCATCAGGTGGCGGTGAATTTCTTCGAGAACACCTTCCTGCGGCCTATCACCTCGAACCGCAGCCTGGTCTACAATGCCTGGGTGACGCTGTCGTCGACGCTGCTCGGCTTTGCCTTCGGCACCGCGCTCGGCATCATTATTGCGGTCGGCATTGTCCATGTGGCGACGCTCGACCGCAGCCTGATGCCGTGGATCATCGCCTCGCAGACCATTCCCATCCTGGCGGTGGCGCCGATGATCATCGTCGTGCTGGGGGCGATCGGCATCAGCGGCCTGATCCCGAAGGCGATGATCTCGACCTATCTGTCATTCTTCCCGGTGACCGTCGGCATGGTGAAGGGGCTGCGCTCACCCGAGATCATGCATCTCGACCTGATGCACACCTACAATGCCAGTCGTGCGCAAACCTTCTGGAGATTGCGCGTGCCGGCCTCGGTGCCGTTCCTGTTCACCTCGATGAAGGTGGCGGTGGCGGCAAGCCTGGTCGGCGCCATCGTCGGCGAACTGCCGACCGGTGCGGTCGCCGGCATCGGCGCCAAGCTGCTCGCCGGCGCCTATTACAGCCAGTCCATCGACATCTGGTCGGCGTTGGTTGCTGGGTCTGTGGTGGCAGCACTTCTGGTCATGGTTGTCGGCATTGCCGGGCGCCTCGTCGACCGCGCCATGGGCGGGAGGCCGGCATGAACTGGCTGAAACCCTCCTGGCAGGCGGTGTCGGCGATCGTGCTGTGCCTGATCGCGGTCGCGCTCGGCCCGATCGCCGCGCCGAAAGTCGATGCGCTGGCGCAGCCTGCAGGGACGTTGATATATCCCTATGTGGCGACGACTTGGCTGATCTTCGGCGTGCTGCTTCTCGCCGCTTTGATCTCGATGACCAGAATACCGTCCGTCGTCGAAGCGGTTGTGCTTTTCATCGGCGCGCATCTGGCCGCCTGGCTGCTGATTGGCGGCATCACCGGTTTCGAGGGCCTGGCACGGGCGCCCTATTTCCTGCTGCTCACGGGTGCCTGGCTGCTTGGCTGGCGCTGCGTCGCCGTCCTGTCGGGCCTTCGCCCGATGGCAAGCTGGGCGCGGACCGCGTTGCGCCTGATCATCCCGGCCATCTTCGGCGCCTGGATACTGATCATCTGGGAAGCGGTGACGCGCGGGGCCGGCATTCCCTTCATCCTGTTGCCGCCGCCAAGCGCAATCGGCGCGCGCATCGCCGGTTCGCTGCCGGTGCTCGGCGCGGATGTCCGGCAGACCATCTTCAAGGCGGTGATCTTCGGCTATGTGGTGGGCAGCGGCGCCGGCTTCATCACCGCAATCCTCGCCGACCGTGTGCCGTTCCTGCGGCGCGGGCTCTTGCCTATCGGCAACATGGTCTCGGCGCTGCCGATCATCGGCGTCGCCCCGATCATGGTGATGTGGTTCGGCTTCGACTGGCAGTCCAAGGCGGCTGTTGTCATCATCATGACTTTCTTCCCGATGCTGGTGAACACGGTCGCCGGTCTGGCCGCCTCCGGCCATATGGAGCGCGACCTGATGCGCACCTATGCGTCGGGCTACTGGCCGACGCTGCTGAAGCTCAGGCTGCCGGCCGCCGCTCCCTTCATCTTCAACGCGCTGAAGATCAACTCGACGCTGGCGCTGATCGGGGCCATCGTCGCCGAGTTCTTCGGCACGCCCGTCGTCGGCATGGGCTTCCGCATCTCGACCGAGGTCGGGCGGATGAACATCGACATGGTCTGGGCCGAAATCGCAGTTGCAGCACTTGCGGGTTCGGTCTTTTATGGCGTGGTCGCTCTTGTCGAAAGAGCCGTCACGTTTTGGCATCCCTCTGTCCGTGGTGGATAGGGGCGGTGGGTTTAGGGCACTAACTTCAGAGGGTAAAAAAATGAAAAGACTGATTATTCCCGTTCTGGCCGGCGCGATGTCGCTCGCCGCTTTCCAGGCAATGGCCGCCGACAAGGTGACGTTGCAGCTGAAATGGGTCACGCAGGCCCAGTTTGCCGGCTACTATGTCGCCAAGGCCAAGGGTTTCTATGAGGCCGAAGGTCTCGACGTCGACATCAAGCCGGGCGGTCCCGATATCGCGCCCGAGCAGGTGATCGCCGGTGGCGGCGCCGATGTCATCGTCGACTGGATGGGCGGTGCGCTGGCCGCCCGCGAAAAGGGTGTGCCGCTGGTCAACATCGCCCAGCCGTTCAAGAAGGCAGGCATGGAGCTGGTCTGCCCGAAGGACGGCCCGATCAAGACCGAAGCCGACTTCAAGGGTCACACACTAGGCGTCTGGTTCTTCGGCAACGAGTATCCGTTCTACGCCTGGATGAACAAGCTCGGCCTCAAGACAGACGGCGGCCCGGACGGCGTCACCGTCTTGAAGCAGAGCTTCGACGTGCAGCCCCTGATCCAGAAGCAGGCGGATTGTATCTCGGTCATGACCTACAACGAGTACTGGCAGTTGATCGACGCCGGCTACAAGCCCGAACAGCTAACCGTGTTCAACTACTCGGCCATGGGCAACGACCTGCTTGAGGACGGGCTCTATGCGTCCGAAGACAAGCTCAAGGACCCGGCCTTCGAAGACAAGATGGTGCGTTTCGTGCGCGCCTCGATGAAGGGCTGGAAATACGCCATTGACAACAATGACGAAGCCGCTGGCATCGTCATGGACGGCGGTGGCCAGGACGAGAACCACCAGAAGCGCATGATGAGCGAAGTCGCCAAGCTGATCGACAATGCCGACGGCAAGCTCGACCCGGCGACCTACGAGCGCACCGCCAAGGCGCTGCTCGACCAGAAGATCATCACCAAGGAGCCGACTGGCGCCTACACCACCGCCATCACCGACAAGGCGGTCAAGTAAGCCTACTGCGCATGATCTCGAGACGCGGCGCCTCCGGCAGAAATGTCAGAGGCGCCGTTCCTTTATGGTGTTCATGACGAAGCTGGTCTCGATCGAGGCGACGCATTTCAGCCGCGCGATCTTTTCCTTGATGAAGCGCTCGTACTGCTCAAGGCTTCCCGTCACCACTTTCAGCACATAGTCGCGCGAGCCGGTGACGAGGTGACATTCCAGCACCTCTTCCCAGCCGCGGATCGCGTCCTCGAACATGACGATCTCGTCTTCGTTCTGGCGGCTGAGCCGGATGGTGGCGATGGCGACCATGTTCCAGCCGAAGGCTGAGGGATCGACCAGCGTGGTGTAGCCTCTGATGACGCCGGTCTCCTCCAGCCGCCGCACCCGCCTCAGGCAGGGCGATGGCGACAGGCCGATCCGCTCGGCAAGCTCATTGTTGGTGATGCGGGCGTCGGCCTGCAGTTCACGCAGGATTTTCAGGTCGAAATCATCGGCTATCTTCTGCTGCACTTTCCGTCTCTCCGGGCAATTTGTTGCGGGAATGCAGCCATGAGAGCCCAAAAATAGCAAGGACTGGCGGAACGGGATCGCATAAATTGCCGTTCACTATGTCACTCGAACAGGCAGGAAAGCTCATGACCGCGCCACGCCCGTCGAAAACCCATATCGGCAACCACAAGCTCCACCCGGAGACGCTGATGCTGAGCTATGGCTTCGATCCGCAGCTTTCGGAGGGTGCGGTCAAGCCGCCGGTGTTCCTGACCTCGACCTTCGTGTTCAAGTCGGCGGAAGAAGGACGCGACTTCTTCGACTACACCTCCGGCCGCAAGGAGCCGCCGAGCGGCACGGCGTCGGGCCTGGTCTATTCGCGCTTCAACCATCCCAACAGCGAGATCGTCGAGGACCGGCTGGCGATCTATGAGGGGGCGGATGCCTGCATCCTGTTTTCATCCGGCATGTCGGCGATCGCCACCACGCTGCTCGCCTATATCAGGCCGGGCGACGTCATCCTTCATTCGCAGCCGCTTTACGGCGGCACCGAGACGCTGTTGACGCGCACGCTCTCCGGCTTCGGTATCGGCGCGGTCGGTTTCGCGGATGGCGTCGACGAGACGGCGGTGCGCACGGCCTCCGACGCCGCCGTCGCGAAGGGCCGCGTGTCGGTCATCCTGATCGAAACGCCGTCAAACCCGACCAACAGCCTGGTCGATATCGCGCTGATGCGGAAGATCGCCGACGAGATCGGCGCTAGCCAAGGGTCGACGCCGATCGTCGTGTGCGACAACACGCTGCTCGGCCCGGTTTTCCAGCGGCCCATCGAACATGGCGCCGACGTGTCCGTCTATTCGCTGACCAAATATGTCGGCGGCCATTCCGATCTCATCGCGGGCGCCGCCATGGGCAGCAAGGCGGTCACCAAGCCGATCAAGGCGCTGCGCGGCGCGATCGGCACGCAGCTCGACCCGCATTCCTGCTGGATGCTTGGCCGCTCGCTGGAGACGCTGTCGATCCGCATGGAGCGGGCCAACGACAATGCGCGCCTGGTCGCCGAATTCCTGCGCGACCATGCCAAGGTCGAGAAGGTGCATTACCTTCCGTTCCTGGGCGAGGAAACGCCGGCTGGCCGCACCTACAGGGCGCAATGCACTGGTGCCGGCTCGACCTTCTCCTTCGATATCAAGGGCGGCGAGAAGGCGGCTTTCGCCTTTCTCAACAACCTGCAGATCTTCAAGCTGGCGGTGAGCCTGGGCGGAACGGAATCCTTGGCCAGCCACCCCGCGGCCATGACCCATTCGGGCATACCCTTCGAGGTGCGCGAACGCATCGGCGTGCTGGAGACCACGGTCAGGTTGTCGATCGGCGTGGAGCACCCGGATGATCTGATCGCCGACCTGACGCAGGCGCTGGCAGCCGTCTGACGCCGCCGGTATCGCGCGGTCCATTAGTCTGCACGTAAGTGTTACTCGCGCGCAGCCATTCGCTCTTATAAGCCTTGTGCCGATACATCCGCGCGCCGGGGAGCCGTGGCTGGATGTCATCAGCAAACGGAGATTCTCATGCGTATCCAATCCTTGGCGCCGATGCTTTCGGCACTGGCCATCTCGGTGTCTTTCCTTACGGCAGCGCCGGCCCTGGCGGAGACGGTGAAGCTGAAAGCGACGCTCGACGGCGCCCAGCAGAACCCGCCGGTGACCACGAAAGGCAAGGGCACCGCAGCTCTTACCTTCGACACGGCCACGAAGAAACTCAGCTGGAACGTCAAGTATTCCGGCCTCAGCGGGCCGGCGACCGCCGGGCATATTCACGGCCCAGCCGCGATGGGTGAAAACGCCGGGGTGGCGATCCCGTTCAAGGACAAGCTCAAGAGCCCGATCAAAGGGTCGGTCGTGCTGACCGACGCGCAGGCCGCCGACCTGATGGCCGGCAAGGACTATGTCAACGTGCACACGGCAGCCAACAAGGACGGCGAAATCCGCGGACAGATCGAGACCGCCAAGTAGCGCAAGCCGCATGACAAAAAGGGGCGGGCGACCGCCTCTTTTTTTTGTTTGGACTACGCCTTGTCGCGTATCTGCGTCATCGTCTTGGTCGGCGTGATCGCTTCGGGGTCGAGGCGGATTTCCACGATCGCCGGCTTGCCGCTGGCGCGGGCACGTTCGAAGGCGGGAGCGAAATCGGCGGTCTTGTCGACCGTTTCGCCATGGCCGCCATAGGCGCGGGCGAGAGCCGCGAAGTCGGGGTTCTTGAGATCGGTGGCGACGACGCGGCCGGGATATTCGCGCTCCTGATGCATGCGGATGGTGCCGTAGATGCCGTTGTTGACGACGACCACAATGATAGGCAGGTCATACTGCACGGCGGTGGCGAATTCCTGCCCGTTCATCAGGAAACAGCCGTCGCCGGCGAAGGCGACCACGGTGCGCTCCGGGAACAGCTCCTTGGCGGCGACGGCCGCAGGCGTGCCATAGCCCATCGAGCCTGACGTCGGCGCACCTTGAGTGGCGAAGCGGCGGAAGCGGTGGAAACGATGCACCCAGGTGGCGTAATTGCCGGCGCCGTTGGTAAGGATGGCGTCGTCGGGCAACATCTTTTCCAGGTAGTTCATGATCGGCCCCATCTGGACCGAGCCGGGGCCGCCTTCCGGTGGCGTCGACCAGTCCAGATAGGCGGCATGCAGCTTTGGCGTCTCGGTTGCCCAGACGGGTGCGGAGGCGGGCTTGCGCCTGGCGAAAGCGTCTATGAAGGCAGAAGGCGAGGCGTTGATCGCCAGTGTCGGGCGGTAGACGCGGCCGAGCTCGCCGGCGTCGGCATGGACATGCACCAGCGTCTGGTCGGGATAGGGGCTTTTCAGCAGCGTGTAGTCGGACGAGGGCATTTCGCCCATGCGGCCGCCGATCAGCAGCACGAGATCGGCCTGCTTGATCGCTGTGGCCAGCTTCGGGTTGATGCCGATGCCGACATCGCCGGCATAGTTCGGATGCAGATGATCGAACAGCATCTGGCGGCGGAAGGAGCAGCCGACCGGCAGTGACCAGGCCTCGGCGATCGTGCGCATTTGTGCAACCGCCTCGGCGTCCCAGCGCGTGCCGCCGAGGATGACGAACGGCCGCTTGGCCTTAGCCAGCAGCTTTTCCAGCGCATCGAGCTCCGCTTCGCCGGCCCGTGTTTCCACCGGCGTGTGCGGCAAGGCGATGGGCGCCTCGACGATGCTGGTCAGCATGTCTTCCGGGAGCGAGATCACCACCGGGCCGGGGCGGCCTGACGTCGCCACAGCGAAAGCGCGGGTGACGAATTCGGGGATGCGCGAGGCGTCGTCGATCTCGACCACCCATTTGGCGATGTCGCCAAAGAACCTCTTGTAGTCCACCTCCTGGAACGCTTCGCGCTCCTTGGCGTGGCTGGCGACCTGGCCGATGAACAGGATGACTGGTATCGAATCCTGCATGGCGATGTGGATGCCAGCCGAGGCGTTGGTGGCGCCGGGGCCGCGGGTGACGAAGCAGATGCCGGGCTTGCCGGTCAGGCGGCCGTGGCAATCGGCCATCATCGCGGCACCGCCTTCCTGGCGGCAGACGATGGTGCGGATCGCAGAGTCGTGCAGCGCGTCGAGGACCGCCAGATAGGATTCACCGGGCACGCAATAGATGCGGTCGGTGCCGTTGGCTTCGAGCGCGTCGACGATGAGTTGTCCGCCGGTCTTCATTGTCCAGACTTCTCCAGTTCGGCAAGGATTTCTTGCGTGTGCTCGCCCAGGCGCGGCGAGGGGCGCTCATAGACCAGCGGCGTGCCGGACATCACCATCGGCGCACGCACCGAAGGCAGAAGATTGCCATGGCCGTCGTCGAGATCGAGCCGCATGCCGCGCGCGATCGTCTGCGGATCGGCAAACATCTGGCCGATCGTGTTGATCGGGCTCGCCGGCACGCCGGCCGCTTCCAACTTGGCCAGCAGCGGATCGCGGTCAAAAATCTTCAGCGCCTCGATCATGCGCTCGCGCAGCTTGACCCGGTTGGCGACCCGGGCAGGATTGGTGGCGAAGTCGGGATTGGCAGGCAGGTCGTCCAGTCCGACAGCGGCGCAGAATTTGGCGAACTGGCCGTCATTGCCGACCGCCAGGATGATGTGCCCGTCCCGGACCGGCACCACCTCATACGGGGCGATGTTCATGTGTGCATTGCCCATCTGCACCGGCGATTGGCCGGAGACGAGATAGTTCAAATTCTGGTTGCCGAGCGCCGAGATCTGGGTGTCGAAAAGCGCCATGTCGACGTGCTGGCCTTCGCCGGTCTGCTCGGCATGGCGCAATGCTGCCTGGATGGCGATGACCGAATAAAGACCGGTGAAGATGTCGGAGATGGCGACGCCCGCTTTTTGCGGCTCGCGGCCGACCTCGCCGGTGATCGACATCATGCCGGCCATGGCCTGGATGATGAAGTCGTAGCCGGCGCGCGGCGCATAGGGTCCGTCCTGACCGAAGCCGGTGATCGAGCAATAGACGAGGCGCGGGTTGATCTGGCGCAGGCTGTCATAGTCGAGGCCGTATTTCTTCAGGCCGCCGAGCTTGAAGTTCTCGATCAGCACGTCCGAGGTGGCGACCAGCCGGCGCACGGTCTCCGCGCCTTCCGGCGTCGAGAAATCGATGGCGATGGAGCGCTTGCCGCGATTGCAGGAATGATAATAGGCGGCCGACAGGTTCTCGCCGTCCTTGCCCATGACGAAGGGTGGCCCCCATTTGCGGGTGTCGTCGCCGCCATCGGGGCTCTCGACCTTGATGACATCGGCGCCGAGATCGGCAAGCAACTGCCCGGCCCATGGCCCGGCAAGGATGCGGGCGAGTTCGACGACGCGGACGCCTTTCAGCGGGGGCTCAGCCATGAATCACCGTGATTGCCGCAATCACCGTGATTGCTGCGAAACCAGAGCCTCTATCAAGCCCTACAACGGCTGTCACGGCTCTTGCAATGGGCCAATCCGTCACGCTTTGAGGACTTCGTCGGCCCAAATGGCGAAATCATCCATGATGATGTCGCGATTCACCTCGTTCAGGCTTTCGTGGCGGGTGTCGGCGTAAACCTTTGAAACCAGATTCGAAAAGCCCATGGCGCGCATGCGGCTGGCAAGATGCGTGATCCCTTTGCCATAATCCGAGGCGGGATCCTTTTCGCCACCGACGATGCTGACGGGCAGGTCGCGTCGGATACCGGCAAAGCCGGCATCCTTGCCGCCGTTCAGCGCCATGCCGACGACGTCGCGCCACATCGATACCGAGGCATCCCAGCCGCAGAGCGGATCGGCAATGTATTTCGCCACTTCCGCCTCATCTCGCGACAGCCAGTCGAACAATGTGCGGTGATTGGGCACCGCTTTGCCCCAGGCCTGGAAGGTGAGCTTCGGCAACAGACGCGATGGCACGTCGGAGCCGAGCCGCATTCTCTCCCAGGCAAGGACGCCCAGCGCCACCTGCCCGAGCAGGCCTTGGGAGAAATTGCCGTTCCAGATCGCGGCGGCATGGACGCGTGGCGAATGACTTAAAAGGAAATTCAACGCCACGGATGCGCCCATCGAATGACCAAACAGGATGACCGGTCTGTTTGGCTGTTCGCTGGCGATGAGGTCATGGATGGCGCCGACGTCGGCGATCACCTTGGCCGGGCCGTCCCTGTCGGCGAACCTGCCGAGCGGCGTGTTGGGCGCCTTGGTCGCCCCATGGCCGCGATGATCGTGGACATAGACGTGGAAGCCGCGGGAGCCAAGATAATCGGCAAAGCGGGCATAGCGCGCTGCGTGCTCGGCCAGCCCGTGATTGATCTGGACGACGGCGCGTGCCCGGCCATCGGCCTGCCTGACGAAAAGATTGAGATCGGCACCGGTCGGCGAGGCAACCACGCG
The DNA here is from genome assembly GCF_055811155.1 of Mesorhizobium sp. WSM4822. Lineage (NCBI taxonomy): Bacteria > Pseudomonadati > Pseudomonadota > Alphaproteobacteria > Hyphomicrobiales > Phyllobacteriaceae > Mesorhizobium > Mesorhizobium sp. WSM4822. The sequence continues at coordinate 213,828 of NZ_JBVVQM010000005.1, read as the reverse complement.
CTGCTGGCTGAATGACATGCCGCCTGGTCCCGCCCTTGCATTATCGTCGTTGGCTTTGTTTGCGCCGGCCCACATTATGCGTCAATCCGGCAAACCCGCTTTTCGCGACGATGTTTCTTGCGTTTGGCCAGCAAAATATCGCAATTCTGACATGGAGACAGCTTCAGTCTGTCGCCCACTTGTCCAGCTGGGGATTTTCCATGCGTAGTGCTGTCATTTTCGGATTGGCCATGCTGGCGGCGTCGCTGGCCGGGGCGGCGCGTGCCGACGTCAAGATGAGCGGCAGCTTTGTCGCCGACGCTGCCTGTCCGGCAACGCAAGCCATCAAGAACGGCAAGAACCCCGGCAATGTCTCGACCGATGCCGGGAAGAGCTACCAGCTGCTTGCCGGCAACAAGGATGCGCCGACGCACTACCTTATCCTGGTTCCGGGCGCCGATCCGGAGCGCCGCTGGGTGAAGGTCAGTTGCGGCCACGTTTCCGGCAGCAGCGCGGCGACCGTGCCGGCCGCACCTGACGACCAAGGCAAGCCGGCGGCGTCGGGAAAACCCGAATACGTCTTCGCGCTGAGCTGGCAGCCGGCGTTTTGCGAGACAAAGTCGAACAAGACCGAATGCAAGACGCAGAACGCCGGTGATTTCGACGCGACGCATTTCACCTTGCATGGGTTGTGGCCGCAGCCGAACGGCAATTTCTATTGCCAGGCGACGGCGAGCGACAAGGCCAACGACAATCCGGCCCACCGGAAAGACCTGCCGCCGGTCAATCTGGACGCCAACACCCGCACGGAGCTCGATCAGGTGATGCCTGGAACGGCCTCCCACCTCGAGCGGCATGAATGGATCAAGCACGGCACCTGCTACGGCAAGAGCCAGCAGGACTATTTCTCCGACGCGCTCAACCTGATGCGTGCGGTGAACAGCTCGCCGGTGCGCGATCTCTTTGCCAAGAACATCGGTGGAAAGCTGACGGCGGACCAGATCCGCGGCGCTTTCGACAGCGCCTTCGGGACGGGGGCAGGCGACCGGGTGCGTGTGTCCTGTGTCATCGATCCGTCGAGCGGCAGGCGGCTGATCGGCGAACTGACGCTCGGCCTCGCCGGTCCGATCGGCCCGAACAGCTCGCTCAAGGATCTGCTGCTGGCTTCGGTGCCGACCAACAAGGCCGGTTGCCCGACAGGCAATGTCGACGCGATCGGCTTCCAGTAAGTGCGGGGCAGGTAAGCGCTGGCGGGACGCAAACAACCGGACTGCGCCGCCGGCGTTCGTAGGCGGAAGAAATCCTGGAGCAGACCTAAATCCGCGCGGACTTTGTCCATGCAGCGGCCGTGTCGGCTTCGTGGCCGCCCGGCTCGCCGACGACGCGGTCGCGGCCGGTCGACTTCGCCTTGTAGAGACGCTGGTCGGCAAGCGCGAACAGGTCGGCAAGGCAGCGCGTGGTTTCGCTGACGCTGGAAACGCCGGTGCTGACGGTGAACTCGAATCGACTGGTGGCCGCTGAAGCCTTGATCGCATGGCGAATGCTTTCGCCAAGCAGCCTGGCGACCGAGTGCGGACAAGAACTGAGTATGGCGAATTCCTCACCGCCGATGCGGAACACCTGGTCCTCGGGACTGGCGACCTCGCGCAGCAGCGCGGCAACGGCCTTCAACACCTTGTCGCCTTCGGCATGGCCGAAACGGTCGTTGATCGATTTGAAATGATCGACATCGATGATCAGCAGGCTGAGCGGCCTGGCGGTGCGCAGGCTGACCTGGACGGCGGCTTCACCGTCGGCGTCGAAGCGCCCGCGGTGCAGCAGGCCGGTCAGCCCGTCACGGCCGACATGTTCGACCAGCGCCTCGTAGCGTTCGCGATAGGTCAACGTATCGAAGATATCGGTCAATCCGCGCGGCGCAGTGACCTGGCGCTCCTCAAACCATTTGAGATAGGCAACGAGCATGGTGCTGAAGGTCACCGCCGCCGCCATCTTGGCGAACCAGCCGCCGAAAAAGACGGCTATCGGCGCGCCGGCAACGAAATGCAGGGCGGTGAAAAAACCGGCCTGGTCGAAGGTCAGCACGCAAGCGACCGAAATCAGGATGCGCGCGAACGGCGCCTTGCGAAGATACCGACCAAGCTTTTCGTAGAGCAGGATGATCAGGATGGCATCGACGAACAGCAGCGTCGTGCCCCACACCATCAGCCAACCCATCTGGTCGATGAAGCCGATGTCTGGAAGCCTGCCGTCGGGAAGTGCCGCGATGACGTGCAGGCGCAGCAGCAGCACCAGCCCGATCATCAGCGCATTGCCGAGCAGCAGGCCGTAGATCGGCTGACGCACGGTTGCAGCGTCCTCCTTCATATAGAGCAGCAAAAGCATGACCAGCTTGCCGGAAAACAGCACCGCCGAGCCAGGCGAGACCATGCCGAACGGCAGAGCGACGTAAAAGACGCTGGCGAGATAGGTCTCGAGGAAGTGCATGACACCGAGCGCGCAGACGAATACGCCGAGGCCGATACGCCGTCTGAAGCGGAAAAGCGTCACCATGACGCTGAAGTAGACGACCGCTTCGGCAAGGAGCAGGAAACTGTTCAGCAATGCCGTCGACCCGATCTCTTTCTCGAAATCGCGAATAGTGAGCGATTCCACTCCGACCCTGTTTTGACGCCGAAGAGTTAACCGGAGATTTCAGCACGCTTCGTGCTGGTGGAAAACTTCGGCGATTGGCGGACACTTCCGCGTGTGACCGGGCAGATATGGCAAAAGCGATTGCCGTTCGCCGCCGCATCGCCTACATAGCGGCCAACCTCCACTCAATTCGACAGATCCAGTCAGTTTTCTGGGCCAGTCAGTTTTTCAGGGAAAGCGCGCGTGGCACGCCAGTTCATCTATCACATGGCCGGCCTCAACAAGGCCTATGGCACCAAGAAGGTGCTCGAGAATGTCCATCTCTCCTTCTATCCCGACGCCAAGATCGGCATCCTCGGCCCCAACGGTTCGGGCAAGTCGACGATCCTCAAGATCATGGCCGGGCTCGACAAGGAGTGGAACGGCGAAGCCTGGCTGGCCGAAGGCGCCACTGTCGGCTACCTGGCGCAGGAGCCTGCGCTCGATCCGGACAAGACCGTGTTCGAAAATATCATGGAAGGTGTCGCCGCCAAGACTGCCGTCATCGAACGCTATAACGAATTGATGATGAACTATTCCGACGAGACGGCCGACGAGTCAGCCAAGCTCCAGGACGAAATGGACCGGCTCAACCTTTGGGATCTCGAACAGCAGGTCGAGATGGCGATGGAAGCGCTGGGCTGCCCGCCCAAGGATTCGGAAGTCACCAAGCTTTCGGGCGGCGAACGCCGCCGCGTCGCACTTTGCCAGCTTCTGCTGCGCCAGCCCGACCTTCTGCTGCTCGACGAACCGACCAACCATCTCGACGCCGAGACCACGGCGTGGCTGGAAAAGCATCTGCGTGCCTATCCGGGCGCCGTGATGATCATCACCCACGACCGCTACTTCCTCGACAATGTCACCGGCTGGATCCTCGAACTCGATCGCGGCCGCGGCATTCCTTATGAGGGCAACTACACCAAATACCTCGAAGCCAAGGCCAAGCGGCTCAAGCAGGAAGGCCGCGAGGACGATGCCCGCCAGCGCGCCATCGGCCGCGAGCGCGAATGGATCCAGTCGAGCCCAAAGGCTCGCCAGACCAAGTCCAAGGCGCGTATCCAGGCGTTCCAGGATCTTTTGGATGCAGCCGACAAGCGGCGTCCGAGCGATACGCAGATCGTCATTCCGCATGGCGAGCGGCTCGGCAATGTGGTGATCGAGGCGGAAGGCCTGTCGAAGGGCTTTGGCGACACGCTGCTCATCGACGGCCTGGAATTCAAGCTGCCGCCCGGCGGCATCGTCGGCGTCATCGGCCCGAACGGCGCCGGCAAGACGACGCTGTTTCGCATGATCACCGGCCAGGAAAAGCCGGATGCGGGTTCTGTGCGCGTCGGCGAAACGGTCAAGCTCGGCTATGTCGACCAGAGCCGCGATGCGCTCGATCCGTCAAAGACGGTGTGGGAAGAGATTTCCGGCGGCGCCGAAGTGGTCAAGCTCGGCAAGTTCGAAGCCAACACGCGTGCCTATTGCGCGTCGTTCAACTTCCGTGGCGGCGACCAGCAGCAGAAGGTCGGCAATCTGTCCGGCGGTCAGCGCAACCGCGTGCATCTGGCCAAGATGCTGAAGACCGGCGGCAATGTGCTGCTGCTCGACGAACCGACCAACGATCTCGATACGGAAACGCTGGCCGCACTCGAAGACGCGCTGGAAAACTTCGGCGGCTGCGCCGTCATCATCTCGCACGATCGTATGTTCCTCGATCGCCTGGCGACGCACATCCTCGCCTTCGAGGGCGACAGCCATGTCGAATGGTTCGAAGGCAATTTCGAGGATTACGAGCAGGACAAGATCCGCCGCCTCGGGCCGGATGCCGTCAACCCGCACCGCATGACCTACAAGAGGCTGACGCGGTAAGGGGTTTTAGGGCGGCGATCTCAACCAGCATGAGGAGCTCAAATGGCTGATTGGTCCGCCGCCCAATATCTGAAATTTGAAGACGAGCGCACGCGGCCCGCGCGGGATTTGGTCGCGCAGGTGCCGGTGGACTTCCCGCGCCGGGTCGTCGACATCGGCTGCGGGCCTGGCAACTCGACCGAACTGCTTGTCGAGCGCTGGCCGGATGCCCAGGTGAGCGGCCTCGACACTTCGCCCGACATGATCGAGAAGGCGCGGGCGCGCCTGCCCGAGGTCACCTTTGATCTCGCCGATGCCTCCGAATGGCAGCCGGCGGAGCCGGTCGACGTGATCTTCGCCAATGCTGTGTTCCAATGGCTGCCTACCCATCCGGCGGTGTTCCAGCGGCTGATGGGCTTCCTCGCCCCAGGCGGTGCGCTTGCCGTCCAGATGCCCGACAATCTGGGCGAGGACTCCCACCGCCTGATGCGCGAGACCGCCGCCGAAATGCCATTTGCCGAAAAGCTCAAGGGCGCGGCACGCGGGCCGTTGCCGCCGGTGTCGTTCTACTATGACCTGCTGTCGCCGCTCAGCGACCGGCTTGATATCTGGCACACCATCTACAACCATCCGCTTGCCGACGCGCAGGCGATCGTCGAATGGGTGAAATCGACGGGCCTGAAGCCGTTCCTCGATCCGTTGGACGCCGAGGAGAGGGCGATGTTCCTCGAATGTTACACGGCCAAGATCGCCAAGGCCTATCCGAAGACGGCTGATGGCAAGGTGCTCTTGCGCTTTCCGCGCATTTTCATTGTCGCAAAACGAGCTTGATTATCCATGTCGCGCGGCGCCTTAGGGCCGCTTGGCTTTGGCTGTGGCCATGTCGAGGGATCGGCTTCAGTCGGCCCAGATCTTTGGTTTAAGCCGGCGTAAACCGCCTCGGTGAGAAAACTGTTGCGCCGGAGCGTTCCGGCGCCCACATGAAGCCGCAGCGCCTGCGGATGGGACGGACTGGACATGCATCGCGTCATCATCAGCGGCATCGGCGTTGAAATCCCCGAACCCACAATCACCAATGAAGAACTGGTCGCCAGCTTCAATGCCTGGGTCGACCTGGAAAACGCGCGTCGCCAGGATACTGGCGAGCCGCCGCTGCCGAAATCGGACAGCGACTTCATCGTCCACGCCTCGGGCGTGCGCACCCGTCATGTGATCGAGCGCGAGGGCATCCTCGACCCGACCCGGATGGCGCCGCGCATTCCGGCGCGGCCCGACGATGCGCTGTCGCTGGAGGCGGAGTTCGGAATCGCCTCGGCGAAGAAGGCCCTCGACCACGCCGGGCTGCAGCCGTCGGATATCGACCTGGTGATCTGCTCGGCCTCGCATCACCAGCGGCCCTATCCGGCGATCGCCATCGAAATGCAGGAGGCGTTGGGGACGAAGGGCGCCGGCTTCGACATGGGGCTTGGCTGTTCCTCGGCCGCGGCCGCATTGCACGTCGCCGTCAATTTGGTGCGGTCGGGCGCGCACAAACGCATCCTGGTGACGACGCCCGAGATCATCACCGGCCATCTCAATTTTCGCGACCGGCAGACGCATTTCATCTTCGGCGACGCTTCGGTGTCGATGGTGGTCGAAGGGCTGGCCAAGGGCGACAAGCGGCCGGGGCGCTTCGAAGTGCTCGACACGCGCGTCTGGACGCAGATGTCGAACAACATCCGCACCAATCTGGGCTATCACACCCGCACCGCCCAGGATGATCCCTACATGATCAATCTGGAAGGCAATCTGATCAAGCAGGTCGGCAACAAGGTGTTCAAGGAAGTCACCGTTGCCGGGCAGAAATTCATCGTCGAATTCCTGGCCGAGCACGGGCTGACGCCGCAGGCGATCAGGCGCTTCTGGCTGCATCAGGCCAATGCACGCATGAATGCGATGATCCTGAAACTGTCGTTCGGCCACGAGGTCGACCACGACCGCGCGCCGATGGTGCTGGAGCGGCTTGGCAACACGGCGGGCGCCGGCGCCATCGTCGCGCTGTCGGAAAACCACGCCGACATGAAGCCCGGCGATTTCGGCCTGATCTGCGCCTTTGGCGCGGGGTATTCGATAGGCGGTGCGCTGCTGAGGATGCTCTAGCTATGTCGATATTCAGGTGAGGCCGCCCGGCGAATGGCAGCTTCCTGCGCTTCCCCGGCTCAGCCTGACCTGACTCTCAACACACCTTGGCGCGCAATACGTCTTGTTGCGTCAGGCTAGTGCGAACGGCACCAGCATCGGCACTCGCCTGGCGATCGCCATCCCATCGGTGACGTTGATCGGACGATCAGCACTTTCGACTGGACGCCGCGAAGTCCGCCCGGCTAATTCGCTGGATGACGAGAGAAAAGAACGCCATGCTGGATCTCTTCCCCGAGGCTGAAAAGCCGATCGAAATCATCCCCGCGCGAAAGCTTGCCGCCAAGGCGGCAGCGCTTTACGTGGCGCCGGCGGATCATTTTCAGACGCGCCCGGTGGACGAATTGCTGCTGGATTTCGATGGCATAGCAGGCGATTTTCATGCCGGACCGACACGCCGCGCGGGCGGGCGCGAGCCCTGGTATCCGCGCGGCACCGAAATGCGCAACGAACGGCAATTGTCCATAGTGGCAGCGGACGAACTGGCGGTTGTTGCCCAACGCATGGGCCTGGCCGAGATCAGGCCGGAGTGGATCGGCGCCAATCTTGTGATCGAAGGGGTGCCGAACCTCTCCATGCTGCCGGCCGGCACGCTGCTGTTCTTCAAGGGCGGTGTGACCCTTAAGGTCGACGCACAGAACGGACCGTGCCGCATCGCCGGCCGGTCGATCGCCGAGAACGCCGGAATGGCCGACGTCGAAGCCGGCGCGCTGTTGTTCCCAAAAATGGCGAAGCGGCTGCGCGGCGTCGTCGCCTGGGTCGAGAAGCCGGGAACGGTCAGGGCCAGCGAAGAAATCTCGGTGCGCGTTCCGGAGCAGTGGATCTATCAAGCCTGAGGGCAGGCTGCGCTGCCCAAGCAAAAGTGGCGGGCTCAATCCTTGCGGTTTTTCTCGAGGCCTTGCTGACGGTCAGGGATAATTCACCTGAGACGACCAGGCCGGATCCTCGTGCTTCTCCCAATAGAGCGCCATCAGCCGGCTGGTGATCGGTCCGACCTTGCCGTTGGCGATTGCCGCGCCGTCGATCTCGGTCACCGGCATGATGCCGCCCGCGGTCGAGGTGATGAAGACCTCGTCGGCCTCGCGCAATGCCGTGACGCTGACATCGGCCGCGGTGGCGGCAAGACCTTGTTCGGCGCAGAGATCGAAGACGGTGCGGCGGGTTATGCCCGGCAGCACGCCAATGGAAGGCGTCGACAGCTTGCCGTCCCTGACGCAGAAGACGTTGAAGCCCGGGCCTTCGGCGACATTGCCGTTGAAGTCGAGGATCAACGCGGTCTCGGCGCCGCGGTCATAGGCGTCGTAGAGACCGCGCACCAGATCGAGCCAGTGGTAGTTCTTGATCGCCGGGTCGATCGAGGCCGGCGGAATGCGCATCTTGTCGCTGATGGCGACACGCAGGCCGCGCTGCAACTGCTCGGCATTGGCGACCGAGCCGAACGGCACGGCAAACGCCATGAAGCGGTTGACCGCCTGGCGCGGGTCGCGGCTGAAAGTCGGCGAGGCGCCGCGCGTGCACAGCATTTCGACATAGGCGGCGCGATGACCCGACAGCGCCACGCAATTGTGCAGGATTTCGGTCACGCCGTCGCGATCGAAGGGGATGGTCATGCGCAGCTTTTCCAGCCCGCCGAAGAAGCGGTCGAGATGCAAATCGAGGCGGAAGAAGCGGCCGTTCCAGACATGCACGGTGTCGTAGGTTGCGTCGGAATGCAGAAAACCCCAGTCCAGCACCGAGATCTTGGCCTGCGACATCGGCAGGTATTGGCCGTCGAGGAAGGCGACGCCCTCGGGATAGGAGTGCGGGTCGACATGGCGGTCGCCAACCACGGGCGGTCGCTTCTCGTCCTGTGTTGCCATCGTCCGGCTCATCGGGGCCTCCTGTCACGCAGGCGAGAGGCTAGCGGCGCCGGGCAGAAGGCATAGAGCCACCCGCCCGGCGCTGTTCGGCCTCCATGACGATCTGGCCGATACATTCGATCGCGATTGCCCTATCGTTCCGGGTCTGAACGGGAGGGGAAAATGGGTAGGTTTGGGGCCGTCACAGCGGCAATGATGATGTTCGCCGCTGCGGGCGACGCCCGCGCCCAGTGCGCGCGCGAAGGCGAGGAATTGTGCCAGAGCGGCCAGACCTATCGCTGCGAGAAAACCGGCGGCGAATTGACGGCGACCTTCCAGAATGTGCCTTGCGCGGTGAACGTGCCGTCGCTGAGCGGCACCTGGGTAGGCAATGGCCACCAGAGCCCGGCCGGTGAAGCCGGCGCCGACTGGGCGATCGTCATGACCATCAACGATGGCAGCGCGTCGATCGATTATCCGTCGCTCGGCTGCGGCGGATCGCTGTCACAGACGTCAAGGGACGACATTTCGGCGGAATACCACGAGAACATCACCTACGGTCAGGACAAATGCATCGACGGAGGCAACATCACCGTCAGGTTTTACAAGGGCAATCTGTCCTGGATTTGGGTCGGCCACGCCGATGGCCAGCCCTACAATGCGGTCGCCGTGCTGAAGCGGAAGTAGCCGTGGTCATTCCTCCTCGTCGTCGGCGTCGAGCAGGCGGGTTGCGCGCCAGCGGGTGAGCACGATGTTGGTCTGCTCGATGACGAAGAAACGCGCCGAGTCGCGGTCATAGCCTTCGCTCAGCAGTTTTTCGTAATCGGTGTGCATGTGGCGGATATGGGCAATCGTCGCCAGCCATACGGCGATGCCCGGCGGCAAGGTCTTCATGTGGACCGCGCCGGCGTCGGTGCGGATCTTCTCCATGTCGGCATAGGGAGCCAGCGGCAGAAGAGCGGTCAGCGCCTTGGCGATGGCGCGGCGGCGGCCGGTCGGCGCTGTCACCGCCGGGTCCGATCGGGCTCGTCGCGCCCTTCGATGGTCGCCTCGGCAATAGCGTCGGTCGAGGCGAAATAAGGTTTGATGTCGATGACCGGCGTGCCGTCGAGCACATCGATGGCGTCGAGATCGATGCGGCCGGTGCGTTGGTCGAGCGCGACGAGCCGGACCACATGCAGCCCGATGGGGTTGGGGCGGGCAGGGGAGCGCAGCGAAAATACACCTTTCGCTTCAGCGGCATGGCGCGGTTTCTGCACAATCAGGTCCCGCGGCGCATGATGCAGCCAGGATAGGATGATGACGTGGCTGGCGCGCTCCAGCCCCTGCAGGCCACTTCGGTAGGCTGTGTCGATGGTCAGCACCGCCTTCTGCCCGGTCTCGCGCGCGGCGCGCATGTTCTTCGGGCAGGTTTCGCGCGTCGTCCATGGCGAGGCAATGCGGCCGATGAAGACGATCCCGCCATCAGGCGGCATCAAGGCCGGATCGTTCTCCAGCCTCTGCTCGCCTTCGCGCGCCTCGAACATCTCACGCGTTTCAGTCATGGTCCACGTCTCTTAAAACGCCACACAAGCGGCATTTTCTTGTCCGGAAGCGACATAGCGCTTGCAAGGTCGCTAAAATCGACATAAACATATGTTTATATCTTTTCAAAGAGAATACGCTGATGCATGTCTCGCTCGACACTATGGTGGATACGTTAAAGGCGGCGGCCGAATCCAGCCGATTGCGCATACTGGCACTTCTGTCGCGCGGTGACCTCACGGTTTCCGATCTTACCGAAATTCTCGGCCAGTCGCAGCCGCGCGTTTCGCGGCACCTGAAGCTGCTTCTGGAGGCCGGACTGATCGGCCGCTACCAGGAAGGGTCGTGGGCCTTCTTCCGCCTGTCGGATGCGGATTCCGCGCGGGACTTCGTCATGGGGCTGGTTTCCGGCATTCGCGGCGCCGATCCGCAGGTCGAGCGCGATCTTGAGCGTCTGGCCTCGGTCAAGCGCAAGCGGCAGGACCGGGCGGTCGCGTATTTTTCGGTGAATGCGGCAAGCTGGGACCATATCCGATCGCTGCATGTGCCGGACCGCGCCGTCGAAGCCGCAATGCTGAAACTGGTCGGCAAGCGGCCGTTCCAGTCGATGCTCGATCTCGGCACCGGCACCGGGCGGCTGCTTGAAATCTTCTCGCCGCTTTATCGGCGTGGTGTCGGCATCGACATGTCGCGCGAGATGCTGACCGTGGCGCGCGCCAATCTGGACAAGGCAGGCGTTTCGAACGCGCAGGTTCGGCAGGGCGACATCTTCGCACCGCCGGTCGAGCGCGATGCCTTCGATCTCGTCACCATCCATCAGGTGCTGCACTATCTCGACGATCCCGCCCGCGCCATCCACGAGGCGGCGCGGCTTTTGCGTCCGGCAGGGCGCCTGGTCATCGTCGATTTCGCGCCGCATGCGCTGGAATTCCTGCGTGAGGAGCACGCGCATATGCGGCTCGGCTTTTCCGACCGGCAGATCGCCGACTGGTTTTCGGAAGCCGGCCTCGATCTTGAAGACAGTCAGGAATTCGAGCCGCGTGGCGGCAACGAGGCCAGGCTCACCGTCAAACTCTGGCTTGGCCGCGACCGGCGCCTCTTGATCGCCGACCCTTCCAACGACACAAGGCAGATAAGGGAAACCGCCTGATGAACCAGTTCCGCTTTTCCCGCCGCCCCGACATTGGCGACAAGGTCAGGGTTTCCTTCGAATTCTTCCCGCCGAAGACCGACGAGATGGAAGCGAGGCTGTGGGAGACGGTGACAAGGCTGGAGCCGCTGAAGCCGAAATTCGTCTCGGTGACCTACGGCGCCGGCGGCTCGACGCGAGAGCGCACCGCGCGCACTGTAAAGCGCATCCTGACGGAAACCGGTATTCCTGCAGCGGCGCATCTGACCTGTGTCGGGGCAACGCGCGACGAGGTCGACGCGGTCATCCAGGATTACAAATCGATCGGTATCAACCGGTTCGTGGCGCTGCGCGGCGACCCGGCCTCCGGCGTCGGCGGACCGTATCGGCCGCATCCCGGTGGCTACGAGAACGGCGCGGAACTGGTCGCCGGGCTCAAGGCGATTGCTGATTTCGACATCTCCGTCGCGGCCTATCCGGAAAAACATCCGCAAAGCCCCGATTTCGCCACCGACATCGAGATGCTGAAGCGCAAAGTCGACAATGGCGCGACGCGTGCCATCACTCAGTTCTTTTTCGACAACGATCTCTACGAGCGCTATGTCGAGCGCGTCCGCCGCGCCGGCATCTACATCCCGATCGTGCCGGGTATCCAGCCGGTTCACAGTTTCAAGCAGGTCGCGAACTTTTCCGCGAGGGCGGGCGCGCATGTGCCCGGCTGGCTGGCGGAGCGTTTCGAAGGCCTCGACCGGGACCCGCAGACGCATGCGCTGGTGGCGTCGGCGGTGGCGGCCGAACAGGTGATGGACCTTGTCGAGCGCGGTGTCGGCGATTTCCACTTCTACACCATGAACCGCGCCGATCTGGTCTTTGCCATCTGTCATATGATCGGCATCCGCTCGCACGAGGCGGCGGCCGCCGGATCAGCTGCGGCATGAGAGTGGGTTGAACGACAAAAGGCCGGGAAAAACCCGGCCTTTTGAATTGGTTGGACTATTTGGGTGCTGGTCTTCCCCGCTTTGGCGGTCAGGGAAGGAAGCCCATAATAAGGGCTCCGATAAAGGCGAACGCAGCACAGATCATCAATGCGTTGATAGGCCTCGTAAGTCCCATGACATAGCCTCCTCTTAAAGAGCTATGTCACGGAGTCTAGGTTCATTTGTGCCACAGGCAAGCGGAAAATGTGCTGCATTGCGACGTGATTGTGAAATCCGCGACATGTCTTTTGCCGTTAGGCTTTGAAACTCCTAAGCAAAAACCGGCTTCAGGCCTGTGAATAAAATGTGGCCGACTCGTGTCGCTGCCGTGTCATGGCAGCGCTACCGCTGCGGAAGCCGAATTCAACTTTCGCGATGCGGGGGGCAATTGGGTGGTTAGAGCATCCTTTGCGCGTCCAGTGGACGCGCGGCGCTCTAACGTCGGCCGAACAACCGCCCGTCAATGGTGACGAGGCCGAGCGCGATCAGCACCACGCCGCCGATTTCGAACAGTTCCAGCCGCTCGCCAAGGAACAGGAAGCCGAGCAGCATCGCGCTGGCCGGCACGACAAGCGTGACCAGCGAGGCGTTGGTCGCGCCGGCCGAGGCGACGAGGTTGAAATAGAGGATGTAGGCGAAGGCGGTCGACAGCAGCGCCAGTGCCAGCACCGCCGCCCAGACCGGCGGCGAGGCCGAGAACAGGCCGGATGGACCGTGGGTGAAGAGCACGATCGGGATCATGATGATGGTCGATGCCGTCAACTGTCCGGTGGCGATGATCGGCGAGGGCACGCCCCTGAAGCGGCGGGCAACCATCAGCGCGACGGCATAGGACAGCGAAGCCCCGATCAGCGCGAATTTGGCCCAGACCGGGCCGCCGAGCCCGGCAAGCAGGCCGGGGCCGATCATGACAGCCGTGCCGGCGATGCCGAGCGCAATGCCGGCGAGCTTGTTCCAGGACAGCTTTTCGTCCGATGTCAGCGCGTTGGCGAGGATCAACGTCCAGAACGGCGTTGTCGCGTTGAGCACCGAGGCGATGCCGGCTCCGAGCTCCGTCTGGCCGGCGAAGATCAGCGAGAAGGGCACGACATTGTTGGTGAGCGCCAGCAGGAAGAACAGGCCGGCATGCGGAAGCGCGAGGCGAAAGGACGGGCCACGCAGACCGAGATAGATCTGCAGCGCAATCGCGGCAATGGCGACGCGAAACAGCACCAGCACCAGCGGGGGGAGTTCCGCCACCGCGATGCGCGCGAAGAAGAACGAGCCGCCCCAGATCGCGCCGAGCAACAGGAGTTGCCCCCAATCCTTGAGCACCATCGGCCCGCGTGGTGCGGATGTCGCGGCCATTGCCATGTGAGTCGCCCTCCCAGACGTATGCCAGTCAGGCAGAAGCCATATCCGGTTCGGAGACAAGGGCCACCCGAAACGTGATTGAGGCAAACGCCTGCCGCCAAGACCTAGCGCCCCAGCGTCAGCCGTACGAGACACAGAATTGTTTTCATTAGCCGCTAGCTTGGATTAATTGTGCGCAGGCTAGATCAAGGATTCGTCGATGCAGCGATTCGAGAATGCCCGCGAGGCGGCACTGGCGCTTCGCCCGGACGATCCCGTCTATTGCTTCCGCCCGCAGGTGCTGATGGCGGATGCCAGGCAATTCATGGGCATGTTCCCGGGCAAGACCGCCTATGCGGTCAAGACCAATGGCGAGCAGATCGTGCTGAAGACGCTGGTCGAAGCCGGCGTCAAGGCTTTCGACGTCGCTTCGCCGGGCGAGTTCGCTGCCGTGCGTGCCGTCTCTCCCGATGCCGAGATGCTCTACATGCATCCGGTCAAGGCGCAGTCGGACATCAAGCTGGCGCTGGAGAAATACGCCATCCGCGTGATTTCGCTGGATCACGAGGACGAGATCACCAAGCTGACGCGAGTGGTGCGGGCGCTCGACATCGATCCGGGCGCGATCAGCGTGTTCGTGCGGGTGCAGACCAAGGGCCATGCCGCTTACGAGCTGTCGAAGAAGTTCGGCGCCGGGCCGGCCTACGCCGTCGAACTTGCCGAGCGGCTGAACCGTACCGGCTACAAGGTTGGCCTGTGTTTTCATGTGGGCAGTCAGATCGAGGATCCCGACACCTATGAGCGGGCGCTGGCCTCCGCCGATTGGGTGCGCAACCGGCTGACCTTCGATATTGCCGGGCTCGACGTCGGCGGCGGTTTCCCCGCCGAATACGGCCATGACCCCAACCGCAAGCAGATCGAGATGCCGTCGCTCGGCCAGATCATGTCGCGGCTTTCGGGCGATCTGAAAGAGTATCAGTTCGACCAGATGCCGCTGGTGGCCGAGCCGGGCCGCGTGATCGTGGCGCGCTGCCTGTCGCTGATCGTGCGGGTGCTGCTGCGCAAGGGCAAGCGGCTCTACATCAATGACGGCATCTGGGCGTCGCTGTCGGATTCATGGACCGGAAAGATCACGCTGCCGGCCCGCTTCATTCCTGATCCGGCGATCCGCTCGCGCAATGGCGAGGAGAAGAACATCGTGCCGTTCAAGGTCTGCGGCGCGACCTGCGATTCCGTCGACATCCTGTCGCGGCCGTTCTGGCTGCCGGAAACGGTCGATACCGGCGACTGGATCGAGATCGGCCATATCGGCGCCTATTCGCTCTCGCTGCGGACCCGCTTCAACGGCTTTTACCCCGACACCTTCGTCGAGGTGACGACGCCGTTCGACGAGGGCGACGCGCCACAGGGGTTTGCCAGTTTGGAGACGATGGCGGATTAGGGAATAGGGAATAGGGAATAGGGAATAGGGAATAGGGAATAGGGAATAGGGAATAGGGAATAGGGAATAGGCACTGCTTCGGAGTAATTTTCTACTGCCTACTGCCTACTGCCTACAATTTCCCCAGCAGCTCCGGCGTCGGCCAGCCATCCACCGGCAGGCCTAGCCGCATCTGCTCCTTGCGGATCGCCTCGCGGGTGTTGGTACCCAAAATGCCGTCGACAGTGCCGACATCGTAGCCCCTGGCCTCCAGCTTGGTCTGCAGCGCCTTCATCTGCTCGTTGTTGAGGCCGGTCTCGGGATTGCGCGGATCGAACTGTTTTTCTCCCGCCAACCTGGCGGCGAGGTTGGCCGCGGTCAGCGCATAGGTGAAGGACTGGTTCCACTCGAGATAGACGTCGAAATTGTCATAAGCGAGGAAGGCGGGCCCCTTACGGCCCATGGGCAGCGCCAAGCCTGCCTTGAGGCCGTTGTCGACCAGCGGCGCGCCGCTGGGGTAGGTGACGCCCCATTGCGCCCACTGCGACAGCGGCAGCTTGTTGGTGCGACCGGTCTGGTCCCACGGCATGTCTTCGGGCACGCGGACTTCCTGGATCCAGGGCTGGTCGCGTTTCCAGCCGCGCGACAGCACTTTGTTGGCGGTGGTCATGATCACATCGGGCACGCTGCCGCGCAGGTCGATCTTGCCGTCGCCGTCGCCGTCGACGCCGCGTGCCAGATAATCTGAGGGCAGGATCTGCGTCTGGCCGATCTCGCCGGCCCAGGCGCCCCTGACATCGGCCGGCAGCACGCCGCGATCGATCAATTGCAGAAGCGGTATCAACTGAGGCCGAAACAGTTGCGGGCGGCGGCAATCATGCGACAGCGTCACCAGGGCGCTCAGCGTGTGGAAGTCGCCCTGCACGGCGCCGAAATCGGTCTCCAGCGCCCAGAAGGCGGCGATGATCGGCGCCTGAACGCCGAACTGCTGGTCGGCGCGGGCGAAGACATCCGCGTATTTCTTCATGTTCGCCGCACCTTGCTTCAGGCGATAGGCCGAGATCATGCGGTTGGAAAACTCGACAAAGGTTTGGGTGAAGACGCCCTGGGCGCGGTCGCGTGCCAACACCTTGTCGTCGAAGGTTGCCGCTTCAAGGGCGTCGAGACCGGCAGTGCCGACGCCGGCCGCCTTGGCTTCCGCGGCGACGCCCTGCTTCCACGTCTCGAAGTCGCCGCCGCATTCCTGCGCCATCGCCGGCAAGGCCGTGGCACACAGGGTCAGCGCAGCCGCGAGGACTTTGGAACGCAGTCGCATCAGCTTCCTCTCGAAACGAATAGCGGGCAGTTGTTGTGCTCCCCCCGGAGGCCCAACGCCCTGAATTGCCGGCGGTTGCACTTTTCACCGCTGGCTGTGTCGAAAAGCAGGCGGCAGGCCCGGTGTCAACGGTTCTTGTGCCGCAGCCCCTTATTCCGCCGGCTTCTCTGCCGTTGCACCGGTGTCAACAGTGTTCTGCGGAGCTTCTTATCTCGGACGGGCTCGCTGCCGTTGCGCCGGTTCAACGGAAGCTCTGCTGGAGTGATTGATCCAGGGCGGTGCTGCCGTTGAACCGGTTCAACGGAAGCTCTGCTGGAGTGATTTGATCCATGGCGGTGCTGCCGTTGAACCGGTGTCAACGGGTGTTCTGCCGCAGCCACTTGTTCCAGGTGGCTTCACTGCCGTTGAAGACGTTGATGTCGGCCTTGCCGGTCATGCCCGGAATGATCCCGGTTCCTGTGTACTGCCAGAATGTGAAGGGGTGGCTGCCGTATTTCTCACGTGGATGGCCGGCGACAGAACGCAGCCAGTACGGATAGCCGCGAAACCCCGCCAGGCCGTTGTCGTCGAAGAAGTCGACCGAGGTGTAGATGATCGGCTTCTTGCCGTAGTGGCGTTCGACGATCTCGAGGAAGGTGGTCATCTCCGCGCGCACCGTGGCGGCGTCGGGACGCAGCCTGCAGGTCGGCGATTGTGGGTTCCATTCCATGTCGAGGACCGGCGGCATCGCCGAGCGATCGACGGGGACGTTGCGGATGAACCAGCGCGCCTGCACGGCAGCCGGGGTGCAGAAATAGTAGAAGTGATAGGCGGCGCGGGGAACGCCCGTAGCTTTGGTCCGGGTCCAATGCTCGTTGAAGTATTCATCGAAGCGATCGCCGCCCTCGGTCGCCTTGATGAAGGCGAAGGAGATGCCGCTGGACTTGGCCGCCGGCCAGTCGACCGAGGTCTGGTATTTGGAAACATCGGTGCCGTGGACGGCATAGTTCCACGGCGCGCCGCTTTCCCATTCATGCGGCTTGGAATCGGCAAAGCGCGGCGCCCGGACAGTGACCGTCGGGCTGCTCGACGCCGACGGCGACAGCGGCGAGAGATCGTCCACCGTCGAGCAAGCGCCAAGCAGCGCTAGCAGAATGAGGCCCGCAAGACGGCGCATCGCAATTCCCGAGCCGGATTCAGCCGGTCGCTGATGGGTCTATACCTGATGGCCAGCTTGTGATTGGGCCCCCTCCGAGCGATCGCCCCACAGCATCGCTCAGCATATCCTGTGATCGCCGATCATGGTTGATAATCCGTTGATGGCGCTCGACAAGCTTTGTGATTTGCGGAAGCAATGGCGGCAAATCGATGACATAAGGGTCGCGCAGAGCCGGAGGGAAATAAATGCGGATCGTGGTCAAGATCGTCAAATGGCTGCTTGGCCTGATCGTTCTGGCGGTCGCCGCGCTTTTTGCCTGGCTTTATATCGCGCCGCCGGAGTTGATCAGGGTCGGCTCGGGCTACTCGGCCAAGATCGTCTGTTCGAACGTCTTCATTGCCGGCCGCGATCCCAATGAGGTGCTCGCCGTCGACGTGCAGGCGCCCGGGCATCCCCTGCTGCGGCTAATGCGGGTCTCGGTGGACAAGAACAGGGGAACGGTGTCTGCCGGCCTGTTCGGTTTCCTCGGCAAGAGCGTCGCCGTAGCCCGCGACGGGCTTGGCTGCGCTTCGGTTCCGGACGGCGATGTCGGCAAGGCGCGGCGGACCGCGATCCAGGCCGAGCCGTCAGCAGCCACCAGGGGCGACCTGTGGCCGGAAGGCGAGCGGGTCGAGGCATCACAGGATCCGATTGTTGCCAAACTGCTTGACGATGCGGCGCTGACCGGCACCGGCATGCGGGCGGTGGTGGTGGTCAAGAATGGCCGCATCGTCGCCGAGCGCTATGGCGACGGCTTTTCCGCCAAGACGCCGCTGCTCGGCTGGTCGATGACGAAGACGGTGAACGCCGCCATCGTCGGTACGTTGGTCAAGGACGGCAACATGGCTTTCGACGACAAAAACCTGTTCGCGCCGTGGAAGGCGGACGGCCGCGCCGCCATCAGCCTTGCCGAGATGATGGCGATGTCGAGCGGGCTGGAGTTCAACGAGGATTATGGCGACGTCGCCGACGTCACGCGCATGCTCTATCTCGAACCTGACATGGCGAGCTTTGCCGAATCAAAGCCGCTGGCGGCCGAGGTCGGCAAAGTGTTTTCCTATTCGAGCGGTACGGCGGTGATGCTGTCGCGCCTCTGGCAGGACGCGGTCGGCGACAAGGCCAAGGCGCTGACATGGCCGCGCACCGCCCTGTTCGAGCCGCTTGGCATGCATAGCGCGGTGCTCGAGACGGACGAGCAGGGCACCTTCGTCGGCTCGTCCTATCTTTACGCGACCGCGCATGACTGGGCGCGCTTCGGCCAGTTCCTGCTGCAGGGCGGGGTGTGGAACGGCAACCAGATCCTGCCAACCGGTTTCGTCGACTGGATGCGCGAGCCGGCATCCGCCTCGAAGGTCTACGGCAAGGGTCAGTTGTGGATCGAGGCCCCGGGCGATGAGGAAAACCCCGGCGCCGGCGTCGCGGCAGGCCTGCCCAAGGACACGTATTGGATGGAAGGCCATGACGGGCAGACGGTCGCCATCATCCCTTCGGAGCAGTTGGTGGTGGTGCGGCTAGGGCTGACGCCTGCCAAGTTCGGCTACCGGCCGCAGACGATGGTGGGGGCGCTGATCAAGGCGCTGCATTAGCGCGGCGCAAACTCTTTGCTATGCAGCTGTCGCCAATGGCTTGGCGCGGTCAACTCGCGCCCGCTCGTCGGGCGAGTTCATGACCTGCCAAAGATCGCTGCGGCGCTGGACGTTCAACCAGAAGTCCGGGCTGTTGCCGAACACCCGCGCCAGAATAAGCGCGGTCGCCGCCGTCACGTTGCGGCGGTCGTTGCACAATTCGTTCACATGCTTGCGCTGGACCCCCATCGCCTCGGCCAAAGCCGCCTGCGTCAGGCCAAGCGGCTGCATGAATTCTTCCGTGAGAATTTCGCCAACCGTTGCCGGCTTGCGTGCGGTCATCAACATGTTCTCACCTCATCTATAGCTGTGGTCGTCGAGATAGATGTCCGACGCCTCACCGCGGCCGCCGTCCCAGCGGAAGATCAGCCGCCATTGCTTGTTGACGCGTATTGAATGGAAGCCTTCGAGAATGCCGCGCAGCTTCTCGAAATGATTGCTGGGCGGCACACGCAAATCCTGATCGATCATCGCGTCGTCAATCATCTGGAGCTTGCGGAACAAACGGCTTTCGAGATCGGACGGAATGTTGCGAGAATGGGTGTCTTCCACGAAGAAGGCTCGCAGCCATTCATCCCTGAAGCCGATGATCACCACATGCTTCCATTCATGTGAGATAGTGTACCGCTCTCGGGGTCATAAGGCAACGTTGATCCAACGGATCGTGGCTGCTTCGCCTTTATGTGCCTTTCCCACGGCAATATTCAGGAAGTGATCTTGATAACCGCCAGCCAGGCATAGCCGCGATAAAGCGTGCGGAAACGGAAGCTTGCGCTGGTTCGCCGAGATTCCGATTCCAGCACTTCGCGCAACGATTCACGCGGCGCGACGTGGAATTTTTTCAGCCAGCCGCGCAGCAAGGTCCGGAACCAGCCGGGCAGGCCTTCCTGCTGGCCGAAATCGATGATGTGCAGCGAACCGTTCGGCGACAGGGCGGCAAGCGCTGCCGACACAGTTTTTTCCCAGCCGGGGATCATCGACAGTGAATAGGACACGAAGACACGGTCGAAGCTATTGCGTCCGAACAGCGCCCTGGCATCGAATGCCGTGGCGTCGCCCTGGGCAAGCGTGACACGATCGAGCAGGCCCTCGCGGGCAATCGCCGCGCTGGCCGTCTCCAGCATCTCGGCCGAAATGTCGAGGCCGAAGAAACGCGCGTCGGGATAGCGACGCGCGGCCAGGATGATGTTGCGGCCGGTGCCGCAGCCGAGTTCCAGCACGGTACCGCCGGCGGGCACATCGAGCCCCGCGATCAGCCGGTCGCGGCCGAGAAGATAGTATTTGCGTGTCAGGTCGTAGATGTGGCGCTGCCAGCGGTAGACGCCGTCCATCAGTTCGGCATGGTTGGCCTTGAATTCGGGGCTGGCCGGCAACTCGCTGGTGCTCATGCGGCGCACTTCACGTAGAGATGGAAGCCGCCATAGATGGCCGAGCGATCGCGGGCCGAAAATTCGCGCGAAGCCTGGTCCTGATAATCCCACTGGTCAAGCAGCGAGCTGGAGACACGGCCCGGCAACAGGCTGGGTTCGGCGGCGGTGCGGAAGATGACGCGGGCGCCGACTGAGGCGGTGCGGGTGATTTCCGCCCACAGCGCGTTGAGCTGGCCGTCGGTCATCCAGTCCTGCGCGTCGAGCAGGACGAAGCAGTCGACGGAGCCTGCATCCTTGCCGGCGAGGAACTCGATCAGATTGGCGTGGTGGATGGCGACGCGGTCGACATTGCCGCGGATGGTCTCGTAATTCTGTTTTTCGAGATAGGCGGGCAGGGCGGCCTCGCCGGGGTTCGGATAGCGCCGGGCGAAGGCCTGCCAGGCGAAGTAGTTGTTCTCCAGCGGAAAATCGCAAGCGAGCTTTTCCAGCCGGGCTTTCAGCACGCTGGCCATGGTGCCGTCGCCAGAAGTGATCAGCGAATCGTACTGCGCCGGCGGGATGCCGAGGCCGAACAGCGAAGCCTTGCGCGATGTCGCCCATTTCAAAAGCTTCTTGTCGAAGACCGGCGCCAGCTCCTCGTTGAAGAAGCGGCGCTGCTCGCCGATGTTCTTGGCCTGCATGATGCCGGCAGGGTCGACGCCGAAGAATTTTCCCGTGCGGTGGCCCATGGCGATGAACAGGCCGAGCAGGCCGGTCTGGTAGAAATTGCGGTCGAACACAGTGATGCGCCTGATGCCGCGCCAGTTGCGGCGCTCCCAGTAGTGACGGCTGACAGGATCGAGATGCGGCGCGATGAAACGATCATACGCTTTCGAATTGTGGCTGGTGTCGGCGGCGCCGAAGAAGCGGAACAGGTCGCCCTGCGATGGCAAATGGCGCACCGCCTCCAGCTTCATGCGGTTCAGCGCGATGTGCGCGGTGTTGAGGTCGACGGCGTCGACCCGGGCCGGCGAGCGGGTGAGGTAAGCCAGAATGTTGCAGCCGCCGGAGGCGATGGTGACGACGCGGTGGCCCTGGCCAAGCTGCATCGCCTCCATGTCGACCTCGGGGTCTTCCCAGATCTGCGGATAGACGAGGCCGGAGAACAGGAAGGCGAACAACCGCTCCGAAATGCCGGCCTTCGACAGCGGGCGGTTCTGGTAGACGGCCTTTCCAACTTCCTTGCCGCGGCGAAAAACCAGATCTGCGGAAACGTCCGTCATGGCAAGATGATTCCCCATTTGCTTTGCCGCAAGCGGGTAGCCCAGGGTCATGACAGGCCGGTGACAGCCTGTTGACGCCTCCTTACAACGGTAGCGCGTAAAATCAGTTGATACCTCCGCATCCGGCACCAACTTGCGCTGTCGAAGCCCATGAGACCGCCACGAACACGCCTCTTACCGCAAACCAGTTGCGCGCGCGTCATCCTCTCCAAGTGTGAAGCCCCATTGATACGGAGTGAGGCCGATCGGCACCTTGCTGTAGGATGGCATTGACGGGACGATCCCGGGCTTGAGTGACTGGTATCCCTCAAGATAGCCGTCGTTGAAGGTCTTGCTCGGGTAGGCAGGAATGTTCTTCACGATGGACATGGCGACTTCTCCTCAGAATGTTGCGGACATGCGCCTGCCTCTGGCTCGCCATGTCCGCGCCCGGCAAGCATCCTTCACCGCCGCCCGAATCCCCCCGGTGTCGGCGTCGTCAGGATGACGGCGTCGCCGGCCTGCAGCACGGTCTGGTCGCAGGCTTTCAGCACGTCGATTGTGCCGTCCTTGCGGCGGACTTTGGTCGAGCCGACCTCGCCATCGCCGCCCCCATCCAGCCCTTGCGGCGGCCGGTTGCGATGCGAGGACAGGATCGCGCATTCCATCTTTTCGAGGAAGCGGATGGTGCGCCTGGTGCCGTCGCCGGCGCTCCATTTGCCTTTGCCGCCGGATCCTTCCCGAATGTGGAAATCCTCGAGCAGAACGGGAAAGCGCAGCTCCAGCACTTCGGGATCGGTGAGGCGCGAATTGGTCATGTGGGTGTGGACACCGGAGGTGCCGGCAAAGCCGCGGCCGGAATTCATCTGGCCGGCCGGCGAGCCGGAGCAGATCGTCTCGTAATATTGGTAGGTCTTGTTGCCGAAGGTCAGGTTGTTCATCGTGCCTTGCGCGTTGGCCATGGCGCCCATGGCGCCGAACAGCGCGTTGGTGACGTGCTGCGAGGTCTCGACATTGCCGGCGACGACGGCGGCGGGGTAGGCGGGTTTCAGCATGCAGCCGTCGGGAATGATGATGTTGATGGGCCGCAGGCACCCGGCATTCATCGGGATCATGTCCTCGACCATGACGCGGAAGGCATAGAGCACGGCGGCGCGGGCGACGGGTTCCGGCGCGTTGAAATTGTTCTTCATCACCGGCGAGGTGCCGGTGAAGTCGACGGTCGCCTCGCGCTTTTGCCGGTCGACCGTGATCTTCACCTTGATGATTTGGCCGGTGTCGGTCGGGTATTCGTACTGCGAACTGTCGGGCAGCCGCTCCAGCACGCGGCGCACGCTTTCGGCCGCATTGTCCTGGACATGGCCCATATAGGCCTCGACGACATCGAGGCCGAAATGCGCGACCATCTTGCGCAGTTCCGCGACGCCCTTTTCGTTGGCGGCGATCTGCGCCTTGAGGTCGGCGATGTTCTGGTGCGGATTGCGGGCTGGATAGCGGTGGTCGGTGAGCAGCGTTTCCAGCTCCTTCTCGCGGAATTTTCCGCGGTCGACGATGCGGAAATTGTCGAACAGCACGCCTTCCTCGTCGACCGTGGTGGCGAGCGGCGTCATCGAGCCGGGTGCCGTGCCGCCGATATCGGCATGATGGCCGCGCGAGGCGGCCCAGAACAGGATTTCCTCCCCACTCGAGGGGGAGGTGGCGGCGAAGCCGCCGGAGGGGGTCGGATCGACCGGGTTCGACGCTCTTGCGGTGCCTTCTGAGAGGACCCCACCCGGCCGCTGCGCGGCCACCCTCCCCTCGAGGGGGAGGGAAAACACCGGCGTCACCACGGTGATGTCGGGCAGATGCGTGCCGCCGTTGTAGGGCGCGTTGAGGGCAAAGACGTCGCCGGGGTGGATGTCGCCGGAATTCAGCCGGATGATGGTTTCGACCGAGCGGTCCATCGAGCCCAGATGCACCGGCATGTGCGGCGCATTGGCGACCAGCGCGCCATGGCGATCGAAGACGGCGCAGGAAAAATCCAGCCTTTCCTTGATGTTGACGGAATAGGCGGTGTTCTGCAGCGTCACGCCCATCTGCTCGGCGATCGACATGAAGAGGTTGTTGAAGACCTCCAGCATGACCGGATCGGCCTCCGTGCCGAGCGCTGCCTGCCGGCGCTTTTTCTCGACACGGCGCAGGAGCACATGGTTCCTGGCGGTGATTTCGGCCAGCCAGCCCGGCTCGATGACGATCGTCTGGTTCGGCTCGATAATCAAGGCAGGTCCGGCAACCCTGTTTCCCGGCTTCAGCGCTTCGCGGCGGAAGATGGGTGAAGTGCGCCACTCTCCCTCGGTGAAGATTTCGCGGGTTTGCGAAGGGCTTACGGCAAGGTCTTCGGTTCGCGATTCAGTTTCGTCGCGCCCGGTGCCGCCGGTGTCGGTGCCTTCGACACCGACGGTCTCGACGATCATCGGCTTGTCGTCATAGACGAAACCGAACTGCGCCTTGTGGGCGATTTCAAAATCGCGCCTGGCTTGGAAAATCGAATCCGCCTCGAAATTCACCGGGAGTGTCGTGTCGGTGCCGTCATAGCGAATGTGCAGCACCGGCTTCGTGGCGACCGTATCCTCGCCGATGCCTTGCGCCGCGAGTTCGGCGACAACGGCTTTTCTCAAAATGGCAATGAGGTTGCCGATCTCCGTTCTGGACTCTTCGGCAAGCGGTTTCAGCAGCGCCTGCTGGCGCGAGGCAAAGACCGAGGATAGACCGATGCCATAGGCCGACAGCAGGCCAGAGAAGGGATGGATCAGCACCGCCTCCATGCCGAGCGCGTCGGCGACCAGGCAAGCGTGCTGGCCGCCGGCACCACCGAAGCAGTTCAGGAGATACTCGGTGACGTCGTAGCCGCGCTGCACAGAGATCTTCTTGATGGCATTGGCCATGTTCTCCACGGCGATGGTGACGAACCCTTCGGCGACAGTCTCGGGCGACCGCCCATCGCCGATTTCGGCGGCGAGTGCCGCAAATTTTGCTCGCACCGTCTCGACGTCGAGCGGCTCGTCCTGGCCGGGTCCAAAAATCGCCGGGAAGAAATCGGGCTGCAGCTTGCCAAGCATGACGTTGGCGTCGGTGACGGCGAGCGGGCCGCCGCGCCGGTAGGCTGCCGGGCCGGGATTGGCGCCAGCCGAATCCGGTCCGGCCCGGAAGCGACCGGCCTCGTAATGCAGGATCGAGCCGCCGCCGGCGGCGACGGTATGGATGCGCATCATCGGCGCGCGGATGCGCACGCCGGCGACCTCGGTGTCGAAGGCGCGTTCGTATTCGCCGTCATAGTGGGCGACGTCGGTGGAGGTGCCGCCCATATCGAAGCCGATGACCTTATCGAAGCCGGCGAGCCTGGCTGTCTCGACCATGCCGACGACGCCGCCGGCCGGTCCTGACAGCAGCGCATCCTTGCCCTGGAACATGTCGGCGGCGGTGAGACCGCCCGACGACATCATGAACATGAGGCGAGGGCTTTCCCTCCCCCTCGAGGGGAGGGTGGCGGCAAAGCCGCCGGGTGGGGTCGGATCGACCGGGCTCGACGTCGTGGCGGTGCCTTCTGAGAGGGCGTTCGTCGCTGAAAGAGCCAAATCGTTGGCTTTTTCTCGGCCTTCGGCCCATCGTTCCTCACCCCCCTCGAGGGGGGAGAGGACGCCGAGCTCTTGGCCAACCCTTTGCACATAGCGGGACAGGATCGGCGACAGGTAGGCATCGACCACCGCGGTGTCGCCGCGGCCGACCAGCTTGATCAGTGGCGAGACTTCATGGCTGACCGAGACCTGGCTGAAACCAAGCTTCCGGCAGACTTTTGCCACCGCCTTCTCGTGGTCGGGGTATTTCCAGGCGTGCATGAAGACGATGGCGACCGCATCGATGCCATCGGCCCTGGCCTGTTCGATCGCCGGCCGGCAGGCGGCGATGTCGAGCAATTGTTCGACGCGGCCATCGGCGCGCACGCGCTCGTTGATTTCGATGACGCGCTCGTAGAGCTGTTCGGGAAGGATGATCTCCTTGGCGAAGATGTCCGGACGCGCCTGATACGCGATCTTCAGCGCGTCGCGAAAGCCCTTGGTGATGAGCAAAAGCACGCGGTCACCCTTGCGCTCCAGCAGCGCATTGGTGGCGACTGTGGTGCCCATCTTGATGTCGCCGATCAGGCCGCTTGGGATCGTGTCTCCGGACGACAAGCCAAGAAGGTCGCGAATGCCCTGGATGGCAGCATCGTTATAGGCTTCGGGGTTTTCGGAGAGAAGCTTGCGCGGGTGCAGCCCGCCTTCCGGATCTCGGCCGATCACATCGGTGAATGTGCCGCCGCGGTCGATCCAGAAATCCCATTTTGCGGTCATGACAGCCCCCGGCGCTTTTCCGTTCGATCGGTGATTCGGCACATTCTGTTAGTTCGCCACGGCCTGAGCGGCAATCGCAAATGGACCAGACGATGTTACATGTCGAAACGCAACGTTACGAAACTCATGGCCGTCTGGCGCATTTGTCCTTCGACCGCTCACGGCAACGTGAGCGTGTGTTGAAGGAGAGACAAATGAAAAAGCTCATTCTCGCGTCCGTTTCCGCTCTGGCCTTGCTTGGCGTCGCCGCCTGCAGTGACAGCGGTACGGACAATACCACCACCCAGAGCACCAATCCGCCGGCCGCCGAGGAACCGATGAAGCCGGCTACCCCGGAAGCCACGCCGCCGGCCGCGACGCCTCCGGCAACGGATAATTCGACCACGAAGAGCATCACACCCGAGAAGCCTGCCGAGCCGGCTCCGGCAACACCAGCTCCTGCGCCCGCGCAGTAGTGAGCAAGCAGTACTTCGTGTGATGAATGAGAAAGGCCGGCTCGCGCTGGCCTTTTTCATATTGTCCGAGCGCCGTGGCGTTCGAGTCCGATCGATTTGTCGCGCAAAGCCTGCGGCACTGTCCCGGCTTGATAGGAGCGGGCGGTGGCTCTAAGAAGCAGGCCATGTCCATTTGGGATCGCCTCGGCGAATTCATCACCCGCGTTTCATCCTCAGCCTCGTCGGGTGTCGCCGACGTGGTCGAGGCCGTGCGCACGGTTTTCGCCGGCGATGCGGATTTGCGCCGGCGTGTCGCCTTTTCGGTGGCGATGATCGCGCTGTCGGCCAAGATGGCCAAGGCCGATGGTATCGTCACCCAGGACGAGGTGCGCGCCTTCCAGGAAATATTCGAAGTGCCGCCGAAGGAGACGCGCAATGTGGCGCGTCTGTTCGATCTCGCCCAGCGCGACGTGGCCGGTTTCGA
Organism: Mesorhizobium sp. WSM4822; assembly: GCF_055811155.1. Lineage (NCBI taxonomy): Bacteria > Pseudomonadati > Pseudomonadota > Alphaproteobacteria > Hyphomicrobiales > Phyllobacteriaceae > Mesorhizobium > Mesorhizobium sp. WSM4822. Next base: position 186,932 of record NZ_JBVVQM010000005.1, on the reverse strand, counting down.
GACCTATGCCGAGCGGATGGCGCAGATGTGCGGTTCCGGGCATTCCAATTGTGTGATGCTGGAAGACATACTCGACGGTCTGTTCCACATCGCCAAGGCCGACGGGCTGGTGCACGAGCGCGAAGGCCATTTCCTGCACCGCATCGCCGAGATTTTCCGCATCGACGAAGCGCATTACGAGACCATCATGGCGCGACATGTCAACCTGGGCGCCGGGGATCCTTATGTCGTGCTTGGCATCGAGCGCGGCAAGCCGTTCGAAGAGGTCAGGAAGCGCTATCGCAAGCTGGTTTCCGACAATCATCCGGACCGGCTGATCGCGCGCGGCCTGCCTCAGGAATTCATCAAGATCGCGACCACCAGGGTGGCGGCGATCAACGTTGCCTACGAGATGATCGAGCGGGGCCTGCGCCACGCATGAGCGGCTTTCTGCCCGACGAGCCACGTGCCGAAGTCAGGGTATCGCCGAATTTCGGCCCGCGGCGCGAGACGCCCAGGCCTGACATGATCGTGCTGCACTACACCGGTATGGCGACCGGCGCCGGGGCCGAGGCCTGGCTTTGCGACCCGGCCAGCGAGGTCTCGTCACATTATCTCGTCCACGAGAATGGCCATATCGTGCAGATGGTCAGGGAAAGCGACCGCGCCTGGCATGCCGGCAAGAGTTCGTGGTTCGGACGGGCCGACATCAATTCCTGTTCGGTCGGCATCGAGATCGTCAATCCAGGGCATTCGCTGGGCTATCCCGGTTTTCCCCGGCGGCAGATCGATGCGGTGATCGCGCTGTGCCGTGGGATCGCCGGTCGGCATTCGATCGCCGCCGAGCGGGTACTCGCGCATTCTGATGTTGCGCCGGGGCGCAAGATCGATCCCGGCGAGAAGTTTCCGTGGCGGACGCTGTTCGAGGCCGGTGTTGGCCATCTCGTGGCGGCCGCGCCCGTCAGGCGAGGCGCCACTCTGACAACCGGCGATACCGGCGGCGACGTCGAAGCGTTGCAGTCGATGCTGGCCCTCTACGGCTATGGCGTTGAAATATCCGGCGTTTTCGACCGGCAGACGGAGGCGGTGGTCGAGGCCTTCCAGCGCCATTTCCGGCCGCGCAAGGTGGACGGCGTTGCCGACGGCTCGACGCTGCGGACGCTGCAAAGGCTGCTTGCTTCCGTGAGGCGCTGACCCCCGGGAGAGCCTCTCCCAAGCAATTCTTTCCAATCCTTAAGTTACAAGCTGTCACTCAAAGTGACTTGCCTGGCCTTGTTTGACACCAATTCGGGCGTCAAACGGCTGACGTGTAGATGTCGGACCCCAAGCCCCCCGGGTTGTTCCGACGTTGGTTAGGCGTTGCTGCGTGAACATCTTCGCGCGGTTCAGACAGAACAGGATCACATGCAGAAATTTACCGTTTTAACGGCAGCTCTTGCTGCCGGCGTAATGACTTTTGCCTTCAGTGCCGCAGATGCCGCGCCCCTCAGCCCGCGAGCCGATCAAGGGCCTGTCGTGGCATCCGCGAAAAGCGGCAAGGCCCCACAGGCCAGAAGCGGCAAGGCAGGCCACGACGCCAAGGCGACGAAGCGGGCTTCCGCGAAAATGGAAAAAGCAAGCTGGTCCAAGCCGAAGAAGTCCGCCAGAAAGCAGACGAAGCGTGGCCGAAAAACCGTCGACATGACGGCAACGGCGTCGATCGGTGTCCGGAACGCGGCAGCCTCGGCGGCCGCGGTGGCCAGCAGCGGTCAGTATTCCGCTATCGTTGCCCGCTATGCGGCGATCGAAGGCGTTCCGGTATCGCTCGCCTCGGCGGTTATCCAGATCGAAAGCAACTACCGGCCCAACATCGTTGGCGGCGCCGGCGAGATCGGCTTGATGCAGATCAAGCCGGCCACGGCTCGGATGATGGGCTATAGCGGCTCCGCCAAGGGCCTGTTCGATCCCGACACCAACATCAAATACGGCATGAAATACCTTGCCATGGCGCGGAGCCTCGGCGGCGGCACGACCTGCGGCACCATTCTGAAATACAATGCCGGCCACGCCGCAACGCGGATGAACCCGGTGTCGGCCGCCTATTGCGGCAAGGTCAAGGTGCAGATGGCTGCGCTGGGATCGCCCGCATAAGTCTGCTTTTTCGTTTGCGTTTTCGGGCGCGAACCCCTTTATACGCTCTGCCAGCTGGCTGGGCGGCCGCACCCGCAAACGCCGAAAGGTCGTGGGTGAGGAAAGTCCGGGCTCCATGGAAACACGGTGCCGGTTAATGGCCGGCGGGGGCGACCCCAGGGAAAGTGCCACAGAAAGCAAACCGCCACGATCCGGCTTGCCGGATTCTGGGTAAGGGTGAAAGGGTGGGGTAAGAGCCCACCGCGCGACTGGCAACAGGAGCGGCACGGTAAACCCCACCGGGAGCAAGACCGAATAGGGACGGTGCGAGGGGAAACCCTCGAGGGCTGTTTCCGGCTCACCGTCCGGGTAGGTTGCGTGAGGCGCATGGCAACATGCGCCCAAGATGAATGGTCGCCACGTTCTCGCCCCGCAAGGGGCGAGGGCCATACAGAACCCGGCTTACAGGCCAGCTGGCAACTCTCTCCCCCGATATCAAGAGAAGTCTCTTGAATTCAGCAGGTTGCGCCCTCGGGCGCGCCTGTTGATTCAAGCCTGCCCGGCCGTTCATCCGTGCGAGCGAGAGTCGGCCATTGCTTGAAACCGGTGCGATTAAATCGTACCATGATCGGGAATGGTACCGGGAGCTTCTCATGGGACAGGTCGACAAACGCAGCATCACGCTGTCGCCGGAACTGGCGCAGGCGGTGGATGATGTCGTCGCCGCCGGCGAATATGCCTCCGCCAGCGAAGTGATCCGAGATGCGCTGCGGCAATGGAAGGATCGGCGCGATCTCTTCGGCTATACGCTCGATGAGTTGCGCAAGCTGGTGCAGGAAGGGATAGACAGCGGGCCGGGACGATTTGCGTCGATGGATGAAATCAAGGCCGAGGCGCGGAGGCGCTTGCGATCTGACGACGCAGCATGAATTCGCTATTCATCGTCCGGAACGCGCGCGCAGAAGACGATTTGATCGCGATCTGGCTTCATGTTGCACGCGATAGCGAGGTCGCAGCGGATAGGTTGCTCGATCGCATCGAGGCACGGTGGCAGCAACTGGAGACCTATCCCTTCTCCGGCCGCCGCGCGATGACATCGCGCCCGGCGTCCGTCATCTGCTCGTTGGCGACTATCTCACCTTGTATCGTGTAGGTGACGACGCGATCGAGATCATTCGTGTACTGCACGGCTATCACAACATAGAAGCCGACGATCTCGGCCCGTGATCGGTCCGGTCAGGCGCCGATCTTGTCCAGCGACGTCTCGATTGCCTTCCAGAGCTCTTCCACCGGCTCGCAGCCGACCGAGAGGCGAACGAAGCCGGCGGCAACGGCATCGCCTCGCTTCAAGCGCCGCTCGGCGGAGGTGTGGACGCCGCCGAAGGATGTCGCGGCCTGCATCAAGGCGCAATTGTTGATGAAATCCTCGGCCTTGTCCTCCGAGGCGAGTTCGAAAGAGATCAGAAAACCGAAGCGCTCCATCTGGGCACGGGCAAGGTTGTGCGACGGATCGCCTTCCAGTCCGGGATAACGCAGGTCGCTGATTGCCCGGTGGCCCTGCAGCCGCCGCGCGATGACTTCCGCCGAGGAACACATGCGATCGAAGCGCACATCCAGTGTCTCCAGGCCGCGATGCACCAGCCAGGCTTCGAATGGTCCGGGAATGCTGCCGGAAACTTCGCGCCAGCCGGTCACGGCGGCGATGATCTCGGCATTGCGGCTGGCGACATGGCCGAACAGCACATCTGAATGGCCGTTGGGTGCCTTGGTGTCGGCGGCAACGACGATATCGGCGCCATGGTCGAGCGGCCGCTGGCCGAAGGGTGTCATGGTCGTGTTGTCGACGACAAGGATCGCGCCGGCTTTGTGAACAGCATCGGCAACGGCGGCGATATCGCAGATATCCAGCCCCGGATTGGCAGGGGTTTCGACAAAGGCGAGGCGATAGCCATCGAAGCCGCCATCGAGGAAGGTCGAGGTCGGCCTGACGTCGTAGGTGATGCCGAGCGGCTTGAGGAAGCGATCGGCCAGCGCTCTTGTCGTGTGGTAGCCGTCCGATGGCAGCAGGATACGGTCGCCAGTCGTGAGCACGGCAAAAAACGCCGCCGAGATTGCCGCCATTCCTGAAGGGAAGGCGACGCAAGGCGCGTCCTCCAGATGGGCCAGCATATGTTCGACCGCGTCCCAGGTCGGGTTGCTGAATCGCCCGTACTGGTTGAAACCGGTGGCGTCGCCGGGCGCATGAAAGATGGCGGCCATGGTCAGTGGCAGGGGAATGGAATCGCCCATGGCAAGCCCGCTGCGACGCAGGTGAGGAAGCGCTGCAGCGCGTGACTTTGCAGTTTCGGACATCGAATTTCCAACCCTGTTTGCGACCGACGAGATGTGGCGAGACGCTATGCCCGGCAACGGCGCTCGGCAAGGCGCGTCCGGTTGGGCCAGGCGGCTCTAAACGGTTCGTTAGGCTTAATAGACCATAAAGACGAGACGTGTCGGCGAGGCTGCTCTCATTGGTCGCGGCGCGCGTGTTTGTGAAGCCTAATCCCGTTGACGCCCATAGTGCCCCATGATATCCCATCTAGACATCAAAGCCTTCGTTCCGTGTCAGGGTAAAGCGTACGCCAATCGGGCAGCCGCGGCGGCTGCGCGTTTGCCGGTTTTTGCCCGTGCGGACGAGGCTGATACGGGGCAGGGAACGCGCCGCGGCGGCGCGGGCCACAAGATGGAGAGGGGTGCGGCGGCGCAAGCGGCTGTAGCGTTTAATGGACCGGTTTCTGTCAAACACGGTGAGCAGGATCGATGCGAAGGGACGGGTGTCCGTTCCCGCGCATTTCCGTGCGGTCGTGCAGAAGCGCGGCTATTCGGAACTTTATGCGCTGCGCTGCCTGGATCTGCCGGCGATGGATGTCGGCGGGCTCGATCTGCTCGACCGCTACGAGCAGCGCATCGCGCTCGAGGATCCTTTCCTGCAGACGGCGGACGATATGTCGTTCTTCTGCCATGGCGACGGAACCTTCTTGAAACTCGACCAGGACGGCCGCATCACGATGAGCGATTTCCTTCGCGAACACACCGGCATTTCGGCGGAAGTGGCCTTTGTCGGGCGCGGCAATTTCTTTCAGATTTGGGAGCCGGGACGGCTTGCCGCCTATGGGGCGCAGGCGCGGGCACGGCTTTTGCAGCTTCGGCAGGGGACGAAGCCTGGGGAGCGGCCGGAATGACGGCAGGCCACGGCGATGACCTTCCTCACGCCGTCGATGGGCACGCCGTTGGCGGATCGGCCCGCCACATTCCGGTCCTCCTTGCCGAAGTGCTTGAAGCACTGGCGCCGGCGCAGGGCGACCTCATCATCGACGGCACGTTCGGCGCCGGCGGCTACACCAGGGCCATTCTGGCGACGGGCGCTTCCGTGGTGGCGATCGACCGCGATCCGGATGCCATTGCGGCCGGGCGCGATCTGGAAGTGCAGTCGGGCGGCCGGCTGCGGCTGGTGCAGGCGCCGTTCTCGACGCTGGACGAACATGTCGAGAGCGCCGACGGGATCGTGCTCGACATCGGTGTGTCCTCGATGCAGCTCGACCAGGCGGAGCGCGGGTTTTCGTTCCGCGCCGACGGGCCACTCGACATGCGCATGGCGCAATCGGGCCTCAGCGCCGCCGACGTCGTCAATTCCTTCAAGCCGGGCGATCTTGCCCGCATCTTCGGCTTCCTCGGCGAGGAGCGTCATGCCGGGCGCATCGCCCGCATGATCGAGGCTCGCCGCGAAAAGCGCCCGTTCGAGCGCACGCTGGAACTGGCCGACGCCATCGAGACGCATATCGGCCGTGCGCCGAAGGACAAGATCCATCCGGCGACGCGCGTCTTCCAGGCGCTGCGCATCTTCGTCAATGACGAGCTTGGTGAACTGGCCAAGGCCCTGTTCGCGGCCGAACGCGCGCTGAAGCCGGGCGGACGGCTCGCCGTGGTCACCTTCCATTCGCTGGAAGACCGCATCGTCAAGCGTTTCATCGCCGACCGGGCCGACGTCGCGACCGGCTCGCGGCATTTGCCCGAGGCGCATGCCCGCACCGCGACGTTCCGCAAGGCGGGTGGCGGCGTGACTGCCGGCGACGCCGAGGTGGCGGCCAATCCGCGCGCCCGTTCGGCCAGGCTGCGCGCGGCAATCCGCACGGATGCGCCAGCGCGCAGCAGCGATTTTTCGATTTTCGGCCTTCCAAAGCTTCCCGGCCCAACACTTCCTGGCACAGGCCGGCCGGGGGAGAGGTAGCTAAGTGTTTCGTACCAGCGACATTGTCCTGATCGCCGTCATGGTTGCGGTCGCGGCCCTTACCTACAAGGCCAAGCGCGAGGCCGAGGAACAATTGGCCGCGGTGCAGAAGATCCATGCGCAGATACGCTATGAGGAGGACACGATCGACCTGCTCAAGGCCGACTGGAGCCTGCTTACCCAGCCGTCGCGGCTGCAGAAGCTCGCCGAACTCTACAAGTCGCAGCTCGAACTCGAGCCGGTCAGCGCTCGCCAGATCGGCGGCATCGGCGACCTGCCGGCCAAATCCCTTGACATCCAGGACATCCTGTCGGGACGCCAGGGCGGCATGGCCGACAATTCCGACCAAGCGCCTTCGGACAGTAAGGATCCCGTCGTGACCGGAGGCATCGCCCAATGATCGGCAAACTGCTGAAGCGTCGCGCCAGGACGAGTGAAGATGGATCGATCGTGGTCGAGGGCGCCCGCAAGGCGACCGGCGGCAAGGGCAGGACGCGCATCGTCATGACCATGGCGGTGTTCTTCGGTATCTTCTCGACCATATCAGGGCGGCTGGTCTATCTCGGCTTCCAGACCCCCGACATGTCGGGCGGTCCGCAGAGCCGGGTGACGGCATCGCGGCCCGACATCGTCGACCGCAACGGCGAAGTGCTGGCCACGGATATCAAGACGGCGTCGCTGTTTGCAGAACCGCGCCGCATTGTCGACGCCGATGAGGCGATCGAGAAGCTGTCGACGGTGCTTCCGGACATCGACTATGAGCAGACCTACCACAAGCTGAAGAGCGGCGCCGGTTTCGTCTGGCTGCAGCGGCAGCTGACGCCCAAGCAACAGTCCGACATCATGCAGCTCGGCATTCCCGGTTTCGGCTTCCGTACCGAAAAGCGCCGCTTCTATCCGAGCGGCGAGACCTCGTCCTACATTGTCGGCCTCACCAACATCGACAACCAGGGCATCTCCGGAATGGAGAAATATGTCGACGAGCAAGGCTTGAGCGATCTGCAGGCATCGGGCCTTGCCATCGCCAAGGATCTCAAGCCGGTAAAGCTTTCGATCGATCTGCGCGTGCAGCATGTGGTGCGCGACGAGATCGCCGCCGGCCTGGAGCGCTATCGTGCCATGGGCGCCGGCGCTGTCGTGCTCAACGTCAAGACCGGCGAAGTGGTGGCCATGGCCTCGGTGCCGGATTTCGATCCTAACAATCCCTACAATGCACAGGACAAGGACCGGCTGAATCGCATGTCGGCGGGCCTCTACGAGATGGGCTCGACCTTCAAGAGCTTCACCTCAGCCATGGCGCTCGATTCCGGCAAGGCGACGATGGCGAGCCGCTTCGATGCTTCGCATCCAATCCGGGTCGGCCATCAGGCCATTCACGATTTCCACGGCAAGAACCGTGTGCTGTCGTTGCCGGAGGTGTTCCTCTATTCGTCCAACATCGGGTCGGCCAGGGAAGCCGAGATGGTCGGCATCGAGGGCCATCGCGAATTCCTGCATCGCCTTGGCCTTCTGGACAGGATGCAGACCGAATTGCCGGAGACTGCCCGTCCGACTGAACCGAAGGTCTGGAAACAGGTCAATTCATTCACCATCGCCTTCGGCCATGGCGTGTCGACGACGCCGCTGCAAGCGGCTGTGGGCTGCGCGGCGTTGATGAATGGCGGCTTCCTGATGAACCCTACCTTTTTGGTGCGCACGCAGGCGGAAGCGATGGCCACCGCCAAGAAAGTGGTGAGCGAAAAGACCGTCGAAGGCATGCGCTACCTCTATTCGCTCAATGCCGAGAAGGGCTCTGCCCGAAACGCCAGAGTCCCCGGCTACCGCGTTGGTGGCAAGACCGGAACGGCCGAGAAGGTCGTCAATGGCCGCTACTCCAAGGACTTGAATTTCAACACTTTCGTCGCCGCCTTCCCGATGGACGATCCGCAGTATCTGGTGTTTACCATTGCCGATGCTCCGCACCCTGAAAAGCCCGGCATGACGGATGTCGCGGCCGCAAATGCGGGGGTCATGGCCGGCAATATCATCAGGCGTTCAGCTGCCATGCTTGGCGTGAAGCCAGATTTCAGCCATGAAAATGGTGCAACGCTGGTTTCCTATCAGTGATTCTTAGGGCGCGCCGGCAACAGCGCGCTATTTTGTTGCGGTGAACGGGACTCGATGAAGCTCAGAGATCTAGCCGGTATCCTGCCCGTCGAGGGAATAGCTTCCGTCGATCTGGAGGTTACAGGGATTTCTTCGGATTCCCGCCAGGTAAAAGCGGGTGTTGTCTTCTTTGCGCTCGCGGGAACCAAGGCCGACGGTGCCGTTTATGCCGCCGACGCCGCCGCGCGCGGTGCGGCCGCGATCGTGGCGGGCAAGGGCAGCACCTTTGCCGGGATCCCTGTACCGGTGCTGGCGGTCGACGATCCGCGCCTGGCGCTGGCGCTGAGTGCGGCACGCTATTTCGGCAAGCAGCCTGAGATCATGGTCGCGGTGACCGGCACCAGCGGCAAGACTTCGGTCGCGGCTTTCACCAGGCAGATCTGGGAGCAGTCCGGTTATGCCACCGCTTCGATCGGCACCACCGGCGTGGTGGCGCCTGGGCGCAACGATTATGGCTCGCTGACGACGCCCGATCCGGTCGCCCTGCATCAATTGCTGCGGGAATTGGCGGATGCCGGCGTTACCCACGCTTCGATGGAGGCCTCCAGCCATGGGCTCGACCAGCGCCGTCTGGACGGTGTGAAACTGGCGGCCGGCGGCTTCACCAATCTCGGCCGCGACCATATGGACTATCATCCGACCATCGAGGACTATCACCGCGCCAAACTGCGTCTGTTCGACGCGCTGCTGCCGAAAGGCGCACCGGCCGTCATCTTCGCCGACGATCCATGGTCGGCACCGACGATTCAGGCGGCGCGGGCCGCGGGGCTCGAAGTGCTGACGGTTGGCCGCCATGGCGATTTCCTCAGGCTGAAGCGGGTCGAGCATGAACGCCATCGCCAGCGGGCCGAGGTCGAGGCCGATGGCGTGCTCTACGAGATCGACCTGCCGCTGGCCGGTGATTTCCAGATTTCGAATGCGCTGGTTTCGGCGGGTCTTGCCATTTCCACGGGAACACCTGTAGCCAAGGCATTGTTGGCGTTGGAGAAATTGAAGGGCGCCCCGGGCCGGCTCGACCTCGTCGGCACCACCGGCAATGGCGCGCCGGTCTATGTCGATTATGCCCACAAGCCCGACGCGCTCGAAAACGTGCTGGCCTCGGTGCGCCCATTCACGACCGGCCGCGTCATCGTCGTGTTCGGCTGCGGCGGCGACCGGGACCGGGGAAAAAGACCGATCATGGGCGAGATTGCGACGCGGCTTGCAGATGTTGTCATCGTCACCGACGACAATCCGCGCTCCGAAGTGCCGGAAACGATCCGCGCCGCTATTTTGGCCGCCGCCCCCGGCGCCATCGAGATCGGCGACCGGCGCCAGGCGATCCACGAGGCGGTCGCCATGCTGCATGCCGGCGACACGCTGATCGTGGCCGGCAAGGGCCACGAGGAAGGCCAGACGATCGGCTCCGAAACCTTGCATTTCTCCGATCATGAGGAAGTTCGCGCGGCGCTTACGGAGCGTGCCGCATGAGCTTGCTGTGGACCTGCGAGGCGCTGGTTGCCGCCATGGACGGGCGGCCGTTGGGGCCGATGCCGGAAGGCATTTCCGGCATTTCGATCGACAGCCGCAGCCTGCAGCCGGGCGACGCCTTCTTCGCCATCAAGGGCGAGGCGATGGACGGCCATGACTTCGCCACCGCCGCCATCAAGGCCGGCGCCGGCGTGCTGGTGGTGGCCGAAGGCAAGCTGCCGTCGCTCGGGCGGCTGACGGCGCCGATTATCGTCGTCGAGGACGTGCTGGTCGCACTGGAAAAGCTTGGAGTTGCGTCGCGCGCCCGCTCGAGCGCGAAAATCATCGCTGTGACCGGTTCGGCCGGCAAGACCACCACCAAGGAAGCGCTGCGCCATGCGCTGCAAGCCGTCGGCAAGGTGCACGCCTCGGCGCAGTCCTTCAACAATCACTGGGGCGTGCCGCTGACCTTGGCGCGCATGCCTGATGATTGCGACTATGCCGTATTCGAGATCGGCATGAACCATCCCGACGAAATCCGGCCGCTGGTAAAAATGGTGAGGCCGCATGTCGCCATCGTCACCATGATCGCGGCGGCGCATCTCGGCTTTTTCCGCAATCTCGACGAGATTGCCAAGGCCAAGGCCGAGATTTTCGAAGGGCTGGAGCCCGAGGGGGCCGCCATCCTCAACCGCGACGATGCGCGCTTCAAGCTGCTCGACAAGATGGCCCATGCCGCCGGTGTCGAGCACGTCTACGGCTTCGGCGAGAATGCGCGCTCTACCTTCAAGCTCACCAAATGCGAACTGCATGCGGATCATTCCGACATCATCGCCAGGATCGGCGGCCACGAAGTGGCGGCGCGGATCGGCGCGCCCGGCCGCCATATGGTGCAGAACGTGCTGGCGGTGCTGGGTGCTGCGCATCTGGTCGGCGCCGATCTCGACAAGGTGGCTTCAGCACTGGCCGATCTCTCTGCCGAACGCGGGCGCGGCAAGCGCCATGTGCTGCGCCATCCCGGTGGCTCGACTTCGAGCCACCCAGGTGGCTCGACTTCGAGCTACCCAGGTGGACTGATCACGCTGATCGACGAAAGCTACAACGCCAATCCGGCATCGATGGCTGCTGCCATGGCATTGCTCAACGCGACGCCTGTGACGGGCGAGGGCCGCCGCATCGCCGTGCTCGGCGACATGCTCGAACTCGGCGACCATTCGGCCAAGCTGCATGCAGCCCTTGCCGATCTCATCGTCGGCACGGGCACGCGGACCGTCTTTCTCGGCGGCCCGGAAATGCGGGCGCTGGCCGAAGCGCTGCCGGCTGAGATCAAGACGGAATACCGCGCCGGTGTCGAGGAGCTGAAGCCGGTGCTGCTTGCCGCGCTGAGGCCGGGCGATGTGGTGATGATCAAATCGTCGAAGGGCATCGGCTTTGCAAAACTGGTCGATGCGCTGCTGGGCAAATTCCCGGCTGAATCGACAGCCAGAAAACAGACCTAGGTCGGGGGACGAAAAGCGCATGTTTACACTGCTCGTCGATTTTGCGGACAAGGTCTCGGTCTTCAATGTCTTCCGCTACATCACCTTCCGCACCGGCGGGGCGCTGATCACGTCGGCGCTGATCGTCTTCATCTTCGGGCCGACCATCATCAATTCGCTGCGGCTGCGGCAAGGCAAGGGCCAGCCGATCCGCGCCGACGGACCGCAGACGCATTTCAAGAAGGCCGGCACGCCGACCATGGGCGGACTGATGATCCTGTCGGGCATTATCGGCTCGTCGCTTTTGTGGGCCAACCTGTCGAGCATCTATGTCTGGGTGGTGCTGCTGGTGACGCTGGGCTTCGGCTCGATCGGCTTCTACGACGACTATCTGAAGGTGACCAAGCAGTCGCATCTCGGCTTTTCCGGCAAGGCAAGGCTGGCGCTTGAATTCGTCATCGCCGGCATCGCCGCCTGGGTGATCATGCACAATGGCCAGGCGCCGTTCTCTTCGTCGCTGACGTTTCCCTTCGCCAAGGAATTCATCGTCAATCTCGGCTGGTTCTTCATTCCGTTCTCCTGCTTCGTCATCGTCGGAGCAGGCAATGCTGTGAACCTCACCGACGGTCTGGACGGGCTGGCGATCGTGCCGATCATGATCGCGGCGGCCTCCTTCGGCGTCATCGCCTATCTCTCGGGCAATGCGGTATTCGCTGAATATCTACAGATCCATTTCGTGCCCGGCACCGGTGAACTGGCGGTCGTGCTCGGCGCTGTCATCGGCGCCGGCCTCGGCTTCCTCTGGTTCAACGCGCCGCCTGCGGCGATCTTCATGGGCGATACCGGCTCGCTGGCCATGGGTGGCCTGATCGGCACCGTCGCGGTCGCCACCAAGCACGAGATCGTGCTGGTCATCGTCGGCGGATTGTTCGTCGTGGAAATCCTGTCAGTCATCATCCAGGTCGGCTACTTCAAGATGACCGGCAAGCGGGTGTTCCTGATGGCGCCGATCCACCATCATTTCGAAAAGCTCGGCTGGACCGAAAGCCAGGTGGTGATCCGCTTCTGGATCATCGCCGTCATCCTGGCGCTGGTCGGCCTGTCGACCCTCAAGCTGAGATAGGAAGCCCTTTGATCCCCGCCGCATCCTTTTCAGGCAAGCGCGTTTCGCTCTTCGGGCTCGGTGGCTCGGGGATCGCGACGGCGCGCGCGCTGATAGAGGGCGGCGCGGACGTGCTGGCCTGGGACGACAATCCCGACAGCGTGGCCAAGGCCGCCGGTGCCGGTATCGCGACTGCTGATTTGCGCGGCGCCGACTGGGCGAAATTCTCGGCTTTCGTGCTGTCGCCGGGCGTCCCGCTGACGCATCCCAAGCCGCATTGGACGGTGGAGCTGGCGCGCGGTTCAGGCGTCGAGATCATCGGCGACGTCGAGCTTTTCTGCCGCGAGCGGATGCTGAGCGCGCCGACGTCGCCCTTCATCGCCATCACCGGCACCAACGGCAAGTCGACGACGACCGCGCTGACCGCGCATATCCTCAAGGCCGCGGGACGCGACACCCAGATGGGCGGCAATATCGGCCGCGCGGTGATGACGCTCGATCCGCCCGAGCCCGATCGGCACTATGTGGTCGAATGCTCGTCTTACCAGATCGATCTCGCGCCTTCGATCAATCCGACGGCGGGCATCCTGCTTAACCTGACGCCCGATCATCTCGACCGCCACGGCACCATGCAGCACTACGCCGCGATCAAGGAGCGGCTGGTAGCCGGCAGCGAGACGGCGATCGTCGGCATCGACGATTCCTGGTGCGCGCAGATCGCCGAGCGGCTGGAGCGGGCGGGCCGGCCTGTCATCCGCATTTCCAAGCGCCTGCCGCTGACCGATGGCTATTTCGCCGATGGCGGCAATCTGATGGCAGCCGTGCACGGCCGTTACAGCCGCGTCGCCTTCCTCGAAGGCATCGGCTCGCTGCGCGGCCAGCACAATGCCCAGAACGCTCTGGCGGCGGTCGCCGCTTGCCTCAAGGTCGGGCTTGAGCTTGGCGAAATCCAGTCCGGGCTGGAAAGCTTTCCCGGCCTCGCGCATCGCATGGAGCAAGTCGGTCGCAAGGACCATGTGCTGTTCATCAACGATTCCAAGGCGACCAATGCCGATGCGGCAGCACCCGCGCTATCCAGCTTTACGCGCATCTACTGGATCGCCGGCGGCCTGCCCAAGGAAGGCGGCATTGAGCCGTTGCGCGGCTTCTTTCCGCGCATCGCCAAGGCCTATCTGATTGGCGAGGCGGCGCCGGCCTTTTCGGCGACGCTGGGCGAGGCAGTTCCCTACGAGATCTCAGGCACGCTGGCCGCCGCGGTCGAGCACGCCGCGCATGATGCCGCTAAGGACGACAGCGGCGAGGCGGTGGTGCTGCTGTCGCCGGCCTGCGCCAGTTTCGACCAGTTCAAGAATTTCGAAGTCCGCGGCGAAGCCTTCAGGCAAGCTGCGAATGCTATCGAGGGTGTGAAACCCATCGGAGGGGCACGATAATGCAAAGCCGTCTCGACAAAAGCCCGGTGGCAACCTGGTGGTGGACGATCGATCGCTGGTTCCTGGCGGCGTTCCTGTCGCTGATGGGGCTCGGCATCGTCTTGTCCTTCGCCGCCAGTCCGGCGGTGGCCGAACGCATCGGCCTCGACAGTTTCCACTTTGCCACCAGGCAGATCATCTTCACCGTGCCGGCGCTCGGTGTGATGCTGGCAGTTTCCTTCCTCGATTCCAGGCAGATCCGGCGCATGGCGCTGGTCATCCTGTGCCTGATGCTGGTGCTGATGGTGGCGGTGCTCTACATCGGCGTCGAGGTGAAGGGTGCGCGCCGCTGGGTGTCGCTTGCCGGCCTGTCGATCCAGCCGTCGGAATTCCTGAAGCCGGCCTTCGTCATCATGTGCGCGTGGCTTTTCGCCGAGCACAAGCGCCAGCCCGATATTCCGGGCAATCTGTTCGCCATGCTGCTGCTGGTGCTGGTCGTGTCGCTGCTGGTGGCGCAACCGGACCTCGGCCAGACCATGCTGACGACCGGCACCTGGGGCATCATGTTCTTTATGGCCGGGCTGCCCTGGCTGTGGATCGTCGCGCTGGGTGCGGCCGGCGTCGGCGGCGTCTTTGCCGCCTATACGGTGTTCCCGCACGTTGCCCTGCGCATCGACAAATTCCTCACCGGCGAGGGCGACACGTTCCAGGTCGACATGGGGCGCGAAGCGCTGATCAATGGCGGTTGGTTCGGAGTCGGACCGGGCGAGGGCACCGTCAAGCGCGTCATCCCCGACAGCCATGCCGACTTCGTCTTCTCGGTCGCGGGCGAAGAGTTCGGGCTGATCATGTGCTTCTTCATCATGTCGATCTTCGCCTTCATCGTGCTGCGCGGCCTCAACACGGCGCTGAAGGAGCATGACGATTTCACCCGCTATGCGGTCGGCGGCCTCGTCACCGTGTTCGGCCTGCAGGCTGTCATCAACATGTGCGTCAACCTCCAGCTTGTGCCGGCCAAGGGCATGACGCTGCCGTTCATCTCCTATGGCGGCTCCTCGCAGATCGCCATCGCCATCTCGATGGGCATGGTGCTGGCGCTGACACGCAAGCGGCCGGAAAAGCGCAAGCAGGTGGGCTTTGGCCTGTCGCAACGCGCCGTGCCGGCGGAGTGATATGGCCAGAGGCGTCATCCTTCTCGCGGCAGGCGGCACCGGTGGGCATCTTTTCCCGGCCGAGGCGCTGGCGCATGAGTTGAACGAGCGCGGCTGGTCGGTGCATCTGGCAACCGACGACCGTGCGGAGCGTTTCGCCGGCCATTTTCCGGCCGCCGCCGTCCACCCGATCCAGTCGGCGACGATGGGCTCGAAAAACCCTTTTGCCCTGCTTGGTGCCTTCTGGAAAATCTGGCGCGGCGTGCGCCAGGCTTCCGCCGTCATCGGCAGGATCAAGCCGGATGCCGTCGTCGGCTTCGGCGGCTATCCAACCTTGCCGCCGCTCTACGCGGCGACACGGCGCAAGGTGCCGACGCTGATCCATGAGCAGAACGCGGTGATGGGGCGCGCCAACCGGGCGCTGGCCGGCCGTGTCGACGCCATCGCCGGCGGCTTCCTGCCGCAGGACACCAGTGCTGCCGGTGTGAAGACGGTGACGACAGGCAATCCGGTCAGGCCGGCCGTGCTGGAAGCGGCCAGGATGAATTATGCGGCATCGACCGGGGAACAGCCGTTCCGCCTGCTGGTGTTCGGCGGCAGCCAGGGCGCCCAGTTCTTTTCCGATGCCGTGCCGGGAGCCATCGCGCTGCTTTCCGACGCACAGCGCAAGCGGCTGGTGATCACCCAACAAGCGCGCGCGGATGACGTGGCGCGGGTCAAGGCAGCCTATGCCGCGCTTGGCGTCGCCGTCGAGGTCTCGCCCTTCTTCACCGACATGGCGCAGCGCATGGCGGCTGCGCACCTGGTGATCTCGCGCTCCGGCGCCTCGACCGTCTCGGAGATCGCCGTCATCGGCCGGCCGGCGCTGCTGGTGCCTTACCCCTATGCGCTCGACCACGATCAGGCGGCGAACGCGGCGGCCCTTGCCGCTGCCGGCGGCGGCGAAGTGCATCCGCAATCCTCGCTCTCGTCCGAACGCATCGCAGCGCTCATCGGCGAGCTGATGGAAGACCCCGATCGGCTGACGGTGATGGCGGCGGGTGCGAAATCGGCCGGGAGGCCGGACGCGGCACGGTTGCTCGCTGATCTTACAGAGGCTATTGCGTCCAAAAAAACCGTTTCGGATTTCAGGAAGGGGACGCAAGCATGAAGATGCCGCAGACCATCGGCCTTGTGCATTTCATCGGCATTGGCGGCATCGGCATGAGCGGCATTGCCGAAGTGCTGCACAATCTCGGCTACAAGGTGCAAGGGTCCGACCAGGCCGAAAGCGCCAATGTGCAGCGGCTGCGCGACAAGGGCATCGAATGCTTCGTCGGCCATAGGGCCGAAAATCTCGGTGATGCCGAGGTGGTGGTCGTCTCGACGGCGATCAAGAAATCCAATCCAGAGCTGAAGGCCGCGCGCGAAAAGCTGCTGCCGATCGTGCGCCGGGCCGAAATGCTGGCCGAACTGATGCGCTTTCGCCAGGCGGTGGCGATCGGCGGCACGCATGGCAAGACGACGACGACCTCGATGGTGGCGACCTTGCTCGATGCCGGCGGGCTCGATCCGACCGTCATCAATGGCGGCATCATCAATGCCTATGGCACCAATGCGCGCATGGGCGACGGCGAATGGATGGTGGTCGAGGCCGACGAGAGCGACGGCACTTTCCTGAAACTACCGGCGGAGATCGCGGTCGTCACCAACATCGATCCCGAGCATCTCGATCACTATGGCAGCTTCGACAAGGTGCGCGAGGCGTTCCGCCAGTTCGTCGAGAACGTGCCGTTCTATGGTTTTGGCGTGATGTGCACCGATCACCCCGAGGTGCAGGCACTGGTCAGCCGCATCGAGGACCGCCGGGTCATCACCTATGGCGAGAATGCGCAGGCCGACGTGCGCTTTACCAATCACCGCATGGCAGGTGCCATTTCGGAATTCGACGTGGTGATCCGCGACCGCAAGACAGGCGGCCAGACTGTCATAGCAGGCCTGCGCCTGCCGATGCCCGGCCGCCACAACGTCTCCAACGCGACGGCAGCAATCGCGGTCGCGCATGAGCTCGGCCTGTCGGCCGAGGCGATCAAGAAGGGCCTGTCGTCCTTCGCCGGCGTCAAGCGCCGCTTCACCCATACCGGTTCGTGGGACGGCGTCGAAATATTCGACGATTACGGCCACCATCCAGTCGAGATCTCGGCGGTGCTGAAGGCGGCGCGCAGCGCCACCCAAGGTCGCGTCATCGCCATTGCCCAGCCGCACCGCTTCACCCGGCTGCATGATCTGTTCAACGAGTTTTCCACCTGCTTCAACGACGCCGACACAGTGATGGTGGCGCCGGTCTACGCGGCCGGCGAAGAGCCGATCGACGGCGTCAGCTCGGACGCGCTGGTGTCGCGCATCCGCGCCGGCGGCCATCGCGACGCACGCTACATCGAGGGTCCGGCGGCGATCGCGCCCGTCATCCGTGATCTGGCAAAGCCGGGTGACTTCGTCGTCTTCCTGGGCGCCGGCAACATCACCCAATGGGCCTATGCATTGCCCAAGGAGCTTGGCGGGACCGTCTCATGATGCACGGCCAGGCCCTGATCGACAGACTGGGCGACCGGCTTGCCGGCCTGCGCGGCCGCCTGACGCCGAACGCCGAGATGGACAAGATCACCTGGTTCCGTGCAGGGGGTCTGGCTGAGGTGCTGTTCCAGCCGGCCGACGAGGAAGATCTTGCAGCATTCCTGAAAGCCGTTCCCGAAGAGATACCACTGACCGTCGTCGGCGTCGGCTCGAACCTTCTGGTCCGCGATGGCGGCATCGAGGGCTTTGTCATCCGCCTTTCGGCCAAGGGCTTCGGCGAGGCCGAGGTGATTTCGCCGATCAGGATCAAGGCGGGAGCCGCGACCCCCGACAAGCGCGTCGCAGCGGTGGCGCTCGAGGCCGGCATTGGCGGCTTTCATTTCTACCACGGCATTCCGGGTGCAATCGGCGGTGCGCTGCGGATGAACGCAGGCGCCAACGGCGTCGAGACGCGCGAGCGGGTCGTCGAAGTGCGAGCGCTCGACCGCAAGGGCAATGTGCAGACGCTGAGCAATGCCGATATGGGTTACGCCTATCGCCATTCGGCGGCGCCTGCCGGGCTGATCTTCACCTCGGCCGTGTTCGAGGGCTTTGCCGAGGACAGAGCGGCGATCAAGGCGGCGATGGAGGCCGTGCAGAACCATCGCGAGACCGTGCAGCCGATCCGCGAGAAGACCGGCGGCTCGACCTTCAAGAATCCGGAAGGCACGTCGGCCTGGAAGGAGATCGACAGAGCGGGCTGCCGCGGCCTGATGATCGGCGGCGCCCAGATGTCGCCGATGCATTGCAACTTCATGATCAACACGGGAACCGCGACCGGCTACGACCTAGAATATCTCGGCGAGACGGTGCGCACGCGGGTGCTGGAGAATTCCGGTATCCGGCTGCAATGGGAAATCAAGCGCATCGGCAATTTCCGGCCGGGACATGCGGTTCAGGAGTTTTTGGGACAGCTTCTTTAAAGCGCAGCGTGGCGCGTGTTGAAGTTCATGTGATGCATGAACTTTAACACGGCCGACACGGTCCGCGACCGTTGCCGCAAAGACTCAACGACACGCTTTTCGCATCCATTTTCTCAGAAAGTGAATCTCTCGGAATCGTAAGCACTTGCCAGTGAATCAACTCTCTGATTCTCTGCTCGAAAGCGTTTCCTGATTTGAGTCGTTCGACGCGTTTTCAGCGTTTTCCGTCTGGGGGGCAACCTGCCGGGAGACTCTGACTCAATGTTGCGGAAAATCTGGTTTTGGTCCGCCGTGAGAGAGGGGATGCCGGGGAATGAAAAACAAGCATGTGGCCGTCCTGCTGGGTGGTTTTTCGTCCGAGCGGCCCGTGTCTCTATCGTCGGGAAAGGCTTGTGCCGATGAACTCGAGAAGGAAGGCTACCAGGTCACCCGTGTCGATGTCGGGCGCGATGTCGGCTCCGTGCTTGCCGAGCTCAAGCCCGATGTTGCCTTCAATGCGCTGCACGGCCCTTTTGGCGAGGACGGCACCATTCAGGGCATCCTTGAATATCTCGGCATTCCCTACACCCATTCCGGCGTGCTCGCCTCGGCTCTGGCCATGAACAAGGAGCAGGCCAAGCGGGTTGCCAAGTCGGTCGGCATCGTGGTCGCCGAATCGAAGGTCGCCAGCCGCTTCGCCATCCAGAGCAAGCATCCGATGAAGCCGCCCTATGTGGTCAAGCCGGTCAATGAGGGTTCGAGCTTCGGTGTCGTCATCGTACATGAAGGCCAGTCGCATCCGCCGCAGGTGATCGGCTCGTCCGAGTGGAAATATGGCGATACCATCATGGTTGAGCGCTACATCCACGGCAGGGAGCTGACCTGCGCGGTGATGGGCGATGTGGCGCTGGGGGTCTGCGAGATCATCCCGACCGGCCATTCCTTCTATGACTATGATTCAAAATATGTCGCCGGGGGATCAAAGCACGAATGCCCCGCAAAAGTTTCACCGAATATTTACCAAAAAATACAAACACTGGCGCTCAAGGCTCACCAAGCGATCGGCTGTCGCGGCGTTTCCCGTTCGGACTTCCGTTATGACGATCGTCATTCCGAAAACGGCGAGATTGTCTGGCTCGAGGTCAACACCCAGCCGGGTATGACGCCGACGTCCTTGGTGCCTGAAATCGCCGCCCAGGCCGGGCACTCGTTTGGCGATTTGTTGAGTTGGATGGTGGAGGACGCTTCGTGCCTGCGTTGAAATGGAGACAGGGTTGGGAGAGGGGCGCGGCGGGGCCGGCGCTGTTCGGCCTGCCATTGTCGTCGGGCCATTTCGTGCTGCCGCGGATGCTGCGCCGCCCGGTGCGCATTCTGGCGCGCCTGGGCGTCGGGGAATTCCAGGCGCCGCGCTTTTCTGCGGCCATGATGTCGGCCGTGCTGATTTTCTCGAGCAGTGCCTATGGCGCCTATCTCGGCGGTCATGTCGAGGGTATCGTGCAGAGCATCACCGCCCGTACCGGCTTTGCCGTCGATCAGGTCAAGGTGGTCGGCAATCGCCAGACCTCGGAAATCGACATACTCGACAGGCTTGAACTCGACGGTTGGACGTCGCTGATCGGCTTTAATGCCGAGGCCGCGCGGGAACGAATTGCGACATTGCCGTGGATCGAGGTTGCGGCCGTCCGCAAGGTCTACCCGCATACTCTGGAAGTGCGCGTCGAGGAGCGTGAGGCTTTCGCGCTCTGGCAGCAGGGTGACGCGCTTTCGGTCATCGAGAGGAATGGCGCCATGATCGCGCCGTTCTCGGGCGGCAAGCAGGTGCTCCTGCCGCTGCTGATCGGCACCGGCGCGCCGGCGAGCGCGCCCGATTTCCTGGCCAAGGTCGAAAAATATCCCGAACTCGCGAGCCGGATCAAAGGTTATATCCGCGTCGGCGAACGGCGCTGGGACCTGAAGCTGGACAATGGCATCACCATCAAGCTTCCCGAGGATGGCGAGGAACAGGCGCTCGCCGAACTCGTCAAGATGGATCATGACAACGGCTTGCTGTCGCGCGACATCGCCGCCGTCGACATGCGCCTGACGGACCGGCTGGTCGTGCAGTTGACGGCGGAAGCGGCGACGCAGCGCGAAGCCGCCCTCAACGAGAAACCCAAGAGCCTGAAGCGCAAGCCGGAGACGAAGATATGAGCTGGCTTGGCGGTCCTGGCGATGCCGCGTCGCGCCGGTCCGGCACCCTGACGGTGCTGGATGTCGGTTCGAGCAAGGTCTGCTGCATGGTGGCCAAGCTGAAGCCATGCGATGACGGCAAGCTGCTGCGCGGCCGCTCGCACCGGATCCAGGTGATCGGCATCGGCCATCAGAAATCGCAAGGCGTGAAGTCGGGTGTCGTGGTTGACCTCGATAGGGCGGAACATGCCATCCGCCTTTCCGTCGACGCGGCCGAGCGCATGGCCGGGCTGACGGTCGATTCGCTGATCGTCAACATGACGGCCGGCCGGCTGAAGAGCGAAGCCTTCTCCGCCACCATCAATCTAGGCGGCCACGAGGCCGACGAGGCCGACATCAAGCGCGTTCTCGGCGCCGGCGCCAAGCAGGCGCTGAAGGCCGAGCGCGAGGTGATCCATTCGCTTCCCGTCGGTTTCTCGCTGGATGCCGAACGCGGCGTGCGCGATCCGCGCGGCATGGTCGGCGACGCCCTCGGCGTCGACATGCATGTGCTGACCGGCGACGCCGCGCCGATGCGCAATCTGGAGCTTTCCATCAACCGTTCGCATCTGTCGGTCGAGCGCATGGTGGCGACGCCCTATGCCAGCGGCCTGGCGGCCCTGGTCGACGACGAGCTGGAAATGGGCGCGGCCTGCATCGACATGGGCGGCGGCACGACGACGATCTCGGTGTTTTCGGAAGGCAGGTTCGTCCATGGCGACGCCATCGCCATTGGCGGCAACCATGTCACGCTGGACATGGCCAAGGGGCTGTCGACCTCGCTCGATGCCGCCGAACGGCTGAAGGTGATGCATGGTTCGGCGCTGCCGGGCAGCGCGGACGACCGCGACCTGGTCTCGATCCAGCCGATCGGCGACGATGGCGACGTGCCCTTGCAGATCCCGCGCTCGGTGATGACGCGCATCGTGCGCGCCCGCATCGACGAGACGCTCGAACTGCTGCGCGACCGGCTGAACAAGTCCGGCTATGGCAATGCAGTGGGCAAGCGTGTGGTTCTTACCGGTGGCGCCAGCCAGCTTGCCGGCCTGCCGGAGGCGGCGCGCCGCATCCTGGGACGCAATGTGCGCATCGGCCGCCCGCTCGGCGTGGCCGGTCTGCCGGAAGCGGCGAAGGGGCCGGCCTTCTCGGCTGCGGTGGGGCTTCTGATCTATCCGCAGATGGCGAGCTTCGAGAGCCATCCGGCGAAAGGAATTTCCGGTCTCAAAATGACCGGAACGGGCGGAAAACTGCATCGCATGAGTCAGTGGTTGAGAGACAGTTTCTAAAATTGACGGGGACAGCCCCATAGGCGGCCGCGGCGGCGAAGCGGCGTGAAAGGCAAAGGACGGAGACAATGACCATCAATCTGCAGAAGCCGGACATCACCGAGCTTAAGCCGCGCATCACCGTGTTCGGTGTCGGCGGCGGCGGCGGCAATGCCGTCAACAACATGATCACCGCCGGTCTGCGCGGTGTCGAGTTCGTGGTGGCCAATACCGACGCGCAGGCGCTGACCATGTCGAAGGCCGGCCGCCTGATCCAGCTCGGCGCGCATGTCACCGAGGGCCTTGGCGCCGGCTCGCAGCCGGAAGTCGGCCGTGCGGCGGCGGAAGAGTGCATCGATGAAATCCTCGATCACCTGACCAACACCCATATGTGCTTCGTCACCGCCGGCATGGGCGGCGGCACCGGTACGGGTGCTGCTCCCGTCGTTGCCCGCGCAGCGCGCGAAAAGGGCATCCTCACCGTCGGCGTCGTCACCAAGCCGTTCCACTTCGAAGGCCAGCGCCGCATGAAGACCGCGGATTTCGGCATCGAGGAATTGCAGAAATGCGTCGATACGCTGATCGTCATCCCCAACCAGAACCTGTTCCGGCTGGCCAATGACAAGACCACCTTCGCCGACGCCTTCGCCATGGCCGACCAGGTGCTCTATTCCGGTGTCGCCTGCATCACCGACCTGATGGTCAAGGAAGGCCTGATCAATCTCGACTTCGCCGACGTCCGTTCCGTCATGCGCGAGATGGGCAAGGCGATGATGGGCACCGGCGAGGCTTCCGGCGAGGGCCGCGCGATGGCCGCCGCCGAAGCGGCGATCGCCAACCCGCTGCTCGACGAGACCTCGATGAAGGGCGCCAAGGGCCTGCTGATCTCGATCACCGGCGGCCGCGACCTGACGCTGTTCGAAGTCGACGAAGCCGCGACCCGTATCCGCGAGGAAGTCGACCAGGACGCCAACATCATCCTGGGCGCCACTTTCGACGAGGAACTCGAAGGCGTCATCCGCGTCTCGGTGGTTGCCACCGGCATCGACAAGTCGGCGGCTGAAATCGCCGCCGCACCGATCTCGATCCGCACGGCGCCTCCGAAGCCGGCCAGCCGCCCGGCGGCTCAGATCGCGGAGGTTCGTCCGGCGCCTGTCCAGCAGGCGGCATACGAGCCACGCGCTATCGACCCGGTCGCGGAAGCCATCCATCTGGCCGAAGCCAATGCCGCGGCCATGGCGCAGGCGCGCCCGGCCCCGGTCGCCCACGCTGAAGATTTCCGCCCGCAGAGCAAGATCTTCCAGGCGCCGCCCGCCCAGCCGATGCCGCAGCCGGTGGTCCAGCAGATGCAGCCGGCCCCGCAGCCGCGCGAGATGCTGCAGCGCGAGGCGCCGCAGCCGGTTGCCATGGCGCCGCAGCGCATGCCGCGCGTCGAGGACTTTCCGCCGGTCGTCAAGGCCGAGGTGGATGCCAAGAGCCGCCCGGTCGACCACGAGAACAACAGCGGACCGATGGGCCTGCTGAAGCGCCTGACCAATGGCCTGACCCGCCGCGAGGAAGAACCCGCACGGCTGCAGCCGGCGCAGCCGCGCGAGCCCAAGCTGCGCCAGGCCGCGCCCGAAGTGCGCCGTCTCGCCAGCCAGGATGCGCAGCTCTATGCGCCGCGCCGCGGCCAGCTCGATGATCAGGGCCGCCTGACGCCGCAGGTGAGGACGACTCAGGAAGACGATCAGCTGGAGATTCCGGCGTTCCTGCGCCGCCAGGCCAACTGATTGGTAAACGGACTGTAACATTTGTTAACAGGCAAGCGAGGAATCGCTTGCCTGTTAATGTTTTAAATGATGTGATTTCAACGACTTACCAAGTCGCACTCATTCCATTTTGCGGTTACACAGAGTAAGAAACCGTGATTTGGAGTCTCCCTGACGGGACATTATCTTCGCTGCCTACCATCATCGGTTTGCCGGGATTTCGGGGGAAGTCACCCTGCCAGCCGATTCACACAAGAGCCGCGCCCTCGGGCTGGAGAAGCGGACCTAGGCATTACGGGCTTATGGGGATTGTCTTGCACGACTATCAGACGACATTGAAGACGCGCGCGTCGCTTACCGGCACCGGCGTCCACAGCGGCAAGGAAGTGTCCATCAGCTTCGTGCCCGCGGATGCCGACACCGGCATCGTTTTCCAGCTTTTCAACGGTGCGGAGCAGGGCCGCGAGTTTCGTGCCCTGGTTTCGGAAGTCGGCGCTACCGACCTGTGCACCATGCTTGGTGATCCCGCCGGCGAGCATATCGCCACGGTCGAGCACATCATGGCGGCGCTGTTTGGGCTCGGCATCGATAATGTCGCTGTCGAGATCGATGGTTCCGAGGTTCCGATCTTCGATGGCAGCGCCATGGCGTTCGTCGAAGCCATCGATCAGGCGGGTATCGAGACGCTCTCGGTCAAGCGGCGCTATATCAGGGTCATCAAGCCGGTCCGCATCGAGAACGGCGCCTCGTGGGCGGAGTTTCGGCCCTATGACGGGACCCGTTTCGAGATTGAGATCGACTTCGAAAGCCCGGCGATCGGTCGTCAGCTGTTTGCCTCCGACCTCAATGCCGATATTTTCCGTCGTGACATCGCGCGCGCCCGCACCTTTGGCTTCATGAAGGATGTCGAGCGGCTGTGGGCCGCAGGCTACGCGCTCGGTTCCTCGCTGGAGAACTCGCTGGTCATCGGCGACGACAACCGCGTCATCAATATGGGCGGCCTGCGCTACCCCAACGAATTCGTGCGACATAAGACGCTGGACGCCATGGGCGACCTGGCGCTGGCCGGCGCCCGCTTCATCGGCTGCTTCCGCTCCTATCGCGGCGGCCACAGGATGAATGCCGCGGCCCTGCGCCGCCTGCTGTCGGACCGCACGGCGTTCGAGATCGTCGAGACGACGCGCCGTGAGCGTGGCCGCAGCGCCGAGATGAACGCCGTCAATGCGCCACTCTACGCACCCTGGATGATCTGATTTCCCAGAGTTTTTTCGGGTTCCATGGGTGATAGCGAATGTTGCAGGAATGCACCACCCGCCAGTGAAATTGCATTGATGTCCAAGTGGCGTCCGGCCGCCACAAAAATGCGCGATTGGCCGGAGATAGCGTTGCCGGGCAAGGCGGTTATGGTTTATGGCTGCTGCCGTCGATTAATGCATGTCGTTCAAAAGTGGGGACCAGTTTTGAAACAATGGCATGCAACTGGCATTGAAATAGCGCCGAAAGGGCGAGATCCAATCATGTTCTTCAAGCGAGTTGGTCAATTGAAAGCACCGCAGAGGGCTGTTTTCCTGGCGCTTTCAGTAGTTGTTCCATCGCTCTTTCTGTCGGCCTGCATGTCGTCGGAGAAAGATATCGACCTGTCGACCTATGTCGAGCAGACCGAGCCGGCCGATGTTCTCTACAATCAGGGCCTTGCCAATCTCAATGCCGGGCGCCTGCAGGAGGCGAGCCGCAAGTTCGACGCCGTCGACCGTCAGCATCCCTATTCGGAATGGGCCCGCAAATCGATGGTGATGGGCGCTTTCGCCGACTATCGCCAGGGCAATTACGATGAGGCGATCGGCTCGGCCAAGCGCTATCTCACGCTTTACCCGTCGACCGATGACGCCGCCTATGCGCAGTACATCATCGGCTTGAGCTACTACCGTCAGATCAAGGACGTGACGCAGGACCAGAAGGAAGCGCGCCAGACCGTCCAGACGATGCAGGATCTGGTCACGCGCTGGCCAACATCGGAATATGTCGAAGACGCCAAGGAAAAGATCCGCTTCGCCAACGACCAGTTGGCCGGCAAGGAAATGCAGATCGGCCGCTACTATCTTGAGCGGCGTGAATACATCGCTGCCGTGAAGCGCTTCCGCACCGTGGTCGAGAACTATTCCAACACCCGCCATGTCGAGGAGGCGCTCGCCCGCTTGACCGAAAGCTATTACGCGATGGGTCTGACCTCGGAGGCACAAACCGCCGCCGCCGTGCTCGGCACCAACTACCCCGACAGCCCATGGTACAAGGATTCCTACAAGCTCTTGCAGAGCAATGGGCTTGCACCGCGCGAGAATGCCGGGTCGTGGATATCCAAAGCCGGGAAGATGATCACCGGCGCCTGACGTATGAGCATCGACTGAAGCGCCACAGCGCTTTTCGGATTGATCCGGTGCTCAAACAAAAAGATAGTGCGGCGCTGCGACTGCAAATGGTCGCGTGCCGTTCTAGATTCGGGTTCTGATGCTTTCCAGACTGTCGATCCGCGATATCGTCCTGATCGAGAAGCTGGATATCGACTTCCAGCCGGGTCTTTCGGTGCTGACCGGCGAAACCGGTGCCGGCAAATCCATCCTGCTCGATGCCCTGTCGCTGGCGCTCGGAGCGCGCGGCGACGCGTCGCTGGTGCGCCATGGCGCGGCACAGGGCCAGGTCATCGCCGTCTTCGACGTGCCGCGCAATCATCCGGCCCGTACGCTGCTTGCCGACAATGCGATCGAGGATGATGGCGACATCATCCTGCGCCGCCTGCAGACGGCGGACGGCCGCACCCGTGTTTTCGTCAACGATCAACCTTCAAGCGTCACCCTGATGCGCGATGTCGGGCGCGCGCTGGTCGAGATCCACGGCCAGCATGACGAGCGTGCGCTGGTCGATCCCGGCGCGCACCGCGAGGTGCTCGACGCTTTCGGTGGCCATCTCGGCGCCGTCCGCTCGACCGGCGGGGCATGGCGGCACTGGCGCGCCTGCGAGCAGGAGCTGTCGCGCCACCGCGCCAAGGTGGCGGCGGCCGCGCGCGAGGCCGACTATCTGCGCGCGGCGGTGGCGGAATTGACCAAGCTCGATCCGCAGCCGGGCGAGGAGACCGACCTTGCCGAATTGCGCGCGTCTATGATGCGGGCCGAAAAGATCGCTTCCGAAATCCATGACGCGCAGGATGTGCTGTCGGGCCCATCTTCGCCCCTGCCGCAACTGGCCAGCCTGTTGCGGCGGCTGCAGCGCAAGGTGACGGAGGCGCCCGGACTGCTCGACGATGTCGTCAAATCGCTCGATGAGGCGATGCTGTCGCTCGACGCGGCGCAATCGGGCGTCGAGGCAGCATTGCGCGCCACCGAATATGATCCGCAGCGACTGGAGAAAGCGGAGGAGCGGCTGTTTTCGCTGCGCGCGGCCTCGCGCAAGCACAGCGTCGCGGTAGACGATCTGGCGCAGCTGCGCGACACGATGTCGGCCGATCTCGCCGATCTCGATGCCGGCGAGGAGCGCCTGCACGGGCTGGAAAAGCAAGCCACCGCCGCGCGCGAGACCTACGACATTGCCGCCGCGCAGCTGTCCTCGCTGCGTCATGCGGCGGCGGTAGGCCTGACCAAGGCCGTGATGGCCGAACTGCCGGCCCTGAAGCTCGAACGCGCCGCCTTTATCGTGGAAATGAAGAGCGAGGCCGAGAGCCGTATGGAAGAGGGGATCGACCAGATCGAATTCTGGGTGCGCACCAATCCAGGCACGCGGCCCGGGCCGATGATGAAAGTGGCCTCCGGCGGCGAGCTTTCGCGCTTCCTTCTGGCGCTGAAGGTGGCGCTGGCCGACCGCGGTTCGGCGCCGACGCTGGTGTTCGATGAAATCGACACCGGTGTGGGCGGCGCTGTCGCCGACGCCATCGGCCAGCGGCTGGCGCGACTGTCGAAGCGCGTCCAGGTGCTGTCGGTGACGCACGCACCGCAGGTGGCGGCACGCGCGGCGACGCATTTCCTGATCTCCAAATCAGGCACCACCGACCGTGTCGCCACAGGCATCGCCGAGATGGACCGGCCGGCGCGGCAGGAAGAGATCGCTCGCATGCTGGCCGGCGCCACCATCACCGATGAAGCGCGCGCGGCCGCCGAACGGTTGCTGCGCGAGAACACCACAGCTGCATAAGAACGGCTGATGTCAGGGATCGAGTCAGGATATGGCTCCATCCTGCTGTTCAGGAATGATTTTCCTAAAATCCTGATCTATTGTGTAGCGCCACCGTTCGGGGAAGAAAGCATGTCCGAAAAACCCGTTGATGCCCTGACCGAAAGCGAGGCCGAAGCCGAGCTGAAGCGGCTGGCGGAAGAGATCGCCGAGCACGACCGGCGCTACCATACCGAAGATGCGCCTGTTATCACCGATGCGGAGTATGATGCGCTGGCACGGCGCAACCTTGCCATCGAGGAGCGCTTTCCGGCGCTGGTGCGCGAGGATTCGCCATCGCTCAGGGTCGGAGCCGCTCCGGCGGAAGGCTTTACCAAGGTGCGCCATGCCGTGCCGATGCTCAGCCTTGCCAAGGCCTATACCGACGATGACGTCACGGATTTCATCGAACGCGGGCGGCGGTTCTTCGATCGCGACAAGGAGCTCGACATCGCCTTCACAGCCGAACCGAAGATCGACGGGCTGTCGGCTTCGCTGCGTTACGAAAACGGTGTGTTCGTGCAGGGCGCGACGCGTGGCAACGGCGCCGTCGGCGAAGACATCACCGCCAATTTGAAGACGATTGCCGATATTCCAGCGAAGCTGAAAGGCTCGGGCTGGCCTGAAATCATCGAGATCCGCGGTGAGGTCTACATGACCTATGCGGAATTCGAGGCGCTGAAGCAGCGATCGGCTGCGGCCGGCGGCCAGGACTACGTCAATCCGCGCAATACGGCGGCCGGATCGCTGCGACAGAAGGATCCATCCGTCACCGCCAGCCGCAACCTCAAATTCTTCGCCTATGCCTGGGGTTACACGACGGCGGATCCCGCTCCGACCCAATATGATTCGGTGCAGAAATTCGCCGAGTGGGGGTTCAAGATCAGTCCGCTGATGGTGCGGGCGAAATCGGCCGAGGAGCTGATCGCGCATTATCATCGGATCGAGGAGCAGCGCTCGGCGCTCGGCTACGATATCGACGGCGTCGTCTACAAGGTCGACCAGCTGGAGTTGCAGCGCCGCTGGGGTTTTGTAACCGGCGAACCGCGCTGGGCGGTCGCGCATAAATTTCCGGCCGAACAGGCGATGACGACCGTGCAGAAGATCGACATCCAGGTCGGCCGTACCGGTACGCTGGCGCCGGTTGCGCGGCTGGCGCCGGTCACTGTCGGCGGCGTCGTGGTCGAGAACGTCACGCTGCACAATGAGGACTACATCAAGGGCCTGGACTCGACCGGCGAGCCGATCCGAGATGGCATCGACGTGCGCATCGGCGATACGGTCGTGATCCAGCGGGCAGGCGATGTCATTCCGCAGATCGTCAGCGTCGTCATCGACAAGCGGCCTGCTGATGCGGTGCCTTACGAGTTCCCTCACACTTGCCCGATCTGCGGCTCGCCGGCGACGCGCGAGATCAACGAAAAGACCGGCAAGGAAGATTCCCGCCGGCGCTGCACCGGCGAACTGATCTGCCCGGCGCAGGCGGTGGAAGGATTGCGCCACTTCGTGTCACGCGGCGCCCTGGACATCGAAGGCCTCGGCGCGGAGAACATAGACACGTTCTTCAATGCGGGATTGATCAAGACCGCCGCCGATATCTTCACGCTCAGGAATCGCCGTCCGGCCGTCACCAGGGCGCTGGCCGAACGCCGCGAGGAGCAGGCAAGGCAGCGCGAGGCCGCATCGGGCAAGACGCGCAAGAATGTGCGCAGCGTCGAGGATCGCAACTATGAGGGCCTCGACAAGCTGTTCGCCGCCATCGACTCGCGCCGCGAGCCGGAGCTCGACCGTTTCATCTTCGCGCTCGGCATCCGCCATATCGGCGAAACGACGGCCGCCGTGCTTGCCCGCACCTTCTCGACCATCGAGGAGATGATCCGGGTCGGCAAGGAGACAGCGGCAGCGGAGGATCCACACACGGTTTTCCCCTCGGTCAACGGCATCGGCGATACCGTGATCGATGCGTTGCGCGACTTCTTCGGCAATGAGCGCAATGACGACGTGCTTGACGCGTTGCTCCGCCAAGTCAAGCCGAAGCCGTATATCGTCAACGTCTCGGCCGACAGCGAGGTCGCCGGCAAGACGGTCGTGTTCACGGGCTCGCTGGAGAAGATGACACGCTCCGAAGCCAAGGCGATGGCGGAGCGCCTGGGCGCCAAGGTCGCGGGCTCGGTTTCGGCAAAGACGGATCTGGTGGTCGCCGGGCCGGGTGCCGGCTCCAAGCTCAAGCTTGCCAGCGAACTCGGCATCGAGGTGATCGACGAGGATGGCTGGCTGGTACGGATCGGCAAGGCGTGATGGAAGGCGCATTCAAGGGTTTCGGCCCGAAAGCCATTCCGTTCCTGAAGGCGCTGGATTTCCACCAGAGCCGGGAGTGGTTTTTAGAAAACCGCGACCTGTTCGAAAAGGAGCTGCGCGATCCGCTCAGTGATCTCGTCGACACGCTGACCGAGCGCTTCGCAAAGGCAGGCCTCGGCCTGCGCGGCGACCGCAAGAAGTCGCTGTTCCGCATCAATCGCGACGTGCGCTTCGCCAAAGACAAGCGACCCTACAACAGGCATTTATCGGCCATCCTGTCGCCCGACGGCACCAAGATGGAGCAGGGTGTGTTCTACGTGCATATCGGGCTTGAGCGCTGTTTTGCCGACATTGCCTGGTGGCAGCCGGAACCGGCGCTGCTGCTGGCGATGCGCAAAGCCATCGCGACCAAGCCGGACAATTTTCGCGGCCTGGTGGCGGCGTTGAAGAAGAACCGGCTTGAATTCGAGACCGAAGGCCGTATGAAGCGTACGCCACGCGGCTTCGAGGAAATCAGCGATCCCGATCTGGTCGCCGCCATCCGCCACCGGCATTTCTATGTCCAGCATGTCATCGATCCGGCCGGAATCCATACGGCTGATCTGGTCGATGAACTCGTCGATTTCACCTTGCGCGCCAAGCCGCTGCTCGACTGGGGCAGGGCGATCGAGGGCAAGGGTTCGCTTGACTAGTCTCCGGCTCCGGCAACCCGACGATCATTTCCGCTGATCGTTTGGCTCAAGCGAATTCGTGTGACAAGGCAGGCAGCGCTTCCTACATCAGGCCCTGATCAAGGAGAGGCCATGTCGGCGCAAGCAATTTCCGAGAGCGGCGATAGAAGCGATTTCTGGCAGGGCGTGCGGCTGTCGATGCCTGTCGTGGTGGCGTCGGCGCCGTTTGCGGTGCTGTTCGGTGCGCTCGCCGTCGACAATGGTTTCTCGGTCCTGGAAGCCTTCCTGATGAGCGCGCTGGTCTATGGCGGCGCCAGCCAGATGGTCGGCATCCAGCTGTTCGGCCAGCATGGGGCGCCGTGGCTGATCGTGCTGTCGATCTTCGCCGTCAATTTCCGCCACGTGCTCTATTCCGCAGGCATCGGCCGGCGCATCGCGCACTGGCCTGTCATCCAGCAGGCACTTGGTTATTTCATCCTCACCGATCCGCAATTCGCGGTAGCCGAAGCGCGGGCGCAATCGGGCCGGACGGTCGGCTTTGCCTGGTATCTGGGACTTGGCCTGCCGGTCTATCTGTTCTGGATCGTCGAAAGCGCGCTTGGCGCGATGTTCGGCAAGCTGATCCCCGACACGCATGCGCTCGGCATCGATTTCCTGCTGCCGATCTATTTCCTCGGTCTCGTGCTGGGCTTCCGCAAGCGGCCGCTGTGGCTGCCGGTGGTCATCGCCAGCGCCGCCGCCTCGATCATCGCCTATAAGACCGTGGGCTCGCCCTGGCATGTCTCGATCGGCGCTGTTGCCGGTGTGCTGCTGGCGGTCATCCTGCCTCCCCATCACAGCGGCGTAAAGGCGCGGCCATGAGCACGACCTTCTGGATCATCATCGCCGGCGCAATCGCGACCTATCTGACGCGCATCGGCGGGCATCTGGTCATCTCCCGCTTCGAAACCATCCATCCGCGCGTTGAGGCCGGTCTCAACGCCGTGCCGGCGGCGGTGCTGACGACGCTGGTGGCGCCGGAACTGTTGAATGCCGGGCCGGCGGAATGGGCGGCTCTGGTGGTTACGGCTGTGGTTTCGCTGCGCGGCGGACTGATGTCGATGTTTCTGGCGGGGGCTGCGGTTCTGATTTTGGCGCGGCAGTTCGTCGGATAAGGCTCTGCCGCAGCAATTACCTCGAACGGAGGCGCTGCCCCTCATTGCCCTGCCGGGCATTTCTCCCCGTGAACGGGGAGAAAGAAAGCTCACCTCAAATCTTCGCGTCGTGCGGCAATGGCGCGGTGGCTTTTTCCAGCCAGGCAAGCGTTTCGCCGTCGAGCATCGGGCCGATCTCGGCCAGCACGCGCGTATGGTACGAGTCCAGCCAGTGCAACTCGTCGCGCGTCAGGAGGTCCGACTGCACCAGCCTGGTATCGATCGGCGCCAGCGTCAGCGTCTCGAAGCCGTGCATGGCGATGTCGCCGCCCTCGATCTCTTGCGCCGGGGTCACCAGGATCAGGTTCTCGATGCGGATGCCGTAGGCGCCTTCCTTGTAGTAGCCCGGCTCGTTGGACAGCATCATGCCTTCGAGCAGCTTTTCGGTGCCGGTGCGGGCGATGCGCTGCGGGCCTTCATGCACGGCCAGATACGAGCCGACGCCATGGCCGGTGCCGTGGGCGAAGTCGCAGCCGTGCTTCCACAGCGCCATGCGCGCGACGGCATCGATTTCCGAACCGCGCGTGCCGGCGGGAAAGCGCAGCGTGGAAATGCCGATCATGCCTTTCAGCACCAGCGTGAAGCGTTCGCGCATCTCCTGCGTCGGCTGGCCGATCGGCACGGTGCGCGTGATGTCGGTGGTGCCGTCCTGATACTGCGCACCGGAGTCGAGCAGGAACAACTCGCCGGCCTGCAGCTTGCGGCTGGTGGCGCGCGACACGCGGTAATGCATGATGGCACCGTTCGGACCGGCGCCCGAAATGGTGTCGAAGGAGACATCGCGCAGCGGCATCTGCGTTTCCTCGCCGGTCTGCCGCCGCGTCTCCTCCAGCCGGGTGACCACCGATATCTCATCGAGCGATCCGGGTTTTTGCCGCTCCAGCCAGCACAGAAGCTTCGCCACGGCCGCACCGTCACGCCGATGCGCGGCGCGCGAGCCGTTGATCTCGGCCTGGTTCTTGGTGGCGCGCGGGATGCGGGCGGGGTCGGCTGCCGCAATCACCGTGCCGCCATTGGCCTCGACCAGCATGCGCAGCCGGTCGGCCGCCAGCACCGGGTCGAGCGCGATTTTCGCGCCACTCTTGGCAAGGGCGACGATCGCGGCTTGGAATTCGCCGGGCCCATGCGGCTCGGCGAGTTGGGTGAGATAGGCCGCGACCTGGCGCGAGAATTTGCGCTTATCCATGAAAAGCTGGTGCGACCCATCGGCGGCAAGAATGGCGAAGCCGAGCGCCAGCGGCGTGTGCGGCACGTCGCCGCCGCGGATGTTGAAGGCCCAGGCGATGGAGGAGGGGTCGGTCAGCACCGCATGGCTGGCGCCGTCCTTTGCGATCGCCGCCGCCAACCGCGCGAGCTTGTCCTTGGCGAGCTCGCCGGCAAAGCCGATCGGGTGAAGTTCGACCGGGGCCACCGGCGCGTCGGGCTGATCCTTCCAGATGATGTCGATCGGGTTCTTGTCGAGCGGCACCAGCACGGCGCCTGATTTGTCGGCCGAGGCCTGCAGCGCCTTGACCTCGCTGATCGTGTGCAGCCATGGATCGAAGCCGAGCCGTGCGCCCTTGCCAAGATTGTCTTTCAGCCAGACAGCCGGCGGATTGTCGACCAGGCTTTCGATCGAAAAGACGTCCAGGTCGACCTCGCTGCGCACCTGCAGCGTGTAGCGCCCGTCGACAAAGACGAAGGCGCGGTCGCGCAGGACGATGGCGGCGCCGGCCGAGCCGCTGAAGCCGGTCAGCCATTTCAGCCGCGCCGAGCGGTCGGCGACATACTCGCCCTGATGCTCGTCGGCACGCGGCACGATGAAGCCGTCCAGCCCGTTGGCTTCAAGCCATTGGCGCAGGAGCGCCACGCGCGGTTTGCCGACGGCCGGGTCGCCGGCGGAATCGAAGGTCTGGAACATTGTGGGCATCCTGATATCGGCGGGACCGTAGCCTATGGACCGGGAAATCGGAATCGATTTCCGGCTGCGCGCAACCTGCTACAGCATCGCTGGACTGACAACCGGGGGAACTTGGTCCAAGCTCGGTCGGTCCCGGGCTCAATGCTTGAGGTGGATCGTCACCCAGCCCTCGCGGTGCAAGGTTCTGACGTGGCGAAAATTCTGGCCGACATAGGCCGAGATGACGGCGTCGCGCTGGCGGTCGAGGATGCCTGACAGCACGATCGAGCCGCCGAGCGCGATGTGACCGGCCATTTGCGGCGCCAGCCGCATCAGCGGCCGTGCCAATATGTTGGCGACGATGAGATCGAAGGGCGCGCGCTTGCCGAAGACCGGGTGGTGAAAGCCCGGCGCGGTCACCGTTTCCACCAGTGCCTTGACGTGGTTGAGCCGCGCATTGGCGGCAGCCACCCGCACCGCCACCGGATCGATGTCGGTGGCCAGCACAGGAATATGCGCCAGCTTGGCGACGGCGATCGCCAGCACCGCGCTGCCGGTGCCGAGGTCGAGCGCATTGCGCGGATGCTCGCGCCGGACCACTCTTTCAAGCATTTCCAGGCAGCCGGCGGTCGTGCCGTGGTGGCCGGTGCCGAAGGCGAGGCCGGCCTCGATCTCGATGGCGATCTCGCCGCTGTGGCGCTTGCGGCGGTCATGCGCGCCGTGGACGAAGAAACGTCCGGCACGCACCGGCTTCAGCTCTTCCAGCGAATGCGCCACCCAGTCGATGTCGGGCAGGGCCTCGCGCTCGATCGGCTTCGACAGGGAAAGGCCGGCAAGGATGTCGTTCAAGCGGGTCTCGACCGCATCGACGTCGCCATCGGCATAGAGCGACACTTCGTGGATGTCCTTGTCCTCGTCGACCTCCAGGACGGCGATCGGCAGCCCTTCTTCCTCGAAGGCTGCCTCAAGCGCCGCGAAAATGCTGACGGACTCGGTCTTTCCGGTGGTGAAGTAAAGGCGCGTCTGGGTCATGAAATCTGTTTCTTTTTGAGCATGATCTTGCCCGAAAACCGGTTCCCACTTTTCGGGATCAAGCTCTAGCCTTTCGCCGCCAGCCGCTTCAGCTTGGCGATGGCCGTATCGGCGCTTTCACCGTAGGCGATGGTGCCGGCAAAGTCGCCATTGGCGTTGAGCAGCAGCACCGAGGCGGTGTGGTCCATCGTGTAGTCGCCGTCGCCGGTGTCGACCTTCTTCCAGTAGATGCCGAACGACTTGGCCATGGCATGGACCTTGTCGGGAGCGCCCGTGATGCCGACGATGCGGTCGGAGAAATTGCTGACATAGGCGTTCATCACTTCCGGCGTGTCGCGCTCGGGATCGACCGATACGAAATAGGCGTGCAGGTTCTTGCCGTCGTCGCCGAGCGTCTTCAGCCAGCCGGCCAGTTCGAACAGCGTGGTCGGGCAGACCTCGGGGCAATGGGTGAAGCCGAAGAAGACGACGCTGGGCTGACCCCTGAAGGCAGCCTCGGTGATCGGCGCGCCTTTCTGGTCGACCAGGGTGAAGGCAGCGCCGAAGGGCTCGCCGCCATAATGGCCGCGGTACCAGTCGAAGGTCAGCCAGCCGATACCGGCGGCCATCAGGACGAGAATGCCGACCAGGATAGAACGCATCATCAGAAAAGTCCGTCTGCAGAAATCGCCGCGCCGGCTCAATGCCGCGCCTGTGCGACAGTCTTAGCGGTTCGGCCTCGCACAGGCAAAGTGCCGCGTTGCCGCAACCGCAGTGGTGTCGACCTATCTGCTTGCAAAGCCGGGCTGCTCGCCCCACCTGTGACCGGCAAC
Source organism: Mesorhizobium sp. WSM4822 (assembly GCF_055811155.1). Classification (NCBI taxonomy): domain Bacteria; kingdom Pseudomonadati; phylum Pseudomonadota; class Alphaproteobacteria; order Hyphomicrobiales; family Phyllobacteriaceae; genus Mesorhizobium; species Mesorhizobium sp. WSM4822. The sequence goes on along the minus strand of NZ_JBVVQM010000005.1, from coordinate 151,043 downwards.
TCGAACCGCAGGAGGCTCCCTTGCCACGACTGATTGGGCACGGACTGATTGGGCGAAAACTGATCGGCGGCGCGTTGGCCGCGTGTGTTGTCGTTGGCGCCGGTGCCGCGGTCGCCGAGGAAGTCGGCAAGGTCGGCGTCGACTGGCTCGGCAACGACATCATCGTCGAAGCGATCAAGGATCCGAAAGTGGAAGGCGTGACCTGCCACGTCTCCTATTTCGACCGCGGCATCATCGATCGCCTGCACAAGGGCAACTGGTTCGAGGATCCGTCCGATTCCTCCATCTCCTGCCGCCAGACCGGCCCGATCACGATCGGCGACATCGACATGAGCGAGGGCGGCGAGGAGGTGTTCAAGCAAGGCATCAGCCTGATCTGGAAGAAGCAGGTGGTGAACCGCATCTACGACAAGCCCAATGAGACGCTGATCTATCTCTCGCATTCGCGCCAGGTGCAGAACGGCTCGGCCAAAATGTCGGTCACCACCGTGCCGCTCTACGGCCAGAGCGTGGTGTGGAGCAAAGGCAAGCCGCAATAAGCTGCTTAGTTTCTTCGGGAGCCGGACGGACGAATGGTCCCGCTGCGGGACCATTCGCTCGGCGAATCCTTGCTGGGAGACGATCTGAGGGACGATTGGTCCCGCTTGCGGGACCAATCGCCTAGGCGTAAAGCCGCCGGCATGGAGCGTTCCGAAAACCTCGTCCCGAAAGACCCCGAGCCGCGTATCCATCCGACCGCGGAGCTGAAGGCGTGCAAGCTCGGCCGCTATGCCTCGATCGGCGAGCGGGTGGTGCTGCGCGAGGTGAATGTCGGCGACTTCTCTTATTTTGAGCGCCACTGTGAAGCGATCTACACGACGATCGGGAAATTCTGCTCGATCGCCGCCAACAGCCGTATCAATGCGCTGGAGCATCCCATAGAGCGGCTGACCCAGCACAAGCTCAGCTACCGGCCGAACGAGTATTTTCGCTGGCTGGGCGTCGATGCCGCCTTCCGCGAGCGGCGGCAGGCGAAAGCCGTGACCATCGGCCATGATGTCTGGATCGGCCACGGCGCGGTGATCATGCCTGGGATCGCCATCGGCAACGGTGCCGTCATCGGCGCCAACGCCGTGGTGACGCGTGACGTGCCGTCCTATGCGATCGTCGCCGGCGTGCCGGCGAAGGCTCTCCGGCCACGCTTCACTCCGGATATCGCGGCGCGGATCGAAGCTCTCGCCTGGTGGGACTGGCCGGTCGAAAAGCTGGCCAGAGCGGTTCCCGACATGCAGGCCATGCCGATCGAAACGTTCCTCGATCGCTGGGAAAACGACGCCGTCTGAGCTTGCGCAAACATGTCGGATTGAAACCCCTTCCGCCATGCGGGGGTGGCGCGGCGGAAGGGGCTGGAGGCAAACCGCTGTGAAGCGGAAGGAACAGGCACTCTTGCCTGCACGGTTACTGTGACATTCAACCCATAAAGTGTGTTTTTCGCCCTATGCACTTTATGAGTGTATTCAATTGCGCGCGAGGTATTTGTTTGCATCGGGAACCTGAAACGGTCGCTGGTTGTTTCTCATCGCGCCGCAGCGTCGAGGGATTCGATAGATGGAAAAGCATTTCACCAAGGTTGCCAACTGGGTCGCCCGCATAGCCGGCCTGCCGCCGACATTCGCCGTCTGTTGCCTGATCGTAACCGTCTGGGCGGTGAGCGGTCCGTTCTTCGGTTTTTCGGACACCTGGCAACTCGTCATCAACACGGGCACGACCATCATCACCTTCCTGATGGTCTTCCTGATCCAGAACACTCAGAACCGCGATGGCGCGGCAATCCAGGCCAAGCTCGACGAACTGATCCGGGTCGGCAAGGGCCACAACCACTTCATCGGCATCGAACATCTGACCGAATCCGAAGTCGAGGAAATCCGCGCCAAATGCGAGCGTGCGGCAAAGCGGCATGACGAACAGATCGCCGACACGGCGGCGAAGAAGGCTGTGGCGAGGAAGCGCGGGTCGAAAAAGCAGGCGGCCTGAAAATCAGCCTTTCATGAACGCCGCGAAACTGTCCTTGTGGTCCGGGTGCCAGCGCGACAGGGCTGGGCGGTTCTCGATGATATCGCCGATCGCCCAGGCCATGCGCTTTTCATCCAGCGGGCGGGCCGCCTCATTGTCCGGGCACAGGATGTAGAAATCGCCTCTGGTCAGGGATTCCAGCATGAAATCCACAACCTGTTCGCCGGTCCAGGCGGCGGCCGGTTTTTCCGTCGCGCCCTCGGTCAGGCCGGTAAAGGTGAAGCCGGGGATCAGAAGATGGGCAGCGACATGGGCGCCGGGTTCGTTGCGCAACGCATGCGACAGGCCCTCGGTGAAGGTTTTCACCCCAGCCTTGGAGACATTGTAGGCAAGATTGCCGGGCGGCGTGGTGATGCCTTGCTTGGAGCCGGTGTTGACGATCAAACCCGGGCTGGCCGAGGCCAGCATGCGCGGCGCGAAGGCCTCGACGCCATGCACGACGCCCCAGAAATTGATGTCCAGCAGCCGCTTCCAGGCATCGCCGTTTTCCCATGGCTTTCCGGGATTGTCGCCGATACCGGCATTGTTCATCAGCAGCGACACGCCGCCGAAGGCGCCGAACGCCCTTTCGGCGAGGCGGTGTACCTCATCCGCCTTCGAAACGTCGGCGGCGACGGCAAGCACGGCATCGTCGCCGGCAATCGCGGAAACGGCGCGCGAGGCGTCGTCCAGCCGCGCGCCGCCAATATCGGCCAGCACGATCTTCATGCCCATCAGTGCAAGCCGCTTGGCGGCCGCCAGACCGATGCCGCTGGCGGCGCCGGTGATAACGGCGGCATTGCCTGGGGCAAGCGCGGGCAGGGCGGTCTGGATCTCGGCGTCGGTGATCATGGGCGATGGGTTCCTTGTTCGATGGCGCCGAACTTAGCGCCGGAACCGGCCGGCGCAAGCCTCTGCCCGCCTTGTCGGGTTGACCAGTTCGGTCGAGGCTGCGCATGTTGCCCTTTGCCTCCGCAAAAGAGATTTTGCCCTGGGGACAAAACAAACTTCAGCCTGGGGACAAACGGAGATTTCCTGATTGACGGACTGGGTTGCAATCCTGAAAGAACAGACCGCCATTGGCGACCAGATGGGCCGCGAGGTGCCGCAGATGCTGGCCAACCCCGACATCAGCGAAACGCAGGTGAAGACGCTCTTTTCCGCCCTGGAGAAACAAGCCGAGTTCGTCGAGAAGCTGCGTATGGCGCTGGAAAAGTTCGGCCATGATTTCTCGATCATCAAGGCCGCGGAACGGCTGGAGGAGCGCTATGCCGACCTTGCCGCATCGGTGGCGGAAAAACTGAAAGCGATGCGCCGTCGGTGAATGCCTCGACCCTGCCTTTGCCCATGGATCCACCTTTGCCCGCGGTGAATTGTCGAAAGACAGTAAATGTCAGCGGTGTTGAAGAGCCAATAAGCGGCAACCGGGAAATTCCTCAACCATGTCCAAGAAAAATCCGGCATCAGTCCCGCTGGCCAGGACGGGCACGGCCGCTCACCTGTTGACTTTTCTTGGCTTGGCCGCTCCTCTTGCAGGGCAGTCTTGGCCGAAGCAGATGAACGGCCAGGATTCGAATGGAGGGGACTGATGAGATTTCGTTTTCTGCTTGTGTTCGCAACCATAATGGCTGCGGTCTTCGGGACGTCCGCCGCAGCCTTCGCTTACAGCGCCCACACCACGACCAATCTCAATGTCCGTAGCGGGCCGGGAGCGGGATATGCCAGGGTCGGAACGCTGCCCGGCGGCTTCAGGGTCAATGTCACCGGCTGCCAGCCGGGCTGGTGCAGAATTCATGGCGGCGGCGTGAGTGGCTGGGCCAGCTCCGGTTATCTCGAACGCTCCCAAATCGTTCGCCCTCCAATCATCATCGTGCGTCCGCCGCATCGGCCGCCACACTGGCACAAGCCGCACCGTCCTCCGCACCATCGGCCGCACAGGCCACGTCCCGGCAAGTGCAAGATCGCGCCCGGCTTCTCCTGCAAATAGGTTCATTTGCGCCGGGTCTGGCGTGACGGGCAGGGCGGCAATCAATTGCGGCCCTGCCGCCATGTCCATGGCCTGACGGGTACTTCAGCCGTTCGGTGTTTCAGGCGAAAGATGCGCGCGTCCGCGTGGCACGCCAAGACCGGTGTCCGGCGGCTCGCCGGCTGCCGGTCTGTTCTCGATCATGTGCGTGGTGCGCCAGCGGCCGAAACGGTAGTAGGCCGCCGCCAGTACAAGCGAGCTGATCGAACCCACCGGGAAACTCCACCACAGCGCTTCCTCGCCGATCACGCCACGCATGAAATAGGCGAAGCCGGTGCGCACGACCAGCACCGAAATGACCAGGATGATCAACGGCGGCATCACGGCACCCGTGGCTCGTACGGTGGCAAACAGCACGATGGTTATGCCGAACAGAATGAACGACCACGAGGCGACATTGTTAATGTGGACGGCGATGTCGATCGCCGCGCTGTCGCTGCTCAGGAACAGGCTCAGCACCGAACGGTCGAAAACCGACAGCACTGCAACCAGTGCGCCGGTCAGGACCAGGTTGAAGCCGACACCGGAGGCGGCGATGCGGCCGATCCGGTCCCAGCGCCCGGCGCCGACATTTTGCGCCGCCATCGAGGACACCGCGGCGCCGATGGCGAGCGCCGGCATCTGGATATAGGTCCACAGCTGGGCAGCGATGCCGTAGGCGGCGGCGACCTGTGAGCCGTAGGAATTGACGATGCCCATCACCGTCAGTGCCGCCGCCGAAATGACGATCATCTGCAGACCCATCGGCACGCCCTTGACGACGACGATGCGAAGCAAGGTGGGATCGGGCCGCAGCAGGGCGAGGTTGGCGCCGGCCAGCCGCAGCGGATGCTTGCGCACATAGAGCACGATCAGGATGGCGATCACGCTTACCGTCTGGCCGATCAGCGTGGACGTGGCGGAGCCCGCGATGCCGAGTTCGGGAAACGGTCCGATGCCGCGGATGAGCAATGGGTTGAGCACGATGTCGAGGACGACGGCCAGAGCCATGAAGAAGAAGGGCGTGCGTGAATCGCCGGCACCGCGCAGCACGGTCATGACGAAGGACAGAAGGTTCATCATCGGCACGGCGACGAAGATGATGCGCAGATAGGAGCGCGCGAGCGGCAAGGCATCGGCCGGTGTGCCGAGCGTGTTGAGAATGGCGTCGACCCAGATCCAGCCGCAGACCGCGAAGATAACCGAGACGAGGAAGAAGAACGTCGCGCTGGTGCCGACGATGCGGCGCGCCTCGGGCAGGTCGCGGGCGCCGACCGACTGGGCCACCAGGATGGTGGCCGCCATGCCGATGCCGAACACAGTGCCGAGGATCAGGAACAGGACGAGGTTGGCGTTGGAGGTGGCGGTCAGTGCGGATTCGCCGAGGAAACGGCCGACCCAGACGGCGTTGATCGAACCGTTGAGCGACTGCAGCACGTTGGAGCCGAGCACCGGCAGGGCAAACAGCAGAAGCGTGCGCGGGATCGGGCCGCTGGTCAGGTCGCCGGTGCGCCGGCGCGGGGGATTTTTTTCGTCCATGGCGGGCAGCTCGGCGAAGGTTTGTTTCAAGTCGCGTGCGCGATGATTGCCGATTCAACGGGACAGGTCATGCCGTGATCTAATCATGTTCTCAAAGCTTCCGGAATGGGATATTGATCCTCGATGCGTCTGAGCACTTCCTTTATCTGGTGCGCGACGGCGGCACAGCTATTCGCTATGGCGTCAGCCTTGGCAAAGCCGGTTTCGGATGGACCGGCAGCGCCGTGGTCCAGGCGAGGAAGAAGTGGCCGGTCTGGACGCCGCCGCCGGAGATGATCCAGCGCCGGCCGGAACTGGCGAAATACAAGGACGGCATGCCGCCCGGCCCGCAGAGCCCGTTGGGCGCCCGCGCGCTGTATCTGTTCCGCGACGGCAAGGACACGATGTACCGGCTGCACGGCACGCCGGAGTGGGATTCCATCGGTAAGAACGCTTCGTCGGGCTGCGTGCGCTTCATGAACCAGGACATCATCGACCTCTACAGCCGCGTCAACGGCCCCGCTCAGGTCTTCGTGCGTCCCAACCTGTTGGCCGCCGGCAAGATCATGGCCGTGTCGAGCAGAACCGCCGAGCCGATAGATGCGGGCGTCCCGAAGGACGCGGAGTTCTTGAAGTAAGCCTTCTCAATCAATCTGCCTGGAAAAACACCAGCAATAGTGCTCCGGGCGGACGCGCCAAGCGCGCCCGTCCGTGCAGTGGTCGTTACTTCTTGGCTAGACCCGGCAGCGTGACCTGATAGACCAGGAACATGGTGTCGACATTGGCGCCGTCTTCGGCCTTGTAGGGCGCGCCGACCTGAAAACCGTCCTGGGCGAGGAAGTCGTTGTCGTTGGCGACGAACAGGAAGTAGTCGTCGGGCAGCTTCGCATCGAGCACGCTGACCACCGACATCGCCTCCCACTTCTCGGAAAGGTTGTCCTGGTCGTTGGGCGCGCCATTGTGCAGGCCGAAGCGGCCGAGCTCGGCACTGTCGTTGATGTCGATGAATGGCGTCAGCTTGGCCGGTGTCACCGATGGGTCGACGATGCCCTTGGGGGCGACCGGCTTGTCAGCGGCGTCGAAGGCGCCGCCGGCGATGTCGGTCGCGGTGGATAGGTCGACGACGTTGACCTGGCGATAGAGCGAGGCATCGCCCTTCAGGCCCTGGCCGTTGCCGCTGTCGCGCGCCAGCATCAGGAAGGTCTTGTCGGAGAGCGCCACGATCTCACTCTGCGCGGCGACCTTGGTCTTGCCCTTGGCATCCCTAAACACCGGCAGCGGCACGACATATTCGTGCGCCAATTTGAGGTGGGCGAGGTCGGACGCGTCATAGACCAGCGCCCTGGTGTTCTGGCGGGTCGAGCCGGAATCGCCGCCGTCCTGCCTGGCCGCCGACTGCAGCACGGCGATCAGGAACTTGCCGTCGGGCGTCATCGCCATGCCTTCGAGGCCTTGATTGTTCTGGCGGCCGGTGTCGGGATCCTTCGGATCGGGCTCGGCGGCACCGGGTCCCGGATTGTCCGAGGCGAAGTTCGGCGTGCCGTGGCGCATCGGCACCAGCGCAGCCGGTGGCTGGGTTGCCGACAGCAGATGCCCGTCGGCGGAAAACCGATAGATGTTCGGGCCGTATTCGTCGGAGATGAACATCGAACCATCGGGCAGCCGCACGATCGCCTCGTTGTCGAGCGCCAGCTTGCCATTGTCGGCTTGCGGCAGGATCGGCATGTCGCCGCTTGCCGCGCGCACGCCGTTGAGCGGATCGAGGCCTGTGGCATCAGCCCCCTTGTCGTCGGTGAGAAGCATGGTGTCGGCGAGCGTTGCCTTGACGCCGGTCTGCTGCTGGCCGGCAGCAGGTGCCGCACCTGGTGCCACCGGGGTAAACTCGATGGCGACGGTGTTGAGGCGCGGCCGGTAGTCGGTGGTGCCGACGACATTGTAGCCGCGATCCGGCAGCAGCCAGAGCGAACCTTTGTAGCCGGCGGCCTCATGCGTCCAGCCTGATGTGTCGATCGACATGCCCGAGCCCGAACCAAACGTCTCGCCGAACTTGTCGCGCTGAGCGGCCGGGATGCGGCCGACGCCGACCAGCCCTTTGTTGACAAAGCTCGTGCCGCCGACGGTCGCGGTGCTGTCGGCGAGCGCCGGCGTCAAGGCGGTGAACAAGGCCAGCGCGACGCCGAGCGACGCGGTTCGATATAGGTGTTTCATGGATAATCCTCTTTGTGACGGATGTGCCGGAGCGGCCGCGGGACGAAAAACTGAAAGAGGTGCGACATCGATGATGCCGCGCAAGCCTCCCCGAAACGCGGTCTACGGCGCGAACATGATGCTTGCGTGACAGCGCGCAGTGCATGCCGGCGGTCGACGAAAAACGATGCGCGCGGGCGGCACTAGACACTTATGTCCAGTGCATATATGCTCCAGCCTTCGGACTAACCGTGGAGGGGAAGCCTTGAAGTCGCACTACCGCGCAGTCGTCATCGGGGGTGGCGTGGTCGGGGCCTCCGTCCTTTATCATCTGACGCGATTTGGCTGGAGCGATGTGGCGCTGATCGAGCGCGCCGAACTGACGGCCGGTTCGACCTGGCACGCGGCGGCAGGCTTCCATGCGCTCAACGCCGACCCCAACGTGGCGGCGCTGCAGGACTACACCATCAATCTCTACCGCGAGATCGAGGCCGAATCCGGCTGGGATATCGGCCTGCACATGACCGGCGGCGTCAACATCGCCAGCGATCCCGCGCGCTGGGAGTGGCTGAAATCGGCCTGGGCGGTGTTCCAGTCGGTTGGCATCGAGACCGCGCGCCTTGTCACGCCCGACGAGATCAAGGCGATCTGCCCGATCGTCGACGTCACCGGCGTGCTTGGCGGCCTGCATGATTCCAACGAAGGCCATCTCGACCCGTACGGCACGACGCACGCCTATGCCGGCGCTGCAAAAAAGCGCGGCGCCGACATCATCCTGCGCAACCGGGTGGTCGAGTTGAAGCCGCGCGCCGACGGTCGCTGGGATGTCGTCACGGAGCAGGGCACCATCATCGCCGAGCATGTCGTCAATGCCGGCGGGCTGTGGGCAAAGCAGCTCGGCCGCATGGCCGGCATCGACCTGCCGGTGACGCCGATGGAGCACCATTATTTCATCACCGAAGACATTCCCGAGATCGCAGCACTTGACCGGGAAATCGGCATCGCGGTCGATCTCGACGGCTTCTCCTACCTGCGGCAGGAGCGCAAGGGCGTGCTGCTTGGCGTCTATGAGCAGAACCCGAAGCACTGGAACATGGATGGCGCGCCGTGGGACTACGGCATCGAGCTGATCCCGGAAGACATCGGTCGCATCAGCCCCGAACTCGCCAAGGCGCATGAGCGCTTTCCTTGCCTGGCGACGGCCGGCATCCGCAAATGGATCAACGGCGCCTTCACCTTCACGCCGGACGGCAATCCGATTGTCGGGCCGGTGCGCGGGCTGAGGAACTACTGGGTTGCCTGCGGCGTCATGGCCGGCTTCAGCCAGGGCGGCGGCGTCGGCAAGTCGCTGGCCGAGTGGATGATTTTCGGCGAACCGCAGGCCGACATCTTCGGCATGGACATCGCTCGCTACGGCGCCTTCGCCGCCAACCGGGAATATCTCAGGCAGACGACGCGCCAGTTCTATTCGCGCCGCTTCGTCATGACCTTTCCCAATGAACGGCTGCCCGCCGGCCGGCCGCTGAAACGCCCCGGCGCCTATGACGGCATGACGGCCGCGGGATGCGAATGGACGGCTTCCTGGGGACTGGAAATCCCGGCCTATTTCGCGCCGATGGAATTTGCCGAGAACACGACGCTGCGGCGCTCCAACGCCTTCGACATCGTCGGCGACGAGGCGCTGCAGGTGCGGCGCGCCGCCGGTCTCGTCGATATCTCGGCCTATTCGCGCTATGCGGTGGCGGGGCCAGGTGCGGAAGCCTGGCTCGACCGGCTGCTCGCCTGCAGGCTGCCGAAGCCGGGGCGGGCCGGCCTGGCGCCGATGCTCGGTCGTGACGGACGGCTGAAGGGCGACCTCACCGTCTTCAACTGGGGCGGCGGCAGCTATTGGCTGATGGGCTCCTACTATCTCCGGGAATTCCACATGCGCTGGTTCGAGAGCCATGCGGCTGAAGGCGTCACCGTCGACGACCTCTCCGACACGATGAGCGGCTTCCTGCTGACGGGGCCGAATGCGCGCAAAATACTGGAGCGAACGACGCATCAGGATGTGTCCGGCGCAGCGCTGCCGTTCATGGCCTGCGGCACATTCGACATCGGCATGGTGCAGGCCCGTGTAGCGCGGCTGTCTATATCAGGCGAGCTCGGCTTCGAAATCAGTTGCCCCGTGACCATGCATGCCACTCTGCGCGAAACGCTGCTGGCGGCGGGCGAGGATCTCGGCCTTGCCGAAATCGGCTATTACGCGCTCAATGCACTGCGGCTGGAGAAGAGCTTTGGCATCTGGTCGCGCGAATTCACGCAAGGCTACACGCCGGGCCAGACCGGTCTCGACCGCTTCATCGCTTTCGGCAAGAGCGGCTTCATCGGCCGCGAAGCAGCGTTGAAGCAGCGGGAGGCCGGCAGCGGCCAATGCCTGGTGACGCTGGAAATCGATGCGCTCGACGCCGATGCCGGTGGCTTCGAGCCGGTCTGGCATCAGGGCCGGCGCGTCGGCTTCGTCACCTCGGGCGGTTACGGTTATACGGTCGGCAAGAGCCTGGCGCTGGCGCTGGTCGACCGCGATTTCGCAGGCGAGGGCACCGCGCTCTCCGTGCATGTCGTGGGTGAGGAACGGCCGGCGCGTGTCGTCGCGGCCTCGCCCTACGATCCCGAGGGCAAGGCAATGCGGCAATGAGGAGGATTTCCGATGGTCGATGACGCGGCACGGGACGGCAGGCGCGAACGCCGGCGTGGACGCACGGGCGAGGCCGGCAGCGAAAGCAGCCGCCGTCCCAACTACCATTCGCTGAAGAACCCGTTCCTGCCGCAGCCGATCTTTTCGGACGATCAAGTGGCCGCGATTCACGACACGGCGCTGCGGGTGCTGGAAGAGCTCGGCATCAAGGTGCTGCTGCCGCAGGCGCGTGAGCACTTCGCCAGCGCCGGCGCGCTGGTCGATCCGGACACCGACATGGTGCGCATCGGCCGCGACATGGTGACGGCGGCACTCGCCTCGGCGCCGAGATCGATCCACGCTCACGCCGGTTCGCGCGCCCGCGATCTGACGCTGGAGCTCGGCTCGATGACCTTCCTCGCCGGATGCGGGGCGCCGAACGTCACGGATCTCGAGCGCGGCCGGCGGCCGGGAACACTGGCGGATTTCGAGGATCTCATGCGGCTGGTGCAGCATTTCGACGTGCTGCATATGCTCGGACCCTGCATCGAACCGCAGGATGTCGACAACCGCTTTCGCCACTATGCCGTCAACCGCGCGCAGCTGACGCTGTCGGACAAGCTCCCGTTCGTCTTCGCGCGCGGCACCCCGCAAGTCGAGGACGGGTTCGAGATGATTCGTCTGGCGCGCGGCCTGTCGCAGGACGAGTTTCTGGCAAATGCATATTGCTACACCGTCATCAACACCAACTCGCCGCGCCAGCTCGACATCCCGATGGCGCAAGGCATCATCGATTTCGCCCGCGCGGGCCAAATCTCCGTGATCACGCCGTTCTGCCTGGCGGGCGCCATGGCGCCGATCACGGTCGCCGGCGCGCTGACGCTGCAGCATGCCGAAGCGCTGGCCGGGCTGACGCTGGCGCAGATCGTGCGGCCCGGCGCACCGGTCGTCTACGGCTCGTTCTCTTCCAATGTCGACATGAAATCCGGCGCGCCAGCCTTCGGTACGCCCGAGCATGTCAAGGCGACGCTGGGCGCCGGTCAGCTGGCGCGCTTCACCGGACTGCCGTGGCGTTCCGGCGGCGGCAGTGCGGCCAACATCTCAGACGCGCAGGCCGCGCACGAGACGCAGTTCGCGCTGTGGGGCTCGGTGCTGGCCGGAGCGACGATGTGCATCCATGCCGCCGGCTGGCTGGAGGGCGGCCTCAGTGTCTCCTTCGAGAAGCTGATCACCGACATCGAGGCGCTGCAGACGGTGGCTGAACTTTGTGCCGCGACGCCCGGCGACACCGATACGATCGGCTTCGAGGCGATCGCCGAGGTGCAGCCGGGCGGCCACTTCTTCTCGGCCGGTCACACCATGGCGCGCTACCGCACCGCCTTCTACGAACCGCTGGTGGCCGACTGGTCGAATTTCGGCAACTGGACGCAAAGCGGCTCGAAGACAGCGAGCGAGCGCGCCACCGGTGTCTGGAGGCGGGTGCTTGCCGATTTCGCGCCGCCGGCAACGGCTGCCGCCACATCAGGCGTGCTGGATGAGTTTATCGCACGGCGCACGGCAGAGGGCGGAGCGGCGCCAGTGTCTTAAGGCCGGCTCTCGCTGATCGCCCTGGTTGTGGCGCGATCCGGAACCTGCAGCGCCTCCCGCGCATTCAAGGTTGCGGCCGGTGCACTGCGGCACCGGTGTGCTGTTTGAGGGGAGACGACATCGGCGGCCCTGCTGCCACCATCAATCGCTGTCGCGCGCCACCAGTTCCAGCGGCCAGACTTCGCGGATGATCCGCGGCCCCTCCGGGCCGGCGAAGGCGGGAAGCGACGCCAGCAGCATTTCAGCAAGCCGTTGTCCCATTGGCTCCAGCGCCGGGCGGAAGGCGGTCAACGCCGGGGAAAAATAGCGGCAGAGCGGCGTGTCGACGATGACGGTTACCGCCATGTCCTGGCCCGGCCTGATGCCCATCTCGGCCAGCGACTTGCAGCCGCCCAGCGCCATTGCATCATTGTTGAAGATGATGGCGGTCGGCGGGGCCTTGGAGCGCATGACCTGGGGCGTCACCTTGTAGCCGCCGGCCTCGTTGATGAAGCCGGACGCGATCAGCTCCGGGTCGACCTCGATGCCGTGCCGCCGCAAGGCCTTGCGGTAGCCGGCGAGGAACAGATAGCCGAAATTGAGGTCGAGCGACGGGCGGATAGCGGCGATACGGCGGTGACCGCGCGCCACAAGGCGGTCGACGGCGTCGGCGCCGGCCTTCTCGAAATCGAGGTCGAGGGAAGGATAGGACTTGGCCCCGGAGCGACTGCGGCCGAGCGTGGCGAACGGAAAGCCGGCTTGCGTGAGATAGTCGATGCGCTCGTCCTCGCGCCGCGTCCAGGCCAGCAGCACGGCATCGGCGCGGCGCGTCTCGACGACACGGCGCAGGCGCTCCTGCTGGTAGTCGCCCGGCGCGCCCATGACCACGGTCAGGTCGAGCCCGCTTTCGGCAAGCCTGGCCTGCAGCCCGATCAGAAACGGAATGAAGAACGGCTCGCCATATTGCTGGTCGCCGGGATGCGGCTGCAGCATGAAGGCGATCGAACGGGTGGCGCCTTGCCTCAGGCTGCGGCCGGACTGGTTCGGCGAATAGTTCAGCGTCCTGGCCGCCTCGAGCACGCGCTGGCGCGTGTCGGCATTGACGTCGGCGCGGCCGTTCAGCGCCCGCGACACCGTGCCGATCGATATGTTCAAGTGACGGGCAAGGTCGTGAATGCTGGACGCCAAGAGACTGTTCTCCCCCTTGCTTGGCTAGCACCGGTAGCCGCTCAGGCCAAGGCGGTAAGACGAATTTCGCCAAGGGCCGATTGACATTCTACGCCTTCGGGTGTGTTCTCGTAAACGTTTACGGAAAAACGTTTACGGTCCTGCCGTGGATGCCGTGACGATCGGTCTGGAGGGACCGAGCGGAGGAGGAGCGCTGGATGATCGATGTCGTCCTGGTCGGCTGCGGAGCGATGAGCAAGGCCTGGCTCGATGCCATCAGGCAGATCCACGGGCTCACCCTTATCGGCCTCGTGGATCTCGATGCCGACAGGGCACGGGCGAGGGCGCGCGAATACGACCTCACCAATGCCGTCATCGGCAGCAATCTCGACGCCGTGCTCGACCAGACCAAACCGCAAGCGGTGTTCGACGTGGTGGTTCCAGCCGCCCGGCGCGAAGTCGCTTTTTCCGCTTTTGCCCACAATTGCCATCTGCTGACGGAAAAGCCGCTCGCCGACAGTCCGGAAAATGCGCGCGCCATCGTCGAGGCCGCTCGCCGCGCCGGGCGCATTCACGCCGTCGTGCAGAACCGCCGCTATGTCGCCAATGTCAGGCGCATCCGCAGGTTCCTGGATTCCGGCGCCATTGGTACGCCGACCAGCATCCACGCCGACTTCTTCGTCGCGCCGCATTTCGGCGGCTTTCGCGAGGAGATGGCGCATGTGCTGTTGCTCGACATGGCGATCCACACATTCGACGCCGCCCGCTATATGGTCGCCGGCGAGCCGGCCGGCGTCTATTGCCAGGAATGGGAGCCGGCCAATTCCTGGTACCGGCAGGGATCGTCGGCCAGCGCCGTCTTCGATCTCGGCCGCGGCAAGGTCTTCACCTATGCCGGGAGCTGGTGCGCCGCCGGCTTCCGCACCAGTTGGGAAAGTACATGGCGCATCGTCGCCGAGCGCGGCAGCCTGCTCTGGGACGGCAATGACGAGCTGAGGGCAGAAGCAGTGATGCCGGGCCGCGACGGAATGTTCGACAAAACCCAGCCGATCGCGGTGCCGCCGCTCGATGCGTCCGATCGCGTCGGCGGCCATCTCGGCATTCTCCAGGATTTCGTGCACGCCATCGAGACCGGCACCGAGCCGGAAACGCGCGGCGCCGACAACATCAAGAGCCTGGCCATGGTTTTCGGCGCCATCGAAAGCGCCGAGACCGGCCGCCGCGTGACAATCGCAGAGGACACACAATGACGCCGAACCCGCTTCTCGACATCCGGATCGGCACCATGGTGCGGGCCAATCTCGACGACCCGGCGGCTTACGTCAAACAGATCCTGCCGCACGGCTTCGAGAGCATCCAGCCCTTCTTCTGGCAAACGCTTGGCGGCAAGGACCTGCCGCTTCTCGCCGGCCAGATCCGCGAGGCGATCGGCGATGCCGACGTCACCGTGTCCTCGCTCGGCGTTTTCGGCAATCCGCTGGAAGACGGCGAGGTCGATCGCGGCGTGCTCGCGGCCTGGGAAACGGTCATCGACAATGCGCATCTGTTCGGCACCTCGATGGTCAGCGGCTTCACCGGCCGCCTGCGCGGCAAGAAGCTGACCGACAGCCTGCCGCGCTTCAGGGAGGTCTGGGGGGCGTTAGCCAGGCGTGCCGCCGACAGGGGGGTGCGCATCGCCTTCGAAAACTGCGCCATGGACGGCAACTGGGCCGCCGGTGACTGGAACATCGCCCACAATCCGGACGCCTGGGAGCTGATGTTCAACGAAGTGCCCGATGACAATCTCGGGCTGGAATGGGAGCCCTGCCATCAACTCGTCTACCTGATCGATCCGATACCCCAGATCCGCAAATGGGCGCCCCGTATCTTCCATGTCCACGGCAAGGACGCGACGGTGCGCTGGGATGTCATCCGCGAGCATGGCGTGTTCGGCCGGCTGCCCTTCGTGCAGATGCGCACGCCCGGTTTCGGCGACAGCGACTGGACGCGGGTGATCAGCGAATTGCGGCTGGCCGGCTACAAGGGGGCCATCGATATCGAAGGCTGGCACGACCCGGTCTATCGCGGCGACCTCGAGATCACCGGCCAGGTGCGGGCGCTTGAATATCTCAAGCAATGCCGGGGAGGGGCCAGCTACCTGCCGAACCCGATGTGAGGATCGGCCGGCGGGAGGAGCCGGCCGGGATGTCTGCAACGCACATTGCCGAAGCGAATGTCGAACCCCTCGCTTGCGAGGACAAAAAGGGAGGATAAGTGCATGAGCATGACGATGAGAAGGACAGTTCTGCGCTCGACCGTCGTGGCCGCCGCCACGATGCTTGCCGCTGCGATCTCCACCTTGCCCGCGCGGGCGCTCGACGCCAAATGGTGCAAGGACGTCCACATCCGCTTCTTCGTCGGTGGCGCCGAGGGCGACGCTTTCGGCACCATCGTCTACAATGGTGCCAAGCAGGCAGAGGCCGATCTCGGGCCGAAGGTCGACTACATCTTCTCCCAGTGGGACATCGAAAAGATGGTGCAGCAACTGCGTGAGGCCGTCGCGGTCAAGCCCAACGGCATCGCCATGATGGGCCACCCGGGCGACGCGTCGATCATGCCGCTGGCCGAACAGGCACACAAGGACGGCATCAAGATGATGTACCAGAACGTGCCGGTGCCGAAGGTGGTGGAAGCGTTCGGCGGCGGCTATGTCGGCGCCCAGCAGGAGCAGCAGGGCCGCGCGCTCGGCGCCGAGGCGTTCAAGCTGGGCAAGCTGAAGGCCGGCGACAAGGCGATCATGATCGGTCCGTTCGAAAACGAAAGCCGCGGCGCGCGCGAGCGCGGGACGGTGGCCGCGCTCAAGGACGCTGGCGTCGAGGTCATCCAGTTGTCCTCTCCGCCGAGCGGCGAATGGGCGTCCGATCCCAATCTGGCCATTCCGGTGATTACCGCGGCGCTGCTCAACAATCCCGACGTCAAGGCGGTCGGCTATCCCGGCGGGCAGATGCTCGGCAATGTATCGACCTACATGCAGGCGGCCGGACGCAAGGCGGGCGAGATATTCAATTTCGGCTTCGACACCAGCCCGCAGATCGTCGAGGGCTTCAAGGGCGGCTGGGTGCAATTGACCGCCGACCAGCAGCCGTTCCTGCAGGGCTATCTGCCGATCCTCAGCCTCTGCCAGCAGGTTGTTCTGGGGCTGGCGCCGATGAATGTCGACACCGGCGCCGGTTTCGTCACGCCCGAAAATTACGAGATCGTCGCTGAGCTCGCCAAGCAGGCGCTGCGCTGACCTCCCAAGCCGCCGGCCGGGATCTCAGGCCCCGGCCGGCGGGACCGCTGGCGACAAAGCCGGCAACAGACAATCAAGCGAGGATCCGATGGCAGAACGCCTCATCGAACTGCGCGACATCAGCAAGTCCTATGGCCAGGTCTATGCGCTGGGCGGGGTCAATCTCAGCGTCGACCGCGGCGAGGTCGTCGGCCTGCTCGGCGACAATGGCGCCGGCAAGTCGACGCTGATCAAGATCCTGTCCGGCGTGGTCAAGCCGACCAGCGGCGAAATCCTCGTGCGCGGCAAGCCGGTGACCGGGTGGAGTGCGGCGCGTTCGCGCGAGGCCGGCATCGAGACGGTGTTCCAGGACCGGGCGCTGGCCGTGCAGCAGACCATCGTTCGCAACATCTTCATGGGCCGCGAGCTGACCGGCTTCATGGGCTTTCTCAGGGTCAACAAGGAGATCGAGGAAGCGAGCCGGCTGATGCGCGAGATCGGCTTCACCTCGAAAGTGTTCACGCCGCAGTCGATCGTCGGCCAGCTTTCGGGCGGCGAACGCCAGGGCGTGGCGATCGCCCGCGCCATCTACAAGCAGGCCGAGCTGATCGTCCTCGACGAGCCGACGACGGCGCTGTCGCTGACCGAAACCGCCAAGGTGTTCCATTTCGTGCGCCAGGTGCGGGCGAGCGGCCGCTCGATCCTGTTCATCGGCCACAACATCCATCATGTCTTCGACATCGCCGATCGCTTCGTCGTGCTGGATCGCGGCAAGGTCGCACTGACGACCGACCGCAGCGAGGTCAAGTCGGCCGAAGATCTCATCAACTTCATGGAAGAGGTCGCGCATCCCGGCGGATTGGCCGGACTGCACGATGCCGGCGACGCGGAGCAGAGAGCACGATGAGCAAGACCATGGAGCCAGATCTGCACGAGCCGTCCTCCGGCATTGCCCGCCCCAGTGCCCAGAAAGAGTGGAAACACCCTTCCGATCACTGGATGCGCGGCTTCATCCTCGACAACCGTGCCGCGCTCGGCACGCTCGCCGTGTTCATCGTCATGATGACGGTGTTCATGATCGCCAACCCGACCGTCTTCACCACCTGGTATCTCTACCGCTCGGTGCTGACGACGCTCCCCGTTGCGCTGTTCGTGGTGGTGCCGCTGGTCTTCGTCGTCACCTGCGGTGAGATCGACCTGTCGTTTCCGGCGACGATGGGTTTTGCCTCATGGGTTTTCGCGCTGGTCGTGCAGGCCGGCTACGATCCGTTCCTCGGCATCGCCGCCGCACTCGTCACCGGCATGCTGCTCGGCTTCCTGGTCGGGTCGCTGGTGGTCTATGGCGGGCTGTCGTCGCTGATCGCCACGCTCGGCATGAATTTCCTGCTGCGCGGCCTGATCCAGATCATCAACGAAGGCAAGTCGATGGCGCTGACCAGCCTCAGCGACAGCTGGGCCTATACGATCTTCTCCAGCCAGCTCCTGGGCATTCCGGTGCAGATCTTCTGGGCCATCGGCTTCGTCGTGCTGTCGGCGATGCTCTACAACCGCCACCGCTTCGGCGCGCAGGTGAGGGTGGTCGGTGACAATCCCGACAGCGCCCAGCAGATGGGCATCGACGTCAAGCGCGTGCGGGTGAAAGTGTTCGTCTTCGTCGGCATCGGGGCTGCGCTCGCCGGCACCTTCTCGGTGATGATCAACTTCACCTGGTGGCCGACCGCCGGCGACGGCTACCTCCTGCCGGTGCTGGCCTCGGTGTTCGTCGGCGGCACGCCGACCTGGGGCGGCATCGGCACGGTCGTCGGCGGCGCCATCGGTGCGGTCACCGTGTCCTTCATCCAGACCGGCGTCGTGGCGGCGGGATTGAGCGGCTTCTACGTGCAGTTCTTCAACGGCCTGATCATCATCCTGTCGCTGCTGGGGCATAAATGGAACCAGGCAAGGTACAGGTGAGGGTTTCGTTGGCGGATCGCATGCCTTGACGATTGGCGGAGACGCTCATCGTTTTCGTCATCCACGGGCGAAGCAAGGAGCGTAGCGACGCAGCGCAGACCCGAGGATCCATGCCGCGACTTCAACGCGTCACTACGGTGGAGAATTCTGCTCAGCTGCACTCCACGGCCAAGGTCACGGCATGGATCCTCGGGTCTCCGCGACGTCGCTTCGCTCCTGCTCCGCCCGTGGATGACGAAGGTGGGAGCTGTCCGCGGGAAAACGCCATCTTCACACCGCCGCCACAAACCCGTCCAGCACGCGTTTCTGGCCGGCCTTGTCGAAGTCGATGGTCAGCTTGTTGCCCTCGATGGCCGAAATGTTGCCGTTGCCGAATTTCTGGTGGAAGACGCGGTCGCCGACGCTGAAGGGGGAGGGCTTGTCGGCGACGGATTTGGCGACCAGTTCGCCGTCGATGGTGCGGCCCTTGACCGAGGTGCGGCCGGCGCCGTAGCCGCTGTCCGTCTCGCCATAGCCGATGCGCTCGACCTGGTGGCCGGAGCGCGAGCCCCAGTTGCGGTCGGTCGCCTCGGTGCGGTTGGCCTGCGCGCGCTGCCAGCCCGGTGTCGCATAGGTGTTGGAGAAGGCGCCGGATTTTTCGGCGTCGGCGCCGACAGTGTCGAAGCGCGAGGCGCCATAGGGGTTCTGCCGTCCTGCGCCCTGGCCGCCACGGCCGGAGGCAAAAGAACCGCCACCGTAGGAATTGCCATAACCGCCATAGCTGTTGCCGCTTTCGGCGACTTCGACATGGGCTTCCGGCAGTTCGTCGAGGAAGCGTGACGGGATGGTCGACTGCCACAGGCCGTGGATGCGGCGGTTGGAGACGAACCAAAGATGCAGGTTCTTCTTGGCACGAGTCAGGCCGACATAGGCAAGGCGGCGCTCTTCCTCCAGCCCGGAGCGGCCGCCTTCATCCAGCGCACGCTGGTGCGGGAACAGGCCTTCCTCCCAGCCGGGCAGGAAGACGGTCTCGAATTCGAGGCCCTTGGCCGAATGCAGCGTCATGATCGAGACGGCGTCGAGCCCGGCATTCTGCTCGGCATCCATGACCAGTGCGACATGTTCGAGGAAGGAGCGCAGCGATTCGTACTCTTCCATCGAGCGGATCAGCTCTTTCAGGTTTTCCAACCGGCCGGGCGCTTCGACCGAGCGGTCGTTTTTCCACATGTCGGTGTAACCGCTCTCTTCGAGAATGGACTCGGCGAGTTCGGTGTGCGGCGTGGTTTCCAGCGCCTTTTGCCAGCGCTCGAAATTGGCCGCCACTTCACGAAGTGCGGCGCGCGGCTTCGGCTTCAACTCGTCGCTTTCGGCCAGCTTGGCGGCGGCCTCCAGCATCGGGATGCGCAGCGCACGCGCGGTGTCGTGGATCTGGCGGATGGTGGCTTCGCCCAGGCCGCGCTTGGGCACATTGACGATGCGCTCGAAAGCGAGGTCGTCGGCGCCTTGGGCGACGACGCGGAAGAAGGCCAGCGCATCGCGGATTTCCATGCGCTCGTAGAAGCGCGGGCCGCCGATGACGCGGTAGTTGAGGCCGAGCGTGACGAAGCGATCCTCGAACTCCCGCATCTGGAAGGAGGCGCGGACCAGGATCGCCATGTCGTTGAGATTGTGCTTTTGCCGCTGGTAGGTCTCGATGGTCTCGCCGACGGCGCGGGCTTCCTCCTCGGAATCCCAGGCGGCATGGACATGCACCTTGCCGTCCTCGGGATCGTTGCGGTCCGTGAACAGCGTCTTGCCGAAGCGGCCCTCATTGTGGGCGATGAGGTGGGAGGCGGCGCCAAGGATGTGCGCGGTCGAGCGGTAGTTGCGCTCCAGCCGGATGATGGTGGCGCCGGGAAAATCCTTGTCGAAGCGCAGGATGTTGTCGATTTCGGCGCCGCGCCAGCCATAGATCGACTGATCGTCGTCGCCGACGCAGCAGATGTTTACGGTGGCGCGGGTGTCAGTCGAAGAGCGCCCGATCTCCCCCCTAGAGGGGGAGATGTCGCCGGAGGCGACAGAGGGGGGCGCTGTCCCTCCAGCCTGTCGGCGCGAGGCGCCCCCCTCTGTCCTGCCGGACATCTCCCCCTCAAGGGGGGAGATCGGCTTGCCTTGAGGCCGCTGCGCCAGGAGGCGCAGCCACATGTACTGGGCGGTGTTGGTGTCCTGGTACTCGTCGACGAGGATGTATTTGAAGCGCTTGTGGTATTCCTTGAGCACGTCCGGATTGGCGCGGAAGATGCGGATCGGGTGGCACAGCAGGTCGCCGAAATCGCAGGCGTTCAGCGTCTTCAGCCGCTCCTGATAGGCCTTGTAGAGTTCGCGGCCCTTGCCGTTGGCGAAGGCGCGGGCGTCGCCCTCGGCGATGTCGGACGGGCCTTGCCCCTTGTTCTTCCAGCCGTCGATCATCTGGGCGAACTGCTTGGCCGGCCAGCGCTTGTCGTCCAGACCTTCGGCCTGGATCAGCTGCTTGATCAGCCGCACGACGTCGTCGGTGTCGAGGATGGTGAAGTCGGAGCGCAAACCGGCGAGTTCGGCATGTCTGCGAAGCAGCTTCACGCCAATCGAGTGGAAGGTGCCGAGCCATGGCATGCCCTCGACATTGCCTTCGCCGATCAGCACGCCAATGCGGATCTTCATCTCGCGCGCGGCTTTGTTGGTGAAGGTCACCGCGAGGATCTGCGACGGGAACGCCTTGCCGGTGGCGAGGATGTGAGCGATGCGGGTGGTGAGCACGCGGGTCTTGCCGGTGCCGGCTCCGGCCAGCACCAGAACCGGGCCTTCGGTGGTTTCCACCGCTAGCCGCTGCTCCGGGTTGAGGCCCTTCAGGTAGTCGGGTGCGTTGTTGTGTCCGCTGCGGGCAGCCATGGCGCGCGCGGCGATGCCCGACGGGGCCGGGGGCCGCGCGTTGGGTTCGTCGAAAAAGGGCATGTCTTCGGAAAAGCCGGACATCGCCCCGAATGTAGTGATTCGGTGGGGAAAGACCAGAACTGTCTACGTTTTGTTCCGCTAAAGTGCCCGATTGCTGCCCACGCTCCCAGTGCGGTCGATGTTATCCCAATTGCGATGGACCATTACCGCCTGCGCTTGAGGCCCATGCTTGACAGGCGGGACCGTCGGGAGAAAGTTGTGCTTCGGGCAGCGACGCAATGCCGGGTTGCCATGGCAGCGCCGCGAAGCGCAACAGTCGAAGGAGTATCATCTTGGCTGTCACCATCACCTCCCTCATTCTTTTCCTCATCGGCCTGGCACTCGGCGGCGGCGGCATCCGCCTGGCGATGCTGGGCGGCAGCTGGTACTATGTCGTTGCCGGCCTTGCCTTCCTGATCGCCGCCTGGCTGCTTTACCGGCGCAGGTCGACTGCTTTGTGGCTCTACGCGGTGATCGTGCTCGGCACGTTGGCCTGGGCGGTCTGGGAAACCGGCTTCGACTGGTGGGAACTCGGGCCTCGCGGCGGCATCATCGTGCTTCTCGCTTTTTGGCTGCTGACGCCGTGGGCGAGGCGGGGTCTCGTCGGCCCTGACGGGCGCGCGCCGCTGATCCTTGCCGTGCTGGCATCATTGGCCGTCGCCGGTTATTCGATGACTTCGGATCCGAAGGATATTGCCGGCGAACTCGGCACCGACAAGGTGGTCGCCAACGCCAATCTCGGCAATGATGTGCCGGCCGGCGAATGGCACTATTACGGCCGCACGCAGTTCGGCCAGCGCTATTCGCCGCTCGACCAGATCACACCGGACAATGTCGCCAAGCTGCAGCCTGCCTGGACCTACCAGACCGGCGATGTGAAGGGTCCCGACGATGTCGGCGAGACCACCTATCAGGTGACGCCGCTGAAGATCGGCGACACACTCTACATCTGCACGCCGCATAATTTCGCCATCGCCATCGATGCCGCGAGCGGAAAGGAGAAATGGCGCTTCGATCCCAAGGTCAAGCTCGACAAGGACCGCCAGCACCAGACCTGCCGCGGCGTGGCCTATTACGCCGATGCCGCCGGCGCCGCCGGGCAGCCCTGTGCGACCCGCGTCTATCTGCCGACCTCGGATGCGCGGCTGATCGCGCTCGATGCCGCCAACGGGCAGATCTGCCCGGCTTTCGCCGAGGGCGGCACGCTGAACCTTCTGACCAACATGCCCTATCCGAAGTCGGGCTATTATTACTCGACCTCGGCCCCGCTGATCTCAGGCGGCAAGATCATCGTCGGCGGCGCGGTCAACGACAATTATTCGACGCAGGAGCCATCCGGCGTCATCCGCGCCTACGACGCTGCCACCGGCGCGCTGGTGTGGAACTGGGATTCCGGCAATCCGGACCAGACAACGCCGCTGCCGGCCGGCCAGACCTATACCGCCAACTCGCCCAACATGTGGTCGACGCCGAGCGCCGACGAGAAACTCGGCCTGCTCTACGTGCCGCTCGGCAACCAGACGCCGGACCAGCTCGGCGCCGGGCGCAGCGCCAATGTCGAGAAGTTCTCGTCGTCGATCACCGCGCTCGACCTCAACACCGGGCAGGTGCGATGGGTGCGGCAGACCGTGCACCACGATCTCTGGGACATGGACGTGCCGGCGCAGCCGAGCCTGATCGACATCACCAAACCCGACGGCACGGTGGTGCCGGCGCTGGTCGGGCCGACCAAGCAGGGCGACCTCTATGTGCTCGACCGCCGCACCGGCGAGCCGGTCATTGTGGTCAACGAAGTGCCGGCGCCCGGCGGCGCGATCGAAGGTGACCACACATCGCCAACGCAGCCGGTCTCCGACCTTACCTTCATGCCGAAGCCGCTCACCGGCGCCGACATGTGGGGCCTAACCATGTTCGACCAGTTGGCCTGCCGGATCGAATTCCAGGGCCTGCGCTATGAGGGTCGCTATACGCCGCCTTCCGTCCAGGGCTCGCTGATCTATCCCGGCAATTTCGGCACCTTCAACTGGGGTGGCGTCGCCGTTGACCCGGTCCGGCAGGTGCTGTTCGGCATGCCGACCTATCTGGCGTTCAAGTCGGAGCTCATTCCGCGCGATCAGGTGCCGCCACCGGACGAGGGGCGCGGCAGCGAGCAGGGGCTGAACCGCAACGAGGGCGCGCCCTATGCGGTGGTGATGGGACCGTTCCTGTCGCCGCTCGGCATTCCTTGCCAGGCGCCGCCCTGGGGCTATGTCGCCGGCGCCGATCTCAGGACCGGCAAGATCGCCTACATGCACCGCAACGGCACCGTCTACGATATGACGCCGCTGCCGCTGCCGCTGAAGGTCGGGGTGCCGGGCATTGGCGGGCCGATGATCACCGCTGGCGGCGTCGCCTTCCTGGGGGCGGCGGTCGACGACTATCTGCGCGCCTACGACCTGACATCGGGCAAGCAGCTGTGGCAGGCGCGGCTGCCGGCCGGCGGGCAATCGACGCCGATGACCTATACGGTGGCCGACGGCCGCCAGTTCGTGGTCATCGTCGCCGGCGGCCACGGTTCGGTCGGCACCAAGCCCGGGGACTATGTGATCGCCTACGCGCTGCCGAAGTAGGGGCGCAGGGGGGCGCGATCTCTCAGAGGTCGCGCCGCCCATCATCTGTGCCGGTATCTTTTCCCCGCATAGTGACGGGGAAAAGTGCCCGACTGGGCGATGAGGGGCGGCAAATCTTCCGATCGGCCCGATTGTCGATCAGCCAATCCCCAGATGGCCCTTCAGGCTGGGCACCGAGCCGAGCACCTTGTTGGTCAGGTCGGGGCCGGCGGC
Source organism: Mesorhizobium sp. WSM4822 (assembly GCF_055811155.1). Lineage (NCBI taxonomy): Bacteria > Pseudomonadati > Pseudomonadota > Alphaproteobacteria > Hyphomicrobiales > Phyllobacteriaceae > Mesorhizobium > Mesorhizobium sp. WSM4822. The sequence continues at coordinate 126,960 of NZ_JBVVQM010000005.1, read as the reverse complement.
GGCTTCGGCCTGCTGGATCAGCGTCGCGCCGGCCTTCTGGATCTGCGCCATGTCGAGCCCGGATGCCTTGAGCGCGGCGACGCCGTTGATCAGCGCGCCGGCCTTCTCGCCGAGAACGCCGCCAAGCGCGCCCTGCAACGACGACAGAAAACCGCCACCGCCGGCCGGAGCGGCAGCCATGACGTCATATTGATGGGCGAGGTCGTCGGCGCCGGGGATCCTGGCGAAGAACGCCGAGGCGCTGGTGCCTTCCGCCTCGTGTTCGAGCACCGAGAAGATGGTGCCGACGACTTTCTCCGTCGTCGCCTGGTCGAGGCCCGCCTTCTGCGAAACGGTGTTGACGATGTCCTGGACGTTCATGGCGTCACTCAGCCCTGGGTTTTCGTGTTGCGGTTCCGCTCAGTGCGGACCCTGATCAACGATCGTCTGCCCACGTTCAGAACCATCGAGCACAGGGCCAAAGCGGCGGTCGCCGCAAGGACGAGCGCGCTGGCGAGGATCGGGGAAGGCATGGTCATGGTCATCGCTTCCTTCTGGGTCTGACGTGTGGGCACACGGCCAAGATACTGGTCGGTAGCCACCTTCCCTCACGATTGTGGCAGCGCCAGCAGGATTTATCGCCAATGACCAAAAAGTGATGACATGGCCGCGCATGGCGCCGGCTTTACTGCTCGGGCGCGGCCGGCGCCCTGCGCCCTGAGGCAATTGGCGGCCGCCATGAGTGCTCGACTGGATCATGCCGGCTTGGTCCCTATGTAGCTGGGAACTAAAGCCCGAAGCAGAGGACCCCATCCATGACGAAACCCGACGCCAAGCCCGCCATCACCCAGGCGATGATCGACGCCTATGACGAATATACGCATCTGACGCTCGATCGCCGCCGGTTCATGGAGCAGTTGACCCGGCTTGCCGGATCGGGTGCGGCGGCCGCCGCGATCGCGCCGCTTCTGGCGGCAAATTCGGCGCAAGCGGCTGTTGTCGCCGACAACGATCCGCGGGTGAAGGGCGAGGACATCAGCTATCCCGGCAGCAGCGGCGAGATGAAGGGCTACCTGGTCAAGCCGGCGGACAAGGCGGGCAAGCTTGGGACGGTGATCGTCGTGCATGAGAACAGGGGGCTCAACCCGCATATCCGCGATGTGACGCGACGCGTGGCGCTGGAGGGGTTCGTGGCGCTGGCGCCGGATTTCCTGTCGCCGCTCGGCGGAACGCCAACCGATGAAGACAAGGCGCGCGACATGTTCGCCAAGCTCGATCCGGCGCAGACCATCGCCAACGGTGTCGCGACCGTCGCTTTCCTCAAGAGCGACAAGGACGGCAACGGCAAGGTCGGCGCCATCGGCTTCTGCTGGGGTGGCGGCACGGTCAACATGCTGGCCATCAACGCGCCCGACCTCAGTGCCGGCGTTGCCTATTACGGCATGCAGCCGAAGGCCGCCGATGTATCCAGGATCAAGGCGGCCTTGCTGCTGCACTATGGCGGACTGGACGAGCGCATCAATGCCGGCATCGACGCCTTCAAGAAGGAACTCGACGCGGCGCATGTCGAATACACGGTCTATGTCTATGAAGGCGCCAACCACGCCTTCAACAATGACACGTCGGCAGCGCGCTACGACAAGAAGGCGGCGGACCTCGCCTGGGGCAGAACGATCGCCTTCCTCAAGCAGAAACTGGCATAGGGGCGTTCGTCTAATCCGTGTTCGCCGGCTTGTGGAAGGCGACGCCGGCGACCACCAGCGCAATGCCGAGGCAATCGGTAAAACTTGGCATCTGGCGCAGCACGACGACGCCGATCAGCGTCGCGGTGACGGGCAGCAGCGACAGCATCAGCGCGAAGCTGGCGCGTGGCAGCCGCGACATGGCGAGCTGGTCGCAGATGTAGGGAATGACAGAGGAGCAGATGCCGACGCCGATGGCGGCGAACAGCAGCGGCAGTGAGAAAAAGGCCGGCAGCGCATCGGTGAGGCCGATCGGCAGCACGACGATGAAGGCGATCGCCATGGCGGCACCCAGGCCGGCAATGCCGCCGCCGGCGCCCGAAGCGGCGACGCGGTGGCCGAGCACGATGTAGCCGACAAACAGCGCGCCGTTGAGGAAGGCCCAGAACAGCCCGATGGGGTCATCGGACCATCTGACATCGATGAGCAGCAAGGTGCCGGCGACGGCGACGGCAAGTGCGGCAAGATTGCGCGGGCTTCTGAGGCCGATCGCCGCGACGCCGATGGTGCCGACGAATTCGATCGCCACCAGCGAGATCGGCAGGCGGTCGAGCGCCAGGTAGAACGAACAGTTCATCACCGCCAGGCAGGCGCCGAAGGCCAGCAACAGCAGCCGCGTCGAGCGATCGGCGCGGGCGAAGCTTCGCCATGGGCGGGTCAGCGGCGCGAAGATGAGTGCTGCCGTGGCGATGCGCAGCCATGCCATGCCGAGCACGCCGACATGCGGGAAAAGCAGCACGGCGAAAGCCGGCCCGAGATAGTGGAAGACCGCGCTGATGCCGAACCAGACATGCGGCGGCAGTTTTTCCGTCAGCCTGGCCAGGGTGGGGTTGCCGGGGGCAGGATCTGCCGTAAGAGCTTGCGTTTGATCATCCACCGGATCAGTATCGCAGGCATATTTGCCGGTTTATATGAGTGATGATGGGCTCGTCTGGCGAGATTTCTCTCGGAAGCAAGGAATTTCCCATGAAGCGCCTTCGAACTGAAAGTGTCGACCTGGATGCCGCGGATATGAAGATCCTGCGTCTGCTGGAAAAGGACGCGCGCACCAGCACGGCGGAACTGGCACGCTCGGTCGGCCTGTCGGCGCCGAGCGTGGCCGAGCGCATCAAGCGGCTGCAGGAAAGCGGCGTCATCGAGGCCTATTCGGTCAGGATCAACCCGGCGACACTCGGCCTGCCGCTGTCGGCGTGGCTGCGCATCCGGCCGGTGCCGGGGCAACTGGCCCTCGTGGCCGAGATCATCCGCGAACTGCCGGAGATCGTGCAATGCGACCGGGTGACCGGAGAGGATTGTTTCGTCGCGCTGGCGCATGTCGGCTCGGTGGCCGAACTCGAGCGGGTGATCGACCGCATCATTCCTTATGCGATGACCAATACGGCGATCATCCAGTCGTCGCCGGTGGTGGCGCGCTCGGCGCTGGGAGCGTTGAGGCGCCAGGCTTGACCTACGGGAGAGGAACCTATGCGTGGCCGCGCTTCATGCGCGCCTGCTTCAGGATGGCACGCCACCGGATCATGTCGAAAGGGATCGGCTCGTTGTTGTTGGCGATGTGGAAGATCTCGTTGTTGACGTTCTTGAGTGAGCGCCAGAAATCGTAGTCGGTGATGCGCGGATCGGCAGCCAGCCTGTCCACCTCGACCTTGATGTCGGTTTTCATGCACTTTCCTCGAACCGGCGCCGCGCCGCCCGTGTCGCTACCTCGATGCGGATCGTTTTCGACCGACCCGCTGAGTCGCGCAACGGCTCAGATGGCTTGTTCCCGTTAAAACCTTGGTAAGGTTAACGAGGGCGCCGTGCCGCTTCAAGCGCCGCCGCCGGCCAATGGGAGGGTTCCGCGATTTTAGATTGCGGGTGTGGCTTTGAAGCCGGGAACGAGAAGGTGTGGGCTTTGCCCTATTTGCGTTTGATGCCGATCGAACGGCCGGCCCGTTCCGGCATCGGCAGTGCCGAATGGGCGGCGCGCATGGCTTCGACCCTGGCCAGCACATCGGCGGGGAAGGGCGCCACCTTCGGCCCGGACATGTCGACATGCAGCGACAGCGATTCGGACGTCGCGGCCAGCCAGCCGTCGACATGGCGGATTTCCTGATAGGCCCTTAGCCGCTTGTCGTCGTGGTCGATGAGCTGGAAGGAGACCGTGACCTTGTGCTCGAGGTGCAGTTCCTGCACGTAGCAGACATGGACTTCGGCCGTGTAGATGGTGAGGCGACGATCCCTGGCATAGTTCGGTCCCATGCCCATTGCCTCGAAGGCATCGTCCGAGCAGCGGTCGAACAGCACGTTGTAATAGGCCATGTTGAGATGGCCGTTATAGTCAATCCAGTCCTTCTCGATGTCCATGGGTTTCGAGACGAAGGGAGTGGGGATGGGCATCGAAACTTCCTTGTTCTGGCGCTGGACAGAGCGTGGCGGGTAAGACTACGCATCCATAATCGCATAACAAGCGTGGACGCTGGTCCATTCGCGGAGGAATTCATGGCTCTGAGCGACCTCAACCCGGTCGAACGCAACGAGGAAGGCATCGCAGCGGTGCTCGGCATCCTCAAGCAACAGCTTGGCGAGCGATTCCAGACCGGCCAGGCGATCCGCTCGCAGCATGCGCACACCACCACCTATATTCCGACGCAGGCGCCTGACGGCGTCGCCTTTCCCGAGACGACGGCCGAGGTGCAGGAGATCGTGCGCGCCTGCGCCGCGCACCGCGTGCCGGTGATCGCCTTCGGCGTCGGCTCTTCGCTGGAAGGCCATACCAACGCGCCGGGCGGCGGCATATCGGTCGACACGTCGCGCATGAACCGTATCCTGGCGGTCAATCCGCAGGATCTCGACTGCACGGTCGAACCCGGCGTCACCCGCGAGGATTTGAACCGGCATCTGCGCGACACCGGACTGTTCTTTCCGATCGACCCCGGCGCCAATGCCTCGCTGGGCGGCATGGCCGCGACGCGGGCCTCCGGCACCAATGCGGTGCGCTACGGCACGATGCGCGAGAACGTGCTGGCGCTGACCGCCGTCATGGCCGACGGCGAGACGGTGACGACCGGCAAGCGGGCGAAAAAGAGCTCGGCCGGCTATGATCTGACGCGGCTGCTGGTCGGCTCGGAAGGCACGCTCGGCATCATCACCTCGCTGACCTTGAAGCTGCAAGGCATCCCGCAGGCGATCTCCGGCGGCGTCTGCCCGTTTCCGAGCGTCGAGGCGGCCTGCAACGCTGTCATCGCGACGATCCAGATGGGCATCCCGGTGGCGCGCATCGAACTGGTCAACGCGCTGCAGATGCGGGCGATGAAGAATTATTCCAAGCTCGACTATCCCGAGAGCCCGTGCCTGTTCGTCGAGTTTCATGGTAGCGATGCCGGTGTTGCCGAACAGGCCGAGACCTTTGGCATGATCGCGGAAGAGAATGGCGGCGGGCCGTTCCTGTGGACCAGCGTCGCCGAGGAGCGCACCAAACTGTGGAAGGCCAGGCATGACGCCTACTGGTCGTCGCTGACACTGCGGCCGGGCGCCAAGGGGCTGTCGACCGATGTCTGCGTGCCGATCTCGCGCTTTGCCGAATGCGTCATGGAAACCGAAGCCGACATAGAAGAGATGGGTCTGATCGCGCCGATCGTCGGCCACGCCGGCGACGGCAATTTTCACGTGCTGGTGCTGATGGATGTCAACGATCCCAGGGAGATCGCGTTGTCGGAAAAGTTCGTCGCGCGGCTCAACATGCGGGCGATCGCCATGGACGGCACCTGCACCGGCGAGCACGGCATCGGCCAGGGCAAGATCGGTTTCCTGCGCCATGAGCTAGGCCACGGCGTCGACATCATGCGCACCATCAAGCACGCGCTGGATCCGCTTGATATCATGAACCCTGGCAAGATCTTGCCGACGGCGGGGAAATAGAGGAGTGGCCTCAAGCGAGACACTGCTGCCGATCGACGTGCCGCCATCGTCCGCCGGCGCGCCTTTGCCTCATGTCTTCGCCGATGAGCGCAGGCTGCTCGTTGCTTACGTCGCCCACAGACCGGATCCAAAATTCGACGGCACGAATCCACGCTCGATCTCGTCTGTGACCGGCGATCAATCGATCGTAATCCTAACGGCAGAACCCTATCTGGCGTTGCAATTCGGCCCGTCGAACGACGAAGCCATCAGCGGGCACCGTCTCTATGGACTTGGGCTGCAGCCTTATTCCGCGTTCGAAGTTCTCAATTCTACCTGGATCTCCTCCTTCGAAAAGGTAAATCGGGTTCATACGTCCCATACACCGGAGCTGTTTTCCGGTTATCAGCACTTTGTACTCACGTTCCACGATTCGACGCTGGAATTCATCACCGAGAACTTTTCGGCCAGCCTTCATCAGGGGGCGGTACTGCCGGCGCTGATGGAAAGTGTCTGTCATGCTGTTCCCACGCGCCGTGTCAAGCCAACGGGATTTTTCTCACGGCTTTTGGGGCGTGGTTGATCACCGGGATTTCCCTGTACCTTGATCGAACCGTCGTTTGGACGCAGACTTCGGCCTGGGACGAGCGGAAGAGGCAAGCTCCACCAACGGAGGAACGACTTCATGGCGATTTCACGCAAGGAAGCGGCGCGTGCGCTGAGCGCTGACGAACAGGAACTGGTGGAGAAGTCGCACCACCCGGCGGTGCAGGAGCTTTCCGACGCCGATCTTGCCGGCCTGGTCAAGCTGTTGCGGGAGCGGCGCGACAAGGCGCAGACCCAAGCACACCGCCGCCGGCGTGAGATACGCGGCAAGGGAGCGCCGAAAGGCGCCGCGCCCTCAAAGTCCGATGGCGGTTCGCAGACAAAGCTTGCGGTGCTGGCCATGACCATGCGGCGGCTGAATGGCGAGGCCGAGCGGCGCCGGCAGCTGGCGGCCAGCGTTTCGCTGATCGAAAACGCGCGCAAGGTATTTGTCATGAAGCAAGGGGCGACGCCGGAAGGCCCTGCTTTCAATTCGCGCACCGCGCGCAAGGGGATGCGGTCGGTGGCAAACCAGAGGGCGCAAGACCTCGTCCGACCGATGGAGCTTGGCCGGCAGCGCAAGGCGGCCAAAGTGGCGCAAGCAAAGCGCGACGCACGCTGAGGGTTCTGACAATCGCCGGGTGAAATCGTTGGGACGCCGGCCTGACGTGCGGTCGCAGGCGTCTTCTATGCGCCCTCAACAAGGGTTTGCAGCATGGGGCGGGTTGGGGCGAAGAACGTCGTGCCGGTGTGCGGCGTCGAGAAATCGAGCAGCCGGTCGTAAGCGCCCGGCGGCTCACCGATGTACATTCGCTGCAGCATCTTCTCGATCACCCAGAGATACCTGCTGTAGCCGATAAAATAGGTGCCGAACTCCTTTTGCCCCGGCCTGCCGAACGGCATGTTGTCGCGCAAAATGTCGTACTCGTTGCCATCGGCATCCTCGATGGTGGCCAGCGACTTGTGCGATTTGCGCGGTGCGTCGTCATCATCGATTTCGATGTTGTCGATCTTGGTGCGGCCGATGATCGCTTCCTGCTCGGGCGTCGGAATGCGCGCCCAGGCCTGGAGATCGTGCAGGTATTTCTGGACGACGACATAGCTGCCGCCGGCGAAGTCGGCGTCCTCATCACCGACGAGTGCCGAGGCCGGAAGGTCCAGCCCGGTCGGGTTGGCCGTGCCGTCGACGAAGCCGAGCAGGTCACGCGCATCGAAGTACCGAAAGCCGGAAACCTCGTCGACGACGTTCACGGCATCACCGAGATTGTCGAGCAGAATGCGCTCGAACTCGAAGCACATATCGGGCCGCTCGGAGCGGATGTGGAAGAGAAGATCGCCGGCGGTCGAAGGCGCCGAATGAACGGCACCCTTGATCGGCGCAAACGGTTTCAGTTCCAGCGGTCGCCGATCTGGGGAAAGACGATCCCAGAGATCGCGGCCGATGCCGGCAATGCACGAAAGCCGCCCGGAAAGATCGCGGAACCCGACGGTTTTGACGAGATCATCGAGGCCGCCGAGCACGGAGGCTATCTTGGCGAGCGCGGTCTGACCGCTGGCGACGGTGACGACAAGAAAGACCGCCGAAAGCGACAGCGGGGCGTCGACACTTTGCGCATCGATCGGCACGCGATCCCAGTTCTTTCCAGACATCCGAATTCTCCGCTTCGCCGGGATTTGTTTCAGATCGCCCGATATCACGCAACTGCGGATGAGACATCGCGCAACACTGGATGAATTGCCTCTTTATCGACACGCGGATGCGGGTAGAGTGCGGCAGAATTTCAATCAACCCATTCGGAGCTGATGCTCGCTCGCCTGTTCGTGATCTTCGGTGGCCTTTTTGTGCTGGTGCTGTGTGCGGCGCTGGTGGTGCCGTATTTTATCGACTGGACCGGCTACCGCGCCCAATTCGAGCGCGAGGCCAGCGCCATCCTCGGCCGCAAGGTGACCGTGCAGGGCGACGCCACGGCAAGGCTGTTGCCGTTTCCCTCGGTGACCTTCTCGAACGTCGCGGTCGCCGGCGGCCCCAATGGCCAGCCGGCCATGACCGTCGAGACGTTTTCGATGGATGCGGAACTGGCGCCCTTCCTGCGCGGCGAAGTGCTGATCTTCGATATGCGGCTGGTGCGGCCGAAAGCGACCATCGATATCGCCAATGACGGCACCGTCGACTGGGCGATGCGGCCGTCCTCTCCCTTCGACCTCAATCAGATCTCGATCGAGAAGCTGACGGTGACGGAAGGGCAGATCGAACTGCGCCATGCCGCCGGCGGGCGCAGCCACCTGTTTTCCGAGATCAATTCGACCATCTCGGCCAAGTCTCTGGCCGGGCCATGGCGCATGGACGGCACGCTGCGGCTCGACGGTCTTCGCACCACGGTCACTGCCTCCACCGGCAAGGCCGAAGGCAACGGGCAGATGCGGCTTCGGCTGAAGGCCGATCCGGACGCCTATCCGCTGGTCATCGAAACCGACGGCAATGCCGGCATCGTCAATGGCGCTGCCGCCTATTCCGGCCAGTTCAAGATCTCCGGTGCCGACAAGAACAGCGCCGAGCTGCGCGGCACCGATGGCGAGACGGTGAGGGTTTCCGCCGGCAAGCCCGATCCGGGCTTTCGGCTGAACGGCAAATTTTCGCTCGACCACCAGAAACTCGGCGTCGACGAATTCCGCTTCGAGACCGGGCCGCTCGACAACCCCTACACCGCCGACGGCAAGGCTTCTGTCGATCTCGGGCTGAAGCCGAGTTTCGCCATCGAGGCCAATGGCGCGCAGGTGCAGTTCGACGAGGCGGTGGGCGCCGAAGCCGGCGCCGGTCTGACGCTGGATCAGCGCATCGCGGCGTTTGAGCAGGCGCTGCTCGACATGCCGAGGCCGACCATTCCCGGCACTGTCGAGGTCAAGCTGCCGGCGGTGGTGGTCGGCGACACCACGGTGCGCGACGTGCATCTTTCCGCCGAGCCGGTCGATGGCGGCTGGTCGGTGAAATCGCTTGCCGCGACCTTGCCCGGCCGCACCAAGCTGGAAGCCGATGGCATGCTCGTGCTCAATTTGGAGGGTCATTTCGGCTTCAACGGTTCGCTGCTGCTGGCCGTGGCGCAACCCTCCGGCTTTGCCGCCTGGCTGTCGAAGGATGTCGACGAGGCGATCCGCCGTCTCCCTGCCGCCGGCTTCAAGGCCAAGGTCGACCTCTCGCAGAAGCGCCAGGCCTTCAGCGATCTCGAATTGATCCTGGGCAAGGCGAAGTTTTCCGGCCGCATCGATTCCAGCCAGCCCGACGATGCCAAGCCCTCAGTGCTGATGCGTCTCGAAGGGGGCGACCTCGATGTCGACGGGCTGGCGGCCTTCGCCTCGATCTTCGTCAGCGACAAGGGCGCCAATCGCTTTGCCGACCGCGACCTCGATTTCCAGATCAAGGCAGGGCCGGTCAACGCTGGCGGGTTGACCGCGGATACCGTCGACACGGCGCTCAGGCTGCGCGACGGACTGCTCGAAATCGACCGGCTGTCGGTGGGCGGGCTGGCCGGCGCCTCGATCAGCGCCACCGGCAGGATCAAGGATTTCCCGGCGAGCCCGACCGGCAAGCTCGATGCATCGGTGGTTGCCGTCGATCTGAAGCCGCTGATCGACGTCGCCGCCCGGCATTATCCCGACAGCGCCGTGCTCAAGGGACTGGCGAGCCGTGCCGCAGCCTATCCCGAGCTGTTCCAGGATGCGCGTGTCGACCTCGTGGCGAGTGCGGCCGACAATGGCGACGGCACCACGGGCCTGGCGGTGAGCGGACAAGGCAAGGCCGGCGGCTCGGCCTTTTCCGCATCGCTGTCGGGAAAGGGGGCGGTGGACAAGCTTCTCGAAGCGCCGGTGGCGCTTACCTTCAATGCCAAAAACCCTGATGCCACCACGCTGCTGGCCCTCTACGGCCTGCCGGCACTGCCGCTCGGCATGCTGGGCGAGGCAAGCACCGACATTCAGGCCAAGGGAACGCTTGGTGGCGGCCTGACGACGAATTTCAGCCTTGCCGGCAACGACTTCAAGGCGGGTTTCGAGGGGACGATCGCCGATACGCCGCAAGGCTTCGCCGCCAAGGGCAAGCTCAGCCTCGATGCCGCCGACATCGAGCCATGGCTGATGACGACAGGTATCGGCCTGCCGGGCATGGGGGCGGGCATGTCGACGTCGTTTTCGGCACAGGGCGACTATGGCAATGGCCTGCTGGTGCTGGACGAACTCAACGGCGCCATCAACGAAGCGGCGGTGTCCGGTGACGTCAATATCGATGTAAAGGAGGGGGTCGACGGCAAGGCCGGCGTGCCGCATCTGGCCGGGGCGCTGATGCTCGACGAACTCGACCTCGATCCGATGGCGGTGGCGCTGTTCGGCGATTCCGCCTTTCTTGCCGACAAGGAAGAAACCAACAAGGGTGGCGTGTGGCCGGCGACACCGTTCAGCCAGAAATCCAACCTGCCGTTCACCGCCGACCTAGACCTGACGACGGCAGCGCTCGCCGCCGGTCGGTTCGCCACCGCCTATGATGCCGCCTTTTCGCTCAGGCTCGACCAGGAAGGCATCCGAGTTTCGGATTTGAAGGCGAAATTGCTGGGCGGGGCGCTCACCGGCCTGTTCGAACTGAAGAACAATGACGGCACCGGCCTGTTCTCTGGCCAGATGAAACTGGCGGGCGCCGATCTGGCGACCGTGCTGCCGGATGCCGGCATCAGCGGCATCGGCGATTTCTCGACGGCGCTGTCAAGCAGCGGCAAATCGGTCGAAGGGATGGTGGCCGCCTTGTCCGGCTCCGGCACGGCGGCGTTGAAGGGCGTGAAAGTTGCTGGCGTCAATCCAGATGCGTTCAGTGCATTCCTCGCCAAGGCGGATGCGATCGGGCGCGATATCGATACGGCCAAGACCGCCGGCTTTGCGCCCGACATCGCCGCTGACGGCAGCTTTGCCGCTGGCGATGCCGACATAGCTTTCACGGTTGCCGGCGGCACGCTGCGGGCGCCACCGGTCAGCCTGGAAAATCCGGCGGCGACCTTGTCCGCCGACGTCACGGCGGATCTCAACGCGGCCACGGTGTCGGCCAAGGGTGCGATCACCTATCGGCCTGGCGACGAGGCACTGGTCGGCTCCGAGCCGGTCGTGAATTTCACCGCCGAGGGGCCGTTCGGCGCGGTCAAACGAGCATTCGACAGTGAGCCGCTGGCGCAGTTCCTGACCCAGCGCGCGCTGGAGAAAGAGCAGCAGCGCGTCGAGGCGATGCAGGCCGCGCTGCTCGAAAAGCAGCGGCTTCGGCGCGAGGTGCGCTACTACGCGGCGTTGAAGACCGAACGGGATAAGGCCGCCGAGGAATTGCGCAAGCAGGAGGAAGCAGCACGGCTGAAAGCCGAGGCTGACGCCAAGGCCAAGGCCGAAGCGGATGCCCAGGCGAAAGCCGATGCCGATGCCAAGGCTCAGGCCGACGCGGAGGCGAAAGCAAAGGCGGACGCCGATGCCAAAGCCAAGGCGGACGCCGACGCCAAGGCCGCTGCCGAACAGCAAGCCGCCGACGAGGCGGCCAAGGCGCAGGTCGACAAGCAGGAGCGGCAGAAGGCGGAAGAGGCGGTGCGCATCGCGGCGCAGGAAAAGGCAAGGCTTGAGGCCGAACGCAAGGCCGCGCAGCAGCCTCCGAAAGTGGAGCGTGCGCCGCTGCCGGAAGCCAACGACAATCCGCCGCCGGCCAAGCCGAAGTCCAATCCGTTCACGATCGACAATCTGCTGAAGTCACTGCAGTAGGCCAAACGCCTTCCTGATCGGCGATCCGCAGATTCAGAGGACGAGCAGTTGCGCGCTCTCTGCCGCATAGCGGGCATGGCGGAAATCCCGGATGGTCAAGAGTTTGCCATCCTGCCACGCCAGCAGGATGAAATAGGCAGGGGGCGCCTTCGGATCATTGGGATCGCGAACGAGGATTGCCGGCCTGTCTTCGGCGAAGCCGGGCACGAAGCGCCAGTCCTGCACCCGGGAATAGTTGCCGAAATAGGTACCCACTTCCTTGCGGCCGTTCAGCTGTGTCCGGGCAACCAGTTCCAGTCGTACTTCTTCGGCCAGCATGTCGCGCACCGCATCGAAATCGCGTGCGTTGAAGCGGTCGATATAAGCGTTGAGCAGCAGGCGCTCCGCGGCACTCAGTTTCGGAACAGGACGGTCGTCCGGTTCGTCAGCAAGATGGCGGAGCCGGCCGCGACCGCGATGCAGCGCCGCCTTGATGGCAGGGATGCTGGTGTCGAGCATGTCGCTGATCTCCTGCAGCGAATAGCCTAGAACGTCCATCATGATCACGCTGCTTCGCTGCGCGACGGGAAGGCGCATGAAGGTGTGCAGGCTGGCCGCCGCGGCTTGACGATCGGCGGTGGGATTGGCTGGGTCGACGATCATGTCCGGGTCCTCATCGGAAAAAGCCCTTTCGCGGGCTCGCCGGCGCAGAAAATCGAGCGCCGCATTGTGGGCTATGCGGAACAGCCAGCCCTCCGGATTGGCGATCGGGCCGGCATCCGGCAGCGCCTCGAACGCCTTGGCCAGGGCTTCCTGCAGCACGTCCTCGCCGTCGATGGCCGAGCCGGTCATGCGGGCGCAATAGCGATGCAGTTTTGGACGCATTTCTCCGAACAGGCGGGCAAAAGGTTCGCGGATCTCGCCGGGGATAGTCATGCTCCTCTGTTCGCCGTTATTGGTCCAGCATCCGGTAGTGGCCCACCACGGTCATTTCCTCGCGCTGCGGACGCTCGATCAAGCGATCCCTGATGCCGTTCTGAAAGGCCTCGAATGCCGCCAGCCCGGTGATGATGTCGGCATGGGCTTCGGTTTCCGTCTCGACCAGATGGACAAAGGTCCCGTCGTCGGACCGCCATGTCATGTAGCGAACGCCGTCCGGCGATTTTTCCCGCAGCTCCTGGAACACGGCCTTAACCAGCCGCTCATTCTCATCGGCCCGTTCCGGTTTCGTCTTGTAGCGTATCAGGTGGCGTTTCATCGCAGTTGTTCCTCTTGGTTGCCCTGCGCCTGTGGGAGTGCTCATCCTTGAGACGTTGTCGTTGGGCGAAAGGATTCGGGCGCCGAAAAATAATTCGTGTTGCCCCCAAGACGCCGGAGCGCCTCACTCGCGATCGAGCAGACGCCGCAGCATCGGTTCGATACGCGACAGTTCGTCGAGATGCACCGCCGACAGTTCGGCCAGGCAATCGTCGGCGCGCTCGGTCAGTTGCAGCAGCACGCGGCGGTGGTCGTCCTTGTCCTGATCCCTTGTGACCAGCCCCCCTTCGCCGAGGCGGTTGACCAGTTCGACGGCGCTGTGGTGGCGGATGCGCAGGCGTTCCGCGAGATCGCCAACCGTCACCGGGCCACCGCCGGGGAAACCCTTGATCGCCAGCAGCGCCTGATGCTGGCGCGGGGTCAGGCCGGCGTCTTCCGCCTGGACCTGGCTGAATTCGAGGAAGCGGCGGATCAGATAGCGAAACTCCGACAGCCGCTGGTAATCGGCCTGGCTGATGGCGGGGCGTGGTTTTTGTGGCTGCGACATATCAGACATGTGTTCGTTTTCCGGCGAAAGCTCAAACGGATTTCGGGCGAAACCGACTTGAATATTTATATCGTGTTACGATAGATAGCCACCGACAAGTCCGGCTGGCCGCTTCGACCGTGCCGCATATCCACATTCGGCCCGCCGCCAGGAAGCAAAGCCCGCCATGAAGACCCCTCACTCGAACCCGGAGCATCTGCGTGATTTCACCACGGACGCCAGGGTGCTGCTCGTCGCGGCCATTGCCGTGGTGGTGGCGACAGCCGGACTGGTTGCCGGCATCGCGCTTTTGAAGCTGATCCGGCTGGCCACCAACATCGCCTATTTCGGCCAGTTCTCGCTTGCCGACCTGAAGCTTGAGGACACACCGCTTGGGCTTACCGCCGTCATCGTCCCGGTGATCGGTGCGCTGATCATCGGCCTGATGGCGCGCTTCGGCAGCGAGAAGATCCGCGGCCATGGCATTCCCGAGGCCATCGAGGCGATCCTGCTCGGGCGCTCAAAACTCGACGCCAAGGTGGCGATCCTGAAGCCGCTGTCGTCGGCGATCTCGATCGGCTCCGGCGGACCGTTCGGCGCCGAAGGCCCGATCATCATGACAGGCGGCGCGATCGGCTCGCTGATCGCGCAGATGCTGCCGGTCAGCGACAACGAGCGCAAGACGCTGTTGGTGGCTGGTGCGGCAGCAGGCATGACCACGGTGTTCGGAACACCGATCGCCGCCATCATGCTTGCGGTCGAACTGCTGCTTTTCGAATGGACCCCGCGCAGCTTCATCCCGGTGGCGGTCGCGGCTGTTATCGCCGAGGTCGAGCGCACCATGCTGCATCTGCCTGGACCGATCTTTCCGTTTCAGGGCGGCATGGAGGTGTCCTTTGCCGGCCTTGCCGGCTGGGTGGCGATCGGCGTTTGTGCAGGACTTTTGTCGGGGCTGCTGACGCAGATGGTCTATGCCTGCGAGGACGGTTTTCAGAAACTGCCGATCCACTGGATGTGGTGGCCGATGCTTGGCGGCCTGGTGGTCGGCATCGGTGGGCTGATCGAGCCGCACGCGCTCGGCGTCGGCTATGACAACATCACCGACATGCTGGATGGCCGCACCGTCGCGACAGCGGCCCTTCTGCTGCTGGTGGTCAAGGCGATCATCTGGTCGGTAGCGCTCGGCTCGGGAACGTCGGGAGGTGTGCTGGCGCCGCTGTTGATCGTGGGTGGGGCTATGGGCGCTGTGCTCGCCGGCGTTCTGCCTGCCGCGGATCCCGGTTTCTGGGCGCTGCTGGCGATGGCCGCCACGATGGGCGGCACGATGCGTGCGCCGCTGACCGCCACGTTCTTCGCCGTCGAACTGACCGGCAACACACATATGCTGGTGCCGCTGATTGCTGCCTGCGCCGCGGCGCACGCCGTCACCGTGCTTCTGATGAAGCGGTCGATCCTGACCGAAAAGATCGCCAGAAGGGGACATCATCTGGTTCGCGAATACCGAGTCGACCCTTTCGCCCTGACCAGGGTGCGCGAGGTGATGACCCCACAGGTCGAAAGCGTGCCGGCGACGATGACGCTGCATGGCGCTGCGGCATTCCTGACAGCGCCGGAAACACGGCATCCGAGTTTCCCGGTGGTCGATGAGCACGGCCATGTGCTGGGCCTCATCGATCCGCCGGCGATATTGCGCTGGAGACGCGCCGGCACGCACCGCACCACCACGCTTGGCGAACTGCTGGCCGGCAGCAAGGTGACGCTGGCCTATCCGGACGAATATCTCGAAGGCCTCTCCGACAAGCTGCTGACGGCCAACATCTCTCATCTGCCCGTCGTCACTCGCGAAGGCTCCTTGCTGGTCGGCTATGTCGGCTGGAAGGATTTGATGCGCGTGCGGTCCAGGAAACAGGCCGAGGAGCGCGAACGTTCGACCTTGCTTGGCTTCGGCACCAGACGCAGGAAGAAGGAAGCGGCGGTCGAGGGCCTCTAGAAATCCGTTCCGCGCTTCGCCCACTCCAGGACATGGAGCCTCAACGCAGAGGACAGGTTGGTGTCGCGGGGCCTTGTCTCGTCGACTTCGGCGACAAGCGCGGCAAGCGTCAGCTTTCTGGTCGCCGCGATCGCGACGAGGTCGTCATAGAAGGGTTTTTCGAGCGAGTAGCTGGTGCGGTGGCCGCGAATGGTCACCGAACGCTTTTCGACCGGGCTCATAGGTGGTCAGGGTCGCCGGGCTTTTCACGACGATGCCCGGCAACGAATTTTTCGCTCTTGTCGGCAGCGATGCGGTCGCGTTCTTTTTCGGCCTTGGAGCGGCCGTGCAGCGCGCGATTCTGTTCGGCGGCGCGCAGCTTTTCGTCCCGCGCCTTTTGCTTGCGGGCCTGGCGGAGATTGACGATTTCGGCCACGGCGTAAGTCGCCGGCCTATTTCTTGCGGAAGGCGTCGAGCGAGACCACTTCGGCGCCCTTGGTGGCGGCGTCCGCGGCCGCGGGCTTCTTCTCCGCCTCGGCGGCGGCCTTCTTCTCGGCCTTCGGCTTTTTCTCGGAGACGATGGTCAGCGGCTCCGGAGTTGGCGCAGCCGGTTCCTCGGCTGCCGCGCCATCCGTCTTGACGTCGAATTCGAGCTCGAAATTGACCGAGGGATCATAGAAGCCGCGCACGGCCGAGAACGGGATTTCGAGTTTTTCCGGAACATCGGAGAAGGACAGGCCAACCTCGAAGCCGGTATCGGTCACCTTCAGGTCCCAATACTGGAACTGGATGACGATGGTCATCTGCTCGGGATAGCGCTCGCGCAGCCGCGAAGACACGCGTACGCCCGGCGCGCCGGTCAGGAAGGTGATGAAGAAGTGGTGGTTGCCGGGGAGGCCGGTGCGCGCGACTTCGGCCAGGACCTTGCGCATGACGCCGCGCAACGCCTCCTGGGCCAGAATGTCGTAGCGGATGTGGTCGTCGGCCATGTGGCGGTCGGGTTCCGTTGAATCGTCCGCATAGCTGTAATCAAGCTTGAGGGCGGCGTAAACCGCATATAGATCACCCTCGCGCGGAAGCGAAGACTATTGCCAGCGATTTGATCGCTCAGGCGCTGGTGAGCGCGCTTTGCTTTTCGGACGATGCCGCGGACCGGCGCTTGCCGAAGGCGCGCAGGAAGGTGCGCACGCCATTGGTCGCGGACTGCAGCACCTCGTCCTCGCGCGGCGAGCCGCCAAGCATGAAGGTGGTCTGCAGTTCGGCATTGACGAGGCCAAGGAACTGGCGTGCCGCCACGTCCGGGTCCTCGATCGTGAGATAGCCGCCATAGGCGAGGCGGGCGAAGCGGGCGGCGATTGCCGGCCATGTCCTGCCCGGACCCTGTTCGCGCCATTCGGCAAACAGTTCGGGATAGCGCTCGCCTTCGGTCTGGATCAGCTTGCGCAGGAATTTCCCGTCGCGGTTGCAGATGCAGTTCTGGTTCAGGCGCACGGCAAAGCCGATCAGGTCGGCTTCGAGATCCCCCGGCTGGTCGGGGAAGGTGGCAATGGTGGCGAAGATGCCGGCATTGCAGCGTTCGGTGAGGTCGCGGACCACAGCGACGAACAGTCTCTCCTTGTCGCCATGATGGTTGTAGATCGTCTGACGCGAAACGCCGGCTTCGGCCGCGATCAGATCGATGTTGGCGCCGGCGAAACCTTCGCGGCAAAACACGGTGGCGGCGGAGTCGACGATCGAGAGGCGCTTGGCCTCATGGCCGCGTGGCGGGAAAATGTCAGGAGAAACGTGCAGCTTCATAAAAAACTATATAGAGGTGATTGACGATTTAGACAAGAGTGTCTAAATTTGTGGACACAAGATAAAGAGATTTCGCGTGAGAGAGACGAATAGGATTCGCTCTTGAGGTGTCGGAATCTCACGGGATGGAACGTCCTAGGTTAGACGTCGCCTGGCGGCGGCAACCAGATTTGAAAGAAGCCTTTATCATGAGTCCCAAATTCCTCCGCATCGCGGTCGTGCTCGGCTTGTTGTCCGCCATCGGCCCGTTCGCCATCGACATGTATCTACCCGCGTTGCCGTCGATCGGCGCGGATCTGCATGCCAGCACCGCTGCCGTGCAGATGAGCCTGTTGATCTTCTTCCTGTCGATGGGTTTTGGCCAGATCGTCGTCGGGCCGATCTCCGACATGGTCGGCCGCAAGCTGCCGCTTTATGGCGGCCTTGCGCTGTTCATGGTTGGCGGCATCGGTTCGGCAATGGCGCCGACCATCGAATGGCTGATCGCTTTCCGTTTCCTGCAAGGGCTTGGCGCCAGCGCCGGCATGGCCGTTCCGCGCGCCATTGTGCGCGACCTGCACACCGGCAATGAGGCCGCCAAGCTGATGTCCTTGCTGATGCTGGTGTTCTCGGTGTCGCCTATCCTGGCGCCGCTGACCGGCAGCGTGATCATCGAGAGTTTCGGCTGGCGCGCCGTGTTCTGGACGGTGACGGGCGCGGCCGCCCTTGCCACGGTGCTGCTCGCAACCTCGCTCAAGGAGACGCGGCCGGCTGAAGAACGCGTCGGTTCCTCCTTCGGAACCGCGCTTGCCGGCTATCGCTTCCTGATGGGCGACCGCAATTTCCTTGGCCTGGTGGCGATCGCCGGCTTCGGCATTGCGAGCTTCTTCGTCTATCTGTCGAGCTCGTCCTTCATTCTGATCGACCATTACGGGCTGTCGCCTTCGGTCTACAGCGTGTTCTTCTCGATCAATGCGGTGGCTTTCATCGGCATGTCGCAGCTGACCGGGCTGCTGGCCGAGCGTTTTGGGCTGCGCCGCGTGGTGCGTGTCGCGGTGGCCGGCTATGCCTCGACGATGGTGGTGCTGTTGGCGATCATGGCGACGGGCGTCGACCGGCTCGACGTGATGGCGGCCCTGCTGTTCGTCGGCTACGGCTTCCTCGGCCTGGTCATCCCGACCACCTCGGTGCTGGCCATGGAAGAGCATGGCGAGATCGCCGGCACGGCGTCGGCGCTGATGGGCACGCTGCATTTCGCCATCGGCGCACTCGCCATGGGTGTTGCCGGCGTGTTCTTCGACGGCACGCCGCTGCCGATGGTGGCCGGCATCACGCTCTGTGCGGTGATTTCCTTCACGCTGGCCAAGGTCACGCTCGGCCGCTCGCGCGAGGCCGTCGAGGCGCCGGCGGAATAAGCAACCAAAACAAATGAAAAAGGCCGGGGTTCATCCCGGCCTTTTTCACGCCAATCCTGTCTCGGCCAGCACGAAGCGCAGCCGCGCCTCGACGGGTGCCAGCGGCAACGGAATCATCTCATAGCCCAGTTCCGTGTAGATGCCGACCAGCGCATGGTGGGTACGCTCGGCCTCGTCGAGCGTCTGCTTGCGCTCTTCATCCTGCGCGAAGATCTCCGGCCATAGCGGGGCGACGAAGACGCGCTGATGGTAGCGGAAGCGCCCGGCGGCAGCGTTGGCGTGTTCGGGTACCGGCAGGCCGCTCAGCCCGAGATAGCCGAGCGTGTCCGGAACGCCCCGATCGAAGAAAACAGGACGCCCGGTCTGTTCTTGCGCGATTTGATACGAGCGCATCTCCCATGACAGCATCAACTCGGCGAACAGGGCGCGATCATGCCAGGGCAAAGCGGGTCCGCCTATATCGGACTGGTGGCGGATGATGCCGCGGCCGGCTTCGATCGAGGTGGCAAAGCCTGCCCGGCGCAGGGCTTCAATCAAGGTGGTCTTGCCGGAGCTGGGGCCCCCGGTCAGCACGAAGAATCGATCGGAATCGTTTTGCATGTTTTGTCCGTGGAGAGGTGGCACGCGGCAGGGCGGCTTCGCGGCCCGAGGGGGTGCGAAGTTGGCCGGCGGGAGCTGCCGTTGTGCGTAACGCATGTTAAGGAGGAGGGGAGAAGTGGAGGTTTCTGTTGCCAGGTACCTCCGAACCCCGCCTAGAAGTGCGAACCTCTAGGGCTTGATTTGAAGCTATCGCACCGCTTACGCGGCGAGACGTGCTTCCGCATAGTTGTCATTTGCAACTACAGGTTTAGCCCGATGACGGTGGTACCATGCCGGGCAAAAGTACGATCTTTACACCTTCGTCGATCCTATTTCGCCCCCAGCAAAAACCGCTCTGTCATCAGCAGCGGCTTTTGGTGGAGGCGCCGGGTACCGCCCCCGGGTCCGAACGGCTTATTTCATCGCCCATTTATCGCCATAGTCGGTCAAGCCGACAGATTGAATATAGGGGGCCATCGCAAGAAATGGAAGGCCGCAATGGCACTTTGTCCCTCTGACAAAACCGCAAGTCCAAAGGGTTGACTTGGGCGCGGTCTCAACCGAAGCTTTGCCCCGGTGAGGAGTTACCGACCTAGCGCACATGTTGCAGCAGCGCGCCACAGCCCTCATCGATCGGATCCGTGGCGCCGACGAGGGGAATTTCGATGGCCGACTATCTTGCAGACGTGAAGAAATACGATGCCGGCGCCAGTGCCGATGCGGTTGAAAAGATCGTCAAGCACCTGGGCATCGCGCTCAGGAACCGCGATTCCTCGCTGGTGTCCTGCACCGACCCGAAGGAACTCGGGCGTGTCAGGGACAACTGGGTCGCTAAGAAGCTCGGCATCAGCGATGCAGCGAAGGCCGATGCATCCATCGAGAAGACTTGCAAGGCAATGGCTGCCGACAACACCAAGAGCCGTGTGACTTTCTACTACCTCGTCGCCAAAGACCTGGGCAAGCTCGGCTCCCTCTGATCCGTCATAACTCAGGTTGTGAAGATCGGTGCTGCGAGCAACCGCTTCAGGCTTGAATCGGCAGTTCACCTGGCGTCAGCGCTGCCCCTCACCTGCCTGCCGGCATCCTCTCCCCGTATAGTGACGGGGAGAGGGGCGCTGTCGTCACCGACTTCGCCAATCACCAACGTTGCAAAGAGGGTGCCTGCGTTGCGGCCAGCACCTTTCTCCCCGTCACTATACGGGGAGAAATGCCCGGCAGGGCAATGAGGGGCGGCGCAAACGGCCGGAAAGCGTGGTGGAGAGCAAAGCTTTTTGCCATTTTGCTGTGTTCGGCCGCCTGTCCGGCAGCTATAATGCCTGCACTCTCGAATCGAGCCGGAACCGATGCGCCAGTATCTCGACCTCTTGCAGCATGTGTTGGACAACGGCGCCGATCGCGGCGACCGCACCGGCACCGGAACGCGCTCCGTCTTCGGCTACCAGATGCGTTTCGACCTGGCGCGCGGCTTTCCCGTCACCACGACCAAGAAGCTGCATCTCAAGTCGATCATCCATGAGCTTCTGTGGTTCCTGGCCGGCGACACCAACATCAAATACCTCACCGATAACGGCGTTTCGATCTGGGACGAATGGGCCGACGAGAATGGCGATCTCGGCCCGGTCTACGGCAGGCAATGGCGCTCCTGGCCGGATGGCCATGGCGGCTCGATCGACCAGATCGCGAATCTTCTCAAGGAGATACGCAAAAATCCTCAATCGCGGCGGCTGATCGTTTCGGCGTGGAATCCGGCCGAAGTGGAAGCGATGGCGCTGCCGCCCTGCCACTGCCTGTTCCAATTCTATGTTTCGGAAGGCCGGCTTTCCTGTCAGCTCTACCAGCGTTCGGCCGATATCTTTCTCGGCGTGCCGTTCAACATCGCTTCCTACGCCTTGCTGACGCTGATGGTGGCGCAGGTCACCGGGCTGAAACCCGGCGATTTCGTCCACACGCTTGGCGATGCGCATCTCTACTCGAACCATTTCGAGCAGGCGCGCGAACAGTTGCGGCGCACGCCGAAGGTGCTGCCGACGATGTGGATCAATCCGGAGGTGAAGGACTTGTTCGCCTTCCGCTTCGAAGACTTCCAGCTGGAAAACTACGTCGCCGACGCGTCGATCAAGGCGCCGATCGCGGTTTAAGGCCGCAAATTTCAGTCGATGCCGACCATCACGTCCGAGGCCTTGACCACGGCATAGGCCTGCTTGCCCTTTTCGAGCTTGAGATCGGCGACGGCCTCATTGGTGATCGAGGCCGTGACGATGGCCACCGCCAACGCCGATCATGACATGCGAGGTGGTGGCTCCCTTCCAAGGTTTCTTTGCCGGTCCTACCGAACAATCGGTGTCGTACAGACGCTTTCAGGAGGCGCCAGACCTTCCCTTGTTATATTCATGCGGATATATCGGTTGGGAGGCTTCGGGCCGACCGGAATTCAATCAGGGAGAGTTTTCCATGACGCGCATAGGCTTTGGATCGAGGGCGATCACCATTGGGGGGGTTGCGGCGATGTTGATGGCGGCGGTGCCGGCAGCACATGCGGAAGACAAGGTGGTGGTGTTTGCCGCGGCCAGCCTCAAGGATGCGCTCGACGCCGTGAACAAGGCCTGCGAGGCCGATGTCGGCGAGGCGGCGACCGTCTCTTATGCCGCGAGCTCGGCGCTGGCCAAGCAGATCGAGGGCGGGGCGCCTGCCGACGTCTTCATCTCGGCCGACCTCGACTGGATGAAATATCTCTCCGACAAGAAGCTGACCAAGCCGGACACCGAAGTGAAGCTGCTCGGCAATGAGATCGTGCTGGTGGCGCCGAAGGACTCGGCGGTCGAAACCAGGATCGAGAAGGGCTTCGACCTCGCCAAGCTGATCGGCGACGGCAAGCTCGCCATGGGCGATTTCAAGGCGGTGCCGGCCGGCAAATACGGCAAGGCCGCACTTGAAACGCTCGGCGTCTGGTCCTCGGTCGAGGGCAAGGTGGCGCAGGCCGAAAACGTGCGCGCGGCGCTGAAGCTGGTTTCGACGGGCGAAGCCGCCCTGGGCATTGTCTATGCCACCGACGCGCATGCCGAAAAGGGCGTCAAGGTGGTCGGCACCTTCCCGGAGGATTCGCATCCGCCGATCATCTATCCGGTTGCCCAGACCGCCGATTCGAAGGACAAGGATACGCGGGCTTTCCTGAAATGCCTGCAGTCGGCCAAGGCGGCCGCGCTGTTCAAGGATCAGGGATTTACCGTGCTCGCGCCGAGCAACTGAGTTCCAAGGGGCACAATGAACTGGCTGCTGGACCTCACTCCCGACGAATGGAATGCGGTCCGGCTGTCCATCAAGGTGGCAATGGTGGCGATGCTTGCCAGCCTGCCGCCGGGCATCTTGATCGCGCTGCTGCTTGCCCGGGGACAATTCTGGGGCAAGACCGTTCTCAACGGGCTGGTGCATCTCCCGCTGATCCTGCCGCCCGTGGTGACCGGCTACCTGCTGCTGCTGACCTTCGGCCGGCGCGGCCCGGCCGGCGCCTTCCTGGCCGAGCATTTCGGCATTGTCTTCTCCTTCCGCTGGACAGGTGCGGCGCTGGCCTGCGGCGTCATGGGGTTTCCCCTGATGGTGCGGGCGATCCGGCTGTCCATCGAGGCGGTGGACCGCAAGATGGAAGCGGCGGCGGGAACGCTCGGCGCCAATCCGCTGTGGGTGTTCGCCACCATCACGCTGCCCCTGATCCTGCCCGGGCTGATCGCCGGCGCCATCCTGGCCTTCGCCAAAGCGATGGGCGAGTTCGGCGCCACCATCACCTTCGTCTCCAACATTCCCAATGAGACGCAGACATTGCCGTCGGCGATCTACACCTTCACGCAGGTGCCGGGTGGCGATGAAGGGGCGCTCCGCCTGACGCTGATCTCCATCGTCATCTCCATGGCAGCACTTGTGGCTTCGGAGGTGCTGGCGCGGCGTGTCGGCCGGCGACTGGACATCGAATGAGCGTTCTCGTCGACATCAGTCATCGGCTGGGTGGTTTCGCCATCGACGCCCGCTTCGAAAGCGCCGGGCGGCTGACGGCGCTGTTCGGAGCGTCTGGTTCGGGCAAGACGACGCTGATCGACATGATTGCCGGGCTGATCCGGCCCGACAGGGGACGCATCGAGGTCGACGGCCGTGTGCTGGTCGATACCGATGCCGGCATTTTCGTGCCGAAGCACAAGCGCCGCATCGGCATGGTGTTCCAGGACGCACGGCTGTTTCCGCATTTGAGCGTTGCCGGCAATCTTCGCTACGGCCGCTGGTTCACGCCGCCGGCGGAGCGCTACGCCGATATCGATGCCGTCGTCGACCTGCTCGGCATCGGGCCGCTCATGAACAGGCGGCCGGCAAAGCTCTCTGGCGGCGAGAAACAGCGCGTGGCGATCGGCCGGGCATTGCTTGCCAGCCCCAGACTGCTGCTCATGGACGAACCGCTGGCCTCGCTCGACGAAGCGCGCAAGGCCGAAATCCTGCCCTATGTCGAAAGGCTGCGCGACGAGACGAAAATCCCGATCGTCTATGTCAGTCATTCGGTCGCCGAAGTGGCGAGGCTGGCCAGCGATGTGGTGATGCTGGCGCAGGGCAATGTCGTTGCCAGCGGGCCGACCGAGGCGGTGATGCAAAGGCTCGACCTGTTGCCGGCGGAGGAGCGCGGCGAGGGGGGCGCCGTGCTGGACACCAGGGTGCTGCATCACGACGAGACTTTCGGCATGACCGTGCTCGGCTCGGCCGCGGGCGAGCTCCGGGTGCCACAGCTGGCGATGAAGGCAGGTACGCCGGTGCGCATCCGTATTCGCGCCCGCGATGTGATGATCGCCACCGAAAAGCCGACGGGCCTCAGCGCGCTCAACATCCTGCCGGGGACCATTACCGCGATGAGCCCGGGCGAAGGGCCCGCGGTCGAGGTCGGTATCGACTGCAATGGCGCAACCGTGCTTGCCCGCATCACCGAACAGTCGCGGCAGGCGCTGAAGCTTCATCTTGGCGGCAAGGTTTTCGCGGTGATCAAGACGGTGAGCTTCGATCGGGCGAACACCGGCGCCGGCCTGCCCGCCGAGGCGGATGGATGATCCCGCTATGTCTTTTTGGAATAGCGGTTTCGCCGGGGAGCTTCTAGTATGGGGTTGGGTTGTGACCGCGGAGAGCAAAGATGCCGTCGCTGAGCTTGCGGATAAATCTCGATCCCGACGGGCGCGTCGGGCCGGGCAAGATCGAACTCCTGGAACAGATCGCCGCCTTCGGCTCCATCTCGGCCGCCGCGCGCGGCATGGAGATGTCCTATAAGCACGCCTGGGACCTGGTCGAGGACATGAACCGGGTATTCGGCAAGCCGCTGGTGGCGGCACAGACCGGCGGCCGCAAGGGCGGCGGCGCACAGTTGACGGCGGTCGGCCTGGCAGTGGTCAGCCGCTTCCGCGCCATCGAGCGCGCGGCTTCTGCTGCGGCGGCGGCGCATATGGAGGCATTGCAGGCGGAGATTGATGCTGGGTGAGGGGAGTAGGGCAGTAGGGCAGTAGGGCAGTAGGGCAGTAGGGCAGTAGGGCAGTAGGGAGGCATTCGCGTGCTGTCTTCCAACACAAAACGTCATTCACCTACTGCCTTACTCCCCTATTGCCTTCCTAATCGGGCTTGCGCAGCAAATAGCTGTCCATGATCCAGCCCTTCCGCCGACGGGCTTCCTCTCGAACCTTTTCGATCTTTGCGCCGATGTCACCGATCCTGCCGGAGAGAGTGATCTCGTCTTCCGTTCCGAGATAGGCGCCCCAGTGGATGACGACATCCTTGTCGACAAGCGTGTTGAAGGCGCATTTGCCGTCCAGCAGGACGACCGCGCTGCCGGCATTGTCCGGCATGCCTTCCTCGGTCAGGCGGCGGCCTGTGGTGATGAGGACGGAATCGCCGATGCGGTTCAGCGCCATCTTGTGGCTGGCGGCAAGCGCCTGGACAGCGGTGATGCCGGGGATCACCTCAAGCTCGAACGCCACATTGCCTCGCTGGCGCACGCGCTCGAGGATGCGCAACGCGCTGTCGTAGAGCGAAGGATCGCCCCAGATCAGGAAGGCGCCGCAGCCGTCGCCGGCAATCTCGTCGCGGATCAGGCCTTCGTAAATGGCGGCGATGG
This sequence comes from Mesorhizobium sp. WSM4822, assembly GCF_055811155.1. Classification (NCBI taxonomy): domain Bacteria; kingdom Pseudomonadati; phylum Pseudomonadota; class Alphaproteobacteria; order Hyphomicrobiales; family Phyllobacteriaceae; genus Mesorhizobium; species Mesorhizobium sp. WSM4822. The sequence continues at coordinate 101,378 of NZ_JBVVQM010000005.1, read as the reverse complement.
CTTCGTGCCAGTCATCGACGGTCGCGCGGTAGGAGGGCTCCGGCCCATCTTCTACCGGCATGTCGCGCAGCGGCACGTCGAATTCGACGCGGCGCGACTTCGGATTGGTGACGAAGCGGTCGCATATCCGGCGGCGCAGTTCGGCCAGCTCATTTTTTTTCGCACCCTTGTCGGGAATGAACAGCACATCCGCCTGGTTCAAGCCTGATATGGCCTGAACGGTCATGTGGTCGGGATTGCCGGCGCCGATGCCGATGACGAGAAGCTTGCGCATGGGCGAACTCCTGCCCGATCGGAACCTGTTAGTCCAGACCGCGCTGGCGCGTGTCCGCGGATACGGAAGGGCTTTGAACGGCACATTGAAACCGCTAGGGTCCTGCAAGCATTCTGGCCGAGGTGGTTTCCATGTTGCGATATATTCTGACCGCCGTGCTGGCCCTGTCGCCCGCGCCCGCCTACGCCAACGATTCGGTTGCCGAACTTGGCACCGGTGGCCTGATCCTGTCGCGCAGCGACGCCGTGTCGATGCAAAGCGAGGACCTCTTCATCTCGCCGGAAAAGGTCACGGTCGACTATGTCTTCCATAACAACACCGACAGGGATGTCGAGGCCATTGTCGCCTTTCCGATGCCCGAAATATCGGGCAATCCCGAAGAAATCCCGGCGATCCCTGAAAACCAGAGCGACAATTTCCTCGGCTTCGAGGTGACGATCGACGGCGTTGCCGTCAAGCCGCAGCTGGAGCAGAAGGTGTTTGCGCTCGGCATCGACATCAGCGCCGAGTTGAAGGCGCAAAACGTGCCATTCTATCCATTCGGCGATGCGGCGAAGGCGGCGCTGGCTAAGCTGCCGCAAGCGGTTGTCGATGACTGGGTCAACCGCGGCATCATCATCGAGGACACCGGCAGCGACGGCACCGAGACGACCAAGGTCTACACGCCGTTCTGGCAACTGCGTTCGACCTACTGGTGGCGCTCGACCTTTCCGGCCAACAAGGACGTCCATGTTTCCCACCACTATAAGCCGAGCGTCGGCGGCACGTCTTCAGTCAGCTTCTTCTACGACGGCAAATTCCAGGGACAGTATGCGGCCTACAAGGCCCGCTATTGCATGGATGGCACATTCGAAAATGCGGTGCGCAAGGCTGCCAAAGACGACCCTGACGGCTACCCCAAATATTTCGAGAACCGCATCGCCTATATCCTGACCACCGGCGGCAACTGGGCCACCGGCACGATCGGCAAGTTCAAGCTGACGATCGACAAGGGCAATCCGAAAGCCCTGGTCTCGTTCTGCGGCGACAATGTCAAAAAGACCGGACCGACGACATTCGAGATGACGGCGGATGATTTCTACCCCGAGCGCGACATCGACATCCTGATCCTCGAGCCAACGGACGGCAATTGATGCACGTCGCAATCTACGTTGCCATCGCCGAGAACGGCGTGATCGGGCGGGACGGCGGGCTCCCGTGGCGGCTCTCCACCGATCTCAAGCGCTTCAGAGCCGATACGATGGGCAAGCCCATCATCATGGGCCGCAAGACCTATGAGGGCATCGGCCGGCCGCTGCCGGGCAGGTTGAACATCGTCGTCACCCGCGACAAGACCTGGCGCGCCGAGGGCGTCGAGGCGGCACATTCGCTCGAGGCCGCGATCCAACTGGCGACGGAGCGCGGGCGCCGCATGGCCGATGTGGACGAGGTGTGCGTCATCGGCGGCGGCGAAATCTATGCCCAGGCCATGCTGCTGGCCGATCGCCTGCATGTCACCCATGTGCTGGCAGCGGTCGACGGCGACGCGCATTTCCCGCCGATCGATCCTGATTCCTGGCACATTGTCAGCTCGCACGACGTCCCAGCCGGGGAAAAGGACAGCCACCCGACGCGTTATTCGGTCTACGAGCGGCGTCGAGAGAGACATTGAATGAAAAAAGGGGCATTGAAGGAAGACAAAGGGTCGCGACCGGACAAATCGGACGAAGTCGGCAGCGCATCGCGTTGAAAGCGCCTCGTTGCGTCCCTATAGAAGAACAATACTGGATTTTGCGCCGTAATACCGGCGCTTGAGGGAATTCCAAGCGAAAGGACATTCATGCCCTGGAACGACAAAAGCGGCGGTGGCGGCGGCCCATGGGGTGGCGGCGGCAACAATCAAGGACCCTGGGGGCAGGGTCCAAAGGGACCCAGCGGGCCACAGGGCTCGCCTCCCGATCTCGAAGACATCATCCGCCGCGGCCAGGACCGGCTGCGGCGCGCGCTTCCGGGTGGCGGCGGCGCGAGCCCGGCTATCTTCGCGCTGATCGCGGCTGCACTTGTGGTGCTGTGGGCGTTCAAGGCGGTTTATACCGTGCAGCCCGACGAGGTCGCGGTCGAATTGCGCTTCGGCAAGCCGAAGACCGAACTGTCGCAGCCTGGCCTGCATTTCCATTGGTGGCCGCTCGAAACGGTCGAGACGGCCAAGATTTCCGAGCAGCTCGTCGATATCGGCGGCGGCGGCGCGACAAGTGGCAACACGTCCGGGCTGATGCTTACCGGCGACCAGAACATCGTCAACGTCCAGTTCTCGGTCGCCTATCAGGTCTCTGACCCGAGCGCGTATCTGTTCGATGTGTCCGATCCCGACGGTATGCTGCGGCAGGTAGCCGAAAGCGCCATGCGTGAAGCCGTCGGTCGCCGGCCGGCGCAGGACATCTTCCGCGACGACCGCCAGGGCATTGCCGCCTCGGTGCGTGAAATCATCCAGACGACGCTGGACGGCTACAAGGCCGGTCTCAACGTCAACGCCGTCTCGATCGAGGATGCGGCACCGCCACGCGAAGTGGCCGATGCGTTCGACGAGGTGCAGCGCGCCGAGCAGGACGAGGACAAGTTCGTCGAGCAGGCCAACCAGTACTCCAACCAGAAGCTCGGGCAGGCGCGCGGCGAGGCCGCACAGATCCGCGAAGACGCGGCCGCCTACAAGAACCGGGTCGTGCAGGAAGCCGAGGGTGAGGCGCAGCGCTTCATCTCGGTCTATGACGAATATGCCAAGGCGCCCGATGTAACGCGCAAGCGCCTCTACCTGGAAACCATGGAGAAGGTTCTGAAGGATTCGAGCAAGGTCATCGTCGAGCAGGGCAACGGGCAAGGGGTCGTTCCCTATCTGCCGCTGCCGGCATTGCAACCGAAAGCGCCGGCGCCCGCTGCGCCCAGTGGCGTTACGGGAGGTAACCAGTGATGGCCAACCGTCTTCCCATCATCGTCGTCGCAGCAGCGGTTATCCTGTTCCTGCTCTATTCGTCGGTCTTCGTGGTCAATGCGCGTCAGCAGGCGCTGGTGCTCAGGTTCGGCGAGATCGTCGACGTCAAGAGCGAACCCGGCATCTACTTCAAGGCGCCGTTCTCGTTCTTCGACGCCGACACCGTGCAACTGATCGAGAACCGGGTGCTGCGCTTCGACCTCGACAACATCCGCGTCCAGGTGTCAGGCGGCAAGTTCTATGAGGTCGACGCCTTCATCGCCTACCGCATCTCGGATCCGCGGGTCTTCCGCTCCACCGTGTCGGGTCAGATCGAACTGGCAGAAGCCCGGCTCAGGACGCGTCTCGACGCTGCCTTGCGCCGTGTCTACGGTCTGCGTGATTTCGAGGCCGCACTTTCCGAACAGCGCACCGTGATGATGCGCGAAGTCCGCGACCAGCTCAGGCCCGACGCCACCTCGCTCGGCCTGCAGATCGAGGATGTCCGTATCCGCCGCACGGATCTCACGGCCGAAGTCTCGCAGCAGACCTTCGACCGCATGAAGGCGGAACGCCTGGCGGAAGCTGCGCGGCTGAGGGCACGCGGCAATGAAGCGGCACAGCGCATCACCGCCCGCGCCGATCGCGAAGTGGTCGAGATCGTCGCCGAAGCACAAAAAGAGTCGGAAATCCTGCGCGGTGAGGGCGAGGCCCAGCGCAGCGCCACCTTCGCGGGAGCCTATCAGCGCGATCCGGCCTTCTTCGACTTCTACCGGTCGATGAATGCCTATGGCACAGCGCTGGACAACACCGGAACGACGATGGTGCTGTCGCCGAACTCGGAGTTCTTCCGCTTCTTCCGCAATCCCGACGGCAGCGAGGGGCCGGCAAAGCCGGCTTCGCCTGCGCCAAACGCTCCGGCGACGGCACCCGCCGCGCCGGCGGCACAGCCCAGCACCGGCCAGTAGCGGCCGGTGCAGGATTTTCTTGCCGCCATGGGCCTGGTCCTTGTCATAGAGGGTCTGGTCTATGGCGGTTTTCCCGGCCTGGCCAGGAAACTTGCCACCGAAGTGCTGTCGCTGCCCGAGAACGCGCTGCGGATCGCCGGACTGGCGGCGATCGTGATCGGCGTCGGCATCGTCTGGCTGGTACGGGGCGCATGACGGCGGCGATGATTTATCCTCTGCCGATAGTCATAGCCGCAAACGTGCCGTATTTTTTGCCAACATGGCGTGACGCGGCGTTTTCGTCGAAGCGCTTTTCTTTTCAAGGATACCGGGAGGCTTCTCGATGACATCCAATACAATTCTGTGCGCGGCTCGGCGGACATTCATCGCCGGCGCGGCGGCACTTCTTGTCAGCGCAGTCGCTGTCCCGTCCTTCGTGACGCCGACATTTGCCGCCGATGGACCCGCTTCGGTCGCCGATCTGGCGCAAGGCCTGCTCGGCGCGGTGGTCAACATATCGACCTCGCAGACGGTCAAGGGCACCGAAGGCCCGGGCGCGGTGCCGATGCCGCAATTGCCCGAGGGGTCGCCCTTCCAGGATTTCTTCGACGATTTCTTCAAGAACCGCGGCGGTGACAAGGACAACGGCTCGCAGAAGGTGCAGTCGCTGGGCTCCGGCTTCGTCATCGATGCCGAGCAAGGCATCGTCGTCACCAACAACCATGTCATTGCCGATGCCGACGACATCGAGGTCAATTTCTCCGATGGTGTCACCTTGAAGGCGACGCTGGTCGGCACCGACACCAAGACCGATGTCGCCGTGCTCAAGGTCGATCCGAAAGGCCACAAGCTGACGGCGGTGAAGTTCGGCGATTCCACCAAGATGCGCGTCGGCGACTGGGTGATGGCGATCGGCAATCCGTTCGGCCTCGGCGGCACGGTGACGGTCGGCATCGTCTCTGCCCGCAACCGTGACATCAATTCCGGCCCCTATGATGACTTCATCCAGACCGATGCCGCGATCAACCGCGGCAATTCCGGCGGACCGCTGTTCAACAGCGCCGGCGAAGTCATCGGCATCAACACGGCGATCATTTCGCCTTCCGGCGGTTCGATCGGCATCGGCTTTTCCATCCCCGCCCAGCTCGCGTCCGGCGTCGTCGACCAGTTGCGCCAGTTCGGCGAGACGCGGCGCGGCTGGCTCGGCGTGCGCATCCAGCCGGTGACCGACGACATCGCCGAAAGCCTCGGCATGGCGACCGCCAGGGGCGCGCTGGTTGCCGGCGTGATCAAGGGCGGCCCGGTCGACAATGGCACGATCCAGGCGGGCGACGTCGTCATCAAGTTCGACGGCAAGGACATCCATGAGATGCGCGATCTGCCGCGCGTCGTCGCCGAAAGCCCGGTTGGCAAGGCGGTCGATGTGCTCATCGTGCGCAAGGGTGTCGAGCAGACCGTGAAAGTGACGCTCGGCCGGCTCGAGGATGGCGAGAAGCTCGCCAGCAGCGAGGAGGGCAGCAACACCGACCAGGACAAGGGCGACAAGGCTCCGGCCGTTTCCACTGCTTCGGTGCTCGGCATGACGGTCGGCGAACTGAACGACGAGACACGCAAGAAGTTCAGCATTGCCGCCGATGTTTCGGGCGTCGTCATCACCGACGTCACCAAGGACTCGGCAGCCGCCGAACGCGGCATCCAGCCCGGCGAGGTGATCACCGAGATCGCACAGGAATCGGTTGCCACCCCCAAGGATGTCATGGACCGGATCGGCGCCTTGAAGGAACAAGGGCGCAAGAATGCGCTGCTGATGCTGGCATCGAAGACCGGCGAACTCAGGTTCGTGACGATCCGGATGGACTGAGATCCGCCAGCTAACAGGTATATTGTAGCATCCCATGGGATGTACTATTTTAACTTGTGAGACGGATCGTACTGGACACAAACGTTCTGACGGCAGGTTTGCGAAGCAGGAATGGTGCGTCGTTTGCCGTTTTGCAACGAATCGCGGATCGGCACATCCGCCCATTGGTGACGACAGCGCTGTTTCTTGAATATGAAACCGTGTTGACCCGACCCGAGCAAATGGCGGTTCACGGATTGTCGAATGCGGATCTGGATCGTTTGCTTGCCGGTTTTGCTACCTTGGCAGAACGGTTGAACTGCACTTTCTCTGGCGCCCGCAATTGAGCGATCCGAAGGATGAAATGGTGCTTGAAGCCGCGATCAACGGCAGGGCAGATGCCTTGGTGACCTACAATCGCCGGGATTTTGCGGCTGCGGCAGGCCGTTTCGACGTCCAAGTCGTAAGCCCGGCTGAATTCCTGGAAGGACTTCGAACATGAGCAAAGCGACTTATCCTTTGAAGCTCCCGCTGTCGGTAAAGGAGGCGGCCGCGCGTTTGGCTAAGGCGGATGGCGTGTCGCTCAATCAGTGGATCGCTTCGGCTGTGGCGCAGAAGGTTGGAGCAATGGAAACGGCGGCGGATTTCCTGCGTCGTCGGGCGGGCGATGCGTCCGCCGGCGATTTTGGAAAAATGCTTGAGCGGGTTGCTGGCGGACCTCCGCAAGCTGGCGATGAGCTTCCGCCTGATCGACATTGATCAGCGACGGTTCTTTCGCCAGTTCTGGGCAGTCAGCCGGTAGAATACATGGCGCTTGAGCGCGGGATGGCTGTCGGGAATGCCGGGATGATCGAAGTCGGCCGATGGATCGGCTCTCATGCCGAGGCGCTCCATGACGGCGGTGGAGCGGCGGTTTTCCGCGACGGCGAAGGAGACGATTTCGTCAAGGCCGAGTGTTTCGAAGCCGTAGGCAAGCCATGCCTGAGCCGCCTCGGTGACGTAACCTCTGCCCCAGAATTCAGGCGCCAATCGCCAGCCGATCTCGATCATGCTGGCTGGCAGGAAGTCCATGTGATCGGTTCCGGTTATACCGACAAAACCGATACATTCGCCCGATGCGGCGATTTCTGCGGCCGCAAAGCCAATGCCGTCGCGATCGATGGCGGCGCGGAACTGATCCATCTTGGCATCCGCCTCGGCGCGGTCGCGGCGGAACGGAAAGAACTCCATCACCCGGTCGTCGGAGTTTATGCGGTGGAACAGGTCGCGGTCGCGATCCTCCCAGTTGCGCAGGATCAGGCGCTCGGTGCGCATTGGTTTCATTGCACAAACTCCTCCTGCCTGTAGCCTTGCACATAAAGCAGCGCGGTCAGGTCGCCATGATCGATGCGGACCTTGGCCTGTGCCGCCACCGTCGGTTTGGCGTGGAGCGCGACACCGGTACCGGCCAGGCGGATCATGTCGAGATCATTGGCGCCGTCGCCGACGGCGATGGCGTCGGCGGGCGTCAGGCCGAGGCGCGCTGAAATTTCGATCAGCGCGTCGGCCTTGGCGGCGCGGCCGAGGATCGGTTCGCCGACCAGCCCGGTGAAGCGGCCGTCCTGCTCGAGCAGGCGATTGGCGCGGTTCTCCTGGAAACCGAGCATGGCGGCGATGCGCGTCGTGAAGACCTCGAACCCGCCAGACACGAGTGCCGTCCAGGCGCCGTTGGCGCGCATGGTCCGGACCAGAACACGGCCGCCCGCTGCCAGCGTCAGGCGATTGGCGACGATGCGATCGACCACGGCGGCGTCGAGGCCCTTGAGCAACGCCACCCGTTCACGCAAAGCCGGTTCGAAGGCGATCTCACCATTCATGGATCGCGCGGTGATGGCCGCAACATGATCCTTGACGCCGATCTCGTCGGCCAGCTCGTCGATGCATTCCTGGTCGATCATGGTTGAATCCATGTCGGCGATCAGGATTTTCTTGCGGCGGGTTTCCGCCTGCTGGACGATCACGTCGACGGCCTCGCTGGCAAGTGCCGTGCGCAAGACGGCACTCGTGACGGCGTCGTCGGCTGCCTCAGGCAGGACGAGATCGCAGGCAATACCTTCGGCCAGCCAGACAACAGCGCTTGCGCCGACCGACCGTGAGGCCATATTCGCAAGCGACAGCGACAAAGCGCGCTCAGTGGGACGGGCAACAAGGGTGGCGATCAGCGGCATGAAACATTCCGGCGGGCAGGCGGGCGAGGGCCGCGTGAAGAACGCGATCCTGATAGCCGGGCCGACCGCCAGCGGCAAGTCGGCGCTTGCGCTCGATCTGGCCGAGCGCAGGGGTGGCGTGATCGTCAACACGGATTCCATGCAGGGTTATTCGGTGCTCGACGTGCTGACCGCCCGGCCGGAGGCGGCCGACCTCGCCCGCGCACCGCATTATCTTTATGGCCATGTCCACCCGGCCACCGCCTATTCCACCGGCGCCTGGCTGCGCGACGTGATGAAGCTGATCGAGGACGGCACATTCTCCGAACGGCCAGTGATTTTTGTCGGCGGCACCGGGCTCTACTTTCGCGCGCTGGCCGAGGGCATTTCGGAAATGCCCGACATTCCGCAGCGGGTCCGCGACCGCTGGCGCTATGAGTTGAAGGAGCAGGGCGCCGTCAAGCTGCACAGCCTGCTGCTGCGCGAAGATTCGGCGGCCGCCATGATGCTCAAGCCAACCGACAGCCAGCGCATCGTGCGGGCATTGGAGGTTCTCGATGCGTCTGGCCGTTCGATCCTGGAATGGCAGGCAGAACGCGGCCAGCCGCTCATCGACAGGGAAAGCGCACGTTTCTTCGTGATCGAGCCGGATCGGGCGGCGTTGGTCGCTCGCATCGACAAACGCTTCGACCAGATGCTGGACAAGGGCGCGCTGGACGAGGTCAAGCGGCTTGCAGCACTTGGCCTCGATCCCGAATTGCCGGCGATGAAAGCGATCGGCGTTCGCGAACTGCAGGCAGCGATGGCCGGAGAGATTGGCTTCCCCGAGGCAATCGAACGCGCCAAGATTGCGACCAGGCAATATTCCAAGCGGCAAACCACTTGGTTCAGGCATCAATTGGGGCCGGAATGGCTGAGATTGCGCCCCGGTGATGATCTGGAAACCACGATCTCAGCGCTTGCTTCCGATACAACCTGAAAAGTTTACCTGCAAGGAACCGTTCCCGTGGTGGTTGTCCAGATTAACCCTCCGTAAGCCCGCCCATGCCATAAGATCAGTGGGCACTTTTCCAACGGGGAGCAGATGCGTTTCCACAAGGCGGAATCAGCATTTTTCGTCTTTATATTCGTGATCCTGGCCGCCGGCCTGGTGACGCTGCATGCTTACGGACTTCTGCAATCCTTCGCCGACGAGTTGCATACGGCTTCGGGTCTGGACAAGGTCATCTATCTCAACAAGCTCTTGTTCGCGACCGGCGTGCTCCTGGCCACCGCGCTGTTCTTCGGCATCTTCTTCATCTATCCGCTGATCCGCAAACAGGCGATGGAGGAAGGCAAACTGCGCGCCATGACGGTCTCGCTCAGCGCGCGCTCGGAAACATTCGAGCATGCGGCGCTGACCGACGGCCTGACCGGCATGCAGAACCGGCGCTATTTCGATGATGCGCTGAAGGAGTATCTCGAGGAGTTCCGGCGTATCGAAAAGCCCGTCGGGCTGATGATCCTCGATCTCGACCATTTCAAGCAGGTCAACGACACCCACGGCCATGACGTCGGCGACGAAGTGCTCAAGGCCGTCGCGAACTGTCTCAAGGACATGACGCGCTACCACGATGTGGTGGCGCGATTGGGCGGCGAGGAGTTCGCCGTGGTCACGCCCAACATGGACGCCGAGCTTCTGGGCAAGTTTGCCGAGCGCATCCGCAAGGCGATCGCCAACATGTCGGTGCTGTCAGGCAATGTCCGCCTCAAGATCACCACCAGCGTCGGGCTCGCCGTCTGGGACCGCAAGGAAACAGCGGAAGAGTTCTATCGCCGCGCCGACCGCCAGCTTTACGAAGCGAAGAGGCAAGGCCGCAACCGCGTCTGCGCCTGAAATCGCATCACTGAATTCGTGAGGCTGGCCGTCTGGCGCCGTTTTCTGCGCTTCCGGTGCTCACGGACTCAAACGTCCGCTCCGCTTCGGTTCTCGAAAACAGCACCACCCGACTCAGCCTGACGAATTCCCTGACGGGATTTATCCGAGCGGGCTGGGCAAGGGCGCAAGCTTGGCGCGGCTTCTCGGTCAGAAGGCAGAGGAGTTGGCGCTGCTGACCTAATCGTTTTGCGGGCGCAGGCCGAAGGTTGCGGGCTTTAGGCCGTAGCGCATGTCGAAATCGTCGTCCGATGGCGCGCGTGCGGCGGGTGGCTTGCGGTAGTCGGGGTCGCCGGCCTGGCGGCCTGAATCGACGACCTCGGCGAAGGCCATCGCCTGCTGCGTTGATTTAGGCACGTTGCGCAGTCGTTCCACGATCGCCACCAGATCGACATCGTCGCCTGGCTTCGACGTGGCCTCTTCGCGTTTTGCGGTGCCGGGGAGCAGGTCGCTCGGCAGTTTTTCGAACTTCAGCCGCATGGTCGTCGCCACGCCTTCGCCGAAGGCGATGGCTTCGCGCTGGCCCATGGAGGACAGGAAGGCAAGCGTCGAGGCGGAAGAGTCGGCAATCGCCGAGCGGATGATCGCCTGGTCCTGCTCATTTGCAAGCCGCATGGCGAAGAAGGTCGAGCATTGCGAAAGGATGGTCGGGTCGAGCTCGCCCGGGCGCTGGGTGACGACACCGAGATAGCAGCCATATTTGCGGCCTTCCTTGGCAATGCGCGACAGCGCGTGCCTTGTCGGCGCGAAGCCGAGGCGCGGGTCGGCCGGCATATAGCGGTGCGCCTCTTCGCACAAAAACAGGAGCTGCAGCTTGCCCTCGCTCCACAGAGCGAGGTCGAAGGCCAGGCGCGCCAGCACCGAGCAGACCGAATTGACCACTTCCGACGGCATGCCGGCCATCTCGAAGCAGGTTACCGGGCGGCCATGATGCGGTACGCGGAAGATGTTGCCGATCGTCTCGTGGATGGTGTCCTCGATCAGGCGCGAGTTGAACATGAAGCGGTAGCGTGGATCGGCGGCCGCCGATTCGATGCGCGTCTTCAGCGATTTGAGCGTCGGACGATCGGTCTTGCTTTCGAGCATGCCCATGCGCTCATCGATCTGCTTGAGCAGGTCGGCGATGCGGTAAGGCACCGGCGTATCGGCGGTCAACGCATCGCTGCCGCGCCTGATATAGGAGCCCGAATTCGGGTTGCGGTAGAGATTCTTGGCGGCCGGGATAAGGTCGCGCAAGGCGTCGATTTCTTCCGGCTCGGTCTCGCGGCCCCGGAACAGCACCTCGGCGAATTCCTCGAGCTTGAACATCCAGAACGGCAGATCCAAGGTTTTGGAATCGACCCTGACGCAGTATTCGGGCAGCGATGCAGCGAACTCGTTGTGCGGATCGAGGATCAGGATGCGCAGATCCGGCCGTGCCGCTATCGACTTGCGCAGCAGCAGCGAGACGGCGGTGGATTTGCCGACGCCGGTCGTGCCGACAATGGCGAAGTGACGCGCCAACGTATCGTCGATGGCGATGTTGGCGGCGATCGTCTCGTCCTGCGCGAGCGTGCCGATCGTGATCGAATGACGCCCGGCGAGGTCATAGACCGCCTGCAGGTCGCGGGTGCGGATCCGATGCGCAACGGCGCCGATATGCGGATAGGTGGTGATGCCGCGATCGAAGACCGGTTTGGCGCCGGGCTCTGCTCCGTCACGGACTTCGCCGATCAGCTCGATGCTGACCTCGATGGCGTTCTGACCCTCATTGCTCCAGGCGCGGTCCGACTTGCCGATTGCGTAGACCAGGCCGACGGTTCGCGTCGATCCGAGATTGATGGAAATCATCTTGCCGACCGTCCACAGGCCGGTCACCGCGCCGTCGGCGTCGTTCGCGTAGGCGCTGATGGTGGCGCGTGCGCCATCGCATTGCACGACATTGCCGAGGATGCGCTTGTCGTTCTGCTCTGCGTCGCGGCGCTCCTGCGATGTCGGTTCTCCAACGGAGGCTTCGCGTTCGACATACATGGACAGGCCAATCCCCATTTCCCTGGAGCATCGATCCTACCCGAATGGGGTTAAGGCCCGATGATGTCGGATGGTGTAGAGAGCATTAAAGGGCTCGTGAAAATTGTCGCCAGGCGGCTCTTCTCCGGCGTCTATTTTTCGCTATAATAGACATATGGATGATATAGCGAACGACATTTCCTCGACGATCGGCCGCAGGATACACGCCGAAAGGACCGTGCGCGACTGGTCCCTGGCCGAACTCGCGGAGCATTCCGGCGTCTCGAAGGCGATGCTCAGCACGATCGAGCGGGGCAAGACCAGCCCGACGGCGGCGCTTCTGGTGCGCATCGCGTCGGCCTTCGGCATGACGCTGTCGACCTTGATCGCGCGCGCGGAATTGCAGGGCGGCGGGATATTGCGCGAAGCCGACCAGCCGGTGTGGCGCGATCCCGACACCGGCTATGTCAGGCGGCATCTTTCGCCGGCTGGCGATATGCCGCTGGAACTGATCAAGGTGCATCTGCCGGCGGGCGCCAAGGTCAGTTTTCCGGCCGCTTCATACGCCTTCATCAAGCAGCAGATATGGCTGATTTCCGGGCGGCTCGAATTCATCGAAGGTGAGACAGTGCACAAGCTTGTATCAGGCGACTGCCTGGCGCTCGGGGCGCCGTCGGACTGCACCTTCCATGCCCTCGAGCCCGGCGCCGACTATCTCGTCGCGCTGGTCAGGGGCTGACACAATGGCAAGAAGACCAAAGCGCTCCCACAATGGGGGGCCGCCTCTCGATGAGTACAAGGGCCCGCCATGGGGCAAGGGCGATCCCTACATCTTTCTTGCCTGGCAGGCCGCCCATGCCAAGGCGTGGAAGGCGCCGAGCCACGAGGTGATGCTGCTGCGCATGGACAGAGCCGAGCGGCTTGGCCTGACCTATGAGGAGTACACGCTCGAGATACTCGAGCGCGGGCGGCATCTCGGGCACGAAGACGCCGACCGCATCAGCGCCATCAAGGCGGCGCGAAAGCGACGCCGCGCGCACCGTCTGGACTGACAGCAATGCGCCCGCTTCTATTGCAATCACAGGATATCCTGCACATGAACTCGATCGAGATCGCAACCCTGAACCCGGCTGCCGAGACGCAGGACATGCTGACCGAATTGCTGGTCGCAACGGTGGCGGCCGGCGGTTCGGTCAGCTTCATGCATCCGTTGGCGACGCAGGCGGCGAGGACGTTCTGGGAGAAATCGCTGGCCGCGGCGGCAAGGGGCGAAAGAGCGGTGCTTGGCGCCTGGGACGGCAAAAACCTGGTCGGCACAGTGACCTTGCTGCTCGATTGTCCGCCCAACCAGCCGCACCGGGCCGAGATCGCCAAGCTGATGACATCAGCCGATTACCGGGGCAGGGGTGTGGGAACGCGCCTGATGCGAGCCGCCGAGAGCCTCGCCGTGGAGAAGGGCCGGCACGCTGCTGGTTCTGGACACGGCGACCGAGGAGGGCGCCTCAGGCCTCTATGAGCGGTTGGGCTTCACGCTGGCCGGTGAGATACCGGACTATGCTCTGAAGCCGCATGGCGGGCTGACCGGCACGTTGATCTACTGGAAGCGGATCGGGCCAATCTCATAACCAGTCATGCCGGCGCGGAGAGGCGCAGGAGCAGCCACTGGCGGAAATCCTGTTCGGCTGCGGTCAGGCGTGCTGTCGACGCCTTGGTCAGGAAATGCCCCGATGTGCTGGAAAGTTCATAGTCGGAAAGCCTGACCAGCGTCTTGCTGTCGAGCGCCGCATCGACCAGCGGCCGCGAGCCCAAAAGCACGCCGGCGCCGGCGCTCGCCGCCTCCATGGCGGTGACGAAACTGTCGAAGCGGTGCGATCGTCTGGGATGGCCAGCCAGTCCAGCGGCGGCGAACCATTCCGCCCACATCTCGCGCGCGCCGGCGACCAGAAGCAGCGGCAGGGAAGGCCAGTCGTCGTCGCCGGCGAGCGCAGGTGCGGCCACCGGCACGAGCCGCTCGGCGGTCAGCCTGTCGGCTTCGCGTCCGGGGAACGATCCGTTGCCGAAGCGGATGTCGAGCACCGAGCCCGGCAGATCGTAGTCAGCAGGGCGATGGATCGTCACCAGATCGAGCTGGATGCGCGGCAATGCCCTTGCCAGATCGGGCAGCGCCGGAACCAGCATCAGCAAGGCAAAGGAGATCGGCGCCCGGATGGTCACGGTCTGGACGGCACGCGGCTCGAACAGTTCCGCGGTGCTGTTGCCGATGGTGGCGAAGGCCGACTGGATGTGAGGCAGGTAGGCTGCCCCCTCCGGCGACAGTGCAACGCCCCGCGCCAGCCGCGAAAACAAACGTGTCTTGAGCCGCTCCTCGAGAAACCGGATGTGCTGGCTGACGGCTGCCTGGGTGAGACCGAGCTCGGCTGCCGCCGCGGTGAAATTCGACAGCCGCGCCGCCGCCTCGAAACTGCGCAGCCAGTCCAGAGGCGGCACGGGTGTATTTGTACGAGCCATTAGTATTCTGCGGTCATTGGCTAAAAAATGATAATTTGAGTTATGCCTGTCGCGCGATCAACATGCAATCGAAACCCTGCGGATCAGGCTGCGGGGGACGCAATGAACAGGAACGGATCTCCATGCTCACCCACGCGCTGATCGGCGACGAAGGCAGAACAATCGACCTTGGCTGGCAGGACGGGTCGCGCAGCCGTTTTCATGCCATGTGGCTGCGCGACAATGCGCTGGACGACAAGACGCGCAGCGCCGGCAATGGTCAACGGCTCATCACCATTCTCGACATTCCCGCCAACACCAGGATCGGCGCCGCGTCGATCAAAGGCGGCGCCCTGGAAGTCAGCTTCGTGCCCGAGCAGAAGACGGTCAGCTTTCCCGCGGCATGGCTGAGCGCCAATGCCTATGATCGTGACGCAGGCCGCCAGCCGGGCTGGACAGGCGAGGCCACCGTGCGATGGACCAAGGCCTCGATGCAGAATTCGGTACCGCGCGCCGGCTATGTTGCGGCCAGCCGCGATCGTGCTGTGCTGGGGCAATGGCTGTCGGCGGTGAAAACCTATGGCTTCGCGGTGATGGACGATCTGCCGACCGAATCCGGGGCGCTGTGCAAAGTATCCGATCTGTTCGGCTACATCAGGGAGACCAATTACGGGCGCTGGTTCGAAGTGCGCGCCGAGGTCAATCCGAACAATCTCGCCTACACGAATCTCGGCCTCCAGGCACACACCGACAACCCCTATCGCGACCCTGTGCCGACGCTGCAGATCCTGTCCTGCATCGAGAATACGGTTGAGGGCGGCGAGTCCAGTGTCGTCGATGGGTTTGCCGTCGCGGCTGCGCTGCAGGCTGAGAACCCGGAAGGCTTCCGGCTGCTGAGCTCATGCCCGGCGCGCTTCGAATATGCCGGCTCTTCCGGCGTGCGGCTGCAGGCGAAGCGGCCGATGATCGAGCTCGGGCCCGATGGCGAGCTGATTTGCATCCGCTTCAACAACCGCTCCCTGGCGCCGACGGTCGACGTGCCGTTCAGCGATATGGAAGCGTACTACGCCGCCTATCGCCGGTTTGCGGAACTGATCGAGGATCCATCCTTCGAGGTGACGTTCAAGCTCGAAGCGGGGCAGGCGTTCATCGTCGACAACACCCGCGTCATGCATGCCCGCAAGGCGTTTTCCGGGACCGGTAAGCGCTGGCTGCAGGGCTGTTACGCCGACAAGGACGGCCTGCTGTCGACGCTGGCTGCAATCGAGCACGGATTCAAGGAGGCGGCGGAATGAGCGGCCAGGATTTGAACGCGGACACCATCGTCGAGTTCATCGCCGACATCTTCGAGCGCCGGGGTGCCGAATCCTATCTCGGCGAACCCGTCACCATGTCGGAGCACATGCTGCAGGGCGCCTGGTTCGCCGAGCAGGACGGCGCGCCGGACGAGCTGGTGGCGGCGGCGCTGCTGCACGACATCGGCCACTACACCAGCGAGTTCGGCACCTATTCGCCCGAGGATGTCGAGGACAAGCATCATGACGAGGCCGGTGGCGAGGTGCTGGCGCCGTTCTTTCCGCCGGTCATCGTCGAATGCGTCAGGCTGCATGTCGCGGCCAAGCGCTATCTCTGCGCCACCGACCCGACCTATTTCGGCAGGCTGTCGCAGGCCTCGGTGCACACGCTGTCGCTGCAGGGCGGGCCGATGAGCGCCGATGAAGTGGCCGAGTTCCGCAAGAACCCGTTCCACGAGGAAGCGGTCCGGGTCCGCATCTGGGACGAGAGCGGCAAGATCGCCAACATGAAGACACGGGCGTTTCGCGATTACGTGCCGCTGCTGCAGCGGGTGGTGACACAGTTCGCCGCGGGTAAGCCCGCGTAATTGCCTCAGGGAAGGAGGCAGGGTGCGAGCCGTGCCTCCTTCATTTCTTCCGGCTTCGCCGGAATGGCGCTTGCCTATCCCTTGTGGTGCACCTGCTGCAGGCCGTAGACCGGCGTCGCCAAGCCGGCCTGTCTGGCTTTCAACTGCAGCGCCAGGAACTGCGAATAGTGTCGTGATTGGTGCAGATTGCCGCCGTGGAACCACAGCGCCTCCTGTTGCGTCGGCTTCCACATGTTGCGCAGCTCACCTTCCCAGGGGCCGGGATCCTTGGTGGTGTTCGAGCCGAGGCCCCAGCATTTGCCGACCTTGTCCGCGGTCTCGCGCGATATCAGATCGGCGGCCCAGCCGTTCATCGAGCCATAGCCGGTGGCGTAGACGATGAGGTCCGCAGGCAGTTCCGACCCGTCGCTGAGCAGAACCGAGTGCTGCTTGATCTCTTCGACGTCGACGCCGCTCTTCAGCTTGATCGAACCATCGATAACCAGCTGCGAGGCGCCAACATCGATGTAATAGCCAGAGCCGCGCCTTAGGTACTTCATGAACAGGCCGGACTCGTCGTCGCCCCAGTCGAGCATGAAACCGGCCTTTTCCAGTCCCTTGTAGAACGCCGCATCGCGTTTCTTCATCTCGGCATAGGCCGGGATCTGGAACTCGTGCAGGATCTTGTAAGGCAGCGAAGCGAAGATGAGATCGGCCTTGGCGGTGGTGATGCCATTCTGCAGCGCCTGCTCCGAATAGAGCGAACCCAGTCCGATTTCCATCAACGTGTCGGACCTGGAGATATGGGTACTCGAGCGCTGCACCATGGTCACGTCGGCACCAGCTTCCCAAAGTGCGGCAGCGATGTCATGGGCGGAATTGTTGGATCCGATGACAACGGCCTTTTTGCCGGCATAGGCGTCGGGACCCGGATGCTTCGACGAGTGGTGCTGGTCACCCTTGAAGGTTTCCATGCCCTTGAATTTCGGCAGATTGGCCTTGCCGGACTGTCCGGTCGCCAGCACCAGCTGCTTGGGCTTCAGCGTAATGTCCCTGCCGTCGCGGTGGACGACAACCGTCCATTCCTTGGTCTTGTCGTCATAGGAGGCGCTTTTGGCCTCGGTCGAGGACCAGTAATTCAGCTCCATCACCTTGGTGTACATTTCCAGCCAGTCGCCGATCTTGTCCTTGGGCGAGAAGACCGGCCAGTTCTTGGGGAAATCGATGTAGGGCAGATGGTCGTACCAGACCGGGTCATGCAGGCAGAGCGACTTGTAGCGCTTGCGCCAGCTGTCGCCGGCCCGCTCGTTTTTCTCGATGATGATCGTCGGCACGCCAAGCTGCCGCAGCCGCGCGCCGAGCGCGATGCCGCCCTGGCCGCCGCCGATGATGACCGTATAGGGCTGGGTCTTGAAGCCGAGCTCGGCGGCTTCCCTCTCGCGTTCTTCCTTCCATGTCGGACGGTTCTTGCCCGAGCCGTGCCTGGCGCCCATCGGCCGCGCAAAGCCTGCCGGCTCCTCGTGGCCTTTCAGTTCGGCCATGGTGGTCAGCAGCGTCCAGATCTTGCCGTCCTTCAGCCTGACATGGCCGAAGCCGCGTGCCACCTCCGTCTCGAAGCTGATCCAGCCCTCGATCAGTTCGCCGCTCTCGGTCGCGTCCTCGCCCTTGGCGATGGCGAAGTGCGACGGCCTGGTGTTCGACAATTGGCTTTTCAGCATGTCGCAGACCTGGTCGCGGCCTTCCATGGTCTTGATGTTCCAAGTGAAGGTAACGAGGTCGCGCCAGTAGCAATCATCTTGAAAGCAATCGACCGCCTTCTCGATGTCATTGGCAGCAAGCGCGGCGCCGAATTGATCGAGCAGGTCGGACAGTTTCTTGCTAGGGGCCGTGTTCTTGCTAGAGGGCTTGTCGAGCATCAGGTTTCCTCCCGTGAAATCCAGATCGTCATGGTGGTGGCTCCGCCGGGCTTGCCGCCGGACGATCAAGTATCGTCAGAGATGGCGGCCCTCGTCACGCCCCACCATAGTTTCCAGCGATTTCAATGGTCTATCCTAGAAATGAGATCGCCAGGCGGTTTCGGAATCGCTCCGGCGCCGGAAACGAACGTTCCATTTGTGAATGCCGCGCCGGTCGCGCAAAATTGATGGTCAAATGCCGCAATGCGGTCACCGGGGCCGATGACAACCGATCGGTGAGAAGCCGGGAAGCGGTGGCGGGCAACAGGGCGGTTCCCGGGATTTTCTGGATGCGGAACTCTGGAGCCCGTTATGATCATCATACCTTTTATCCAAGCGTCTTCATGTCGCTCCCTTGGCCGGCGTGGACGCGCAGCAGCAATGGCCGCGGTCATGGCCTTGAGCGCGACCCTGACCGGCCCGCTGGTGCTGCCCGGAACGCAGGCGCATGCGGCGGAAATTGCCGTCACCGTCCGCGAAAGGCTTTCGAACTATGGCGGATGGCGAACCTCCAGCCGCTTCGGCGATGTCTGGGTTCCCTCGGTCCGTACCGAATGGCGGCCCTACACCGAAGGCAGGTGGGTCTGGACCGACGATGGCTGGTACTGGCAGTCCACCGAGCCATTCGGCGATGTCGTCTATCACTATGGCCGCTGGGCCTACGATCCCGATTTCGGCTGGGTGTGGATCGCCGGCGATCAATGGGCGCCAGCCTGGGTGGTGTGGCGTCAGGGCGGCAATGATGTCGGCTGGGCTCCAGCGCCGCCCGACGTCGGTGTCGCCTTCGACGACGCCTGGTGGTGTTTCGTGCCTGTGGCGGCGATCGGCGCGGTCGATCTGGTCAGGGTGGTGCGGCCGGTGCAGGAGAACGTCGTCATCATGCGCAACACGACGATCATCAACCAGACGGTCGTGGTCAACAATGCGCCGCGCGTGCGACTTGGCAATCAGGTCGTTGCAATCAATGCCGGACCCCGGCTGCAGCAACTCCCGAAGCCCGTCATCGAATCGATCAAGGCGGCAAAACTGGTTCCGCCTCGCAAAGGCGTGTTTGCCCGTGCACGGCTCGATGTTTCCAGGGGCGCCGAGATCAAGAGGCTTGCCGGCAATACAAAGGGGAACGGGCAAATCCTGGCGGGTCCCAAGACTGCGACCGGCAACAAGGCCATTTCCCCCGGCGCGGTGACTGCCAGCAATCCGGTGGTCGTGAAGCCGGTGAGCAAGCGGATGGCCGCCGGCAACGGCGCGAAGGCCGATGCGCTTAAGCTGCATGCCGACAGGACCGCGGGCGACGGACGCATCGTTGTCAAATCGTCGCTCAACCGGGGTTCGCCCAAATTGGTTTCGCGCAAGCCGGTTTCGCCCAAGCCGGTTTCGGGGCAGCGTCTTGCACGCGGAGCCGGGCAACAAAAGCCGCATCAGCAAGCGTTGGCAATGCGCATGCCCCAGCACCATGCCCCGGCAAGGGTGGCACCCCACCATCCGCCAGCGAAGATGCAGGCCAGGAAGGCGTCCAAATGCGATCCGCGCGTTTCCCGCTGCAAGGCGCCGGGCTGACACCGCAGTCGCGTCGGCACGCTGCGCGCGCCGGCGCGATTTTTCCCGTTGACAGGCCGCCTTTCCCGCCCTTAGTGTCCGCCACCATGAAAACGGCACTCATTCTCGTAGGAAAGCGCGTGGGCAAGGCGGTGTAACCGCCGGGCGAAACCCCCCCATGCGCAAGACACAGGCTCCCTCGGGGGCCTTTTTTATTGCCTGAAACACGACTAAACGACCAGCAAACGCCCAATGGCGACAGTACGGGACCAGACCGATGAGCAACGGACAGAACGAGCGGCGCGAGATGACAGGTGCCGAAATGGTGGTGCAGGCGCTGAAGGACAATGGCGTCAAGCATGTCTTCGGCTATCCCGGCGGCGCTGTCCTTCCGATCTATGACGAGATCTTCCAGCAGGACGATGTCGAGCACATACTGGTGCGCCACGAGCAGGGCGCCGGCCATGCGGCCGAAGGCTATGCGCGTTCGACCGGCAAGGCCGGCGTCATGCTGGTGACCTCCGGCCCCGGCGCCACCAATGCGGTGACGCCGCTGCAGGACGCGCTGATGGATTCGATCCCGCTGGTCTGCCTGACGGGGCAGGTGCCGACCTCGCTGATCGGCTCCGACGCTTTTCAGGAATGCGATACGGTCGGCATCACGCGCCCCTGCACCAAGCACAATTGGCTGGTGAAGGACGTCAACGAACTCGCCGCCACCATCCACGAGGCTTTCCATGTCGCGACCACCGGCCGTCCGGGTCCGGTCGTCGTCGATATTCCGAAGGACGTGCAGTTCGCCAGGGGATTCTACGTCCCGCCGCAGATCGCGCCGCGCACCAGCTACCAGCCCAAGGTCCAGGGCGACCTGGAAAAGGTCAAGGCGGCGGTCGAGCTGATGGCCAGCGCCAAGAAGCCGATCATCTATAGCGGCGGCGGCGTCATCAATTCCGGCCCGGAAGCGAGCCATCTGCTGCGCGAACTGGTCGATCTTACCGGTTTCCCGATTACCTCGACGCTGATGGGCCTCGGTGCCTATCCGGCATCGGGCAAGAACTGGATGGGCATGCTCGGCATGCACGGCACCTATGAAGCCAACATGGCCATGCATGACTGCGACGTGATGATCTGCATCGGCGCGCGTTTCGACGACCGCATCACCGGTCGGCTGACCGCGTTCTCGCCGAATTCGAAGAAGATCCACATCGACATCGATCCATCGTCGATCAACAAGAACGTTCACACCGAGGTGCCGATCATCGGCGATGTCGGCCGGGTGCTGGAGGATATGGTGCGGCTGTGGCGCGCGAGCGCCAAGGCCGACAAGAAGGCGCTCTACCCGTGGTGGGAGCAGATCGCCAAATGGCGTGCGCGCGACTCGCTCGCCTACAAGATGAACAACGACGTGATCATGCCGCAATACGCGATCGAGCGGCTCTACGAACTGACCAAGGGGCTGGACACCTACATCACCACCGAGGTCGGCCAGCACCAGATGTGGGCGGCGCAGCACTATCATTTCGAGAAGCCGAACCGCTGGATGACGTCAGGCGGGCTGGGCACGATGGGTTACGGCCTGCCGGCGGCGCTCGGCGTGCAGATCGCGCATCCCGACGCGCTGGTCATCGACATCGCCGGCGACGCCTCCGTGCAGATGACGATGCAGGAGATGAGCGCTGCCGTGCAGCACGATGCGCCGATCAAGATCTTCATCCTGAACAACCAGTATATGGGCATGGTGCGGCAGTGGCAGCAGCTGCTGCACGGCAACCGGCTGTCGCATTCCTACACCGAAGCGATGCCTGACTTCGTCAAGCTGGCCGAGGCCTATGGCGGACACGGCATTCGCTGCGAGAAGCCGGACGAACTGGACGACGCGATCAAGGAGATGATCTCGGTCAGGAAGCCGGTGCTGTTCGACTGCCGCGTGGCGACGCTCGCCAACTGCTTCCCGATGATCCCATCGGGCAAGGCGCACAATGAGATGCTCTTGCCCGACGAGGCGACCGACGAGGCGGTGGCCAACGCCATCGACGCCAAGGGCAGGGAACTGGTGTAGCCGGCAGAACCAAGGCAGGGCTGTCGCGAGAAGCCCTGCGCAAACAGAGAATTAGCTCAAGAGCTTGAAATCGAGATTCATGTCATGAACGCACAGCTACAACCGACCGGCTCCGCCTATTTCATCGCCAAGGAGACGGAAAAGCCGGAAAACCACACGCTTTCCGTGCTGGTCGACAATGAGCCGGGCGTGCTTGCCAGGGTCATCGGCCTGTTTTCCGGGCGTGGCTACAACATCGAGAGCCTGACTGTCTCCGAGACCGAGCATGAGAAGCATTTGTCGCGCATAACCATCGTGACGCGCGGCACGCCGCATGTGCTGGAGCAGATCAAGCACCAGCTCGAGCGCATCGTGCCGGTTCACCGCGTCGTCGACCTGACCGTGCGTTCGCATGAATCCGGCCAGGAGCGGCCGCTGGAGCGCGAACTGGCGCTGGTCAAGGTCGCCGGCACCGGCGAGGCCCGGGTCGAGGCGTTGCGGCTGGCCGATGCGTTCCGCGCCAGCGTCATCGACGCCAACACCGAGCATTTCATCTTCGAGATCACCGGCAAGGGCTCCAAGATCGACCAGTTCATCGCCATCATGAAACCGCTCGGCCTGGTTGAAATCTGCCGCACCGGCGTGGCGGCGTTGAACCGCGGCCCGCAGGCGATGTAGGACTTCGGCGAGGCTGGCGCCGAACGCGCCAGCCAGCTTCCATAGTGAGGCTTCCGGTGCTGACTTGTCAGGGAGGATATCCATGTCGCTCGACGCATTCCTTGCCCTGCTTGTCTACGCCTTCGTGACCTCGATCACGCCGGGGCCGAACAATCTCATGCTTCTGGCATCGGGCGTGAATTTCGGCCTCGTCAGAACCGTTCCGCACATGCTGGGCATCAGCATGGGTTTCCTCGTGCTGCTGCTTGCCGTCGGTCTTGGCCTCGGCGCTGTGTTGACGGCGTTTCCGGCGCTGCACACCGGATTGAAGATCGCAGGCGGTGCCTACCTGCTCTATCTTGCGTGGAAGATCGCCATGTCGCGCACGCTGACCGGCAAGGGCGAGACGAACGCGCGGCCCATGCGCTTCATCGAGGCGGCCGCATTCCAGTGGGTCAATCCCAAGGCGTGGGTGATGGCGATCACCGCCATGGCCGTCTATGCCAATGCCGAGCACCCGTTCCTGTCGGTGGTGTTGATCGCCGTGGCTTTCACCATCGTCAATTTGCCGAGCGTCTCGGTATGGGCAGGGTTCGGCACCGCACTGCGCGGTTTCCTGTCGGACCCGGTGCGGCTGAAATGGTTCAACATCGCCATGGGCGTGCTGCTGGCGGCGACGCTTTGGCCGATGCTTAAATAGGCCGTGGGGCGCCACCATCCGATCGTAGGGGGACGGGATTCGCACTCTCGGCGGACCGTGCGGATCGGGAGCCGCCACGTTTTGCACATCCATTGTGCAGTGCACATTAAATCTTCGTAATGCCGCCTTTTGGCCCTTTTCCGACAAAGGCGTGTCCTATCTATTCGCCGAAATCGCGGCAACGGGCCGTGCGCTAGAATAGAACCATCGGACCACGACGTGTCGGGTGGAGAGGGCCTTTGACCATGCGTGGAAAAGTCGTTCTTTCGTTGCTGGCCGTCGCCTGCCTGGGTGCGGCCGGGTGGCTCTATCTTTCGCCTGACGCGCTTGGCAGGGTCCAGCAGGTCATCGGCGCAAAGCAGGTTGCCGCGCCGGACAAACAGGCTGCGGCTTCGGACAAGAAGGCCGACAATGCCGGGCGCTCGGCCTCCATCCTCTCGGCCGTCGCCTCGACAGCCGATTTCCCGATCCGGCGTTATGCGATCGGCTTCGTCTCCTCTCCCGCCGTCGTCAACATCAACGCGCGGGTGTCCAGCCAGATCGTGTCCATCGACGTCAAGGACGGGCAGATGGTCAAGACCGGCGATCTGCTGTTTTCGCTCGATGACCGGGCGCTGAAGGCGCAGCTGGCCAAGGACCAGGCGGCGCTGGCCAAGGATCAGGCGATGCTCGCCAGCTCGCAGTCCGATCTCCAGCGCGCCAAGGATCTGGTCGCCAAGCAGGCCGGAACGCAGCAGACCTACGACCAGGCCGTCGCCGCGCAGAAGGCTGCCGCAGCGACTGTCGATGCCGACAAGTCGACAATCGACGCCGACAATGTCCAGCTTGGCTTCGCCACGATCACGGCGCCGATTTCCGGCAGGCTGGGTGCTGTCAGCGTCGCCGTCGGCGATCTCGTCACCGTCAGCAATGGCAACAGCAGTACGGCGACCCCGCTGGTGACCATCACCCAGATGGACCCGCTGCAGGTCAACTTCAATCTTCCCGAGAGTAACCTGGCCCTGCTGCACAAGGCGCTTGCCAACCCGCAGCAGGGCGCGGTGACACTGACCAAGGACGGCGACCCGACGCCGATCGGCAAGGGCACGCTCGATTTCGTCGACTCCAGCGTCGACACCGCGTCGGGCACGATTGCCACGCGGGCAAGCATTCCCAATGCGGACCTTTCGCTATGGCCGGGCCAGTATGTGAATGTCGTGCTCGACGCCGGCATCATGCCGCAGATGACATCGGTTCCCACGGTCGCGGTGCAGCCAAGCCAGAAGGGGCCGTTCGTCTATGTCGTCAAGCCGGACAACACGGTCGAGATGCGGCCGGTGCAGGTGGCGCTGACCGAAGGCGAGAACAGCGCCATCAGCCAGGGGCTGAATAGCGGCGAGAAAGTTGTCACTGAGGGCCAGACGAGGCTGAAGGACGGCGCCGCGGTGCATGAGGGCAAGGCCACGGCCGATGCCGCGCCGAAGGTGGCCGAGGCGAGCAAAGCCGGCGAGGCGGCCCAATGATCTCCGAATTCTGCATACGCAGGCCTGTCGCCACCCTTCTGATGTCGTTCGCCCTCGTGCTGGGCGGACTGTTCGCCTACAAATTCCTGCCGGTGGCGGCACTGCCGAGCGCCGAATTCCCGGTGGTCAACGTCTCGGCTTCGCTGCCCGGCGCCTCGCCGGAAACCATGGCCACTTCGGTGGCGACCCCGCTGATCAAGCAGTTCGCAACCATCGCCGGTATCGATTCGATCTCGACCACGAACTCGCTTGGCCAGACCTCGATCGCCATCCAGTTCGTGCTCAACCGCGACATCGACGCGGCAGCAGCCGACGTGCAGGCGGCGATCGCGCGCACGCAGAAATCATTGCCGCCGCAGATGACGGCGCCGCCGAGCTATCGCAAGGTCAATCCGGCCGACGCGCCGATCCTTTTGATGTCGCTGGTCAGCGACACGGTTCCGCTGACCGATCTCGATGCTTTCGCGGAAAATGTCATCTCGCCGTCGCTGTCGACCATAGACGGCGTGGCGCAGGTCTCGATCTTCGGCCAACAGAAATACGCGGTGCGCATCCAGATCGACCCGACCGCGCTTGCCGCGCGCGGCATCTCGATCGATCAGCTGCAGGCGGCGGTCGCCTCGGCCAACAGCAACACGCCGCTCGGCGTGCTGCAGAACGACAAGCAGCAGCTTACCATCACCGCCAACACGCAGCTGACTGACGCCGCCGGCTTCTCCAACATCATCATCGCCACCAAAAACGGTCACCCCGTGCGGTTGGGCGAGGTGACCCGTGTGGTCGATTCGGTGCAGACGACGACGACGGCGAGCTGGTATGACGGTACGCGCGCGATCATCATGGCGGTGCAGCGCCAGCCCGACGCCAACACCGTCGACGTCGTCGACAAGGTCAAGGCCATGCTGCCGTCCTTCAAGGACCAGATGCCGGCCGCCGCCGACATCAAGCTGCTTAACGACCGCTCCAGTTCGATCCGTCAGGCCGTCGATGACGTCCAGTTCACGCTGCTGTTGACCATCGCGCTGGTGGTCATGGTGATCTTCGTGTTCCTGCGCCGGGTGACGGCGACCATCATCCCGGCCGTGGCGGTGCCGATCTCGCTCATCGCCACGCTCGGCGCGATGTTCCTGTTCGGCTTTTCCATCGACAACATATCGCTGATGGGCCTGACGCTGGCGGTCGGCCTCGTCGTCGACGACGCCATCGTGATGCTTGAAAACATCTTCCGCCATATGGAGGAGGACGGGCTGTCGGCCTTCGACGCATCGCTGAAGGGCGCGCGCGAAATCGGCTTCACCATCATCTCGATCTCGATCTCGCTGGTGGCGGTGTTCATCCCCGTGCTGCTGATGGGTGGCGTCATCGGGCGCATCTTCAACGAGTTCGCCGTCGTGGTGACAGTCGCCATCCTGGCGTCGATGTTCGTGTCGCTGACGCTGACGCCGATGCTGTGCTCGCGGCTGCTGTCGGTGACCAAAGCCGACCGCGACAAGCATGGCCCCGGCCACAAGCCGGACCTCGTCACCCGCGGCTACGACAAGGTCTTGAGCTTCTGCCTGCGGCACACCTTCCTGGTGTTCCTCGTCTTCGTCGGCACCGCGGCAGCGTCGGTGTGGCTGATCCAGACTTCGCCGAAGGGTTTCTTCCCGCAGGAGGACATCGGCCAGATATCGGTGACCACCATCGCACGTCAGGACATCTCTTTCGACGCCATGTCCAGGCTGCAAGGACAGGTCGCCAGTGTCTTCTCGCATTCGCCCTATGTCGACCATGTGGCGTGGTCGGCGGGCAGCGGCAACAATGCGCTCAACCAGGGGCAGCTTTTCGTCCAGCTTAAGGGCAAGGACCAGCGCCCCGATATCGAGAAGGTGCTTTCGGACCTGCGCAAGCAACTGGCCGGCGTGGCGGGCATCGAGACCTACATGCAGCCGGTGCAGAATTTGAGGCTGGGCTCGCGGTCGTCGGCCAGCGCCTACCAGCTCGTGGTTCAGGGCCTTGATACCGGCCTGACCGATATCTGGGCGCAGAAACTGAACGACGCGATGGCCGCCGATCATGCGAACTTCACCGACGTCACCAGCGACCTGCAGAACAATGCGCTGCAGGCTACGCTGGTGGTGGATCGCGACAAGGCCGCCCAGCTCGGTATCGACACCGACACGTTGCGCTCCGCCCTCTATGGCGGGTTCGGCACCGACCAGGTTTCGACAATCTTCGGTTCGGCCGA
Organism: Mesorhizobium sp. WSM4822; assembly: GCF_055811155.1. Classification (NCBI taxonomy): domain Bacteria; kingdom Pseudomonadati; phylum Pseudomonadota; class Alphaproteobacteria; order Hyphomicrobiales; family Phyllobacteriaceae; genus Mesorhizobium; species Mesorhizobium sp. WSM4822. The sequence continues at coordinate 74,320 of NZ_JBVVQM010000005.1, read as the reverse complement.
CAGCTACGAAGTCATCACCGAGCTCGACCCCAAAATCGAGTGGTCGCCCGAGCGGATGCTGGCCATCCAGATGAGGACGGCGAGCGGCAGTCTTGTTCCGCTCGGCGCCTTCGCCCGGGTCGATCGCACTGCCGGCGCCCTGACGGTCAACCAACTCGGCCAGCTTCCAGCCGTGACCATCTCCTACAATCTGCCGCAGGGCGTGGCGCTGGGCGACAGCGTGACGCGCATCAATGCGCTCAAGGAGCAGATCGGCATGCCGACGGTGATCTCGACGACCTTTGCCGGCACGGCCAAGACCTTCCAGGATTCTCTTGCCAACCAGGGTTTTCTGGTCGGCGGCGCAATCCTGACCATCTATATCGTGCTCGGCATCCTCTACGAGAGCTTCATCCACCCGCTGACCATCCTTACCGGCCTGCCATCGGCCGTGCTGGGAGCGGTCGTTGCGCTGCGCTTCGCCGGCATGGATCTGTCTGTTATCGCGGTGATCGGCATCCTGATGCTGATCGGCATCGTCAAGAAGAACGGCATCATGATGGTCGACGTCGCGCTTGAACTGCGACGAGAAGGCATGTCCGCGACCGAGTCCATCCACAAGGCCTGCCTGATGCGGTTCAGGCCGATCATGATGACGACGCTGGCGGCGCTGATGGGCACGTTCCCGATTGCGCTCGGCACCGGGGCCAGCGCCGAACTGCGCCAGCCGCTGGGCGTTGCCGTTGTCGGCGGCCTGCTTGCCTCGCAGGCACTGACCCTGTTCGTGACGCCGGTGATCTATGTCTACATGGAGAATTTCTCGGGCTGGCTGGTCGGGCTCTGGTCGAAGCGCAAGGGCGAGACGGGCCCGGTCGAAGCGGGGGATCAGCCCTCGCTGTTCAAGCCTAGGGAAGACATGCTGCCAGAACCGCAGCAGGCGGCGGCCGAATGATGTGACAGGGCCAGCGCCATGTGCCGTTGGCCCAAGCCGTTGCGCTTGCGGCGGCATCACTGGAAACGTAGTTTGCGGCCATGTCACACGATCATGACCACGACAACGAACTCGATCCGTTTGCCGCCCGCGTGCGCGCGCTGGAAACCATCCTCACTCAGAAGGGGCTGATCGATCCGGCCGCGATCGACGTCATCGTCGACACCTACGAGACGAAGATCGGCCCGCGCAATGGCGCCAGGGTGGTGGCGAAAGCCTGGAGCGATCCTGGCTTTGCCGACTGGCTGAAGCTCGACGCGACGGCGGCGATCGAATCGCTGGGCTATACCGGCCGCCAAGGCGAGCACATGCAGGCGGTGTTCAACACCGAGGAGACGCACAATCTCGTCGTCTGCACGCTGTGCTCCTGCTATCCGTGGTCGGTGCTCGGCCTGCCGCCGGTCTGGTACAAGGCGCCGCCCTATCGTTCGCGCGCGGTGATCGATCCGCGCGGCGTGCTGGAAGAATTTGGACTGACGCTGCCGGCCGGGACAAAAATACGCGTCTGGGATTCGACCGCGGAGCTGCGCTATCTCGTCGTGCCGATGCGGCCTGAGTGCACCGAGGGCTGGAGCGAGGAGCGGCTGGCGGAGCTGGTCAGCCGTGACGCGATGATCGGGACCGGCCTGGCCCAAAGACCTGAAATAGAGGGGCAGCCGGCATGAACGGGCCGCACGATCTCGGCGGGCAGATGGGGTTCGGCCCCGTCGCGCCCGAAAAGGACGAGCCGTATTTCCATGCCGCCTGGGAAAGGCGGGCGCTCGGCGTGACGCTGACTGCCGGCGCCATGGGCGCGTGGAACATCGACGAGAGCCGGCACGCACGGGAATCGCTGCATCCGGCTGTCTACTATTCATCGAGCTACTACCAGATATGGATCAAGGCGCTGGAGGTGCTGTTGAACCGCCATGGCTTCGTCAGCGAGCGCGATCTCGAAGCGGGCAAGGCAGTCGATCCGGCAGCGACCCCCAAGAGGGTGCTGAAGGCGGAAAACGTGCCCGCAGTGCTGGCCAAGGGTGGTCCTTGCGACCGGCCGGTGGCGCGGCCGGCGCGGTTCAAGGCCGGCGACCCCGTACGGACCAAAAACCTCAACCCGACCGGCCACACGCGGCTGCCGCGCTATGCGCGCGCCAAGCAGGGGGTGATTGAGACGGTGCACGACGGTTTCGTGTTCCCCGACAGCAACGCGCATGGACACGGCGAAAATCCGCAATGGGTCTACACCGTGGTTTTCGAAGGGCCGGAAATCTGGGGCGAGGGCGCCGACCCGACGCTAAGCGTGTCGATAGACGCCTGGGAGAACTATCTTGAGCCGGCGTGATACGGATCTGCCCGAGCTGCCGCCGGGCGTCGATGCGCCGGTGTTTGCCGAGCCATGGCAGGCCGAAGCCTTCGCCATGACGGTGGCGCTGCACGACAAGGGCCTGTTTTCGTGGAGCGAGTGGGCGCAGGCACTGTCGGAAGAAGTGAAGAGACCGGGCGCCGCAGCGGACGGCCATGATTATTACGAACATTGGCTGGCGGCGCTGGAAAGCCTGCTTGCCACCAAAGGGCTGGCAGCCAAGTCCGACGTCGACGCCATGGCTGAGGCCTGGGAGCGCGCCGCGCATGCTACGCCGCACGGCAAGCCGATCCTGCTGGAAAACGATCCCCAGCCGATTCGATAAGGTGTGGGGTGAGCTTGTATGTTCCCTTTACGTTCTTGTCTGCGCCTGATAGCCTGACCCGTCGGCGGCATTGAAGCGTCCCGGCGCATCGATGATGGTGGCGGCTGTCTTGTCTTTCCCTTGCGAATCCGGTCTCTCGCGCTGATGGAATTCTCTCCCCAACAGGACGACGCGCTGAAGGCGGTCGCCCAATGGCTGAAGACCGGCCAGCCGCAGCTGTTCCGGCTGTTCGGCTATGCCGGCACCGGCAAGACGACGCTGGCGCGCTATTTCGCCGAACATGTCGACGGCCAGGTGCAGTTCGCCGCCTTCACCGGCAAGGCGGCGCAGGTGCTGCGCTCCAAGGGCGCGGTCAATGCGCGCACCATTCATTCGCTGATCTATCGGCCGAAGGGCGAGGAATCGGTATCGGACGAGGTCACCGGCAAGACCTCGATGTCGCCGACCTTCTCGCTTAACCGCCAGAGCCCGATTACGCGGGCGAAACTGGTCGTCATCGACGAATGCTCGATGGTCGACGAGCAGCTCGGCCGCGACCTGATGAGTTTCGGCACGCCGATCCTGGTGCTGGGCGACCCCGGCCAGCTGCCGCCGATCTCGGGTGGCGGCTTCTTCACCGACCACGAGCCGGATTTTTTGCTGACCGAAATCCACCGGCAGGCGCGCGACAACCCGATCCTGCGGCTGGCGCTCGATGTGCGCGAGGGCCGTGAATTCATGCGTGGCGACTATGGCACGGCGCAGGTGATCGGCAAGGAAGACGTTACCCAGGAGCTGGTGCTGAAGGCGGACCAGGTGCTGGTCGGCACCAACCGCACGCGTCGCCGCTACAATCATCGGCTGCGCGAGCTCAAGGGCTTCAACGCCGATTATCCGCAGGCCGGCGACAAGCTCGTCTGCCTGCGCAACGATCCGGCCAAGGGCCTGCTCAACGGCTCGCTGTGGAAGGTGATGACCTCGTCGCGCGAGACGGTGAAGCCGGGCATCAACCTTCTGGTGTCGCCGGAAGAGGACGATCCGGATCGCGGCGTCGCCAAGATCAAGCTGCTCAAGGCGGCGTTCGAGGATCCCGATGCCGACATCCCGTGGCAGCAGAAGAAGCGCTTCGACGATTTCGACTATGGCTACGCGCTGACCGTGCACAAGGCGCAGGGCTCGCAGTGGAACGAGATTGTGCTGTTCGATGAAAGCTGGGCCTTCAAGGAAACCCGCCAGCGCTGGCTCTACACCGCTATCACGCGGGCGGCCGAGCGGCTGACGATCGTCAGGTAGGGGCGCCGGAGGCTGTTGCCCCGATAGGCTGCGCGGTAAGCCATTGCCAGGCGGCGGCCTCGTCCTCCGCCTTGAAGTGCCTGATTTCAACGGGCGGTGAGGACGGCAGAAAGCGTTGTGCGTCCGCTATCCAGTCCGGTTCGCCGATGGTTGCGCAACGGCCGACATGTTCTAATGCATGGATGGCGCCCTGCTTCAGGGTCTCGTCCGCGATGTCGGCCCAGTCGACGCCATCGTGGTCGACGAGGCGCACCAGCACATCGATGCGCGGATGCAGGGCATAGGCTGCCTCCAGCAGCCCGAAAAGATTTTCACCGTCGGCCGCGGAAACGTGCCCGACGACATCGATGGCGAAAAGGTCGTCGCGGCTGGTCTCGATACGGCGAATTGCCGGAACCTCATCGAGAAAATTCATCGGCGCTTTCCTTTCCCGGCTCGTTCATCAGGCTTGGAACACCCGAAACCCCCAGTCTGTTCCCACCAAAGGCATTACTGTTCCCGTCAAAGGCATTATAGGTGGGCGCGTTGAATGATTTCCGAGGCCGCCCGCATGCCTGCAAAGCTCTCCGTCAACCTCAATGCCATCGCCATGCTGCGCAACCGGCGCGACCTGCCGTGGCCAAGCGTGACCGGCCTCGGCCGCATTGCGCTGGCGGCCGGCGCGCATGGGCTGACGGTGCATCCGCGCCCCGACGAGCGGCACACAAGAAACTCCGATCTGCCTGAGATCCGGTCGCTGATCGACGACGAGTTTCCGCGCGCGGAATTCAACATAGAGGGCTATCCGACCGAGGATTTCCTGTTGCTTGTGGAAAAGCATCAGCCTGAACAGGTGACTTTGGTGCCGGACGATCCAGCCCAGGCGACATCGGACCATGGCTGGAACTTCGCCACCCAGGCCGCGTTCCTTACACCGATCGTCAAACGCTTGAAAAAAGGGGGCTTTCGCGTGTCGCTGTTTTCCGACCCTGATCCCGATTGGGTGGCGGCCGCACGCGACACCGGTGCCGATCGCATCGAGCTCTATACTGGTCCATATGGCAGCTATCACACAGATTCCGCCAAAGCGGCCAAAGAGCTGGAAAGATTGGGAAAAACCGCTGACGCTGCGCTTGCCGCCGGGCTGCAGGTCAATGCCGGGCACGATCTGGTGGTCGGCAATCTGCCGGCGCTGGTCAAGCGCATTCCGGCATTGGCCGAAGTGTCGATCGGACATGGGTTGACAGCCGACGCGTTGGAGTATGGCATGGCCGGCACGGTGGGTCGGTTCCTCAAGGCCTGCGGATGGTAGCGATGGGCAGCCTGGCGCGGCAGGCATGGCAGCCATTACGCGACGGCACTTGATATTGCATCGCAGCAAGCGTAGAGCACCGCGCGCTTATCGGAGTGTCGTCCATGGCCCTTACCAACACTGGTAGTGAGGCAGAACCCGTCGAACAATCGAGCCATTCGGAAGTCGAACAGCACAGCACCAAGGTTCTGATGCTGGGCGCGCTCGGTGTCGTCTATGGGGATATCGGCACCAGCCCGATCTACGCCTTTCGCGAGGCGCTGGTGGCGTCGTCGGGCGGCAATGTCGCCCAGCGCGGCGATATTCTCGGCGTGCTGTCGCTGATCATCTGGTCGCTGACGATCATCGTCACCATCAAATACATCATGTTCGTGCTGCGCGCCGACAACCGCGGCGAGGGCGGCGTGCTGTCGCTGATGGCGCTGGCGCGCGGCAGTTTCCCCAAGCGTTCAGCATTGATGCTCGCTATCGGCATCGTCGGGGCATCGCTTTTCTTCGGTGACGCCGTCATCACACCGGCGATTTCGGTGCTGTCGGCGGTTGAGGGCATGAATGTCGTCACGCCGACCTTCCAGCCCTATGTCGTGCCGCTGACATTGGTCATCCTTGCCATGGTGTTCGCGGTGCAGCGCTTTGGCACGGGCGGGGTGGGATTGGTGTTCGGCCCGGTGACCGCGGTATGGTTCCTGGCCATCGGCCTTTCCGGCCTCAACCACATCATCGCCGATCCGGAAATCCTGTGGGCGGTGAGCCCGCACTATATCGTCGCCTTCCTGATCAATTCGCCCGATGTCGCCTTCGTGACCATCGGCGCCATCTTTCTCGCCGTGACCGGCGCCGAAGCGCTCTATGCCGATCTCGGCCATTTCGGCCGCAAGCCGATCGTGCTGGCCTGGCTGGCGATCGTGTTTCCCTGCCTGCTGCTCAATTATGCCGGGCAGGGTGCCTTCGTGCTGGCCAAGAATGGCGTCGTCGGCCATCCGTTCTTCGAGATGAACGAAGGCTGGACGCTGATCCCGATGGTCGTGCTGGCGACCGCCGCTACCGTCATCGCCAGCCAGGCGGTGATATCAGGCGCGTTCTCGCTGACCAGGCAGGCGGTGCAGCTTAACATGCTGCCGCGGCTCGAAATCCTGCACACGTCGGAGAAACAGTCCGGCCAGATCTACATGCCGCGCGTCAATCTTCTGCTGGCGCTGGTGGTGATGATGCTGGTGGTCGGCTTCGGCGAGTCCAGCAGGCTGGCGTCGGCCTACGGTATTTCGGTGACCGGCAACATGCTGGTGACGACGGTGCTGCTCTATGTCGTCATGACGCGCATCTGGAAATGGCGGCTGTGGGTGGCAATCTCGCTTACGGCGCTGTTCGGCTTCATCGATGTCGGCTTCTTTGCTTCCAACATCGTCAAGGTTTTCGAGGGCGGCTGGGCCTCGCTGGCCGTGGCCTTCACCGTCGTGCTGGCCATGTGGACCTGGGTGCGCGGCAGCCGCTATCTGTTCGACAAGACCCGCCGCAACGAGATCCCGCTCGACTTCCTTGCCGGCAATTTGTTGAAGAAGAAGCCGCAGCTGGTCTCCGGCACCGCCGTCTTCCTCACCAGCGATCCGCTAAGCGCGCCAACCGCGCTGATGCACAGCCTGAAGCACTACAAGGTGCTGCATGAGCAGAACGTCATCCTTTCGGTGGTGACCGCGCCGCAGCCGGTGGTGCCCGACAGCGATCGGGTCAAGATGGAGACGGTCAACGAGCTGTTCATGCGGGTGACGCTGACCTTCGGCTACATGGAGCAGCCCAACATCCCGCGCGCACTGGCGATCTGCCGCAAGCAGGGCTGGAAGTTCGACATCATGACGACCTCGTTCTTCCTGTCGCGGCGTTCGCTCAAGGCCTCGCCCAATTCCGGCATGCCGGTGTGGCAGGACCGGCTGTTCATCGGCCTGGCCCGCACTGCGGCCGACGCGACGGAGTACTTTCAGATCCCGACCGGGCGCGTGGTCGAGATCGGCACGCAGGTGGCGATCTAGGCACCTGCCGGATCGGCGAATGGACTGTGCCGTCCGGCACAGTCCATGTCACTCCGCTTCAGCCGGCCAGCGCGGCCTTGTTTGCCTCGAGGAACTGCTTCAGCGTCTTCGACTTGCGGCCGGAAAGCGTCTCGACCGCGTCCGTCACCATGGCGATGCGGCCGGAACGCGTGTTGGCGTCGAACGACACGATGATGCGGGCAAAGTCCTCGGGAACGCCAGCCGCCTTCACGCCTTCGGTCAAGGCTTCATCCGAAACCTGGACGACATCGAGCGGCTTGCCGGTGACCTCGCTTACCAGGGCGGCGATCTCGGCCGTCGTGTAGGCCTGCGGGCCGGTCAAGGTGTAGGTCTCGCTTTCGCTTGATGCGTCAGCGAGGCCGGCGGCGATCGCTGCCGCCATGTCGTCGCGCGCACCGTGCGCCATGCGGCCGTCGCCGGCGGACGTGTACCATTTTCCCGAAGCGATCGCGTGCGGCAGGGCCATGAACAGGTTCTCCTGGTACCAGCCGTTGCGGGAGATCGTGTAGGGGATGCCGCTCGCTTTGATCGCCTGCTCGGTGCCGTAGTGATCATTGGCAAACAGCACCGGCGAAACCGGTTCCGGGTTGGGCATCGAGGTGTAGAGAAGGTGGGAAACACCGGCCTTTTTAGCGGCGGCAACCGCGTTCTGGTGCTGCCTCAGGCGCTTGCCGTGTAGCAGGTCGATCTCGCCGGTCGAGATGATCAGCACCCTGTCGGCGCCCTTGAAAGCAGCCTCCAACGATAGTGTGTCGTCGAAGTCAGCCGCCCTTGTGATGACGCCTCGCGCCGCCAACTCGGCGAGGTTGTCCGGATTGCGGGTGGCGGCGATGATCCGGCCCGCGGGGACCTTGAACGTGTCCAGCAGGTGGTTGATGACGCCGCGGCCGAGCTGGCCGGAAGCGCCGGTGACGAGAAGGGTTTGGGTCATGGAAGATCCTGACGTTGCGCCGCTAAGGCGGTTCGAGTGGTGGTCTCAAAAAGAGACCAGCACTAAAATAGGAATTGACCCAGAGCCGTAAAGAAGGCAGGTTTTCGGGAGGTAGGCACGCGCAGGGAACCAGCGGTGGACAGCAAGATTGTCAATCTGAGATCGAAGTTGGAGGTCTACAAGGCGGTCTCCGGCGGCGGCAACTTCTCCAATTGTCCGGTCCGCGAGGTCATACAGGGCGTGAGCGGCAAATGGAGCTCGCTGCTGATGATGGCTTTGGCCGAGCAGCCCTATCGCTTCGGCGAGTTGCGGCGGCTGGTGCCTGACATTTCCCAGCGCATGCTGACGCAGACGCTCTACGATTTGCAGCGCGACGGCTATGTGCATCGTGAGGTGTTCCCGACCAAGCCGCCGAGCGTCGAGTACAGCCTGACCGATCTCGGGCATTCGATGTTCGGCGCCTTGCATCAGCTGATCCTGTGGGCCGAGCTCAATCATGATGCGGTGCGCGGCGCACGCGCCGATTTTGATGCCGCCCAGGGCTGACCTGCGGCGCAAAGCCGTTGGTGACGGCTTGATTTCGTCCCGCCGCTGAAGGATTGTCCGGCCAATCCGGCTTTGGGGGCACTGGCATTTCCTATGATATCGCAATTGCAGGCGCCGGGCCGGCGGGACTGGCCGTGGCGCTCTATCTCAAGCGTGCCGGGCATCGGGTCACGGTCTTCGAGCGCTTCGATGAACCGAAGCCGGTCGGCTCCGGGCTGATCCTGCAGCCGACAGGGCTGACGGTGCTGGCCGATCTTGGCCTGCTTCCCGACATACTGGCGCTGGGCAGCCGCATCGACCGCCTGCATGGCGCCGATGCTTCCACTGGCCGTACCGTGCTCGATGTCCGCTACGATGCGCAACGCGGTGGCCGCTTCGGGCTGGCGGTGCACCGGGCGGCTTTGTTCGGCGTGCTTTTCCGCGCCGCGCAGAGCGAGGCGATCGCCATCGAGACCGGCGTCGAGATCGAGGCCCTGGAGACCGGCGAACGGGCGACGCTGATCTGTGGCAACGGGCGGAGGGCAGGGCCATTCGATCTGGTCGTCGACGCCAGCGGTTCGCGCTCGAAACTGCGCCGCGAAAGCGCTCCAGGCGAGCCGCGGCCACTCACCTATGGCGCGTTCTGGGCCTCGCTCGGCTGGCGCGGCGATGGTTTCGACGAGCACGCGCTGCTGCAACGCTACGACAAAGCGAGCGTGATGATCGGCGTGCTGCCGATCGGCCGGCCGCAGCCGGGCGCTGAAAAGATGGCGGCCTTCTTCTGGAGCCTGAAGCCGTCGGATGCCGATGAGGTGCGCGTTCGCGGCCTGAACGCCTGGAAGGAGAGGGTGGTCCGGCTGTGGCCGCAGAGCGAGGCATACACCAGCCAGATCGACAGTTTCGACCAGCTCTCGCTGGCCCGCTACGGCCACCACACGATGAAGCTTCCGGCCGGTAGGCGATTGGCCGTCATCGGCGACGCGGCGCATTCCACCAGTCCGCAACTCGGGCAAGGGGGCAACATGGCGCTGCTCGACGCGGCGGCGCTCAGCCATGCGCTGGTGCGGACAACGAGTGTCGAGGCAGCACTGGAGGCCTATGCGAAGGCGCGGCGCTGGCATGTCCGCATCTTCCAGGCGCTGTCGCTGGCATTCACGCCGTTCTACCAGTCGGATTCGGTGGCGCTGCCCTTCATCCGCGACAGGCTGGTGGCGACGGTGGCAAAAATCCCGCCGGCGCCGCAATTCCTTGCCTCGATGGTGGCTGGAACCGTGACCAATCCCTTCAAGCGGATCGGACTCAAGGAAACACGGTGGGATTTCGAACAAAATCCGGGTCATGATACGACCGCATCCTAGAGTTTTCGCCTCAGACCGATCCGCATGAACGTTGTCATGTCCATAGTCCGAAAATCGCTAAGCCTGATGCAGGTCGTTGCATCTGTCCTGGCCACGTCGGTCGTGGCGCCGCCCTTGCCGACGGCGCAAGCTCAGACGCCGGGCCAAGCCGGTCAGCAGGCTCCAGCAGGCAGTGAAGAGGCGCTGAAAGTTCGGATCGATGCGGCCTACAAGCTGATGATGGAGGTGGCGCGTTTCGACGACGGTTACGTGCAGTTGCGGGCAGCGCTGCTCGATGCGGCCAGGAGCGACCTCTATGAATTTACGGTCGAGAGTTACTCGAACGCCGGCGCGACATTTCTCAACAACCAGATCCTCGACAACGCCGAGGAGATTTTTGCCGAAGGCCTGAAAACCAGGGCGATGCAGCAGGATGTCGCGAAGCGTGCCGATTTCTATCTCAATTACGCAATGCTGAAACAGGCCGAGAAAGACTATCAGGGCTTCGTTTCCATGTGCGCTACGGCAACCAATCTCTACGCCCACTACCAAGGCACGGAATCCCTGGAACTCATGTATGCCAACGATGTGCTGGCGACAGGGATCGCTGCATTCGGTCAAATCGCTGCGGCGATCAACGTCGACCAGCGCAATCTGGAGATTGCGGGGCGGGTGCTTGGCCAGGATGATCGCTTCACCTGGAAGCTGCAGAACAATCTGGCCGACATGCTGCGTCAGATCGGGTCACCGACACGCGCCTTACAGTACGACCTGAATGTGCTCGAGAAACGCATCGGCTACTACGGGCCAAATCACTTCAACGTTCTGGTCAGCGCCAACAACACGGCTCAGGATTATCTCGACCTCGCCAAGTACGACGAGGCCTTGCGCTATTTTCAGCAGGACCGGGATATCGCCGTCGTTCTCAAGCAGGAAGGCAATTTGATTGAGCAGGCCGATGCGTGGCTGCTCTACACCAGGGCTCTTTCCGGTGCACAGCCGCTCGACGCGCCGACGCTCGCACGCTTGCTGCCGCTGACCAACGACGCGAGTTATCCCGAGATATTGGCAATCAAGATCGCCAACCTGCTCGCCGCGTATTTCGCCGCGATGGGCGATACCGAAAACAGCATGAACCAACTCGATCGGGCCTATAGCATCGCCGGATCGACATACGGCTCGGTGCACCCGCTGACCTTTGCCGCGCGGCAGGCCATGGCCAACCTCAAGGCGAAGTCGAATCCCGAGGCTGCAGCCACCGATTTTGCGGCTCTCAACGATGACATGTTGCGTTGGAATTGGTTCCAGGTGAGCACGGCCGCCAACCCGGTCGTCGCTGAAGCCAGCCGCGCCTTGGCCGATGACATGCTCTACGACTATGCGCGGCTGGCAAAAAACAACGCATCGGCAGTGCCGGCATTCGCTGAAGCGGTGCGTCGCTGGCCGACACTCGAAAACGACAAACGGGATCAGTTGCGCAGACTGTCGCGTTTGATCGATCCGAACGATATGGAGACACGGCATTTGATCCAGGCCGGGATACGGCTGTCCCTGGCCTACCAGGAGGCTGCTTCCAGTGGCGACAGTGCCGACGATCCAGGTGCGGTACAGCCCGACCAGGCTCAGGCGGCGTACGAAAAGGCGATCACGAGAGTTACGACCAAGTACAGCTTCGACCAAAGCGTGGTGGACAAGCCTCTGCCGACGGCCAACACGCTGCTGAAGCCCAACGAGGCGCTGATCGATTATTTCATCACTCGCAAGTGGCGGGCGGACCGCGAGAGCGCCGATCCGCTGGAAGACGAACGGCTCTACGCGATCGTCACGCGCAAGGACCAGCAGCCGTCGCTCTATGACCTCGGCGATCCGCGCCGGCTCATCCCAGCCGCCCGGGAAACCCGCATGGCAAACCTCAGGTCGACCCGCTCCGCGCAGGAGCGTGGCGCTGTGACCCTGGTCGATCTGAACGCGACATTCACAGGCTTTACGCCGGTCTGATCGCACCTCTGGAGCCGTCGCTTGGCGGCGCCGACACGCTTTTCGTGGTGCCGGACGGCAAGCTGTTTTCGGTGCCATTCCCCTTGCTGCAGGACAGCAAGGGCGCGTCGCTCGATGATCGCTTCCTGGTGCGCATGCTGACCCGACCGGAATCGCTGTTGAACGCAGGCGTCGATCAGAGTTTTCCCAAGTCCGGCAAGGCCTTGCTGGCCGGCGGCCTGGATTACGCACGGGGTGCGGAGAAGGGTGCCGAACCGCTACCGGGTACCCGCAAGGAGGTCGACGCGATCGCTTCGATCCTGCACGGCGATCATTATTCGGTCGAGACCCTTACCGGAACCACTGCCGGCGAACGGGCGCTGCGCAAAGACATGGAGCAGGCCACGGTTGCGCATCTCGCCACACACGGTGCCTACCGCAACGAGAAAGAAGGCGGCGTCGGCGCCGTGAATGCGCTGTGGCAGAGTGAGGTCGTGCTGTCCCGGTCGGGAAACCGGCAATCGATGAAGCGCGATGATGATGACGGCCGGCTCTATGGCATGGAGCTGATGATGTGGGACCTGTCGAATCTCGACCTGCTTGTGCTCTCCGCCTGCGAGACGGCCCGTGGCCAGGAGACATTCGTCGGCGGTTTGCGCGGCCTGCCGACGGCAATCAACATTGCCGGTGCGAAGCGCTCGTTGCTAGCCCTTTGGCCTGTGGACGATGCGGGAACCGCTGCCTTCATGGTGAGCTTCTACGGCCATCTCGCCGCCGGGCGGACTTATCCGGAAGCGCTGCGCCAGGCCCGTCGCGATGCCGCGACGGCGAGATATCAGGCGCGCAGGACCCTCGGGTGTGGGCCGCCTTCGTCATGTTCGAAAACTGACGGCCGCGAGCCAACGCTTGCCCGCGATCGATCCGTTCAAGCGGATCGGGCTGGCCGAAGCGCGGTGGCCGGATTGTTTTGCCGGATGAGCCCTGAAAGGTGTGATCCCTTCGCTTGCAGGAAAGCATGCAGGCGCTGCGGATAGTCCGGCGCCACGGCTTGCCTGATCGACGGGCGCTCACTCAACGCTTTGCGCCAGGCCCGAACGAGCGGCTTGCCGTCCAGAATGCCGAAATCACCGATGCGGTCGAAGACATCGAGGTAGCGGAAGACCGGACCGTAAACGGCGTCGACCAGCGAAAAGTGCTTGCTGGCGAACCAGGGTCCGCCGGGCTCGTCCGCCAGCTCGGCTTCGAGGCGATCGAACATGGCGGACAGCGCGCTGGATTCGGCCAGGAAGCCAGCTTCGGTCGAGGCTGAATAGAACCGGCCGATGGCGTTGAGGGTTGCCGAACCGAACTCGATCCAGGCGCGATGACGGGCGCGGGCATAGGGGTCGGCAGGGTGGAGGGGATTGGCTTGCGTCTCTTCAAGGAATTCGAGGATGACGGCCGATTCGAAGATCGCTGTTTCCTCGCCATTTCGCTGTACGCGCAGCAGCGGCACCTTGCCGAGCGGCGAGATCGCCTTGAACCAGTCCGGCTTGTTGGCGAGGTCGATATCGACGCGCTCGAACGGCACGCCCTTTTCGGCCAGCGAAATCGCGGCGCGCTGCACATAGGGGCAGAGGTGATGGCTGACGAGGATAAGCTTGTGGTTCATGGGTTTTCCAAAGTTAATGCATTTGCATCTATATGGATGCATATGCATCGATCGTCAAGCTTGATGCATATGCATCTACTGCCTATGCTTGGCCATGACCGAGAAAGCCACGCCTTCGCCAGAAGCCATCAAGGCCTGGGCTCGCCTGATGCGCGTTTCGCGCCAACTGATGGAAAGCGCTGAAGAAGCGTTGAAGGCCGCCGGCCTGCCGCCGCTTGCCTGGTACGACGTGCTGCATGAGCTCGCTGAGGCGGGCGAGGGCGGGCTGCGGCCGTTCCAGCTCATCGAGCGCACTCTGTTCGCGCAATACAACATTTCGCGGCTGCTGGCCCGGCTCGAGGCCGATGGGCTCGTCGAGAAACTGACGGTGGCCGATGATGGTCGCGGCCAGACCATCCGCATCACCGCCAAGGGCCGCGAGACACGCCGCCAGATGTGGGCTGTCTACGGACGGTCGATCACCGAACTGGTTGGCGTCAAACTGTCGGCGGATGAATTGACCAGGGTCTCCGCACTGCTTGGACGATTGCGCCATCCGCCAGCCTCCGATTAGCGAGGCTTGTCGCGCGGCAACGCATCACTTGGCAGATATTTTGCGCCCGCCCTCTTGCGCGCGGCCTTGGATTGCGCAATATGCCGAACCGTAACGTACGGTACGGCATATCGGAATGACCGGTGGCCCGACCTTTCGAGAGAAGAGCGTGTTGCACAGCGTGCCCGAGATCGACACCAGCGAAGCGCTGACAGAGCGGCAGAAGGCCGTGCTCGACGCAGCGTTGCGGCTGCTGGTCGAAGAGGGCGATCATCTGACCATGACCGCCGTGGCGCGCCGCGCCAGCTGCTCCAAGGAAACGCTCTACAAATGGTTCGGCGACCGCGACGGGCTGCTGACGGCGACGGTGCAATGGCAGGCCTCCAAAGTGCGGGTGGCGCCGGTTGACGGCAAGGGGCTCGATCTTGCCTCGCTGACCGCGAGCCTCGAGCGCTTCGCCTCGGATTGGCTCAAGGTGATTTCCAGCGACACGTCGATCGCGCTCAATCGGGTGGCGGTCAGCCATGCCGGTTCCGGTAAGGACAATCTCGGCGCCGTCGTGCTGGAGAACGGCCGCTTCGCATTGGCCAAACGGCTGAAGCCGGTGCTTGAGGCCGGCCGACGGACCGGGCTTTTGGACTTCGCGGATGCCGAGACGGCGTTCCGCACCTTTTTCGGGCTGGTCGCCCGCGACGTGCAGATCCGTCTGCTGCTCGGCGACCGGCTGGAATTGACTGAGGCGGCGATCGGCGGCGATGCCGCGCGCGCGACGCAGCAGTTTCTCGCTCTTCATGGAGCAACAACCGGCCGCAAGGCCCTCTGATTTGTAAAACGGGAAGGAAGACAAAATGCGCGTCTATTACGATCGTGATGCCGATCTCAATCTGATCAAGGGCAAGAAGGTCGCCATCATCGGCTATGGCAGCCAAGGCAGGGCGCATGCGCTCAACCTCAAGGATTCCGGCGCCAAGGAAATCGCCATCGGTCTCAAGGCCGGCTCGGCGACCGCCAACAAAGTCGAGGCCGACGGGCTCAAGGTGATGAGCGTGGCGGACGCCGCCAAATGGGCCGACCTGATGATGATGGCAACGCCGGACGAACTGCAGGCCGACATCTACAAGAACGAGATCGCGCCGAACATCCGTGACGGCGCCGCTATCGCCTTCGCGCACGGCCTCAACGTGCATTTCGGCCTGATCGAGCCGAAGTCGACGGTCGACGTCGTCATGATCGCGCCGAAGGGTCCCGGCCACACGGTGCGCGGCGAATACCAGAAGGGCGGCGGCGTGCCGTGCCTGGTCGCCGTCAACCAGGACGCCTCGGGCAATGCGCTCGACCTGGCCCTGTCCTACGCCTGCGGCGTCGGCGGCGGCCGTTCGGGCATCATCGAGACCAATTTCCGCGAGGAATGCGAGACCGATCTGTTCGGCGAGCAGGTCGTGCTGTGCGGCGGTCTGGTCGAACTGATCCGTGCCGGCTTCGAGACGCTGGTGGAAGCCGGCTACGCGCCTGAGATGGCCTATTTCGAGTGCCTGCACGAGGTCAAGCTGATCGTCGACCTGATCTATGAAGGCGGCATCGCCAACATGAACTACTCGATCTCGAACACCGCCGAATGGGGCGAATATGTCTCGGGCCCGCGCATCATCACCGCCGAGACCAAGGCCGAGATGAAGCGCGTGCTGAAGGACATCCAGACGGGAAAATTCACCTCGGAGTGGATGCAGGAATACCGCGCCGGCATGTCCCGCTTCAAGGGCATCCGCCGCAACAATGACAGCCACCAGATCGAGGAAGTCGGCGCCAAGCTGCGCGCGATGATGCCCTGGATTTCCAAGAACAAGCTGGTCGACAAGGCCAAGAACTGAGCGAAATCCACAAGCGCTCGAAAACAGCGGCTTCCATGAACAAAAACGGCGCCAAGTGGCGCCGTTTTTCATTCTGTCGGTCAGCTCAGCTACAGGTCAGCTCAATAGGGTGAGTAGCACTGCTGGCGCGGGCCGTTGTAGGGCTGGAAGGTGTTGTCGTAGGCCCGGTACGACCGGTAGCGGTTGTAGCACCATTGGACATGGGCGCTCGAAAGCCGTCCCGCGCGGTAGTAGCGGCGCGGCGCCGGCCGATCGTAGTAGTCGTAATTGTTGTACATGCTGCCGAGGCCGAGCCCCAGGCCAAGGCCAAGGATCGCGGCACTCGCGCCATCATCGTAATAACGGCCGCCGCGATAGTGATGGCGACCATGGCGCCAACGCCAGTTGTCTCCGCCATTCCAGTGACCGCCGCCGCCCTGCCAGTGTCGACGGCCGCCGTTCCAGTTGCCCGACCGGCGCCATCTCCAATCATTGTTGAACTGACGGTTGTTGCCGCCCGCCCAGCTGTCGCGGACAGGCGTGACATTCGGCGCCGCCGTGCTGGTGGGTATCGACAGATCCGGCTGCATGATCGGTCCGGCGGCGGACGGTGCCGTGACGCCGGAAAGGATACCGAGGGCTATCAGCCCCGATTTGACCGCGGAAGAAAAGAGCGAATTCATTGCACTCTCCAAGAGTTACAGGCCCCGCGCCCACCCGAGGAATGGGGCAACAATGGATGTTTGCATCTGAACGGCGGATGAACGGAAAGGTTCCGTCAACCATGACGCGAACGCACCCAGGACCAATCGATCTCAGATGGTGGTCTTGCGCGCTTGTTTTCCGAAGCACTTGCGGGCAAAGGTCATGGCATGTCGCTGCGCCTTGCCACCTTCAATGTCGAGAACCTGATGAACAGGTTCGATTTTTCCGGCTATCGCAACCAGCTCAACGAGGATCGAACGCTGGCGCTGTTCGATATCCAGAGCGAGGCGGAATACAGGATCCTGGAGCAGGCCCGCGCCATCGCCCAGTCCGACGACACGCGCCAACTGACGGCGCTGGCGATCGCTGCCACCCGCGCCGACATCATCTGCATGCAGGAAGTCGACAATATCGAGGCGTTAAAGGCGTTCGAATACGGCTATTTGTTCAAAATGGTGGGGCAGGGCTACCGGCAGAAATACACCACATCGGGCAATGATTCGCGCGGCATCGACGTGGCCGTGATGATGCGCAACGAAACCGCGCAGGGCCAGCCGATCGAATTCGTGCGCATGACCAGCCACGCCTATGTCACCTACGAGCAGTTCGGGCTGCACACGCCGGAACTCGAGGCACTGGGCAATCAGGCCAATGAGCGCATTTTCCGGCGCGACTGCCTGGAGATCGACATCACCGTGGGCGGCGTGCCGCTGACGCTCTATCTCGTGCATTTCAAGTCGATGGGCTCGCCGCGCAACGGGCTCGACGGGCGCGAGGCGACGATGCCGGTGCGCATCGCCGAAGCGCAGGCCGTGCGCCGCATCATCGAGGAGCGCTTCGGCAAGGACTATGCCGCCGACAAGAGCTGGGCGATCTGCGGCGACATGAATGATTATCGCCAGCGCGTGAAGGTGGCCGGCGATGCGATCGACGGCTATCGCTTCGAGGTGGTCGACGAAGCCCTGTCCTGCATCAACGTGCTGACGGCAGGCGGCTTTTGCGAAAATGTCGTCGAGAGGCGGCCGGAGATGAACCGCTGGAGCTTCTACCACACGCGAGGACCCGAAGAGCGGCATCTGTGCCAGCTCGACTACATCCTGTTGTCGAAGGGGCTTGCCGCCAGCAACGCAACGGCCGTTCCCGACATCATCCGCAACGGCCAGCCCTGGCGCACCATCTTTCCGCCGGGGCAGGAGGTCGAGCGGTTTCCGCGCGCCGGCTGGGACCGGCCGAAGGCATCGGACCATTGCCCAGTGGCGATCACGCTGGACATGACCTGACGCATGAGTTTCGACCTCCCGCGCAACGTCATCCTGCCGGTCGACGACATCGACGTCCGGCTCGATCCCGGTCCGCACCCTTTCGCAAGGGACAATGCAGAGGCGATCGCCGAGAACTGGCAGCACGAAATCGCCGCCAATCCGGCGCTGTTCGACGGCATGGTGGTGCTGCTGTCGCAACTTGCCTACCGCGACAGCCGTCTCATCGGCCGCTGCCATGCGGTCAATTACTCGACGTTCATGCTGTGGCGGAAACGGCGCGAGAATTCGGGCGCCGAGCATGCCTATGCCCATGCCATGCTGGTGGCCGGCGACAATGCGCTGGTGGCGATCCGCATGGGTCCTCACACAGTCAACGCCGGCCGCGTCTATTTCGCCGCCGGCTCGTTCGAGCCGATCGATTTTCGCGATGGGCTGGTCGACGTCGATTTCAACATGATCCGTGAGGTGCGCGAGGAAACCGGGCTCGACCTGTCAGGTGCGGAACGCGGCAAGCGCTACCATGCCATGTCGACCAGCAGCGGCACGGTGATCTTTCGCCGCTACCACGCGGCGGCGCCTGCCGACGAGATCGCCAGGCGCATCTCAGCCTTCGTCGCCACCGAGACCGAGCCGGAGATCGAGGGACCGGTGATCATCCGCCATGCCGCCGACCTGCCGGTCGGGCTGTCACCGCACATGAAGCCGCTGATCGAGTGGCATTTCGCAAACGGGAATTAAGGGCGCGTCTTATTCTGTGCCGCGTTGCGATCGTTGCGTGCGGCGACGAGGAACAGGATAAAGCCGATGCCGAGCAAGCCGCCCATCGCCATTCCCATGGTCTGGCCGACGACTGCCTGGAAGTCAGCGGTGACGCGATCGGGATTGGCCATGCCGAAGCGGGCGAGATACCACCAGATGCCTGCAAGACCTGCCTCGATGATCACCATCGCCAGGACCAGTCGCGCCTTCTTGCTCATCCGCCATTCCTCCGCCCAAGGTGAATTGCCCTACCATCGCGAACCTCGCAATGACAGTGCCGGCGCGGGACGAACAAGCAAAGGTTGTGCAAATCCGGACAGAGTGCCGGATGCGACCGAGGCCGCCATCCTACTCGTGCCGCAGCGCGTCGATCGGGTCGAGCCTGGCGCCGCGCAGCGCAGGGAAGAAGCCGAACACCATGCCGATCAGGGCGGAAAAGCCGACGGCGAGCAGGATCACCGCCGGGCTCGGCGCGAACGGGATGGTCAGCGTCACCGCGGCGAGGCCGGCCAGCGCCAGCCCGATCAGGATGCCGATAATGCCGCCGAGCAGCGACAGCACCGTGGCCTCGACCAGGAACTGGATGAGGATGTGCTTTTCATGCGCGCCGATGGCCAGCCTGATGCCGATCTCGCGGGTGCGTTCGGTGACCGACACCAGCATGATGTTCATGATGCCGATGCCGCCGACCAAAAGGCTGACGCCGGCCACCGCGCCCAGCATGCCGGTCATGGTGGTTGTGGCGCTGGCCATGGCGTCGGCGATCTGGGTCATGTCGCGGATGGCGAAATCGCTCTCGCGGTCGGGCGTGATGCGGCGCGCGTCTCGCAAGATGTCCTCGACGCGCGGCTGCAACTCGCTGGTCGGCGTGCGGTCGTCGGCGGCGATGTAGATGTTGTCGATGTCGCGGTTGCCGGCGATGCGGCGCTGATAGGCATGCAGCGGCATCAGCACGACATTGTCCTGGTCCTGGCCGAAGCCGGTATAGCCCTTGGGCTCGAGCAGGCCGATGATCTTGCAGGAGGTGCGGTTGACGCGGATGATCTCGCCCTCGGGATCGCCGGCGCCGAAGAACTGCTGGCGCACGGTCTCGCCGATCAGGCACACGCCTGTGCCCGAGCGGGTTTCGGAATCGCTGAACGGGCGGCCCGACACCAGCTTCCAGTCGCGCGCATCGAGATAGGCGCTGTCGGTGCCGGTGACGCCCGAGGTCAGGCTCTCGGTGCCGAAGATGACACGCACCTGCTTTTGGGAGGCAGGCGAAATCGCGCGCGCGCCGCTGAGATGCGCCACCAGCGCCGCCAGGTCCTTCTCGGCCAGCGGACGCACCACCTGGTCGAGCCCGCCCGGTCCGCCGGGGCCGGCCGGGCGGCCGGAGCGGACGACCAGCAGATTGCTGCCGAGCTTGGAGATGTCGGCCTTGACCTTTGCTGTGGTGCCCGAGCCGATGGTCAGCATGGCGATGACGGCGGCAACGCCGATGACGATGCCGAGCAGCGTCAGGAACGAGCGCAGCACATTGCGGCGGATCGAGCGCAGCGAGAGGCGGACGGTTTCCCAGATCATGGCTGTGCGATCTCCAGCTTCCTGGAATCCGAAGCGACATGGCCGTCGAGGAAGCGGATGGTGCGTTCGGCATAGTCGGCGACGTCGGCCTCATGCGTGACCATGGCGATGGTCAGGCCAAGCTCGGTGTTGAGCCGGGTGAGAAGCTCCATGATCTCGTGCGTGCGGGCGGTGTCGAGATTGCCGGTCGGCTCGTCGGCGACGAGGAGTGTCGGGCGGGTGACGATGGCGCGCGCGATCGCCACGCGCTGCTGCTGGCCGCCGGACAGCTCGGCCGGCGTGTGGTGCTCGCGGCCGACAAGGCCGACCTCCGCCAGCGCCTGCATGGCAAGGTCTCGGCGCTCGCGCGCGGCAACACCGCGATAGATCAGCGGCAGTTCGACATTTTCGGCTGCCGTGGTGCGGGCCAGCAGATTGTAGCCCTGGAAGACGAAGCCGACATAAAGGTTGCGCAGCATGGCGCGGCGGTTGCGGTCGAGCCGGCCGGCGTCGATGCCCATGAAGGAATAGGTTCCGGCCGTCGGCGTGTCGAGGCAGCCGATGATGTTCATCGCCGTCGACTTGCCGGAGCCGGACGGACCCATGATGGCGACGAATTCGCCACGCCGGATGGCAAGGTCGACGCCGGCCAGCGCATGCACCTTGGCCTCGCCCTGGCCGTAGCTCTTCCAGACCTTGTCGAAGGTGATGAGGGTCGCGCCCGCAGCCACGGCATCAGCTCCGCTGCTGCGACGCGGTGATGATTTGAGCGCCTTCGTCCAGGCCAGAGATGATCTCGGTCAGTTCGCCGTCGGTGGAGCCGATCTTGACATTGACCGGGTGCGGACGCCCGTTCTCCAGCACGTAGAGCGTGCGCGAGCCGTCGGTGGGGACTGTGGCGGCCTGGCGCTGGCGATTGCCGCCGGGGCGCCCCATGCGGCCGGTGAACAGGTCGCTCAGGCTCCAGCCGCGGGCGGCCTGCTGCGCCGGGCGATAGCGGAAGGCGGTGGCGGGTACGGTGAGCACGCCCTTGGCCTGTTTTGTGACGACCGAAACGGTGGCGGTCATGCCGGGCCGCAGCAACAGCTCGTTGTTGTCGACCTCGAGCCGCGCATTGTAGGTGACGACGCCGTCGGTGGTGACCGAGGCATAGGAGATGTCGCGGATCTCGGCATCGAACGGCCGCTCGGGGAACGCATCCACGGTGAAGCGGGCATGCTGGCCTGACTTGACCGCGCCGATGTCGGCCTCGTCGACGGCCGCCACCAGTTCCATGTTCCTGAGATCGGCGGCGATGATGAACAGCACCGGCGCCTGCAGCGAAGAGGCGACCGTCTGGCCGGGATCGACCGAGCGCGTCAGCACGATGCCGTCGATCGGCGCATAGATGGTGCTCTTGGCAAGGTCGGTCTGCTGCGCCTTGAGGTCGGCCTGGGCGATGGCGAGGTTGGCCTGCGCGCTGTCCAGCGCTGCCTTGGAACGGTCGCGCGTGGCGGTTGCTGCTTCAAGCGACTGGTCGGTCGCCATGCCGCGCCTGGTCAGTTCCGCGGCGCGTACAAGCGCCTTCTCGTTTTCGGCCAGCGTAACCGTGGCGTCCTCGACATTGGCGGCGGCGGCCTTGGCCGAAGCTTCGGCGCGCTCGATCTGGACTTCGAGTTTCACCGTGTCGAGGGTCGCCAGCACGTCACCCTTCTTGACCTGCTGGTTCTCCTCGGCCGAGACCGAGCGGATGATGCCGGACAGTTCGCTTGAAATGTCGACCTGGGTCAGGGGCTGCAGCGTGCCGGTTGCCGATACCGCGACGGTGAGGTCGGCCTTGGCGGCAGGCACGGTGGTGTAGTCGATCCTGGCCGGCGAGCCGGCATACCACTGATAGACGCCAAGCCCGGCGACGACCACGATCAGCGCC
The DNA here is from genome assembly GCF_055811155.1 of Mesorhizobium sp. WSM4822. Classification (NCBI taxonomy): domain Bacteria; kingdom Pseudomonadati; phylum Pseudomonadota; class Alphaproteobacteria; order Hyphomicrobiales; family Phyllobacteriaceae; genus Mesorhizobium; species Mesorhizobium sp. WSM4822. Next base: position 52,095 of record NZ_JBVVQM010000005.1, on the reverse strand, counting down.
AGCAGCGCATAGATCCAGCCGCGCCGGCGCGAATTGCGCCGACCCGTCGTGTCGAGCCCGAGCGCCGTCTCGATGGCGGAATCCGATTCCGTCTTTGGCAGATTGACAATCTGGTCCACGCTGGACCCCTATAATGCGCAATGTCCCTATCTGTGCACAGATCAGGCTTACTGGTTCAAATATCAAATTAAATTTCGCCCATGTTGGGATTGAGGCAGGAATGAAAACACGGAATTACTTGCTCTACGATGTGTTTACGACCGAGCGACTGGCCGGCAATCCCTTGGCCGTCGTGCTGGACAGCAAGGGATTGGACACGGCGGCGATGCAGGCCATCGCGCGTGAGTTCAATCTGTCGGAATCGGTTTTCGTGCTGCCGCCGGACAATCCCAAGCACAAAAACCGCATCCGCATCTTCACCCCCGACTATGAAATGCCGTTCGCCGGCCATCCGACCGTTGGCGCCGCGATCGCGCTGGCCGAACTGGCTGAGGAGGGCGGCGCCGGCATCTTCGTGCTGGAGGAAAACATCGGCCCGGTGCGGTGCGCCGTCAGCAAGCATGACGGCAACACTTTTGCCGAGTTCGACCTGGCCAAGCTGCCGGAGCCGCTGAAGCTCGAGGCCCATCCGGAGGCGATCGGTGCCGCCCTTGGGTTGACGCCGCACGAGATCGGCTTCGAGAATCACCGCGTCGCGTTCTGGTCGGCGGGTGTGCCCTACGTCACCATCCCGGTTGCCAATCTCGAAGCGGCGGGCCGGATCAGGCTGGACAACCAGGCCTGGTCGGAACTGGCGCCGCGCAAGAGCGAGTGGGCCTTCGCCAGCCCCTATGTCTACTGCCGCGAGACGGTGAACCACGAAAGCGCCTTCCATGTGCGCATGATCGTGCCCGGCACGCCTTCCTATGAGGATCCGGCAACCGGCTCGGCGGCAGCGGCCTTTGCCGGCGCCATCATGCATTTCGACGCGCCGACCGACGGCATTTCGCAGCTGTGGATCGAGCAGGGGCTGGAGATGGGCCGGCCTTCGCGCATCCGCCTCGAACTGACCGTGCAAGGCGGAAAACTGGCCTCGGCGCGCATTGGCGGCAACGCGATCAAGGTGGCGGAGGGCAAGCTGTTCATCTGATCGAACGCATGCTCGGTCGATTTGTCGGGAAATGATTCCGGCAGGGCTGGACAGGACCGGTGGTGGCGGCTATATGCCCGCCAACGCCGGTTTTTGCCGGCCGAGTGGGTGCGTAGCTCAGTTGGTAGAGCAGCTGACTCTTAATCAGCGGGTCCACAGTTCAATCCTGTGCGCACCCACCAAATTCCTAGAAGAGTTGGTGGAAAGACCCTGAAAGCGAGACGCGTTTGGCGCGTCTCGGGCAGGCTGTCTGACTGTGATTCTTTACCGCGCTATCCGGATCTCGTGGCGATTCAGTCGCGTTGGAAAATGCGGCTCAGAAACCGGCCGAATCGAAAAGCATGGCTCTTTTCCCCGGCTGCAGCATCGCTGGCGCCAATTCCGTCTTTTCCCCCGGAGAAATCGCTGATGAGCCACCAGAAGAAGACCAGGAAGACAACGAAAATGCCGGTGTCGATCGGGCCATGACTTGAATAGCTGCTGTGACGGAACACAACAGCGACCGCCCCGGCGATAAACACCGCAGCCGCGGCAGGATGAAATTTCTTCATCTGCAAAATCTATTTGAGAATCGCCGTTACGGGAAGATGCGTCCTTTGTCGTGACAACGGCATCTTTGTCGGCCCGACACGGGGAATGAATAACTACTTCTCCGAAACGCCAGCCTCTGCAAAACTCGCCATCCTTACATGGCACTCCAGCGCCGAGCGGACGATGTTGACGGCCAGGCAAGCGCCAGAACCTTCGCCGAGCCGCATGCCGAGATCGAGCAGGGGCGGCAGGCCGAGCGCTTCGAGCAGGCCGCGATGACCTGACTCAGCCGAAACGTGCGCAGCGATGGTGTGGGCGAGGCCGGTCGGGTGCAGCTTTGCCAGCGGGGCCGCGGCGGCGGTGCAGACGAAGCCGTCGAGCAGCACGGGTACGCCGAGATGGCGGGCCGCCAGCGTCGCGCCGAAGATGGCGGCGAGTTCGCGGCCGCCGAGTGCGGCAGCGATAGCAAGGGGATCGGCAAGGGCGGCGGCATGGCGCTTCAGGCCGGCCTCGATGGCAACCACCTTGCGCTTGAGGCCGGCGTCGTCGACACCGGTGCCGCGCCCGGTCCATTTTTCCGCGCCGCCGCCGAACAGGGCTGCTGAGATGGCAGCCGCCGGCGTTGTGTTGCCGATGCCCATTTCGCCGAAGCAGATCAGGTCGAGATCCTTCGTCACCGCATCATAGCCGGCCGAGACCGCCGCCAGAAAGGCCGCTTCGTCCATTGCCGGCCCTTGTGTGAAGTCGCCGGTCGGATGGTCGAGATCGAGCGGGATGACGTCGAGTTCGGCGCCGGCCATGCGGGCAAGCTGGTTGATGGCGGCACCGCCGCCGGCGAAGTTCGCCACCATCTGCACGGTGACTTCCGAGGGATAGGCTGACACGCCTTGGGCGGTGACGCCGTGGTTGCCGACGAAGACGAAGACTTTTACGCGGTCGAGTTTCGGCATGTCGCGGCCCTGCCAGCGCGCCAGCCAGGCAGCGATCGTCTCCAGCCGGCCAAGGCTGCCTTGCGGCTTGGTCAGCGTATCCTGGCGGCGGGCGACCGCATTGGCCGCGGCATCGCTGCCGGCCGTCAGGTCGAGGCAGGCGGCGCGCAATTCACTAAGGGATTTGAAGGGCATGGGGGCAAAGTCTCCGAAAAGGAATCAGGCCAAGAGAATCAGGCCAAGGGATCAGGAAAGCGCTATGGAAGCGACGAGCAGCACCGCGATCTCGCTCGCTTGCTGCAAGGCCCCGATCGTGTCGCCGGTCTGGCCATCGATCTGGTTGAGGCAAAGGGCGCGGAAAGCGGCAAACAGCAGGCCAAGCAGGATCAGCGCGAAGATGGCTCCGCCCAGTCCAAGCAGGAGCAGCGGGATCGCGCCGAGCACGGCGCCGGCCACGGCGGTTTCCTGCGAGACGGTGCCGGCATCGGCCGAGAGGCCGTCGACGCGCGCTGGAGGCAAGAGATGCATGAAGGCGCCAAGCAGGCCGCGCGAGGCCGCATGTGCGGCTATGAGGGCGAAGAGGGCCTGAGTGGGATCGACGAACTCCGACAGCGCGCTCCAGCGGATCAGCAGCGACAGGCCCAGCGCCATGGCACCATAGGCGCCGATGCGGCTGTCGCGCATGATCTCAAGTTTGCGGCCGCGTGATTTGCCGCCGCCAAAGCCGTCGGCGACGTCGGATAGCCCGTCCTCATGCAGGCAGCCGGTGGTGAGCACGGTTGCCACGAGAGCAAGGGCCGCCGCTGGCCCCATGGCCAGGCCAAACCGTTCGGCCGTGGCAAAGACGATAGCGCCGATCAGGCCGACGACAAGTCCGGCGATGGGGGCTGCCCAGATTGCGGCGGCAAGGCTGCGGCCGCGAAAATCGAAGACGGGTAGCGGCAGACGGGTGAAGAAGACCAGGCATAGCGCGATGTCGTCGACGACCTGCCGCGGTGAAAGGGCCAGATTCCTGAACTTCATGCTCTAGCCCCTCGCAATCGCATGGAAGAAGGTGCCGCTGACATGGCCGCGCCGGTAGCCCGAGGCGCCGATCGGATTGCCCAGACCGTCGGCAAGGTCGGCCAAGGGGTCGTCATTGCCGGTAGAGGTCATCTGCGCATAGTGGAATTCGTGGCCGCGGATCAGCGCACCTTGTGAGCCCAGCGGGCAGTCGGCGCGCAACCGCGCCTCGCGGTAGCCGAGATTCATCTTGCGTTTGGCGAAGCTGGTGGAATGGCCGAGCAGGCCGAGCATCGCATGCGTGTCGCCCGATGCGTCCTCCAGCGCTTCGCCCAGCACCATGAAGCCACCGCACTCGCCATGGATGGGCTTTGTCGTGGCAAAACGCGCCATCCCGGCGCGGAAATTCGCGGCGGCGGCGAGCTTGCCGGCGTGAAGCTCGGGATAGCCGCCCGGCAGCCAGCAGACATCGCAAGCCTCGTCGGGCGCTTCATCGGCGAGCGGCGAGAACGGGACGATTTCGGCACCCGCCTTGCGCCAGTAGGCGGCGACATGCGGATAGAGGAAGGTGAAGGCGGCATCCTCGGCCAACGCGATCCGCTGGCCGGGCGGCGCCAGTGCGTCGGTGAAGCCGCCAGACGCCGGGGTGAGGGGTGTCGCCAGGGCCATGATCGCATCGAGGTCGAGCGATTTCTCCGCCATGTCGGCCAGCCGGTCGAGATGCGCCATCAGGTCGTCATATTCGCCGGCCTGGACGAGGCCGAGATGGCGTTCGGGCAGGTTCAGCGTGGGATCGCGCAGGATGGCGCCGACGACCGGCAGGCCGATCGCCTCGATGGCGTCGCCCGACAGCCGGCGGTGCCGCTCGCTGCCCAACCGGTTGAGCACTACACCGGCCATGCGTACATCCGGATCGTAGGTGGCAAAGCCCTTGGCGACGGCGGCCGCGGTGGTCGACTGGCCGGAGACGTCGAGCACCAGCAATACCGGCAGGCCGTAGAGCCGAGCCAAGTCTGCGGCTGACCCGGTGCGCCCCGGCGAGGCCGGAATGCCGTCGAACAGGCCCATGGCGCTTTCGAGGATGACGAAATCGGTGACGTCGGCGGCTTGCGCGGCGAGTGCGTTGAGCAGCGATGGCGGCATCGCCCAGCTGTCCAGATTGACGCCCGACAGTCCCGTGGCGGCGGTGTGGAAGCCGGGGTCGATATAATCGGGGCCGGATTTGGCGCCTCGCACCTTCAACCCACGCCGGGTGAGCGCGCGTAAAATGCCGATGGTGACGCTGGTCTTGCCGGAGCCGGAGCGCGGCGCGCCGACGATGATGGCGCGGGCCGTCATGCTTGTCCCGCCAGTGCCGCGCGCATGGCAACGATGCCGCCAACGACGATCAGCGCCGGCGAGGCAAGACCGGCGGCCGCGGCTTCCTCGGCAATGGTGGCGAGCGTGGCGACGACGGTTCGTTCCTGCGGCGTGGTCGCCGCGACGATCACTGCCGCCGGTGTCGACGGCGCCAGCCCGCCGTCGAGCAGTGCCGCCGCGATCAAAGGCAGGTTGGCCATGCCCATATAGACGACGACAGGCTGGCCGGTGCGGGCGATTGCCGCCCAATCGAGATCGTCATCGGTGCCGGCGGCGTGGCCGGTGGCCAGGATCACCGCCTTGTTGATGCCGCGCATGGTGGCCGGGATGCCGGTCGCGGCCAGAGCGCTGAGGCCCGAGGTCAGGCCTGGCAGCACGCGGAACGGGATGTTTTCATGCGCCAGCGCCAGGGCTTCTTCGCCGCCGCGGCCGAAAATATAGGGATCGCCGCCCTTCAGCCTGACGACGCGGCGGCCGTCGCGCGCCAGCCGCACCAAAAGGGCGGTGATGTCATCCTGTTTCATCGACGGTTTGCCGCCGCGCTTGCCAGCAAAGAAAAGCTCGGCATTTTCGGCAACGGCGACGACATCCGATGAGACCAGCGCGTCGTAGACCAGTGCATCCGCGTCGGCCAGCGCCGCCAACACTTCGAGCGTCAGGCAGCCGGAGTCGCCGGGGCCGGCGCCGGCCAGCCAGACGTGACCCGATTCCAGCCGGCGCGGCTTGAAATTCAGCCGGGACAAGGCTTTTTCGAGCGTGGCGTTTTCGCCGGTGTTTTTGGTGCTGCCGCTCACAATCCGTCCCGTCCGCGAAAACGCCGCTGATAGTGGGCGTCGTATAATGAACTCTCGCCAAAACCTTGCGCCGCCAGCGAGCGGCCGACGAAGATGATCGCCGTGCGCTCCATCGGATCGGCGGCCAACAGCGCCTCAATGGTCGCCAGCGTGCCGGTCAGCACGCGCTCGTCCGGCCAGGAGGCGCGGAAGACGATCGCCACTGGGCAATCGCCGCCATAGTGCGGCGTCAGTTCGGCGACGACGCGGTCGATGGCGTGGATGGCCAGATGAATGGCCAGCGTGGCGCCGGTGCGGCCGAAGCCGGCCAGCGTTTCGCCGGGCGGCATTTTTGATGCGCGTCCGGAGATGCGGGTCAGCACCAGGCTTTGCGCGACTTCAGGAATGGTCAGTTCGCGGCGCAATGCGGCGGCGGCAGCGGCGAAGGAGGGGACGCCCGGCGTCAGCGTGTAGGGAATGCCATGCTTTTCCAGCCGGCGGATCTGCTCGGCGACGGCGCTCCACACCGACAGGTCGCCGGAATGCAGGCGGGCGACATCATGGCCCGATTTGTGGGCCGCGACATACTCGGCCTCGATCTCGTCGAGCGACATCGGCGCGGTGTCGATCAGCTTTGTTCCCGGCGCGCAGTGCTGCAGCAATTCGGGCGCGACGATCGAGCCGGCATGCAGGCAGACCGGGCAGCTTGCCAGCAGCCTCGCGCCGCGCAGCGTGATGAGGTCGGCGGCACCGGGACCGGCGCCGATGAAATGGACGGTCATGGCGCATCTCCACTGATGGCGATGGCGCAGGTGACCGGGCCGAGCACCGTGCGCGGGCCAAGCAGTCTGGCGCCTTTGCCGACGACGGCAAGGGCGGATGCCTCGGAAACCGATGGGGTTCCGGCAACATCCTGCGAGAGGTCGGAATGGCTGAGCGTGTCCGACGAGGCGGCCTGAAGCGTGGCGTCATCGACGACGATGACCGGAAGACTCAGCACGCGGCCAGCGGCGGCGATCGCTTCTTCATCCTTCTTGAACTCGGCAGTCGCCAGTGCCGAAAGCGCCGTCATCGTCAGGCCATGAGTCTCCAGCGCGGTTTCGATCGCGGCAAGCACGTCTTCGACGCTCACGCCTTTTCGGCTGCCGATGCCCGCGACCATCATGGCTTGACCCAGCTCCATTGGGTCACTGGCATGGCCGGCCGCCAGGCCTGCATCGCGCCGACCGGCGATGCGCGAGAGATGGCGATGCGGGTGAGATCGCCGCCGAGCTTGGTATGCTGGGCGAGGAGCAAGGCTTCCATCTCCAGCGTCACCGCATTTGCCACGAGACGGCCGCCCGGGCGCAGCGCCTTGATGGCAGCATTCAGCACGCCGGCATCGCTGCCGCCGCCGCCGATGAAGATCGCGTCCGGCGTGTCCAGCCTGGCAAGTGCCCTGGGCGCGCTGCCTTCCACCACGACAAGGCCGGGAACGCCGCAGACGGCCGCGTTGCGGCCAATGCGGGCGGCGCGGATCGGATCGGCCTCGATGGCAATGGTGCGCATGGAAGGGTGGGCCAGCATCCATTCGATGCCGATGGAACCGGAACCGGCGCCGATGTCCCACAGCAATTCGCCGCGCCGCGGCGCCAGCGCCGACAGTGTGATGGCGCGGACTTCGCGCTTGGTGATCTGGCCGTCATGGTCGAACAGATGATCGGCAAGGCCTGATGTGAGCGGCAGGACGCGCGCGTCCGGACCGGATTCAACTTCGATCGCCAGAACGTTGAGTGGATTGATGTTTTCGAGATCGAAGGCATCGGCGCGGATCGTGCGGTGGTCCTCGCTTGGCCCACCCAACGCCTCCAGGATCGTCAGCCGCGATGCGCCGAAGTCGAGTTCGGTGAGCAGGCGCGCTATTGCCGCCGGCGCATCGCTATCCGACGTCAGTGCCAAAATGCGCGCGCGTGGCTGCAGCAGCGGCCGGATCAGGTCGAGCGGCCGGCCGTGCAGCGAGACGGTCTCGATGTCCTGCAGCGCCCAGCCAAGGCGCGCGGCCGCCAGCGAAACGGCCGACGGCGCGGGGATGACATGCATCTCCTGTGGCTTGACCTTGCGCGCGAGGGTGGCACCGACGCCGTGGAAGAACGGATCGCCCGAAGCGAGCACGCAGACGCGCCTGTCGGCAAGCGCCAGCACGTCAGCCATCTCGGCATCGAAAGGAACCGGCCAGGCGCGCGCCTCGCCCTTGGCGAAGGAAGCGACCAGCGCCAGGTGCCGCTTGCCGCCGAAGATGATCTCCGCCTCGGCAATCCGCTGCTTGGCCTCGTCGCCGAGACCCGCTAAACCGTCCTCGCCGATGCCGACGATTGTGAGCCATTTTGGGGTGAGCTTGGCACCGCGCGGACCTTCAGCAGGCATGATGACCCACCGTATTCTGATCCTCGGCGGCACCACCGAAGCCCGGCAACTGGCCGGAAAACTGGCGGCGCGCGCCTCGGTCACGCTGTCGCTGGCTGGCCGCACTGAAAGCCCCGTCGCGCAAGGCGTGCCGGTGCGAACGGGGGGCTTTGGCGGTGCCGATGGATTGGCCGATTATTTGCGGAAAGAGCCTATCGACCTGCTGATCGACGCGACGCACCCCTATGCGGCGCAGATCTCCGCCAATGCGGCGCAAGCCGCCCGCGTGGCCGGTGTGCCGATCCTTGCGCTGCGACGCCCCGGCTGGGAGCCTGTCGAAGGCGACCGCTGGACTGAGGTCATTACATTCGGCGATGCCGCGCGAGCGCTTGGACTGGCGCCGCGCCGTGTTTTCCTGGCGCTGGGCCGGCAAGAGGTCGCTGCTTTCGAAGCTGCGCCCCAGCATCATTATCTCGTCCGCAGCGTCGACGCGATCGAGCCCAAGCTTGCCGTGCCGGATGCGAGCTATCTTCTGGCCCGTGGCCCGTTTCGTGAGGCGGAGGAACGCGCGCTGCTCGAAAAGCAACGCATAGATGTCGTCGTGTCCAAGAACAGCGGCGGCGAAGCGACTTATGGCAAGATCGCCGCGGCGCGGGCGCTTGGCCTCGAGGTGGTCATGATCCAACGGCCAGTCTTGCCGGATGTTCCAGCGGCTGAAAGCGTTGAAGCGCTGACCATGATGGTCGATCATTTTGTCCGCCCCGTGGACGAGCGCGGTGTGTAGACCAGCGCCGGCTTCTCCGCGCGCTTGATGATCCTGGTTTCCGGTGAGCCGATGATGATGCAGGTCGCCATATCGGCTTTTTCAGCCTCGACATCGGCCAGCAGGTAGACCTCGATGCGCTCATCCGGGCGGCCGGCGGCGCGGCCGAAAATCACCGGTGTGGTGCCGGGCAGGATCGCGGTGAGGCACTCGAAGGCGCGGCCGAGCTGCCAGGGGCGCGCCTTGCTGATCGGGTTATAGAGCGCGATGACGAAGCCGGCGCCGGCTGCCGCCAGCAGGCGCAGTTCGATCAGCTCCCATGGCTTCAGATTGTCGGACAGCGAGATGGCGCAGAAATCATGGCCGAGCGGCGCGCCGATGCGGGCGGCGACCGCCAGCATGGCGGTGATGCCGGGCACCACAGCGACATCGACCGCGCGCCATTCGGCCGGGCCGGCCTCGATCGCCTCGCAGACGGCCGCCGCCATGGCGAACACGCCGGGATCGCCACCGGAAACCACCGCGACGTCGTGGCCCTCGGCGGCTTTGATCAGTGCGTCCTTGGAGCGGGCGAGTTCCTCGCGATTGTCGGAAGCGACGCGGGTCTGTTCCGGGCGCAATTCCAGCCGGTCGAGATACGGTTTGTAGCCGTAAAAGAATTTCGCCTCGGCGACGGCGCGGCTGGCTTCCGGAGTGACTTGATCGGCATTGCCGGGCCCAAGGCCGATGACAGTGAGACGGCCGCTCATGCCTGCGCTCCCACGGCGCCGGGGCGGCCGGACCAGCCGGCGACCAGCACGATGGCGAAATAGGGCGCCTTGTCGTCCGGCTTGTCGGCCAGCTTCATCGACACGCTGCCGGCCATGGTGCCGCGCTCGACATAGACGGCGCGCGACAGCTTGGCCGTAGCCTCCAGCGCCCGCCTGATCTTTGGCAGGTTACGGCCGACCTTCATGATGACGGCGGCATCGGTGTCAGCCAGCCGGCGCGTCAGCTCGAACTCGCTCATCGTGCCGGGCAGCACCGTCAGCACATCGTCGCCCTGGACGATCGGAACACCAGTCTGCGACCAGCAGCCGGACATGGCGGTGACGCCGGGAATAACTTCGGTCGGGAAGCGATGGGCGAGGCGCACATGCAGATGCATGTAGGAGCCGTAGAAAAGCGGGTCGCCCTCGGACAGCACCGCAACCATCCTGCCTGCCTGAAGGTGCTCGGCGACCTTCTCGGCGGACTCCTCGTAGAAAGCCGTGATCTGCGAGCGGTAGTCGTCGTGGTCCTTGTCGATTTCGGTGGTGACGGGATAGAGCAGCGGCAATTCCGTCATTTCAGGCCGGAACTGCGCTTCGACGATGGCGCGCGCATTGCTGTTGTTGCCGCGCTTGGCGAAATAGGCCACGACATCGGCTTCCGCCAAGGCCCGCGCGGCTTTCAGGGTCAGCAGTTCGGGGTCGCCGGGGCCGGTGCCGACGCCGACGAGACGGCCTTTGGGAAGCGCGTTCACAGGCCCGGCCTCGCCAATGAATTGAGCGCTGCGGCGGTCATGGCGCTGCCGCCGAGACGGCCACGCACGATGGCATAGGGAACGCCGTAGGAATTCTCGGCCAGCGCGTCCTTCGATTCGGCAGCACCGACGAAGCCGACCGGCATGCCGATGATGGCCGCAGGCTTCGGCGCGCCATCGCGCAGTTTTTCCAATAGATAGAACAGCGCGGTCGGTGCATTGCCGATGGCAACCACCGAGCCCGCCATGCGCTCGCCCCACAAATCGATCGCGGCGGCCGAACGGGTGTTGCCGATTTCCTTGGCAATGTCGTGCGTGCGCGGGTCGCGCAAGGTGCAGATCACCTCGTTGCCGGCCGGCAGCCTGGCGCGGGTGACGCCATGCGAGACCATTTCCGCGTCGCAGAAAATCGGCGCGCCGGCCGCCAAAGCGGTGCGAGCAGCGGCAACGAAATCGGTGGAGAACACAAAGTGCCTGGCGGCTTCGACCTGGCCGCAGGCATGGATCATGCGGATAGCGACATCGGCCTCGGCCTCGGAGAAGCGCGAAAGATCAGCCTCGGCGCGGATAATGGCGAAGGAGCGCTCATAGATCGCCGTGCCGTCATGGATGTAGTCGTAGGCGGCCATGCTCATTTCCGTTTTTCAGTTTGGGCCTGTCGGTAAGCCTCGGCGATACCGGCCGGCCCGAGCCTTGTCAGGCAAGCAGCGGCAGTCTCGCCTTGATATCGTGCGCTGCGGATCATTGCCGCGACGCGGCCGATGCCGCGCGCGGCGTCATAGCCCGGCCTGTAGCCCGCAGGAAGGGCCTTTGCCGTCGCGTTCACGACAAGTCCGGCTCCGTTTTCGCCGCCGACAATCGTCAGCGTCGCCAGGCCGGGGTGGGCGCAGCCCTTGGCGCAGCCGGAAATGTGCAGGGTGAAGTCCGGGATGTCCGCAGTTTCAGCGGCAATCGTCTCGGCGATCTCGCGCGTGGCAATGCGGCCGGAGGCGCAGGCCGGCGTGCCGGGGCAAGCGGCTATGCGCGTGCGCGGGTCGGTGGGAGCGGTGACGAAACCGAGGGCGGTAGCGGTGTGTTGGAGGGGTTGGTTGGCTGCCGGTGGCTGACCGAGGAAGAGCAGGGCGCGGCCGGGGGCTAGGCGGATTTCTGAGGTGCCGAGGGCGAGGGCGTGTTGGGCGAGAGCGATGATCTTCTCTGCTGGCATGCTGCCGTAGGGGAGGGCGATGCCGAGGGCGGTGGCGTCGCCGGCTAAGGGGAAAAGGCCGATAGGTTTACGCGAGGCGCCCCCCTCTGTCCTGCCGGACATCTCCCCCTCAGGGGGGGAGATCGGCAGCTTAGGCGCCGGCTTTTCCTTACCAACACCGGAGATTGGCGAAACCATCGGTGGCAGCGTAATCTCCCCCCTTGAGGGGGAGATGTCTGGCAGGACAGAGGGGGGCGCCTCGCGCAAACTTGTCGAGCATAGCCAACCCGCCAGAGACACCAACTGCCTCTCAGTCAAATCCCTCGCATGAGCCTCGCGGCCTTTTTCGGCAATCATTCTTAGAGCCGCGACGGCGATGTCGCGAGCCGCACCTTCATCAGCAAACGCTAGCGGCTTCGCATTCCACCCATCACCCGCGACAGACACCCGCCACCGAACTCCTGCATCGACCCGCACTGCAGCAAGCCGCACATCGGCCGTCACCGAATCCATCGTCAACTGCCCACCGCCATCGATAATCACCGAAACCTTCGGCCCCAACCGTTGCGCAAGCCCAGCTTCTTCGATTGCAGCTCTGATCCGTTCAGCCAGTGGCCGGGGATCGGCAATCTCCTGCGGGTCGATGCCGGCCAGCGGGCCGGTCTCGACCGGCACGCCGGTGCGCACCGCGATATCAAGCGCATCGACCTCCGCCGCCAGCCGTGTGGCGCTGTCCGTCGTCAGCCCACGTATCTGCAGACTGCCGCGCGCGGTGACTTCCATGATGCCATTGCCATGCCGCAAGGCGGATTCGGCTAACCCGATCAAAAGCTTCGGCGACAATCCTCCAGAAGTCGGGCCTCCAGAAGTCGGGCCTCCAGAAGTCGGGCCTCCAGAAGATGGGCCTCCAGCAACCGGGTTGAGCCGCACCAAAAGCCCGTCGCCGGTTTGCATTGGCACCGACAAAGCCGGGCAGGCGCCGCGACGAGAGAAGGCGTTCATGCCGCCACGCCAAGCGCCTCGGCCTCGGCAATCATGGCCGTGAGATCGTCGTCGATGGAGTTGCGCAGGGGATGCCACAGGCCACGCCGTCGCGCCGACAGGAAGCGCTCGGCGATGACCTTGGCAGCGGCGGGGTTCTCGCGCAGGATGAAGGCCCGGACCAGTGGATCGCCGAGATAGGCATCGTGCACTGCCTCGATCAGCGTGCCCGAAATGGCATGCGTGGTTTCGGCGAAGCCGACCAGCCGGTCGACGGTTTCGGCAAATTCGGAGGCGCCGCGCGGGCCGTGGCGCATCTGTCCCGATATGAAGCGTGGATTGACGGCGCGGGCGCGCACCACCCGCGATACGGCCTCACTGAGCGAACGCGGCTTGGGCTTTTGCGGGTCCGTGGTGTCGAGCACGATGACGTCGGCATTCCTGCCAAGCGCTGCAAGGGCTGCGGAAAAGCCGCCGATAAAGGCGACATCGGCGGAGCCTTCGAGGATGTCGCGACCTGGGTCGTCGCCGGTGTGGACGAGAAGATCGGCCTCGGCGATGCGGGTTTCGAAGGCGCCGGGCGCGGAGACGCCTTCGCCCTCGGCGCCGCCATAGGCATGCGAGGTGGCGTCGAGATAGGCGCGGCCGATCTCTTCGCGCGCGCTCCAGTCGCCGGAGGACATGAGATCCTCGACGCCGGCGCCGTATGTGCCGGGTGAGGTGCCGAAGATGCGCGGGCTGATCTTGCCGTCAGCGCGGGTTTTGGCCGCGAGCGGGTTTTCCGTATCGTCCTCGTCGCGGGCGGCCACCGCGTTGGCGGCGGCATCGATCAGTGCGATCTGGGTCGGGAACATGTCGCGGAACAGGCCCGAAATGCGCCAGGTGACGTCGACGCGCGGCCGGCCGAGCGTGGCCGGCGGCAGCACTTCGATGCCGGTGATGCGGCCGGTCGCCGAATCCCATTGCGGCCGGCAGCCCATCAGCGCCAGGCCTTGGGCGATTTCCTCGCCGCCGGTGCGCAGTGAGGCCGAGCCCCAGAGATCGATGACCAGCGAGCGCGGCCAGTCGCCATGCGATTGCATGTAGCCGCGCACGACTTCCTCCGCCGCCGCCTTGCCCAGGTCATAGGCGGTCGGCGTCGGCATGGTCCGCGGGTCCGAGGTGAACAGATTGCGGCCGGTGGGCAAGACGTCGGAACGGCTCCGCGCGGGCGCGCCGGCCGGGCCGGCCTTAATGTGGCGGCCATCGAGCGCGGCGAGCAGCGCCGTCTTCTCGGCGTCGGCGCTCTGGCGGCGCATGGCGTCGGGCTCGTCATCGGGCGCGCGGCCATAGATATGCAGCCCGTCCTTGATGGCGAAATCCTTGAGGTCGCAGAGCCAGGCGTCGATGCGGCGCAGCGCTTCGTCCGGGGCGTCGGTCTTCCCGACGCCGGCTTCGGAGGCGAGACCGGTCTTTTGCGCGGTGTCGACGATCAGTTTCGCCAGACGGTCTCGGCGGCGGCGGTCTAGCCCGTCGGCCTGGGCATATTCATCGACCAGCCGCTCGAGCTTGTGTTGGTTTTCGTCGAGCCCGGCGCCGGTCAGCGGCGGTGGCAGATGGCCAAGGGTGACGGCGGCGATGCGGCGCTTGGCTTGCGCCGCTTCGCCTGGGTTGGAGACGATGAAGGGATAGACGACTGGCAAGGCGCCGGTGACGATCTCGGGAAAGCAGTTCTCCGAAAGCGCAACGGTCTTGCCCGGCAGCCACTCCAGCGTGCCATGCGCGCCGACATGGACCAGCGCGTGGACGCCGAGCGACTTGCGCAGCCATAGGCCAAAGGCGATCAGCGCATGGCGTGGGGGTAAAGTCGGGTCGTGGTAGTCGGCCCGGCGGTCGGCGGAGCGGCCGCGATCCGGGGCGAGGGCGATGGTGATGTTGCCGAAGGTGGCGGCGCGGAAGGGGAAGCTTCCGCGCGAGGGGGCCTCGCACAGCCCTAAGTCATCTTCTGCTGTCCCCCAAGCGGCTTCTACCGCTGTAATCGCACCCGTCGGCAATTCTGTCGAAAGAGCGAGATAATCGTCCAGCCTCAGCCCATCGCCGCTCAACCCCAGCAGCCCCAGCAGCCCCAGCAACTCACGCGGCGTCTCCGGAATCCCCTCAACCCCGTAGCCCTGATCCCGCAGGTCCTGCAGAATGGCCAGCACGCTGGACGGCACGTCGAGGCCGACGGCATAGCCGGTGCGGCCGGGGGCGCTGGGATAATCCGGCATCAGGATCGCCAGCTTGCGCTCGGCGCGGGGCGTCTCCTGCAGGCGGATAAAGGCCGCGACGCGGTCAGCCACTTGCGCCACGCGATCCGGTTCCGGCCGGTTGGCGAAAGCGCGGTGGCCAAGTGCTGGATCGATCTCGCTCTCGCCCTTGAAGGAAATGGCGCCGGCCAGGATGCGGCTGTCGAGCTCGGGCAGCACGACATGCATGGCAAGGTCGGCGGGCGCCAGGCCGCGCTGGTTGTTCTCCCAGATGTCGCGGCGGGTGGTGGCGACGATGACCTGGAAGACCGGCACGCCGGCGCGGTCGAACAAGGTTTCGACGCCCGGTTCGGCACCGGACGCGAAAGCGGTAGCGGTGACGATGGCGGCGGGTTTCAGTGAGGCGAGTGCTGTTTCCACGAACGCCAGGGATGCCGGGTCCTTGAGGCTGGAGACGAAGATGGGGACTGGGTTGATGCCGCGCTGTCGCAGAGCTTCAAAAAGTGCGTCGATCGGCGCGACATCGGCGGCCAGCAGCATCGAGCGGTAGAACAGGATAGGCACGACCTTTCCCTCCCCCTCGAGGGGAGGGTGGCCCGCAGGGCCGGGTGGGGTCGGTACGACCGGACGCGGCGTTTCTTTAGGCCGGCGCGCCTCGGAGAGGACCCCACCCCCGGCCTGCGGCCGGACCCTCCCCTCGAGGGGGAGGGGGACGACGCCGCGGCCGGGTTCGTAGTAGCCAGCTTTGGGCACGGCGACCGGTTCGACGAAAGGCGCATCCTGTCCCGCCAGCCGCGCCAATCTCCGCACCAGCGCGCTCATATTCGCCGGGCCGCCCTCGCGGAAATAGTCGAGCAGGCCGTCCAACTCTTCGCGCGGCAGCGTCGAGGCTTCGATCAGGCGCAAATCCTCGTCGCGGCATTCGCCGGGCAGCAGCGCCAGTTTTATGCCGCGTTCGCGGGCAGTCGAGGCGAGCTGGTCGCAGCCGTAGCGCCACCAGTCGTAGCCGCCGAGGATGCGCACCAGGATGATCTTGGCGTGGCGGGCGACGCTGTCGACCCAGAGGTCGACGGACATCGGATGGCGCAGGTCACGCAGTGCGGCCAGCCGCATCGAGGGCAGGCGGCCGGCATCGGCCTTCCAGGCTGCCGCCAGTCCGGCGAGGTCGCTGTCGGTGAAGGACAGGGCCACGATATCCGCCGGCGTCTGCCGCAGATCGACCGGCTCGGCGAGGTCGTCGAGCGAGGCGGATGTCGTGGTGAGGATGTGCATCGCGACCCGTGTCCGAAATCAGCCGGCGAGTATACGCTCGATCGCCGGGCGGTTCAGCCCCTTCAGGCCGATGACGACGAGGCGCGAGCGGCGGTCGTCCTGCGCGGTCCAGGCGCGGTCATAGTAATGATTGACGCGCGGCCCGACGGCCTGCAGCAAGAGCCGCATCGGCTTGCCGCCGACTTCGACGAAGCCTTTTACGCGCAGCACGTTCTCTTCTTCTGCGACGGTGGCGACGCGCTTTGCCAGCTCGTCCGGATTGGCGATCGAGGCAATGTCGACGATGAAGGTGTCGAAGTCGTCATGCTCGTGGTCGAACGCGCCGTCATGATGGGACTTGCGGTTCTCGATGTCGTCCTCGACGGCGAGACCGAGCCCGAGCAGCACCGAGGGATCGACCTTGCCATGCGATGTCGGCACGATCTTCACCGCGCGGGCGGAGTGTTCGCCAATGATGGTATTGGCGCGGGCGGTGCCGGCGGCGTCCATCAGGTCGCTCTTCGACAGGATGATCAGGTCGGCGCAGGCGATCTGATCCTCGAACAGTTCTTCCACCGGGTCGTCGTGGTCGAGCGTCTCGTCCCCGGCGCGCTGCGCCTGCAGGGCATCCATGTCGTTGGCGACGCGGCCTTCGGCCAAGGCCGGCCCGTCGACCACGGCAATGACGCCATCGACAGTCACCCGGCTTTTCACGCTCGGCCACTGAAAGGCCTGGACCAGCGGCTTGGGCAGCGCCAGGCCCGAAGTCTCGATCAGGATGTGGTCGACCCTCGGCGTCAGCGACAGGATCTTGTCAAGCGCCGGGACGAAATCATCGGCGACGGTGCAGCAGATGCAGCCATTGGCCAGTTCGACGATGTTTTCCTCCGGGCAGGTGTCGATGCCGCAGCCCTTGAGAATCTCGCCGTCGATGCCGATGTCGCCGAATTCGTTGACGATGATGGCAATGCGCTTGCCGCCGGCGTTTTCCAGGAGATGGCGGACCAGCGTCGTCTTGCCGGCGCCGAGGAAGCCGGTGACGACGGTGCAGGGAACGCGGGAGAGGTTCGCAGACGAATCTGGGGCAGTCATGGTCAGTCCTTCAGCAGGTCGAGGGGAGGGATGCGGGCAACGAGGCCGCGCTTCAGGCTATCGGGGCGGCCACGCCAGGGAATGAGACCGTCGGTCGAGGTGGCGAAAAGCTTGGCGCCCGTGACGAGGTCGGCGCCGCTGGTCTCGGTCAGGTCGCCAAAGACATAGCTCCAGCAGCCGTCGCGCAGGATGGCGGCGCTGAGGCGCCGCTTGCAATTGCCAAGGCATTCGACACTGCGGATGCGGATGTCGTCGCCGGATGCGGCGCGGCGCGTATCCTCCGCCAGCAATTCGCCGGCGCGGGGATGAGCGTCGGAGCCGGTCTCGTCGCGACAGGAGGCGCAGACGATGATGGTGACGCCGGCCAACGCATCATCATGGCCGGACGAAATATCCGCTGTGCCAGCCGAAAAACTGCTGTCGTGGTCCAAAGATCGGGCTCCTTGCCCGGAAACCCGCCGGGCGATCGGATTCTAAAGTCGCAGACGGCAGGTCTCCTGGCTCGCGGGTCATCGCCTTGGGTAGCCGCCTTCCCGGGAACTCCCAGTGGCTTTCGGCCTTGGCTCTTCGCTTACAGTTGCGGGGACAGCCGCGGATTTGGGATTTTGCCCCTCACCGCATTCCCTCTTAGCTCTTGCCGTTGCGGGCAAGAGACCATCTGAACCGGATTTAGGCTTTTGCGAGCGGCGGTGTCAACGCGAGCTTACGACATGGCGATGTCGGCCAGCGCCGGACCCAAATCGCCGGCCTGGGTCACTTCCATGCGCTCTAGGCCAAGCCAGCCCTGCATCTGCTTCAATTCCTCTAACAGTTCTGCAGCGGTTTCAGGCGGCGCACCCGGCTCGGCATAGGCCGCATGGACCCGCAGTATACTGGCCGGACGGTCGGCCTTGAGGTCGACGCGTGCCACGATCCTGTCGCCGAGCAGGAACGGCAGGACATAATAGCCGTATTGCCGCTTGTCGGCCGGCGTGTAGATCTCGATGCGGTAATGGAAATCGAACAGCCGCTCGGTGCGCGATCGTTCGAAGACAACCGGATCGAAGGGCGCCAGCAGGGCGCGGGCCCCGATTTTGCGCGGCAGGCGGGCGTCCCGGTGAAGATAGGCCGGCTTGTCCCAGCCTTCGACACGCACCGGCAGCAACTCGCCGGTTTCAACCAGTTCCTCCAGCCGGCCTTTCATGTCGGCCGGCGACAGGCGGAAATAATCGCGCAAATCGCCTGAAGTCGCCACGCCGTGGGCGCGGGCGGAAATGCGCAGCAATTCGCGGTGCGCGTCCTCAGGCGTCGGCACTGGGAGGTCGAGGATCGCCTGCGGCAGCACGCGCTCGGGCAGATCATAGAAGCGCTCGAACCCGCGACGATGCGCCGTGGTGATGCGGCCTGCCCAGAACAGCCATTCGAATGCGTGCTTGGCATGGCTCCAGCCCCACCAGCCACCCGAGCCTTTCTGGCCTTCGAGCGCGGAAGCGGCAATCGGGCCGCGCTCGGCGACCTGGCGGTAAATCTCTTCGATATAGGCGGCGTGCTCGCGGCCCCATTTGGCGAGGCCCAGATACATTTCGTCGCCGCGCTCGGCGCGCTGCATGCGCCAGCGCATCAGCGGGTAGGTCTCGACCGGCAGGAAGGACGCCTCGTGCGCCCAGTATTCGAAAACCGTGCGCTTACGCGTCACGGCCGCGTTGTCGAGCAGCGAGAACGGGTAGGGACCAAGGCGCGAATAGAGCGGCATATAATGAGCGCGCACCACCGCGCTGACGGAATCGATCTGCAGCAGGCCGGTGCGGGAGAGGGTGCGGGCAAAATGCCGGCGGTCGGGCGTGCCGGTCGGGCGGGGATCGAGAAACCCCTGGGCGGCAAGCGCGATGCGACGGGCCGTGGGGAGCGAGATCTTTTCCTTCATGCAGGCATCACTTTGAAGTGTTTTGACCGAGGGTCGAATGGCTGATTCCAACCCATGCTAGCAGGGTTTTGGCGGCATCCATGTCAGGAGAGAAAAGTGGAGTGAAAAGCGAAGGAAATCAAACAGGAGCGGATCGGACCAGTTTGCCGCGATATGCCGTCCAGGTCGGTGTTTTGAACAAGGTTTGACTTGCTTCGCTGGAAGTGCTGCGCTAACCCTCGCCGCGTTGCAGCATAGGCCCTTAAAACGGTTCAGCGGTTAAACTGTCACGCTTCCGCATTAGGGTCCGGTGCTGTAATCAAAGTGGATTGGCGCCAACGGAAAGCCGAGCATGAACGCACTCTTGAGCTCATACCTGCCCATCGTCCTGTTCATAGGCGTGGCGCTGGTTGTCGGCCTGGCGCTGCTGGTCGCGCCCTTCCTGGTGGCCTACCGCAATCCCGATCCCGAAAAGCTTTCCGCCTATGAATGCGGTTTCAACTCGTTCGACGACGCGCGCATGAAGTTCGACATCCGTTTCTACCTGGTGTCGATCCTGTTCATCATCTTCGACCTGGAAGTGGCCTTCCTGTTTCCGTGGGCGGTGTCGTTTTCGAAGATCGGCATGCTCGGTTTCTGGTCGATGATGGTGTTTTTGGCGGTGCTGACCATCGGCTTTGCCTATGAATGGAAAAAAGGAGCGCTGGAATGGGATTGAACGACAGTTCAGGCACCCTCGTCGCGCCGAAGCCCAAGGGTATTATCGATCCCAACACCGGCAGGCCGGTGGGGGAGGACGATCCCTTCTTCCTCGAGATCAACAATGAGTTGGCCGACAAGGGCTTTTTGGTCACTTCGACCGAGGCGCTCATCACCTGGGCGCGCAGCGGGTCGCTGATGTTCATGACGTTCGGCCTCGCTTGCTGCGCGGTCGAGATGATCCACACCTCGATGCCGCGCTATGATTCGGAGCGGTTCGGCGTCGCGCCGCGCGCGTCCCCGCGCCAGTCCGACATCATGATCGTCGCCGGCACGCTGACCAACAAGATGGCGCCGGCGCTGCGCAAGGTCTACGACCAGATGCCGGAACCGCGCTACGTCATCTCGATGGGCTCCTGCGCCAATGGCGGCGGCTACTACCACTACTCCTATTCGGTGGTGCGCGGCTGCGACCGCATCGTGCCCGTCGATATCTATGTGCCCGGCTGCCCGCCGAGCGCCGAAGCGCTGCTCTACGGCATTCTTCTCTTGCAGAAGAAGATCCGCCGCACCGGCACGATCGAACGGTAAATCCATGACCGCATCCCTGAGCGAACTGTCGAACTATCTCGGCGAGAAGCTGATCGGCCGCGTGGACGAGGCTGATATCGCCTATGGCGAACTCACCATCCATGTCGAGCCGCGCGATCTGGTCGAGGTGATGACGTTCCTGCGCGACGATGCGCGCTGCCAGTTCATCTCGATCATCGACGTCTGCGGCGCCGACTATCCGTCGCGGGCCAAGCGTTTCGACGTCGTCTATCATCTGTTGTCGCCGAAGCAGAATGTGCGCATCCGCGTCAAGGTGCAGGCCGACGAGGAAACCATGGTGCCGTCGATCACCGGCGTGTTCCCAGGCGCCGACTGGTTCGAGCGCGAGACCTATGATCTCTACGGCGTGCTGTTTTCGGGCCATCCCGATCTGCGCCGCCTGCTGACCGACTATGGTTTCGAAGGCCATCCGCTGCGCAAGGATTTCCCGCTGACCGGCTTCGTCGAGGTGCGCTACGACGACGAGGCCAAGCGCGTTATCTATGAGCCGGTCGAGCTCAAGCAGGAATTCCGCAATTTCGATTTTTTGTCCCCGTGGGAAGGTACGGATTACGTGCTGCCGGGTGACGAGAAGGTAAAGCAGTAAATGGCTGAAACCTCGGTCCGCAACTTCAACATCAATTTCGGCCCGCAACACCCTGCGGCGCACGGCGTTTTGCGCCTTGTGCTGGAGCTGGACGGCGAAGTCGTCGATCGCGTCGATCCGCATATCGGGCTCTTGCATCGCGGCACCGAAAAGCTGATCGAGGCCAAAACCTACCTGCAGGCGATTCCCTATCTCGACCGGCTCGACTATTGCGCGCCGATGAACCAGGAGCACGCCTTCGCGCTCGCCGCCGAGCGCCTGCTCGGCATCGAAGTGCCGAAGCGCGGCCAGCTGATCCGCGTTCTCTACTGCGAAATCGGCCGCATCATGTCGCACATCCTCAATGTGACGACGCAGGCGATGGACGTCGGCGCGCTGACGCCGCCGCTGTGGGGCTTCGTCGAGCGCGAAAAGCTGATGGTGTTCTATGAGCGCGCCTCGGGTTCGCGCATGCATGCCGCCTATTTCCGTCCCGGCGGCGTCCACCAGGACCTGCCGCAGAAACTGGTCGAGGACATCGGCAAGTGGATCGACCCGTTCCTGAAGTCGATCGACGACCTCGATCAGCTGCTGACCGGCAACCGCATCTTCAAGCAGCGCAATGTCGACATCGGCATCGTCTCGCTGGCCGATGCCTGGGCCTGGGGTTTTTCGGGCGTGATGGTGCGCGGTTCGGGCGCTGCCTGGGACCTGCGCAAGTCGCAGCCCTATGAATGCTATTCGGAAATGGATTTCGACATTCCGATCGGCAAGAACGGCGACTGCTTCGACCGCTATCTCGTACGCATGGAAGAAATGCGCCAGTCTGCGAAGATCATGCGCCAGTGCGTCGATCTCCTGCTCGGCAAGGAAAGCACCGGGCCGGTGTCGAACCTCGACGGCAAGGTGGTGCCGCCCAAGCGCCAGGCGATGAAGCGCTCGATGGAAGCGCTGATCCATCACTTCAAGCTCTACACCGAGGGTTATCGCGTGCCGGCCGGCGAGGTTTACGCCGCGGTCGAGGCGCCGAAGGGCGAATTCGGCGTCTATCTGGTTTCCGACGGCTCCAACAAGCCCTACCGCTGCAAGCTGCGCGCGCCGGGTTTCGCACATCTGCAGGCGATGGATTTCCTCTGCCGCGGCCACATGCTGGCCGACGTCACCGCCGTTCTCGGCTCCCTCGACATCGTGTTTGGTGAGGTCGATCGCTAAATGTCAGTCCGCCGTCTCGCAGAAGCCAGCGTCCAGCCAGCATCCTTCGCCTTCAACCGGGCGAACGCGGCTGCGGCGAAGCAATGGATCAAGAAGTACCCGAAGGGCCGTGAGCAGTCGGCCATCATTCCCTTGCTGATGATAGCGCAGGAGCAGGAAGGCTGGGTGACGAAGGCGGCCATCGAGACGATTTCCGACATGCTCGGCATGCCGCGTATCCGCGGGCTCGAAGTCGCGACCTTCTACACGCAGTATCAGTTGAATCCGGTCGGCACGCGTGCGCATATCCAGGTCTGCGGCACCACGCCCTGCATGCTGCGCGGTTCGGAAGCGCTTATGGATGTCTGCCGCTCCAAAATCCATCACGACCAGTTCCACGCCAACGACAAGGGCACCTTGTCCTGGGAAGAGGTCGAATGCCTTGGCGCCTGCGTCAACGCGCCGATGGTCATGATCTTCAAGGACACGTTCGAGGATCTGACGCCGGAACGCCTGGCTGAAATCATCGATCTCTATGACGCCGGCAAGGGTGCTTCGGTGGAACCGGGGCCGCAGAACGGCCGCACCGGCTCCGAGCCGGCCTCCGGCCTCACCACGCTGAAGAGCGAAAAGGCGATCCTCAAGTCGACCCGCGAAAGGGAGGCCAGGGAGGCCGCCAAGGCCGCCAGGGCGGCGCCCGACGCGATCATCGCGGCGCCTGTGCCGGGGCCGGCCGCGGCCCCTGTCGCACCGTCCAACACCAGCAAGCCGAAGACCGACGCCCCTGAAACCAGCCCGGCATTGAAGACGCCTTCAAAAACCAAGGTCGCGCCGGCGGTTGAAAAGGCGGCGAGCGTTGCCGCGCCGCTGCATTCGGCCGCCAACGCCAACAAGGCGGACTCCAAGGTCGAGCAGGTTTCCAAGCAGCGCAGCGGTCCGATAACCAAGGCCGAGCCGGCATCCGCCTTCAAGGCGCCGGAGGTCAAGGTGCCGGCGGCCAAGCCGGCCAAACCGTCGCTCGGGGACAAAAACCGTCCGGCCGGAATCGATAAACCGGCACAGGTCGACGACCTCAAGCTGATCTCCGGCGTCGGCCCCAAGATCGAGGGCATCCTGCATACGCTGGGCATTTTCACCTTCGCGCAGGTCGCGTCGTGGAAGAAGGCCGAACGCGAGTGGGTGGATGGCTATCTCTCTTTCCAGGGCCGCATCGATCGCGACGACTGGGTCAAGCAGGCCAAGGCGCTCGCCAAGGGTGGCGTCGCCGAATACATCCGCGTCTTCGGCAAGAAGCCGGTCTGAGGGACGAAAAATGCTTCAGGACAAAGACCGCATCTTCACCAATATCTACGGCCTGTTCGACAAGTCGCTGGCCGGCGCGATGGCGCGCGGCGCCTGGGACAACACGCCCGGCATCGTTGCCAAGGGGCGCGAATGGATCGTCAACGAGATGAAGGCGTCGGGCCTGCGCGGCCGCGGCGGCGCCGGCTTCCCGACCGGTCTCAAATGGTCGTTCATGCCCAAGCAGAGCGATGGCCGGCCGAGCTATCTCGTCATCAACGCCGACGAATCCGAGCCCGGCACCTGCAAGGACCGCGACATTCTGCGCAACGACCCGCACACGCTGGTCGAGGGCGCGCTGCTTGCCGGCTTCGCCATGGGCGCGATTGCCGCCTACATCTATGTGCGCGGCGAGTTCATCCGCGAGCGCGAGGCGCTGCAGCGCGCGATCGAGGAGGCCTATGAGGCCAAGCTGATCGGCAAGAACAACACCTCCGGCTATGATTTCGACATCTACATGCACCACGGCGCCGGCGCCTATATCTGCGGCGAGGAGACTGCACTCCTCGAAAGCCTCGAAGGCAAGAAGGGCCAGCCGCGGCTGAAGCCGCCATTCCCGGCCAATGTCGGCCTCTATGGCTGCCCGACCACGGTCAACAATGTCGAATCGATCGCGGTTGCGCCGACCATCCTGCGCCGAGGAGCGGCCTGGTTCTCGTCCTTCGGCCGGCCCAACAATGTCGGCACCAAGCTGTTTTGCATCTCCGGCCACGTCAACAATCCGTGCACGGTCGAAGAGGCGATGTCGATCCCGTTCCGCGAGCTCATCGAGACGCATTGCGGCGGCATTCGCGGTGGCTGGGACAATCTTTTGGCGGTCATACCGGGCGGCGCCTCGGTGCCGCTGGTGCCGGCGGAGCAGATCATCGACACGCCGATGGATTTCGACGCGCTGCGCGACCTCAAATCCGGCCTTGGAACCGCGGCTGTCATCGTCATGGACAAGTCGACCGATGTCGTGAAGGCGATCGCGCGGCTTTCCTACTTCTACAAGCACGAGAGCTGCGGCCAGTGCACGCCATGCCGCGAAGGCACCGGCTGGATGTGGCGGGTGATGGAACGGCTGGTGCGCGGCGAGGCGCAGAAGCGCGAGATCGATATGCTGCTCGACGTCACCAAGCAGATCGAGGGCCATACGATCTGCGCGCTTGGCGACGCGGCGGCATGGCCGATCCAGGGACTGATGCGGCATTTCCGCGGCGAAGTGGAGCGGCGCATCGACGAGTTTTCGCGCAATGCGCACCGGGCCGAGCCTGTGATGGTGGCGGCGGAATAGAAGAATGTTTACGCGGGCGGAAGTCCGCAGCGAAGGGCGGGGCGAACGAAGAAACGACCAGGAGAACTCTATGGCGCCGTATTCGAACCCGCTGATGCCCAATTTGGACCAGATCGAGAAGATGAACCAGGACTTGACCAGGATGATGCCGAAGGAGATGGCCAGCGCCGTCAACCTTTTCGTGCATCCTGTGGCGGGTGCGGCGGCGATGTCGGCGCTTGGCCTCGGGCTCGCCAATCATGCTTTCGGCGTCTGGCTGGGCGCGCTTTCAGGCGCAGCAGAAGCCTCGCAGCGGCTGCTGCAGCCGATCGTCGATGATTTCGAGGCGCGCGTCGCGCAGTTCGAAGATCCAAGTCCTTCCTCCACCAAGGCACGGGCGACGGCGAAAACCATGATCGCCGAGGCGCAGTCCTTCGCCCGGGAGGTCACCGATATTGCCGCCAAGGAAGCCGCCACTGCCGTGCCGGCCGCAAACGCCGCTCCGGCGACAAGCGGCGCCGGCGATGCGCTGATGCCCGATGATTTCAGGCAGCCCAACGCCATGGAGAAGCCGGCCATTCCGGCAGATCTCAAGGCCATCTCGGGCATCGGGCCGAAGCTGGAAAAGGTTCTCAACGGCCTCGGTATCTGGACCTATGCCCAGATCGCGGCATGGACGCCGCAAGAGGTTGCCTGGGTCGAGGATTATCTGTCGCTCGGCGGCCGTATCGGCCGCGACGATTGGACAGCCCAAGCGGCGGCGCTCGCCGTCAAGTGAATGAAATGCCTGACGTGGTCTCGACCGCGTCCGGACAAAGAGATTGCGGGAACTCCGCAGGGGTTTGAGGCGAATGGCAAAGCTCAAGGTCGACGGGAAAGAGATCACTGTACCCGACCACTACACGCTGCTGCAGGCGGCGGAAGACGCTGGCGCGGAAGTGCCGCGCTTCTGCTTCCATGAGCGGCTCTCGATCGCCGGCAATTGCCGCATGTGCCTGATCGAGGTGAAGGGCGGGCCGCCCAAGCCGCAGGCCTCCTGCGCCATGAACGTGCGCGACCTGCGTCCTGGGCCGAATGGCGAGGCGCCGGAAATCTTCACCAACACGCCGATGGTCAAGAAGGCCAGGGAAGGCGTGATGGAGTTCCTGCTGATCAACCATCCGCTGGATTGCCCGATCTGCGACCAGGGCGGCGAATGCGACCTGCAGGACCAGGCGATGGCGTTCGGCGTCGATTCCTCGCGCTATCACGAGAACAAGCGCGCGGTCGAAGACAAATACATCGGGCCGCTGGTGAAGACGGTGATGAACCGCTGCATCCACTGCACGCGCTGCGTCCGCTTCACCACCGAAGTCGCCGGCATTTCCGAGCTCGGCCTGATCGGCCGCGGCGAGGATGCAGAGATCACCACCTATCTCGAACAGGCGATGACCTCGGAGCTGCAGGGCAATGTCATCGACCTGTGCCCGGTCGGCGCGTTGACCTCGAAGCCATTCGCCTTCCAGGCGCGGCCGTGGGAGCTGACCAAGACCGAGTCCATCGATGTGATGGATGCGGTCGGCTCGGCGATCCGTGTCGATAGCCGGGGCCGTGAAGTGATGCGCATCCTGCCGCGCGTCAACGAGGCGGTGAACGAGGAGTGGATCTCCGACAAGACCCGATTTATCTGGGACGGCCTGCGCACGCAGCGTCTCGACCGCCCCTATGTGCGCAAGGACGGCAGGCTGGTTGCCGCCAGCTGGGCCGAGGCCTTCGCCGCGATCAAGGACGCGGTATCGAAGACGGCGCCCGAAAAGATCGGCGCTATCGCGGGCGATCTCGCCGCCGTCGAGGAAACCTATGCGCTCAAGCTGCTGATGGCTTCGCTCGGCTCGAAGAATACCGATTGCCGCCAGGACGGCGCCGCACTCGACCCGGCGCTCGGCCGGGCGAGCTATATCTTCAACCCGACCATCGAAGGAATCGAGCAGGCCGATGCGGTGCTGATCATCGGCGCCAATCCGCGCTATGAAGCCTCGGTGCTCAACGCCCGTATCCGCAAGCGCTGGCGGATCGGCAATCTGCCGGTCGGCGTCATCGGCGATGTTGGCGATACCCGCTACGACTACGAACAGCTGGGCGCCGGACCGGATTCGCTGAAGGATTTGGCCGACGGCAACGGCAAGTTCTTCCAGACGCTGAAGAAGGCGACACGCCCTCTGATCATCGTTGGCCAGGGCGCGCTGGCGCGTGCCGATGGCGCGGCCGTGCTCGGACAGGCGGCCAAGCTCGCCGCCGCCGTAAACGCTGCCCGCGCTGACTGGAACGGCTTTGCCGTGCTGCACAACGCGGCCGGACGTGTCGGCGGCCTCGACCTCGGCTTCGTGCCGGGCGAGGGCGGCAGAAACGTCGCCGGCATGCTGGGCGAAATGGAGCTCCTGTTCCTGCTCGGCGCCGACGAGATCGACATGGCCAAGACCGGCGGCGCTTTCGTCGTCTATATCGGCACGCATGGCGACCAGGGCGCGCACCGCGCCAATGTCATCCTGCCGGCGGCCGCCTACACGGAAAAGTCGGCCACCTATGTCAACACCGAAGGCCGCGTGCAGCAGACCAACCGCGCCGGCTTCGCGCCAGGCGAGGCGCGCGAGGACTGGGCGATCCTGCGGGCGCTGTCAGATGTGCTGGGCAAGAAACTGCCGTTTGATTCGCTGCCGCAGCTGCGCGCCAAGCTCTATGGCGAATGCCCGCATCTGGCCCGTATCGATCAGGTCGCGGCCGGCAATGCCGAGGACATCGCCGGGGTGGCGAAGCTCGGCGGGCGGCTGAACAAGGGCACCTTCACCTCGCCGGTGACGGATTTCTACCTGACCAACCCGATCGCGCGGGCATCGGCCGTGATGGCGGAATGCTCGGCACTGGCCAAGAGCGGCTTCAAGCAGGCGGCGGAATAAGCATGGACACTTTCTTCTCCTTCTACGTGCTGCCGGCGCTGATCATTCTGCTGAAATCGGTCGTGCTGATCGTTATCCTGCTGATTTTCGTTGCCTACATCCTCTACGCCGACCGCAAGATCTGGGCGGCGGTGCAACTGCGCCGTGGCCCGAACGTCGTCGGCCCCTGGGGCACGCTGCAAGCTTTCGCCGATCTGCTGAAATTCGTCTTCAAGGAGCCGGTCATCCCGTCCGGCGCCAACAAGGGCGTGTTCCTGCTGGCGCCGCTGGTCTCGGCCGTGCTGGCGATCTCGGCCTGGGCGGTCATTCCGGTCAATCAGGGCTGGGCGATCGCCAACGTCAATGTCGGCATCCTCTATGTCTTCGCCATCTCCTCGCTTGAGGTCTATGGCGTGATCATGGGCGGCTGGGCCTCCAACTCGAAATATCCGTTCCTCGGCGCGCTGCGTTCGGCCGCTCAGATGGTGTCCTACGAGGTCTCGATCGGCTTCGTCATCGTCACCGTTCTGCTCACCGCCGGCTCGCTCAACCTCACCGATATCGTTTTGTCGCAGCATGATGGAATTGGTACGCGGCTTGGCCTGCCCAACACCTTCCTCGACTGGAACTGGCTGGCGCTGTTCCCGATGTTCATCATCTTCTTCATCTCGGCGCTGGCCGAGACGAACCGGCCGCCCTTCGATCTGGTGGAAGCCGAATCGGAACTGGTCGCCGGCCACATGGTCGAATATTCGTCGACGCCGTTCCTTTTGTTCTTCCTCGGCGAGTATGTCGCCATCGTGCTGATGTGCGCGCTGGCCACCATCCTGTTCCTCGGCGGCTGGCTGCCTCCGTTCGACTTCGCGCCGTTCACCTGGGTGCCGGGCGTCATCTGGTTCGTGCTGAAAGTCTGCTTCGTGTTCTTCGGCATCTCCATGGTGAAGGCCTTCGTGCCGCGCTACCGCTACGACCAACTGATGCGGCTTGGCTGGAAAGTGTTCCTGCCGATCTCGCTGTTCATGGTGGTCGCCACCGCCGCCTTCCTCAAGATCACGGGGTTTGCGTGATGTCCGCTCTTTCCCAAGCCGCCAAATCGCTGCTGCTGCAGGATTTCGTCAGCGCCTTCTTCCTGTCGATGCGCCAGTTCTTCGCGCCGAAGGAGACGATCAACTATCCGCACGAGAAGGGGCCGACCAGTCCGCGCTTCCGCGGCGAGCATGCGCTGCGCCGCTATCCCAATGGCGAGGAACGCTGCATCGCCTGCAAGCTGTGCGAGGCAATCTGCCCGGCGCAGGCCATCACCATCGAGGCCGGCCCGCGCCGCAATGACGGCACGCGCCGCACGGTTCGCTACGACATCGACATGGTGAAGTGCATCTATTGCGGCTTCTGCCAGGAAGCCTGCCCGGTCGACGCCATCGTCGAGGGGCCGAATTTCGAATTCGCGACGGAGACGCGTGAGGAACTCTACTACGACAAGGACAAGCTGTTGGCGAATGGCGACCGGTGGGAGCGCGAACTGGCGCGCAACATCTCGCTGGACTCGCCCTACCGCTGATATTTGACGCATGGGCGGGGCAGGGGCCTCGTCCAGAGGATGATCCCGAAAAGTTGCGGACTTTTCGGACCAGATCATGCTCCGGAATACAGAGTGGCCCATGTTTCTTTCGATCGGGCCTTTCAACCCGATCGGAACATGGGCTAGGACAACGCGGCTTTGGAACCGGAGGCGGAACCAGGCCAGAGACAACAAACAGGACGAGCGTCCTGTTCGTACAGGAACCCGGGGGATCCCCAATGTTGAGTGGACTAGAGGCGGCCTTTTTCTACCTCTTCGCCTTTGTCGCGGTGGCGTCGGCGTTCATGGTCATTTCGTCGCGCAACCCCGTGCATTCGGTGCTGTTCCTGATCCTGACCTTTTTCAACGCCGCCGGCCTGTTCATGCTGACCGGGGCCGAGTTCCTGGCGATGATCCTGCTCGTCGTCTATGTCGGCGCGGTGATGGTGCTGTTCCTGTTCGTCGTCATGATGCTCGACGTCGATTTCGCCGAGATGAAGGAAGGCGCTCTGCAATATGCGCCGATCGGCGCGCTGGTCGGGCTGATCCTGGCGGCGGAGCTGATCGTCGTTCTCGGCGGCTACACTTTCGCGCCGCAGCTCGCTTCGACGGTCTCCAAGCCCATTCCGGATCTCGCCACGCGGACCAACACCGCCGCGCTCGGCGACATCCTCTATACCGACTACCTCTACTACTTCCAGATTTCGGGCCTCGTGCTGCTGGTCGCCATGATCGGCGCCATCGTGCTGACCCTGCGCCATAAGCCAGGCGTCAAGCGGCAGTCGATCGCGGCCCAGGTCGGCCGCACGCCGGCGACCGGCATGGAAATCCGCAAGGTCAAGACAGGCGAGGGACTCTGAGATGGTTGTCGGCATCGCGCATTATCTGACCGTATCGGCTGTTCTGTTCACGCTCGGCGTGTTCGGCATCTTCCTGAACCGCAAGAACGTCATCGTCATCCTGATGTCGGTCGAGCTGATCCTGCTGGCGGTCAACATCAATTTCGTCGCCTTTTCGGCAGCACTCGGCGATCTGGTCGGCCAGGTGTTCGCGCTGTTCGTGCTGACGGTCGCGGCGGCTGAGGCCGCCATCGGGCTTGCCATTCTCGTCGTCTTCTTCCGCAACCGCGGCTCGATCGCGGTCGAAGACGTGAACATGATGAAGGGTTGACGGAACCACCATGTATCAGGCCATCGTCTTCCTTCCCCTCCTCGGCTTCCTGATCGTCGGCCTGTTCGGCACGTCGCTCGGCGCCAAGGCGTCCGAATACATCACCTCCGGTTTCCTGGTGATCGCGGCGGTGCTGTCGTGGGTCGCTTTCTTCACCGTCGGTTTCGGCCATGGCGAGGTGTTCACCGTGCCGGTGATGCGCTGGATCCAGTCAGGCGGGCTGGAAGCGGCCTGGGCGCTCAGGATCGACACGCTGACGGTGGTGATGCTGGTGGTGGTCAACACCGTGTCGGCGCTGGTTCACATCTATTCGATCGGCTACATGCACCACGATCCGAACCGGCCGCGCTTCTTCGCCTATCTGTCGCTGTTCACCTTCGCCATGCTGATGCTGGTGACATCAGACAATCTGGTGCAGATGTTCTTCGGCTGGGAAGGGGTGGGCCTCGCCTCCTATCTGCTGATCGGCTTCTGGTACAAGAAGCCGTCGGCCAATGCCGCGGCAATCAAGGCCTTCGTCGTCAACCGCGTCGGCGATTTCGGCTTCGCGCTCGGCATTTTCGGCCTGTTCGTGCTGTTCGGCTCGGTCAATCTCGGCACCATCTTCGCCAATGCGGCGACGTTCATTCCGGCCGAAGGCGCCCCGCACGGCGCCGCGGTGCTGACCTTCCTCGGCTATGCGCTGGACAAGCAGGCGGCCATGACGATCGTCTGCCTGCTCCTGTTCATGGGCGCCATGGGCAAGTCGGCGCAAGTGCCGCTGCACACCTGGCTGCCGGATGCCATGGAAGGCCCGACACCGGTTTCCGCGCTGATCCATGCCGCCACCATGGTGACGGCCGGCGTGTTCATGCTGGCACGGCTGTCTCCGCTGTTCGAACTGTCGCATTCGGCGCTGACTGTGGTGACCTTCATCGGTGCCTTCACGGCCTTCTTCGCGGCCACCGTCGGTCTCGTCCAGAACGACATCAAGCGCGTCATCGCCTACTCGACCTGCTCGCAGCTCGGCTACATGTTCGTGGCACTCGGCGTCGGCGCCTATGGCGCGGCGATCTTTCACCTGTTCACGCATGCCTTCTTCAAGGCGCTGCTGTTCCTCGGCTCGGGCTCGGTCATCCATGCCGTGTCCGACGAGCAGGACATGCGCAAGATGGGCGGCCTCAGGAAACTGATCCCGACCACCTACTGGATGATGGTGATCGGCACGCTGGCGCTGACCGGCGTCGGCATTCCGGTGACGGTCATCGGCACCGCCGGCTTCTTCTCCAAGGACGCCATCATCGAGAGCGCCTTTGCCGGCCACAATTCGGTTGCCGGCATGGCCTTCGTGCTTTTGGTCATCGCCGCCTGCTTCACCTCCTTCTACTCCTGGCGGCTGATCTTCATGACCTTCCACGGCAAGCCGCGGGCGAGCCATGAGGTGATGCACCATGTCCATGAATCGCCGCCGGTGATGCTGGTGCCGCTGTTCATCCTGGCCGCGGGCGCGCTGTTTGCCGGCGTCATCTTCCACGGTGCCTTCATCGGCGAGGGCTATGCCGAGTTCTGGAAGGCATCGCTGTTCACACTGCCTGACAACCACATCCTGCACGACATCCACGAATTGCCGCTGTGGGTCGAACTGTCGCCCTTCATCGCCATGCTGATCGGCTTCGCGCTGGCCTGGAAATTCTACATCCGCTCGCCGGAAATGCCGGTCAACCTCGCCGCGCAGCATCGCGGGCTCTACGCCTTCCTGCTCAACAAGTGGTATTTCGACGAGCTCTACGACTTCCTGTTCGTGCGGCCCGCCAAGCGCCTCGGCCATTTCCTGTGGAAGACCGGCGACGGCACCATCATCGACGGCCTTGGCCCGGATG
Organism: Mesorhizobium sp. WSM4822; assembly: GCF_055811155.1. Classification (NCBI taxonomy): domain Bacteria; kingdom Pseudomonadati; phylum Pseudomonadota; class Alphaproteobacteria; order Hyphomicrobiales; family Phyllobacteriaceae; genus Mesorhizobium; species Mesorhizobium sp. WSM4822. The sequence goes on along the minus strand of NZ_JBVVQM010000005.1, from coordinate 19,944 downwards.
GCATTGCGGCGCGCGTCGTCGATGTCACCGACCGCGTCGTCAAGCTGCAGACCGGCTATCTCTACCACTACGCCTTCGCCATGCTGATCGGCGTTGCCGCACTCGTCACCTGGATGATGCTCTGATGACCGCCTGGCCAATCCTCTCGCTGGTCACCTTCCTGCCGCTGGTTGGTGTGCTGCTTATCCTGTTCATCAATGACGACAGCGAAAATGCACGCCGCAACATCCGCGCCATCGCGCTGTTGACGACGACTTTCACGTTCATCATCTCGCTGTTCATCTGGACCGGATTTGACAATTCGCAGTCCGGCTTCCAGTTCGTCGAGAAGGTCGCCTGGCTCGACTCCGGCATTTCCTACCATATGGGCGTCGACGGCATCTCGATGCTGTTCGTCATCTTGACGACGTTCCTGATGCCGCTCTGCATCCTGGCGTCGTGGGAATCGATCGAGAAGCGCGTGAAGGCCTACATGATCGCCTTCCTGCTGCTCGAAACGCTGATGATCGGCGTGTTCTGCGCGCTGGACATCGTGCTGTTCTACGTCTTCTTCGAAGCCGGCCTGATCCCGATGTTCATCATTATCGGCGTCTGGGGCGGCAAGCGGCGCGTCTACGCCTCGTTCAAGTTCTTCCTCTACACGCTCGCCGGCTCGGTGCTGATGCTGCTCGCCATCATGGCGATGTTCTTCCAGTCCGGCACAACCGACATCCCGACGCTGCTGACCCACAACTTCCCGGCCAACATGCAGACATGGCTATGGCTTGCCTTCTTCGCCTCCTTCGCGGTGAAGATGCCGATGTGGCCGGTGCACACCTGGCTGCCCGACGCGCACGTCGAGGCGCCGACGGCGGGCTCCGTCATCCTGGCCGGCATCCTGTTGAAGATGGGCGGGTACGGTTTCCTGCGGTTCTCCTTGCCGATGTTCCCGCTGGCGTCGGAAATGTTCGCGCCGCTGGTCTTCGCGCTGTCCGTCGTCGCCATCATCTACACCTCGCTGGTGGCGCTGATGCAGGAGGACATGAAGAAGCTGATCGCCTATTCGTCGGTTGCTCATATGGGCTTCGTCACCATGGGCATCTTCGCCATGAACCAGGAAGGCGTGCAGGGCGCGATCTTCCAGATGCTCAGCCACGGCCTCGTCTCCGGCGCGCTGTTCCTGTGCGTCGGCGTCATCTACGATCGCATGCACACACGTGAGATCGCGGCCTATGGCGGCCTGGTCAACAACATGCCGAAATACGCCACGGTGTTCCTGATCTTCACCATGGCCAATGTCGGCCTGCCCGGTACCAGCGGCTTCGTCGGCGAGTTCCTGACCATGCTCGGCGTGTTCCGGGTCAACACCTGGGTGGCGTTCTTCGCCGCCACCGGCGTCATCCTGTCGGCCGCCTACGCGCTCTGGCTCTACCGCCGGGTGATCTTCGGTGCGCTGACCAAGGACAGCCTGAAGGGCCTGCTCGACCTGTCGCTGCGCGAGAAGGTGATCATCTACCCGCTGGTCGTTCTGGTCATCTTCTTCGGCGTCTATCCCGCCCCGGTCTTCGACGCGACGGCCGAATCGGTCAAGTCGCTCGTCACCAATGTCACTGCATCCATCGGCGCCGCGCAGACCGCGGCGGCGAACTGACCAGAGGTTTTGCGAACCATGACGCCGGACCTTCTCTCCAGCCTGTCGCTCTCGACGCCAGAGCTGATCCTTGCCGTCGGCGCGCTGGCGCTGCTGATGGTCGGAGCCTATTCGCGCGCCAACACGGCCAACACGGTAACCGGCCTTGCGGTGGCCGTGCTGGCGATCGCAGGCGCCTGGCTGATCTTCCGGACCGGGCAGGGCAGCGCTTACGGCAATGCCTTCATCCAGGATTCCTTCGCCCGCTTCATGAAGGTGCTGGCGCTGGTCGGCTCGGCGGTGACGCTGGTGATGTCGATGCGCTTTGCCAAGGCTGAACGCTTCGACAAGTTCGAATATCCGGTGCTGATCCTGCTGTGCACGCTCGGCATGATGCTGATGATCTCCGCCAATGGCATGATCGGGCTCTATCTCGGCCTCGAACTGCAATCGCTGGCGATCTACGTGCTGTGCGCGATCAACCGCGACAATCTGCGTTCGACTGAGGCTGGCCTCAAATATTTCGTCCTCGGCGCGCTGTCGTCGGGCATGCTGCTCTATGGCATCAGCCTGGTCTATGGCTACACCGGCAACACCGGCTTCCAGGAAATCGCTTCTGCGCTCGGCAGCGGCGAGCGCCAGCTTGGCCTCGTTTTCGGCCTCGTCTTCGTGCTGGCCGGCCTGGCCTTCAAGATCTCGGCGGTGCCGTTCCACATGTGGACGCCAGACGTCTATGAGGGCGCGCCGACGCCGGTGACGGCCTTTTTGGCGGCGGCGCCCAAGATGGCGGCGATGGCGCTGATGGTGCGCGTCACCATGGGTGCGTTCAAGCCGATCGCCTCCGACTGGCAGCAGATCATCGTCTTCATCTCGATCGCCTCGATGGCACTTGGTGCTTTCGCCGCCATCGGCCAGACCAACATCAAGCGGCTTATGGCCTATTCCTCGATCGGCCATATGGGCTACGCGCTGGTCGGCCTTGCCGCCAACAGCCAGGCCGGCGTGCGCGGCGTTGCCATCTACATGCTGATCTATCTGGTGATGACGCTCGGCACCTTCGCCTTCATCCTCGCCATGCGGCGCAAGGAAGGCAATGTCGAGCAGATCAGCGACCTGGCCGGCCTGTCGTCGACCAATCCTATCATGGCGACGATCCTGACCATCCTGATGTTCTCCCTGGCCGGCATTCCGCCGCTCGCCGGCTTCTGGGGGAAATGGTACGTCTTCCTCGCCGCCATCAACGCCAATCTCTATGCGCTGGCGATCATCGGCGTGCTGGCCTCGGTGGTGGGCGCCTATTATTACCTGCGCATCATCAAGATCATGTGGTTCGACGAACCGGTCGGCGGTTTCGTGCCGATGGCGACGGAGTTGCGTGTCGTGCTCGGCGTCTCCGGCGCCTTCGTGCTGTTCTATGTGCTGATCGGCGGGCCGATAGGCACCTACGCCGAAGCCGCCGCCAAGACGTTTTTCTAGTCGGCATGGCATTTCGGCTGGCTCCAACCTCGGCGTCGGAAGGGTTCCGGCTCGAGGCGCATGAGAGCGTCGGCTCCACCAATGCGCTGGCACTGGACCACGCAAGGGCAGGCGACCCCGGCAGATTGTGGGTCGTTTCCAAGAAGCAGGAAAGCGGGCGTGGCCGACGCGGCCGCGTCTGGGCGACCCCCGAAGGCAACCTGGCGGCGACGCTGCTCGTCATCACCAAGGCAGAGCTTCGCCTTGCCGCGACGCTGGGCTTCGTCGCCGGACTGGCGCTGGCCGATGCGCTCGACGCCGTGGTGCCGAAGGGCCGGATCGCCATCGGCCCCGACGGTGGCAGCGAAGGAAAGAACCGTTTCGAACTCAAATGGCCGAACGACGTGCTTGCCTCCGGCGCCAAGCTGGCCGGCATCCTGCTGGAATCGGCAATCCTGGATGGCGGCCGTTTCGCGGTGGCGGTCGGCATAGGCGTCAATGTGGTGGCATACCCCGAGGATTTGCCCTATCCCGCAACATCACTCAGTGCGCTGGGCGCGGCATGTGATGCGGAAACACTGTTCCTGGCGCTGTCGGATGCATGGAGCGAGAATGCCCGATTGTGGGACGAGGGGCGCGGACTTGCCGCCGTCAGGCGACGCTGGCTTGATCGTGCTGCGGGGCTCGGCGGCGAAGTTGCTGTCAGAATTGACGGTAATGTGGTGCGTGGGGTGTTTGAGACCATTGACGAGGACTGCCGTTTCGTGATCCGCGACGATGAAGGTTCGGTTCGGACGATCGCCGCCGGCGATGTGCATTTCGGCGCGGTCGCTTCGGCCAGGGCATAGGGCCGTTCATGAACGGTTCTAACTGTTTGTTTTTGCGCAACTCCGGTGGGAAAACCGTTACACACTTTTCCCGGAATTGCTTTTTAGGCTTGGCCTGAGGGCCAGGAAGGGAAAAATCATGGCGAAAGCGGAAACCGCCGAACTCGTCTTCGTGCCGCTCGGCGGCGTCGGCGAGATCGGCATGAACTTCGCTCTTTACGGCTACGGGCCGCCCAATGCGCGCGAATGGATCGTCATCGATGTCGGGGTGACCTTCCCCGATGCCAGCCTGCCGGGCGTCGACCTTGTGCTGCCCGACACGCGCTTCATCGAGGAGAACCTCGCCAATCTGCGCGGCATCATCATCACGCATGCGCATGAAGACCATTATGGCGCGCTGCTCGACACATGGCCGAAGCTGAAGGCGCCGGTCTGGATGACGCCGTTCAGCGCCGGCCTGCTGGAAGCCAAGCGGCAAGGCGAGCAGGGCGCGCCGAAAATACCGGTGACGATCTACCGGGCGGGCGAGAAATTCACAGTCGGCCCGTTCGAGATCGAAGCCATTCCGGTCGCGCACTCGATTCCCGAGCCGATGTCGCTGGCGATTACCTCGCCGGCCGGCACCGTCATCCATACCGGTGACTGGAAGATCGATCCGGAGCCGACGATCGGGCCGAAGACCGACGAGGCGCGTTTCCGGGCCTATGGCGACAAGGGCGTTCTGGCGCTGATCTGCGATTCGACCAATGCGCTGCGCGAAGGTGAGTCGCCTTCGGAAGTGGCTGTGGGCGAGGGCCTCAAGGGCGTCATCCAGGCTGCCAAGGGCCGTGTCGCCGTCACCACATTCTCCTCCAATGTCGGACGCATCGTCTCGATCGCCAAAGCGGCGCGCGATGCCGGACGCCAGTGCCTGGTGCTTGGCCGTTCGCTGAAGCGGGTCATCGATGTGGCCGGCGAACTCGGCTACATGGACGGTCTGCCGGAGTTCATCGCCGAGGAGGATTTTGGTTTCATCCCGCGCGAGAACCTGGTCATCATCTGCACCGGCAGCCAGGGCGAGCCACTGGCCGCACTGGCCAAGCTGTCGCGCGAAGAGATGAAGTCGGTGTCACTGACGGCGGGCGACACGGTGGTGTTTTCCTCGCGTACCATTCCCGGCAACGAGAAGGCGATCCTCGAGATCAAGAACCGCCTCATCGACCTCGGCGTCAAGATCATCGAGGACGGCGATGCACTGGTGCATGTCTCCGGCCATCCGCGGCGCAGCGAATTGCGCAAGATGTATGAATGGGTGCGCCCGCAGATCGGCGTTCCCGTGCATGGCGAGGCGGCACATCTGGTGGCGCAGGGCTCGCTGATGTCGACATCGGGCATCGGCCAGGTGGCGCAGGTGCGCGACGGCGACATGCTCAGGCTTGCTCCCGGCCCAGCCACCATCATGGATCAGGTGCCGTTCGGCCGTATCTACAAGGATGGCAGACTGATCGGCACCGATCAGGCGATGGGCATTCGCGACCGGCGCAAACTGTCCTTTGCCGGCCACGTGGCGGTCAATGTCGTCCTGGACGACAAATATGAGCTTGCCGGCGACCCCGACCTGGTCGCCATCGGCGTCGCCGAGGCCGATGGCCGTGGCGAGTCGCTGGAAGATCTGATGATCGATGCGGCAATCGGCGCGGTGGACTCGATCCCCCGTCAGCGCCGAAAAGACCTCGACCTCGTGCAAGAAGCAGTGCGGCGCGCCGTGCGCGGCGCCGCCAACGAAGCCTGGGGCAAGAAGCCGCTGGTGACTGTATTCGTCACAAGATGACGAAAGGGAGTACGGGAGTAGGGGAGTAGGAAGAGCAAACAGCTGACATATCTGTCTTTTCCCCTACTCCCGTATTCCCCTACTTGGGAGTGCCAATGCTCGGACGTCTCAACCATGTCGCGCTTGCCGTGCCGGATCTGGCGGCCGCCGTCGCCGCCTATCGCAACACGCTGGGTGCCGAAGTGACGGCGCCGCAGGCGCTGCCGGAGCATGGCGTCACGGTGGTGTTCGTCAATGTCGGCAACACCAAGGTCGAACTTCTGGAGCCATTGGGCGAGGGGTCGCCGATCGCCGCCTTCCTGGAGAAGAACCCTTCCGGCGGCATGCATCACCTTTGCTATGAGGTCGACGACATCCTGGCCGCACGCGATCAGCTCAAGGCCGCCGGTGCCCGCGCGCTGGGCGACGGCAATCCGAAGATCGGCGCGCACGGCAAGCCGGTGCTGTTCCTGCATCCGAAAGATTTTTTCGGAACGCTGATCGAACTGGAGCAATCATGAGCTGGGTTTCGTTCACCGCCTTGTTTTTCGCGACCTGGTGGGTGGTGCTGTTCGCCGTGCTGCCGTTCAGCGTGAGGACGCAGGACGACGATCGTGACGTGACGCTGGGCACGGTTCCGAGCGCGCCGCGCGGTCCCCACATGCTGCGCGCCGTGATCCGCACCACCATCGCCACCGCGATCCTGATGGGCATTTTCTATGGCCTGACGCATGGGCTTGGATACAGCCTCAACGACATCCCGCACATCGTGCCGGAATTCAGCCAAACCTTAGCCAAATAGCCGGCCCCGGCCCAAGAAGATTTGTCCGGCAAAGACGTTTTCATCCTTCGGAACAGCTTGGTTCCAGACAGGAATGCCGTGCCGTTTTGCGGCCGGACGAGCGCTGACGCTGGGTAAGGTGGTTTGGCAACGCGTTGCGCTAAGCAGATGATTGCACAAAAAAAATGCAAGGCACGAGGCCTTGCAATTTAAACGCGTCCGATCTGTTTCCGGTTTCCGGCGGCAGCGAGTAACCGCGCCTAGATCGCATCCTCCCAAGACTTTGACCGCGTAGGAGAGCAGATTTTTTTCTACCCTCTCGGTTATCGAGGTACATTAGCCTAAGGCGAATGAAAATGTCACGAAGAATTTTGCCTTGAAACGGGCATTCTCGTGCTGCACTGCACAATAGTGTGGCAGGCGTTGCTTGGCGAACGATCATCAAGACGCGCGCGGTGACCGGGAGGCCTTGCAGCGCCGTGGGTCTTCTGGGCGGGCGAAGGACGGTGCGACGCTTCTGATCCCGGCTATCCCGTGCTTTCTGAAATCGATTGCCGCTTTTCGGGCCGAAGCGTCCGGGTTCCCATTCCGCCTTGAAATGGCTATGAAGCCGGGTCAAGCAAGCCAAAGTCGCGCCGATTCTGGCGCGGCCCTCCTCACTCACGGACCTGTCCATGCGTTTGTCGCGCTATTTCCTGCCGATCCTCAAAGAAAACCCGCGCGAGGCCGAGATCGTCTCGCACCGGCTGATGCTGCGTGCCGGCATGATCCGCCAGCAGGGACAGGGCAGTTTCTCGTGGCTGCCGCTCGGCAAGCGGGTGCTGGACAAGGTCTGCCGCATCATTCGCGAGGAGCAGAACCGCGCCGGGGCGCTGGAAATCCTGATGCCGACCATCCAGTCGGCCGATCTGTGGCGCGAAAGCGGCCGCTATGACGACTACGGCAAGGAGATGCTGCGCATCAAGGACCGGCAGGACCGCGACATGCTCTACGGCCCGACCAATGAGGAAGTGGTCACCGAGATCGTCCGCGCCTATGTGAAGTCCTACAAGGACCTGCCGCTCAATCTCTACCACATCCAGTGGAAGTTCCGCGATGAAGTGCGGCCGCGCTTCGGCGTCATGCGTTCGCGCGAGTTCCTGATGAAGGACGCCTATTCTTTCGACCTCGACTTCGAGGGCGCCAGGGCGGCCTACAACAGGATGTTCGTGTCCTATCTCCGGACTTTTACGCGCATGGGGCTGCAGGCGATACCGATGCGGGCCGACACCGGGCCGATCGGCGGCGATCTCAGCCATGAATTCATCATCCTGGCCGACACCGGCGAGAGCCAGGTCTATTGCCACCGCGACTATCTTTCGCTCGATGTGCCCGGAGAGAAGACCGACTTCGCCAATGCCGCCGAGATCGGCGATATAGTCAAGACTTGGACGACACCCTACGCAGCCACCGACGAGATGCACGACGAGGCGGCGTGGGAGAAGATCGGCGAGAGCGACAAGGTTTCGGCGCGCGGCATCGAGGTAGGCCACATCTTCCATTTCGGCGACAAATATTCGAAGCCGATGGGCGCCAAGGTGACCGGGCCCGACGGCAAGGATCATTTCGTCTCCGGCGGCTCCTACGGCATCGGTCCGTCGCGGCTGGTCGCGGCGATCATCGAAGCCAGCCATGACGACAACGGCATCATCTGGCCGGAGGCGGTGGCTCCGTTCGACATCGGGCTGATCAACATGAAAGCGGGCGACGCCGAGTGCGACCGCGTCTGCGACGAGCTGCATGCCGCTTTCGTCGCCGCCGGCAAGGACGTGCTCTACGACGACACCGACCAGAGGCCCGGCGGCAAGTTCGCCACCGCCGACCTGATCGGCCTGCCCTGGCAAGTGATCGTCGGGCCGCGTGGTGTCGCAGCCGGCGAGATCGAGATCAAGAATCGCAAGACCGGCGAGCGCGAGACGCTGCCGATCGCAGACGCGAAGAAGCGCTTCGGTGTCGCCGCATGAACGAGGCGGTGGCGGCAAGACCGGTCGGCGCCGGACCCTTTTCCATCTTCGAGCGCATGGTCGCCTGGCGCTATCTGCGTTCGCGGCGCAAGGAGACGGTGATCTCGGTGATCGCCTCGATCTCGTTCCTCGGCATCATGCTGGGCGTCGCCACGCTGATCGTGGTCATGGCGGTGATGAACGGTTTCAGGGCGGAGCTTTTGACGCGCATCCTCGGCGTCAACGGCCACCTGATCGTGCAGCCGCTCGATTCGCCACTGGAGGACTACGCGCAGGTCGCCAGCCGCATCAACGGTGTGTCAGGCGTCAAATACGCCATCCCGCTGATTGATGGCCAGGTGCTCGCGCAAGGCAATGTCGGCGGTGGAACCGGAGCGCTGGTGCGCGGCATACGCGGCGAGGATCTGAGCAAGATCGCCATCGTTGCCAGCAACATCAAGCAGGGCTCGATCGCCGATTTCGACTCTGGCGACGGCGTTGCCATCGGCAAGCGCATGGCCGAGAATCTCGGCCTGACGCTTGGCGATACCATCACCTTGATTTCGCCCGACGGCGACGTGACGCCGATCGGCACCACGCCGCGCATGAAGGGTTACAAGATCGCGGCGATCTTCGAAGTCGGCATGTCCGAATATGACACCTCCATCGTCTACATGCCGTTTTCCGAAGCGCAGCTCTATTTCAACATGGACGGGCGGGCGCAAACGATCGAGATCTATGTCGACAATCCAGACGATGTCGATGCGCTGAAACCGAAGGTGGAGGCGGCGGCGCAGCGGCCGATCGACATGGTCGATTGGCGCCAGCGCAACGAGACCTTCTTCTCCGCGCTGCAGGTCGAGCGCAACGTCATGTTCATGATCCTGACGCTGATCGTGCTGGTGGCGGCGCTGAACATCATCTCCGGCCTGATCATGCTGGTGAAGGACAAGGGCCACGACATCGCCATCCTGCGCACCATGGGGGCGTCGCGCGGCGCCATCCTGCGTATCTTCCTGATGACGGGTGCGGCGATCGGCGTGACCGGCACGCTTGCCGGTGTGCTGCTCGGCGTGCTGATCTGCACCAACATCGAGTCCATCCGCCAGTTCTTCTCATGGATGACCGGCAAGGTGCTGTTCAATCCGGAGCTCTATTTCCTCAGCCAGTTGCCGGCGAAGATGGATCCGCGCGAGACGACCTATGTCGTCCTGATGGCGCTCGGCCTGTCCTTCCTGGCAACCGTGTTTCCGGCATGGCGCGCCGCGCGTCTCGATCCGGTCGAAGCCTTGAGGTACGAATAGTGGCCGAGGTCATTATCGAGCTGAAGAGCGTCGAGCGGCACTATGTCCAGGGGCCGCGCAAGCTCACCATCCTGAACGGTGCCGATTTCTCGCTGAAGCGCGGCGAGATGGTGGCGCTGGTGGCGCCGTCGGGCACCGGCAAGTCGACCCTGCTGCACACTGCCGGCTTGCTGGAGCGTCCCGACGCCGGCGACGTCATCCTGGCCGGCCGTGCCTGCGGGCGGCTCTCCGATGACGAGCGCACGGCGATCCGCCGCAACGATGTCGGCTTCGTCTACCAGTTCCATCATCTGCTGCCGGAATTCTCGGCGCTGGAAAACATCATGATGCCGCAGCTCATCAAGGGGCTCAGCCGCAAGGACGCGGCCGAGCGCGCGGCGCAGTTGCTCGATTACATGCAGATCGGCAAGCGCGCGTCGCACCGGCCGTCCGAACTCTCCGGCGGCGAACAGCAGCGCGTCGCCATCGCGCGTGCGGTCGCCAATGCGCCGCTGGTGCTGCTGGCGGACGAGCCGACCGGCAATCTCGACCCGGTCACCGCGTCTTATGTGTTCGAGGCGCTGGCGGCGCTGGTCAAGCAATCGGGCCTCGCGGCGCTGATCGCCACCCACAATCACGAATTGGCATCGCGCATGGACCGGCGCGTCACGCTGGCCGACGGCAAAGTGGTGCCGCTTTAGGGCACGGCGATACTGGGGTGAGGCCGGCCTGCGAAAGGCGGCTTCCTGCGCTTCCGGTGCTCACGTACCCAAAAGTACGCTCCGCTCCGGTTCTCGAAATCCACCATTCTCGGCTCGGCCTGACCCCAGTTTCGCCGTGCCCTGGGTCGGCGCTGGCCAACCGCCCGCCCTCATCAACCTTTCCTTAACCCTGCCGATTTGATCGCCCGGAAATTCCGGGCGCGGGCGGATCGTGCCCGTTGACTTTGAAACAAAATTAGAACAAAATGCGAACATATCAACAACAGGAGAGAGTTATGACCGATCTGGTTCAGGATGTCATCTCACTGGTTTGCATGAGCACGTTCCTTGTTTCCATGGCGATCTGGATCGGAGCCATGTGATTTGGCGGCGTTCGCCGCCGCGGGTCCTACGCGGTGGAAGGCCGTTCCGCCGTTAAGCTTTTCTTGCCGCCGCGACGTTAGGGTGCCTGAAAGACAGGGAGCAGCGTCGCGTGTCGCCCATCGTCACGGCCATTCTGGTGGCCAGCAATCTCGGGTTGATCTTTCTGTTGATGACCGCGCCGCTTGGTTTGCGCACGGTGCGGCTGACCCGTCTGGTGGCGATGGACCGCCAGCGCCTCTGGCAGGCGCTGTGGCCGCTCGGCAGCGATGCCGGCTGGTCCGGTGAGATCCTTTCCGCCGAGGCGCCGGACGGCGAGGGCGTGGCCCGCATCACGCTGTCGTGGGAAGGTCGCGACGGCAAGCCGATCGAACGCAAGTCGCGGTTTGAAGACGTCGTCGAAGGTATCAGCTTCTCGATGCGTGTCATCGAGGACACCGCGCTCGATGCTTCGTTCTGGAAGGACTTTTCCGAAACCGCCGAACTCGTTTCCGAGGGCAACGGCACGCGGGTGACGCTCAGCCAGACGGATCGCTATCGCGGCGTCGCCTTCCTGGTGTTCCGCTATTTCGCCCTGCGCCGCGAACTCTCCAAGCTGCAGCGCTGGGCGCGGACCGGGCAGTATCGCAAGGGCGGTTGGTTCGAGCATCCGCTCAGCCAGGTCGGTTTCGCCGGGCTTTCGGCGCTGATCCTGTGGCCATTCTTCGGCCTTCATTTCGGCGGCCTGGCACTGGCCGCGATCCTCACATCGGTGGTCGCCCTGCATGAGCTTGGCCATATGGCGGCGTTCCGGCTTATGGGCCACAACCGGGCACGGATGATCTTTATTCCGCTGCTCGGCGGCATCGCCATTGGCGGGCGGCCCTATGACAGCCGTTTCGAGGTCGCTTTCGTGGCGCTGATGGGCGCCGGCTTCTCCGCATTCCTGGTGCCGGTTGTGATCGCTGCCAGCACCTTTGCCGGCGCGGAAGGTCACCGGCTGGCGGCGGCCCTGCTGGCGACCCTGGCGGGCTTCGCCGCACTGTTCAACATCGCCAATCTGGTGCCGGTGTGGAAGTTCGACGGCGGTCAGGTGCTGCGCCAGATCTGTCCGGGACCGGTCGCACTGGCGCTGGCTTCCTTCTTCCTGCTCTCGGCTTTCCTGGCTGTCGGTTGGCAGGCCGGCTTTTCCTCCAATTTCCTGCTCGCGACGGGAGCGGTGTTTTCGATCCTCAGCCTGCTGACGATGAGCAGCGGGGTCAAGCCGCGTTACGAGCTGAAGCCGATCCGCACCATCGACCGCCTCGCCATGGCCGCGGCGTTGCTGGCGGTATTCGCCATCCATGGCTATGGCGTGTTGTGGGCCTCCGCCCAACTGATTTGAGCCGTACCGGATCCGGAAGGATCAGCCCGCCTTGCGCTCGGCTTCGACAGGCAAGACCGTGGCGGGACCGAACACATCCTCGAAGGCGGATTTCAACGCGAGATCAAGGTCGGCCATTCCCAGGGGAAGGCCTAGGTCGACGAGGCTGGTGACGCCGTGGTCCTGCACGCCGCAAGGCACGATGCCGCTGAAATGGTCGAGATCGGGCTCGACATTGATGGCGATGCCATGAAAACTCACCCAGCGCCGCAGCCGGATGCCTATGGCCGCGATCTTGTCCTCGGCCGGCGAGCCGTCCGGCAGGGCAGGGCGATCCGGCCGCACGACCCAGACGCCGACCCGGTCCTCGCGGCGTTCGCCCTGCACGTTGAAGGCGGCGAGCGTGCCGATGATCCACTGTTCGAGCGCCGCGACGAAGGCGCGGACGTCCTCACGCCGCCGCTTCAGATCAAGCATGACATAGGCGACCCGCTGGCCCGGCCCATGATAGGTGTATTCGCCGCCGCGGCCGGCCGCAAATACCGGGAAGCGGCTGGCGTCGATCAGATCCTCGCCGCGGGCGCTGGTGCCGGCCGTGTAGAGCGGCGGGTGTTCGACCAGCCAGACCATTTCGCCGGCAGCGCCGCTGCGGATCGCCTCGGCGCGCGCCTCCATGAAGGCAAGTGCTTCGGGATAGGCGGTAAGGCCGGGCTCGATCAGCCATTCGACCGGTGCTGAACCGGGGAGCGGCAGGAACGACGTGGCGATCTGGCTGCGTTCGGGCATGGCGTATCGTCTTTTCGCTTATGCATGTCGCGTCCCAAAACCGCCTCGCACCTTTGGGTGACATCAACTTGCCTTCCATATGGCGATATCAGGCGCAAACGTCCAGTTCCGGCGCTGCGTTCGGACCCTGTGGAGCATTATGCCAATCGCCTGACATTATTGCTTGCCGTGCACTTGTTTCGCCGGAAACGATTTGCTACACGCCGCGAGCCGGTCGGTTCCGGCTCTACCACGTGCGGTCGTGGCGGAATTGGTAGACGCGCAGCGTTGAGGTCGCTGTGGGGCAACCCGTGGAAGTTCGAGTCTTCTCGACCGCACCATTTTCCTTCCCAGATCCCGATTGTGCAAGCTCCGCCCGCTGCGGGCCGGGCGCATTTCGTTTGATATTCCCGCGCTTTACGCCACTTTCTTTTTGAGCGTCGGATTCTCCCAAAACCGGTTTCCCCTTTGGGTCCGATGCTCTAGACCTGATTTGCACCTTTTCCGGGATTCTTGTGGCGGGAGGCGCTGGTGGAAGGCGAGCACGAACGGACGATTGGCGCCAGGGCCGCCGAGGAGCACCACGCCGACATCTATGGCGAGGACGGCGCCGTGCTTTCGTCCTTCCTGGCGCGGATTGGCGCGGCGATCGCCGACCGCGACACGCTGACCCTCAAGCATGAAGTCGACGACCTGCACCAGTCGGAACTCGGCGACCTGCTCGAGGCGCTGCATCCCGAACAGCGCCACGCGCTGGTCGAGCTCCTGGGCGCCGATTTCGACTTCTCCTCGCTGACCGAGGTCGACGAGGCGATCCGTATGGAGATCGTCGACAGTCTGCCCAATGCGCAGATCGCGCAGGCGGTACAGGAGCTCGATTCCGACGACGCCGTCTACATTCTCGAAGACCTCGAGAAGGAGGATCAGGACGAGATCCTGTCGCAGCTGCCGTTCACCGAGCGGATCAGGCTGCGCCGCTCGCTCGACTATCCCGAAGAGACGGCCGGCCGCCGCATGCAGACCGAGTTCGTCGCGGTGCCGCCGTTCTGGACGATCGGCCAGACCATCGACTACATGCGCGACGACCAGAATCTGCCCGAGCGCTTCAGCCAGATCTTCGTCATCGATCCGAGCTTCAAGCTGCTCGGCGCCATCGACCTCGACCAGATCCTGCGCACCAAGCGTTCGGTCAAGGTCGAGGAAGTGATGCACGAGACGCGGCACGCCATTCCGGCCACCATGGACCAGGAAGAGGCTGCACGGGAATTCGAGCAGTACGATCTTTTGTCGGCCGCAGTCGTCGACGAGAACGAACGGCTGGTTGGCGTTCTGACCATCGACGATGTTGTCGACGTCATACAGCAGGAGGCCGAAGAAGACTTGATGCGCATGGGCGGCGTCGGCGACGAGGAGCTTTCCGACAGCATCTTTTCGACCTCGCGCTCACGCGTTCCGTGGTTGCTGATCAACCTTCTGACCGCGTTCCTGGCGGCGTCGGTGATCAGTCTGTTCGACCGCACGATCGAACATATCGTCGCACTGGCGGTGCTGATGCCGATCGTCGCCGGCATGGGCGGCAATGCCGGCTCGCAAACCATGACCGTCACCGTGCGGGCGTTGGCGACCAGGGATCTCGACATCTACAATGCCGGCCGCATCATTCGCCGCGAGATGGGTGTCGGCTTCATCAACGGCATCGTCTTCGCCATCCTGATCGGCATCGTTGCGGCAGCCTGGTTCCGTGACCCCAATCTGGGCGGCATCATCGCGGCGGCGATGATCATCAACATGTTCGTGGCCGCTCTGGCCGGCATCCTGATCCCGCTGCTGCTCGATCGTTTCAAGATCGATCCGGCGGTCGCTTCGGCAGTTTTTGTCACCACGGTTACCGACGTCGTCGGCTTCTTTGCATTTCTCGGCATTGCCACCTGGTGGTTCGGTGTGCCCTGAAGGCACGCCTTTTGGCTTAATTGACTTTTACGTAAATGCCGTGCGAGGCTTGCGCGGGGCGCCATGTCGATTCCGGCATGGCACGGGTTTTGGTTCGGGACATAAGGGTGACGCCGGCATGGCGATCGCCCCTTGGTTTCGGCGTGCGGGAGTGGCAATGCGAGAATATTATTCGATCACCGAGTTGACCCGCGAGTTCGACGTGTCGACGCGGACGCTTCGCTTTTACGAGGACGAAGGGCTGGTGCAGCCGGTGCGGCGTGGCCGCACGCGGCTGTTTCGCCCCTCCGACCGGCACCTCATCCGTCAGATCATGCGCGGCAAGAGGCTTGGCTTCTCGATCAACGAAATCCGCGAAATCATCCAGATGTACAAGGAGCCGCCCGGCGAAGTCGGCCAGCTCAACCTGATGATCAAGCGCATCGAGGAAAAGCGCGAGGATCTCCGGCAGAAGCGCCGCGATCTCGAGGAGACGCTGGCTGAACTCGACCAGGCCGAGGAATCTTGTGTGGAGCGGCTGGTTGAGCTTGGCGTGAATACCTGAGCGGACTGGATTCTGTCGCGCGTTAGCGTTCGGAATTAGCGGAGACGTCTATTCCTTCGTCATCCTAGGGTCTCCGCGACGGAGCTGCGCTCCTGCTTCGCCCTAGGATGACGAAGTTCGCAAGACTTAGGCTAATCGCCGAAGTGTGCACCTGTCAAACCTCTCCGCGATGGAAACCAGGGGCGCCAGCTCAGATCCAGCGGCGCACGCGTTTGGCGTAGTCGCGGTACTTCTTGCCGAATTTTGCCGCCAGCACCTTTTCCTCGCCTTCGATCGCCATTTTCTGCGTGGCATAGGCGGCGATGAATGCGAGCGGCAGGAACCACACGATGCCCGAGACAAAGGCGACGCCGATCAACAGCAGGGTGTTGGCCAGATACATCGGATTGCGGGTGATGCCGAAGGGACCCGTGGTGACCAGGTGATCGGGCACAGCGTTCGGGTTCAGCGTGGTCTTGGCGCGGACCATGGTGCGGATCGCGGTGACCCAGAGCGCGGCGACGGCAAACAGCGCCACCCAGCCGGTGGCGAAAAGAATATCGCCCAGGAGGTCACCGATCCAGGGCAGGGGATAGAGCAGGCCCAGCGCGATGCTGATGGCGATGGCGGCGGTGTAGATCAGCGGCGGCCACGGTATGAGCCCCGGCTTAGGCTGGTTCTCGGTCATTTGACCCCTTCCTCCATCAACTTGCTGTCGGTCTTGGCGGTACACATGCCGGCGAGATCGGACAGATGCGTCTTCCATTCCGCAGTCTGGTCGTTGTTGTAGAGCCGATCAAGCGTTGCCTCGCCCTCGAGCGTTTCGAGCATGCAGACACAGTAGCTCGTACAGAACTCGGTGTCGCGCGACTGCTCGCAGGACAGCTGGCAGGTTTTGAGGAAATTCACCTGCGGGGTTTCGACCTGTGCCGGCATGATCTGCGAGAACAGCCACATGCAGCCGATCAGCAATGGCTGGTGGATCAGGTAGAACGCCAGGCTGTGCCGGCCGATAAAGACCAGCGGGTTGGCCCAGCGACCGGGCGCTAATTCGGCAAGCCGGGCAAGTACGCCTGAACCGGCGGCGAGTTTCGTCACCGCGATGCCCGCAAGCACGGCGCCGAACCATGGAAACAACGGAACGTAGTCGTTGGAGCGTGGATTGTTCGCCGACAGGCCTACCCACCACAGCCATGGGTGATCGAACGCCTCGAGGCGCAGATAGACAGGCGCCGCGATGACGAGCCCGGCGACGACCAGCGTCAACAAAGCCGGCAGGCGCAGGAAGGCGAGGCCGAGCAGGCTGGCCAGCGCGATCTCGTGCAAGATGCCGAAGAAGATGAATCCATCCGGCGTGGCGATACGGGTGACGACCGATATCGCGATCGCGGCTCCCGCGACCATGGCGAACCGCTTCCAGAAGCCGTTCCAGCGGATTTGTCGGCCATGGGCGAGGTACAGACTGACGCCGACCAGGAACAGGAAGGTCGAGGCGATGCAGCGCGCGTACATCTTCCACCAGCCGAAGGCGGTCAGGCCGGGATCGGTGTAGCCGAAGAACTCCAGATCCCAGGTGAAATGGTAGCTCGCCATGGCGATCAGCGCGATGCCGCGCACGATGTCGATGGCGACGATGCGCTTTGGTCGATCCGGAACGGGTGCGGTCGGCGTTTGGATGCTCATGGTCTCGCATTCTGATTCAGCCCCGCTGGAGGACTATCACGGTTGCCCGGCACAAAAGAAGACCGGCAACTCTGCCGACAACCCGGATCAGCCGCGGCATTGGGCCAGTGCAGGGAAGCCTTTGGCCGGCTTCGCTTTTGCCGGATGCGCGTCGGTTTCCTCTTATTGGCGCTGGGATCGCCACGTCAGATTTGACCCGGTGAATCTGCTTCGGGGAAAGCAATGTCCACCCATGTGCGCCATCCGATCTGGCTGCCGGCTCTCAAGGCCGCGGACGCGCGCACCTTCGCGTCGCTCTATGCGGTCGAATCCTTCGCCCGCGCCACGGTGTCGAGCGTCATCCCGATCCAGGCCTACGAGATCCTGCACAACGAGCAGATCGTGTCGATGCTCTACACAGTGGTGGCGATGCTCGGGCTGTCGGTGACATTGTTCATGCCGATGCTGATCCGCCGTTTTGCCCGGCGCTGGGTCTACACGGCAGGCGCCTGCCTGCTGGCCGTCGGCTCGCTGTTCTTCGTCACCGACACGCTTGCCGGGCAACTGGCCGGCATGCTGTGCCGGGTGATGGGCGCCAGCGCGCTGTCGATCACGCTCAACCTCTACATCATGGACCACATCCGCAAGACCGACTTCATGCAGGCCGAATCGCTGCGCATGGCGTGGTCGATGCTGGCCTGGACCGGTGGGCCGACGCTCGGCATCTTCCTCTACACGCGCTTCGGCATCTATGCCGCGCATGGTACGGTCGCGGTGTTCGCGTTTGGCCTGCTGGCGCTGTTCTGGACCTACCGCCTCGGCGACAACCAGTCTATCCGTCCGGGCAAGACGCGCCCCGTCAATCCGCTCGCCAATATCGGCCGCTTCGTGGCGCAGCCCAGGCTCAGGCTGGCTTGGCTGATCGCCTTTGGGCGCTCCTGCTTCTGGACGACGTTCTTCGTCTATGGGCCGCTGTTCATGGTCATCACAGGTGAGGGCAAGCTGGCCGGCGGCCTGCTGGTTTCGGCCGGCAACGCGCTGTTGTTCATGGCGATTTTCTGGGGCAAGGCAGGAAAGCGCTTTGGTGGCCGCGGGACCATGACATTCGCTTATTTCGCCATGTCGGCCGCGCTTTTGGCGGCGGGCTTCGTCGGCGAAACCGTGCCGCTGCTTACCGGCGCCTTCCTGCTCTGCGGTGCCTTCTTCACCATTGCGCTCGACGCCCTCGGCTCGACCGCCTTCATGCGCTCGGTGCGCTCCTATGAAAGACCGCAGATGGCAGCGGTCTACCGCACCTATCTCGATTTTTCCGAGCTGACGCCGCCGCTGGTCTATTCGGTGGCGCTGGCCTTCTTCGGCCTGGGCTCGGTGTTCGTCACGCTCGGCCTGCTGGCGGCGGTCTGCGGCTTTGTGACGTGGCGCTATCTGCCGAAATCACTTTGACCTTCATGGCGCATTCGCAATGGTCACCGGCGGAATTTGGTTTGCCGGAAGCGAGGATTCTGCCTATAGTCACCGGTGTCGCCGGTTCCATTTTGGAGCCAAGAGGGAATGCGGTGAGGGCGAATTTCGCCCAATGCCGTGGCTGCCCCCGCAACTGTGTGCGGTAGTCCTCTCCATAAACCACTGAAGATTTTTCTTCGGGAAGGTGGGGAAGGACGCTGATCCGTGAGCCAGGAGACCTGCCGGCGACAGGAAACTGACTTCGATGCCCTCGGGTGGAGGGCGAAAGGACAAGACATGACTACCGCTTCCGTCTCCCTCGGCACCTCCGTCTCCTCGCAGTCGCGCTTCATGCAGCTCGCTCTTGCCGCGCTGCTCGGCGTTTTCGTGATGGGCTTTGTCGGCTTCTCGCATATCGATGCGGTCCACAATGCGGCTCACGACTATCGCCATTCGATGGCGTTTCCCTGCCACTGACGAGGGGCTGACATCATGAACCTGTTTCGCAACGTCGTGTTCATCGCGGCGATCGCAGGGCTCGTGGCCGGCGTCGTCCTCGCCTGCCTGCAAGCCTATGCCACCGTGCCGCTGATCCTGAAGGCGGAAGTCTACGAACAGGCGGGCGGCGGGCATCACCATGACCATGCCGCTCCGGCCGCAACGGATAGCAATGCCATGAGCACAACTGCACCGGCGGGAGATGCCATGAGCTCTGCTGCCCCGGCTGCGGAAGCCGCTCCGGCAGACGAAGGCTGGGCGCCGGCAGATGGTTTCGAGCGTTTCGCCTTCAGCGTGCTTGCCAACATCGTCACCGGCATCGGCTTCGCCTTGATCCTGGTCGCGGTCTCCGAATTCGCCGGCGGCATCGGTGGCTGGCGCCAGGGCGTGTTCTGGGGCCTGGCCGGCTTCGCCGTGTTCACGCTGGCGCCTGGCCTCGGCCTGCCGCCGGAACTGCCGGCCATGCCGGCCGCCGATCTCACCCAGCGCCAGATCTGGTGGTGGGCAACGGTGGCGGCGACCGCCGCCGGTCTCGGCCTGATCGCGTTCCGCAAGTCGCTGCCGCTGGCGATCCTTGCCGTCCTTTTGATCGTCGCGCCGCATATTGTCGGTGCGCCGCAGCCCGGCAGTTACGAGACGGCCATTCCGGAAGGGCTGCATCACCAGTTCGTGGTGGCGGTGACCGTGACCAATCTGGTGTTCTGGCTGGTGCTCGGCGCGGTCGTCGGTGTGGTGCGTGGCCGCTTCACCGGCACCGCGACCAGCCTGCGCGACAGCTTTGCCTGATCGCAAGACACTGACCTTCCTCATCGGCGGTGGGGGGGCCGGCCAAAGCGGCCCCGCCCCAAAATTTGGGGCCGCCCGGGCGCCCCCCCGGGGCCAGATAGGCCCCCCGCCCGCCCATGATTTAGCGATTGAATAAAACAAAGGCGTGGGACCAAAGCCGGGCCGCG
>NZ_JBVVQM010000004.1:66623-502111 GCF_055811155.1 Mesorhizobium sp. WSM4822 | reverse complement strand
CCCCCCCCCCCCCCCCCCCCCCCCCCCCCCCCCCTTTTTTTTTTTAATGATACGGCGACCACCGATATCTACACTCTCTCCGTCGTCGGCAGCGTCAGATGTGTATAAGAGACAGGTGCTGTATAGAGCCCGCCACTCTCAATTCCATTCTCAGACAAGGACGACCCATGGCGCTCGAACGCACATTTTCCATGATCAAGCCGGACGCAACCCGGCGCAATCTCACTGGTGCCATCACCAGGATGCTGGAAGAGGCAGGCCTGCGCGTCATCGCCTCGCGCCGGGTCTGGATGAGCCGCCGCGAAGCGGAAGGCTTCTATGCCGTCCACAAGGACCGCCCCTTCTTCGGCGAACTGGTTGAATTCATGTCGTCGGCACCGACCGTCGTGCAGGTGCTGGAAGGCGAGAACGCCATTGCCAGGAACCGCGAAGTGATGGGCGCCACCAACCCGGCCAACGCCGCCGAAGGCACCATCCGCAAGGTTCACGCGCTGTCGATCGGCGAAAACTCGGTGCACGGCTCCGACGCGCCGGAGACCGCGGCAGAAGAGATCAAGTACTGGTTCTCGGACACCGAGATCGTCGGCTGAGCCGATAATCCAGACCTTGGATTACGTGAAAAGGCCGGCGTTTCGCCGGCCTTTTTCGTCGGGGTCAGCTCGCCGCGCTGAAGCGCAGGATCTCGCGGCCATCCTTGTCGACAATGATGAGCTTTCCGGCATCGACACGGTATGACGCCGCCTTGGCCAACGCATCGAACAGCGCCTTTTCCTCGGCCATCACCTCGGGCGCACAGGCCTTGTAGGTCGAGCCGATGTCCCTGATCGCGATCGTTTGCCCATCGAGTTTGGCGGTGGCGAAGTAGGTGTTGCAGGGGCCGCTGCCGCCCGCCTTGCCGGCCCCGCTGACCCTGAACGTCGCTTGCGGGGCAGCAATAGCGCCGATGCCGTCGATATAGTCGACCAGCCAGAGCTGGTCGAAGACGGAAGCCGTCGGCTCGGCACTCGGGGTGACCATCTTCAGCATGATGGTCTGCGGCACGTCGGCCAACGGATCGACCTGATGGCGCATATCGGAGATGAACAGCAGCTTGTCGTCGACGGTGATGCGGGCTTGCAACGCGTAAGTCATCTGCGACCGGATGACCGAAGGGTCGAATTTGATCTCGAAGCTGATCGGCACCTGGCCTGCCGGCTTTACTTGCTGCTCACCGATGATGGTGGCCGGCGCGTCGGCCAGCGACACGTCCGCCAGCTGGACGGAGAGCACGGCACTGGGCGGCAAGGCAATGCGCTCGCGATAGATCACCTCGCCTCTCACGGCCCTTTCGGCGGCAACAGACTGCTCCGGAACGGCCAATATGCCGACGACCAGAGGCACGAAACCGAAGATCAAGAACTCCGCGATCCTGTCCAGCATGACCATCTCCCTCACCCCGGGCTGCCAATGCCCCGGGCTGCCAATGCCCGGGCTTACCAATCCCGCCAATTGGCCAAAGGATTGCGGTCAATGCATGGCTGCGGCGGATCTTACGGTTTCCAGCGTTGCGCTGCCCTTGCATCGGCTTCCTTGGCCTCGACCCAGCCACCCTCCGAGCCGTCAGCCCGATGCTCCTTCTTCCAGAAAGGCGCGCGCGATTTGAGATAGTCCATCAGAAAATTCGCCGCCTCGAACGCCGCATGGCGATGCGCCGAGGCTGCCACCACCAGCACGATGTTCTCGCCGGGCGCGATCTTCCCGTGGCGGTGGATGGCGGTGAGCCCCTGCAATGGCCAACGCTCGACCGCTTCAACAGCGATGCGGGCGATTTCCGCTTCGGCCATGCCGGGGTAGTGTTCGAGCTCGAGCGCTGAGAGCGCGCCCTGCTCGTCGCGGCAAAGGCCGGAGAAGCTCACCACGGCGCCGATATCGGCGCGGCCTTGCGTCAGTCTGGCGATCTCGGCGGCGACGTCAAAATCCTGGCGCTGAATGCGCACGACAGGCAAGACCGCGCCGCTCATGTCAGCCCCCGGTCATCGGCGGGAACAGCGCGATTTCGCGGGCGCCCGCGATCTTCTCGCGGTGCTCGACATGTTCCTGGTTGATGGCGACGCGGATCACGTCGGGATATTGCAGAGCGTGCTCGTAGCCATCGCCGCGCGATTTCAGCCAGCGCAGGAGATCGGTCACCGTCTCGATGCCCGCAGGCAGGTCGACATCCTCCTCAGCCATGCCGATGCGTTCGCGCACCCAGGCAAAATAGATGAGCCGTGTCGTCATCTCACTCGTCCATGATGTGCTTGAGGCCGGCGCGGAAATAATCGTAGCCGGTGTAGAGCGTGACCAACGCCGCGATCCACAGCAGAACCAGCCCGGTCTGTGTGGTCAGCGGAAAGATCTTGTCGCCGGCCGGTCCGGCCAAGAGGAACGCTATGGCGACCATCTGGATCGCGGTTTTCCATTTTGCCAACTGCGTCACCGGCACCGAGACTTTCAGCGCCGCCAGATACTCGCGCAGGCCCGAAACCAGGATTTCACGGCACAGGATGATGATCGCCGCCCACAACGACCAGCCGGCAATGCCCGCATGGCGATCGGTATCGGCGGCCAGCAGCAGCAGGCATGTGGCGACCAGCAGCTTGTCGGCGATCGGGTCGAGCATCTTGCCGATGTTGGAGGTCTGCTGCCAGGCGCGTGCCAGATAGCCGTCCAGATAATCGGTGATCGAGGCGAGCAGGAAGATGATCAGCGCCGACCAGCGGGCAAAGTCGCTCGACTTCAGATGTCCTTCGAGAAAAAAGCACAGCACCACCAGCGGCACCGCGACGATGCGGGCGTAGGTGAGCATATTGGGCAGGTTGAACGCGCGCTTGGCCATGTCTGGGAAACTCTTTCTGCCTGCCTACTCAAATCAGATGCGAATGTAGGGGGTCAACAGGCCAGATTCGACAGGCCAGATGAAAGTGCCGGATTTTTCAACTCTCGTGGAAATGATTGTAGACCAGTTTCGCCACCTGTTCGGAAATTCCGTCGACTTTCCGCAGATCCTCGATGGCCGCGCGGCTGACCGCCTTGGCGGTGCCGAATGCCAGCAGCAATGCCCGCTTGCGGCCGGGACCGATGCCGCTGATCTCGTCGAGCGGGCTCTTGACCATCTCCTTCTTGCGGCGCGCCCGATGCGAACCGATGGCGAAACGGTGGACCTCGTCGCGCAGGCGCTGGACGAAATAGAGCACGGGATCGCGAACCGGCAGCGAAAACGAGTCCCTGCCTTTGACGAAGAAACGCTCACGGCCGGCATCGCGGTCCTGGCCCTTGGCGATGCCGATGGCCACCACCCGGTCCTCGATGCCGAGATCGGCGAGGATCTTGCGCACCGCAGTCATCTGGCCTTGGCCACCGTCGATCAGGATGACATCGGGCCAGGCCGGGAAGCTGCCGGAGATATCGTCCTCCATATCGTCCGCCGAACCATCAGCCGCATCCCCAGCCGGGACATCGCCATGCTCCTTCAGCAGCCGCGAAAAACGTCGCTCCATCACCTCGCGCATCATGCCGAAATCGTCGCCAGGTGTGATCTCGGTCGAGCGGATGTTGAATTTCCGGTACTGGTTCTTCACGAACCCTTCCGGTCCGGCGACGACCATGGCGCCGACCGCGTTGGTGCCCATGATGTGTGAGTTGTCGTAAACCTCGATGCGCACCGGCGGCTTGGCCAGGCCGAATGTCTCGGCGAAACCCGCAAGCAGGCGTCCCTGGGTGGAGGTTTCAGCCAGCCGGCGTCCGAGCGCTTCGCGGGCATTCTGCAAAGCGTTGTCGGTCAGGTCCTTCTTCTCGCCGCGCTGCGGCACGGAGATCGCGACCTTGCGGCCAGCTCGGGTGGAGAGCGCCTCGGCCAGCAGTTCCTGATCCTCGACGCCATGCGACAGAAGAATGTTCCGCGGCGTCGGCTTGTCGTCATAGAACTGCGCCAGGAACGAACCCAACACCTCGGCTGCTTCCAACGCCGGATCGGCCTTGGGGAAATAGGCGCGGTTGCCCCAGTTCTGGCCGGTGCGGAAGAAGAACACCTGGATGCAGACCTGGCCGCCTTCCTGATGGATGGCGAAGACATCGGCTTCGTCGACGGTCGCCGGATTGATGCCCTGGTGGCTCTGCACATGCGACAGGGCCGCAAGTCGATCGCGATAGATCGCGGCGCGCTCGAAATCGAGAGCTTCCGACGCCTGCTGCATGGCGGCCGAGATTTCCGTCTTCACCTTCTGGCTGCGGCCGGACAAGAAGTCCTTCGCCTCGCCGACCAGTTCCGCATAGTCCTGATGCGAGACCTCGCCGGTGCAGGGACCAGCGCAGCGCTTGATCTGATAAAGCAGGCATGGCCGCGTGCGGTTCTCGTAGAACGAGTTGGTGCAACTCCTGAGCAGGAAGGCGCGCTGCAGGGAGTTGATGGTACGGCCAACGGCACCGGCCGAGGCAAACGGGCCGAAATAATCGCCTTTGCGCGAGCGCGCGCCGCGATGCTTGTAGATGCCCGGCGAGACATGGTCGCCGGTCAAGAGAATGTAGGGAAACGACTTGTCGTCGCGCATCAGGACGTTGAATCGCGGCCGCAAGCGCTTGATAAGGTTGGCTTCGAGCAGCAGCGCTTCGATCTCGGTGCGGGTGACGACGAACTCCATCGTCGACGTCTCACGCACCATGCGGCCGATGCGGGTGGTGTGGAAGCGGCCTTGCGCGTAGTTGGTGACGCGCTTCTTCAGGCTGCGCGCCTTGCCGACATAGAGCACATCGCCGGCAGCGTTCATCATGCGGTAGACGCCGGGCGCGTTGGGAAGCCGCTTGACCAGCGTCTGGATCACCTCGGCGCCGATCATGCCTTCCGCGTCGCCGGCATGCGGTGTCCAGTCGATGGCGGTGAAGGCGACATCGGGGCCGACGGTTTCAACGATCTCCTCGACCGCCTCGTCCTCGAGGTCGATATCGGGGGGCAGATCGTCGGCGCCGCCGCGCGGCGTGCTTTTGTGGTCTACAGGACTCATTCCGTCATGCCTGTCACATCTGGCGTCTGCCATGCAAGATGCTGGCCGCCATCAAGCGCGATCATCTGGCCGGTGACCGAGCGCGCTTCCCAGAGATAGCGGATTGTGGCGCCGAATTCCGGCAATTCCGGGCCGCGCTTGAGGACCAAGCCATCCACCTGTGCGGCAAAATCGCTGTCGTCCTGACGCGCGTTCTTCAGTGTCGGCCCCGGGCCGATGGCATTGACGCGGATGCTGGGGCCGAGCGCTTGCGCCATCATCTGGGTGGCCGTCCACAGCGTCGACTTGGACAGCGCATAGGAGAAGTAGCGCGGCGTCGGACGCCAGACGCGCTGGTCGATCATGTTGACGATCAGGCCCTCCTGCCCTGCCGGCAACGCCCGGGCGAAATTCTGCGCCAGCAGCGCGGGCGCTTTCACATGGACGGCAAAGTGCCGGTCCCAGGCACGCCAGTCGAAATCCAGAACCGAATCGTCCTCGAACAGCGACGCATTGTTGACCAGCAGCGGGATCGGCCCGAGCGCTGCTTGCGCCTGGCCGACGAGATCGTCGACGGCGTCCATATCGGTCAGGTCGGCGGCGACCACGGCGGCGCGGCCACCTCCGGCGATGATTTTGGCAGCCAACGCATCGGCCTCGATGCGCGAGCGGTTGCAGTGGATGGCGACGGCAAAACCGTGCGCGGCGAGATCCTCGACGATCGCCCTGCCGATCCGCCTGGCCCCGCCCGTCACCAGCGCCGTGACAGTGGCTTTGCTCATATGGTGTCAATCCTCAATTTCGGCCCGAAAAAGCGGTGCCGGCGAAATATGGCCCGGCATGCGTTAAATGGTGTTCGCACCTTGGGCAGCATTGTGGCGAAACGGCCGTTTGGACATCCCGGCCCGCCCTGGGCTCGGGCGCGCCCGACCGCAATATAGGGTGCTGGAGTCCTTGCACCAAGCGGTGTGCAGCGCAGCATGGGATGGTTCCTGCCATTTCGCTGTTGCGAAGATGCAACGTCAAGGTTCTGCCTCATTCGTGCCGGGGAATGACCCAAGTTCAGGTTCGCTTCAGCCGCATTTTGACACGACATTTGGAACCGACGAACGCCAGATCCGTTTCACCCCCCGGACGGGTAGATGGCGATCGTGAGAAACAAGCCTGTGTCCTGTGGCTTAAGGAGTAAAGAACAATGCAAGCCAATCTCAAATTCGCACGGCCGCTGGCCGTTGCGCTTGGGCTCTTCGCCCTCAGCGGAACTGCCTATGCTGCTGACGTGGTTTCGGAAGAGCCGCCGGCACCTGCGCCGATCGCTGAACTTCCGGTCGCTTCGTGGGCCGGACCCTACGCCGGTCTCAACGTCGGCTATGGCTTCAGCGGCCATACCAAGGAAAAGGATCTGGGTGTTGACAATGTTGACGTCGGCACGAAGGGTTTCGTCGGCAGCGTCTTCGGCGGCTATCAGTGGCAGCAGGAGAACTTCGTCTACGGCGCTGAGGCCGAACTCGGCTACAACGGCGTCAAGGGCGACGAGAATGGCGTCAATTCCAAGGCTGGCTTCGAAGGTTCGCTGCGTGCCCGTCTTGGCTACGCCGTGACCCCGGAAATCCTGCTCTATGGCACCGGCGGTCTCGCCGGAAGGAGCCTGAAGGTCGAAGACGACGCATACGGTTCGGACCGCGCCACGATGCTCGGCTGGACCGCCGGTCTCGGCACCGACATCAAGCTGACCGACAATGTCTTCGGCCGCGTCGAGTACCGCTACACCGACTTCGGCAGCAAGAGCTTCGACGGTATCGGCAAGGTCAAGGCCACCGACAACCGCGTCACCTTCGGCGTCGGTATGAAGTTCTAAGTCGTTCAAGCCACGACACGAAAAAGCCGGGCCTCGCGCCCGGCTTTTTTTTGTATCTGAGTGATTTTCCCGGTGATCGAATCGATAACCCGGGAAATCAATTCCGGGCAATCGGCTATCAACCAGGAATGCAGGGCTTCAGTTCTGGAAACTTCTCGTCGAAGCGTGCCGCCCATCGCGTCAGCCGGGCGCGACCCTTCTCCCATTTTCCGGCAAAACGCAGCGAGAGATAGCCAAGGCAGGCGCGCAGCGCCATCTGGCCGGCGGTGATCTTCTTCGGCAGCTTCGGCGGGTTGGTATTCAGCAGGTCGAGTGCCGCCGTGATCTTCGCCCACTGGCGATCGAGCCAAGGCTGATAGACCATCTCCTCGGGCCGCGTGCGCCGTTCATAGACCATCGACAGCGCGCAGTCGCAAATGCCGTCGGCCAATGCCTCCAGCACTTCAGCCTCGAGCCGCTTGTCGGGATTGCGTGGAAAAAGCGCGCTCTTCGACAAACGGTTGAGATGCTGGGTGATGGCGCGACTGTCGTGGATGGAGCGGCCGTCGTCGAGCACCAGAACCGGGATCTTGCCGAGCGGGTTGGCGCCGATCAGTTCGGCCGGTTTGTCGTCCGTTTTGACCGCCACCGTTTCGATGTCGATGCCGGCATAGGCGGCTGCCATGCGCACTTTGGAACTGTAGGGAGAGGAGGACGCATAGAGCAGTCTGGGCATGATCGGTTTCCTGTTTTGCAGGCCGGCAGTGTTGACCGATCAAGCGCGATCGAGCAATGGCCAGAAGCGGAAAACCCGGCCGCCAGCGAGCGGACTCATCGGCCGGGGCCGTTTGGCGAGCGCTCCATGAAGACGGTGCTTCATCACATAGTCGCCGAGTTGCCAGAATCGCAGGGATCACTCAGCCGACAGCCATGACCGAAGGGCCTCGCGCCGATATTTCATCAAGCGCATGAATGGCACAAAAAGCCCCACCGGACTCCGCCCTATGGCGAAGTCCTGGGAGCTGCGAAAAGATATCCTCCGTCCGCCTCTGTTCTCGCCTTCCGACTGCCAAACAACGAACGGGGCGCCTGTCAGGCACCCGCCCTTGACTGTTTCGGCACCACCCCCGGCGAGGGAAGACGCGACTACTTCTTGCCGGCCTTCGCGGGTGCTGCCTTCGGCTTGGCCGCAGGTGCCGCTTTCTTCACCGGTGCTGAAGATTTCGCTGCCGCAGCCTTCTTTGCCGGAGCAGCCTTCGCAGCCGGCTTCTTGGCCGGTGCAGCCTTGGCAGGTGCAGCCTTGGCAGCCGGTTTTTTTGCAGGTGCTGCCTTCTTCGCTGCGGGTTTCGCCGCAGCCTTCGCTGCAGGCTTCTTGGCTGGTGCCGCCTTCGCCGCCGGCTTTGCCGCTGCCTTGGCGGGTGCTGCTTTCTTCACTGCCGGTTTCGCAGCAGCTTTCGCTGCCGGCTTCTTGGCCGGTGCTGCTTTTGCCTTGGCCGCCGCGGCCTTCGGCTTGGCAGCGGGTGCTGCTTTCTTCACTGCAGCTGCGACCTTCGCCGTCGCTGCTTTTGCGGGTGCTTTCTTTGCCGGTGCCTTCGACGCCGGCGCTTTGGATGACTGCTTAGCCATGCGATGCCCCTTCCGTTGTGCCGACGGCCGTAATGACCCGGCGCGCTCATGCATATCTGACTCGCGGCTTGCTAGCCAGCGAAGCAATAGACTGATTTTCGCAACTTAACTTTCGGTTACGATCGGCACATGATCGTGCTGATCGTCGCAGAAATTCACTGCTGATCTTCGACCATCGGCTAGAATGTGTCGCCGACATTCTCCACACTCCGCGGGGGCGCTCTTCTCGTGAAGCTCCGAAGATCAGCGAACAGCTTTGCGTGTCGATCTTCGTTCGCCAATATCATGACCACAGCCTCAGCGGTGCGATCATCTCATGCAGGCGGACGATCTATACTGCAATGCGACAGCCGGCCAACGCATCACCTTGTCAAGCGCGATCGCAGACCCGATTGCTCGTGAATTGACAGACTACTCTATATGGCAGAGTATTCTGCACGGCATGCCGGAGTACTTCGATGTCCATCGCACAGGGGCAAATGGCGCTGTCGCCGTTCGAGATTGCCAAGACGGTCCGCCACGGCGGCGGCATGGTTGTCGGTGGCCTCCGGCTTGGCTGCACCGGAGCCGATCGATGAGTGCCGACGAAATCATCCACCAGAGCACTCGGCTCAGGATCATGGCCGCGCTGAACATGCTGGAAAGACGCCAAACGCTGGACTTCACCGGGCTGAAGGCCATCGTGGACGTCACCGACGGCAATCTCGGCGCGCATCTCGATACGCTGGCCAGGGCCGGTTATGTCGACATCGAAAAGCTGTTCGTCGGCCGCCGACCGCAGACGCGCGTCAAGGCGACGACCAACGGACGGCGCGCGTTCCGCGGCCACGCCGCATTCCTGCGCAAAATCATCGATCAGGCGATGCCGCGCAGGAAATAGCGTGGCGACTGGGCAATCCGCTCAGGCAACAACGGCAACGCCGGCGCCGATCATCACACCGCCCGCCGCGCGGTTCACCCGGCGTACGATCCCTGGCGTGCGCAACAAGCTGCGGGCGCGACCGGCGAGGATGACATGACCGCCGATCACCACCACTTCAACGGCCAGGATCACCATCATCAGCACACCAAGATGAGCAGCATTGAGCGATGCGCCGACGACGTTAGGCAACAACGCAACGTAGAACAACGGCATCTTCGGATTGCCAAGATTGAGCGCGACGCCGGTGGCAAAAATCGTCAGCAGCCCTCGCCGTCCTGAGACGGGCTGCAGTCCAGAATCTTCGCGATCCGCATTTCCGTCATGGCTGATAGCCGAGGCAGATGGCGCCGAGCGCGACGATAGCGCAGGCGCCGACCCGGCGTGGCGTCAGCATCTCGCCGAGGAACAGGCGTCCGATGAAGGCCGCGAAGACGACGCTGGTTTCGCGGATCGCAGTGATCGGACCTGCTGGTCCGAGCGCGAAGGCCGCGACCACGACACCGTAGGCCAGAAGTGCAAACAGGCCTCCGCCCAGCGCCTTCCAGGTTTCAGGCGCGCGCAGGTCGACAATGAGCCGGCCACGGCAGGCGACGAAGGCCGCCGGCAGCAACGCGCCGTAAATCAGCAGGACCCATGCGGTGTAGGCGCCGGCATTTCCCGCCGCCCGAACGCCGAGCGCATCGACCGTCGCATAGGCGGCGATGATCGCTCCCGTTGCCAATGCATAGAATATCGATGTCGTGGCGGCCCTGCCCCGTCCGAGTGAAAGGCCCATGATGCCGCCAGCGACCAGCGCGACGCCGACGGTCTGCGGCACAGTGAGCTGCTGGTTGGCCAGGAAGAACCCGCCGAGCGTGACAAGCAGCGGCACGCTGCCGCGAACGATCGGATAGACCTGCCCCAGTTCGCCATATCTGTAGGCGGCCACGAGAAACAAGGTGTAGCCAACCTGCAGACAGGCCGAGAGCACGATATAGGACCAGGCCGGCGCGGCCGGAAGGTCGTGGAAGAAGGCGAAGGGGATGGCGAGCGCCGTGCTTGAAAAGCTCATGACGGTGACGGTCCACAACCTGTCGGCCCCCGTGCGCAGGAACGCGTTCCAGCTTGCGTGCAGGATCGCCGCAAACAATGCGAGCCCGATGACCAGCGGGCTCATTGCGGCCGGCGCGAGGCGGCGACGATGCCCATGGCCGCCTTGCGGGCGTCGCGAATGGCGGCTTCGGCCTGCCCCATCTGCGCCAGCAAGGTCGCACCTTCGATCAGCATAAGCAGCGTCGCCGCCACGCTCTCGGCGCGGCCGCGCGGCATCATCTCTTCGAGGATAGACTGCATGCGCCGCTTGAGGCCGTTCTTCTGCCTGACAACGGCCTCGAAAATCGGATGCCCGGGATCGCCGAACTCGGCCAGCGCATGTGCGAACAGACAGCCATGGAAATCCGGGCTGCGGAACCAGCGTGCATGCCAGTCGAAGATTTTTCCGATTTTCTGCTCCGGCGGAACGTCCTCCTGGGCGAGCCGGTCGAGTTGGCGGTCGAAACGCATAGCGCGATAGTCGAGCACCTCGACGATCAGTTCGTCCTTGCTGGGAAAGTGGCGATACATCGTCATCTTGGCCACATCGGCTTCGGCGATGATCCGGTCGATACCGGTGGCATGGAAGCCGGCGCGCTTGAACAGCACGTAGGCCGTGTCAACGACGTGTTGGCGCTTGCCGGAAGCGGACGACGGCGTCATGGAGGTTACCTAGTAGTGAGACAGGTCTGTCTCGCCTGTATGCGATGGATCGAACCTGCTGTCAACGGCACGAAAAAACGCCTGCGGCCGATCAGGCCACAGGCGCGAAAGAGATTGGAAGGGGAAACCGGGTCTAGCGCAGAATGCGGCAGCGGCCGTTGTAGACCATCCAGCGGTCGAAGCCCGAGACGCAGAATTCGACATTGTCGCCGATCGAGGCAAAGCCCTGGCCTTCCTCGATCAGGTACCAGATGGTGCGATCGCGGCCGTCGGACAGGCTGACGGTGGCGCCGCAATAACGGCGACCGATCGGCCAGGTATCGTTGGCCGCCAGATAGCGATGCTGGTGGATGCGCCGGAAATCGGTGATCTGCACGTCAGGCAGATGCGGCACGTGATGCACCTGATAGGAAAAGCGGCTGGTGATCTTGTTCAGTACCCAGGGCTGACCGCAGACCCCGCTGTCTTCATCGGAATAGACCGTAAGATCGGCGGCCTGCACGGTCTGAGTGATACCGAGAGGCGCAGCAAGCGGGGTGAAGAGCGAAATCAGGGCGGCAAGGGCGGATTTGGCGAAGCGAGTCATGGCAGCCTCTCAAGGTCGATTGCGCGCACTGTGCGGATTCGCTCGGCGGCGGTCAAGCGGTTGCGTTGACAATGGTTTCCCAGTTTGAAACCGCTTTTTGACCAAAGCCGAATTTGCACGCACCGGAATGGCTCTGGCACGTTCATATCCAGACCCAAGAGCACGCGGTCCCCGGGTCGTCGATGAGACCGCCTCAAGCCTGCTCGCCGGCCAGCCATTCCAGCGACCAGTGCGCCGGCCGCCCCACCGCAAGCAGCCTGTGCAGGGCCGGCAGCAGCGTCCGCAACTCGCCCTCCAGCGTGAACGGCGGGTTGACGACCAGCAGACCGCTGCCGTCGAGGCTGGGTTCCGAAGAGGCCGGCCTGATCTCGAACTCGATATCGAGCAGCTTCGGAATGCCGGATTGCTTCAGCGCCTTGCGGAAGGCGATGATCGCCTTGCGGTCCTTGATCGGATACCAGAGCGCGTAGATGCCGCCGGGCCACCGCTTGTGCGCCCTTATCAGCCCGTCGACGAGGCGTTCGAACTCACCCGCTTCCTCGAATGGCGGATCGATGAGGACAAGGCCGCGCTTTTCCTTCGGCGGCAGATGCGCGCCGAGCGCCAGCCAGCCATCGAGCTCGATGATCCGGGCCTGGAAATCGCCGGCAAAGAACGTCCTCAGCCTCGCGGCATCATTGGGGTGCAGCTCGATCGCCGTCAGCCGATCCTGCTTGCGCATGAGATGGCGCGCAATCAACGGCGAGCCGGGGTACTTCTGGATGCCACCCTCGGGGTTGAGCGACCGTATAGTCTCCAGATAAGGCGCGAGCAGCGCCGCCACCGGAGCGGCGAACGGGGCATCGATCAGCCTGCCGATGCCGCCTTGCCACTCACCCGTCTTCTGCGCCTCGGCGGACGACAGGTCGTAGCGGCCGATGCCGGCATGGGTGTCGACGACCCGAAACGCCTTATCCTTCTGCTTCAGATACTCGAGCAAGCGCGTCAGCACGACATGCTTGACGACGTCAGCGAAATTCCCGGCATGATAGGCGTGGCGGTAGTTCATGGTTTTGTGCCGTTATGCATGTCGTTGTCCCAAAACCGCTGCACACTTTTGGGCGACATGCATCAGCCCCTGCCCCAACGCGGCGGTGGCGGCTGCGAGTTCGGATTTTCTGGCCGGCCGCCACGAGTGCGCAAAGTCAGCAAGAATCCGATCAGGCCGATCGCCATCAGCGCGAAGCCGACCGGCCGTGCACGGCTGTCGATCTCGCCGGCGCCGGAGCGCAGGATGAGATCGACCGCCCGCATCGGTATGTCGTCGGCATCACCCGCTCCAACGGTGAAGGTATAGGGGCCCGGACTGACGGTCGCGATCACGCCGGCCTCGTCGCGAAAGATCTTGTCGGGCAGTTGCGGACTGACCTGGCGAGGGTTGTCGGAATGGTTGAACTGCAGCGTCGAGGCGAGCACCGTGCGGCCATTGCTTGCAGCGGTCAGCGTCAGCACGGTGCGCTGCTGCGAAACGATGCGCTCTGCTCTTGCGGTCAGGTCGACCAGCACCCGCACCGGCGCGTCGCGGCCGGAGAGCGGCACCGTCAGCGGCTTGAAGCGGCCCTGCTCATAGACCCGCCAGGTGCCGATCTCATGGCCGGAGAAGTTGCTCATCGCCCAGGGATAGACGACACCGATGCCGGCGCCGACGAGCAGGATCAGGACAAACAGAAAGCGCATTCAGATCACCATGGCGTATCGTGACCTTGCCAATAGCGCCCCGACGGCCAAAAGGCGATGGCCAGTTGCGGGCAGCCACCTGGAGGTGGGCCGTGCGGGTGCGAGCGCAACCAGATTGGCGGCGTGGCCGCGCAACAATTCAAGGTTCTACCTATGCGCTCAAAAATTAAGCCGAGTATTTCGCGCGCTGCGCTGACATCGCTGTCGGCTCATTCTCGGCCGTCCTTGCTGTCAAGTTTCGATTCTACCTCAGGGGACAGCTTCCGCGTCCGGTCATACATTGTCGTCGATCGAGCCAATATGCTGATTAGTAAAGAGGATTTTCCGTACGCGCCATGTTTCAGCCCGAGAGACCGTCGCCCCCTCATGTTAACCATCCGCGAGCGCACTTGGTTAAGAAATCACTAATTTAGTTGACTATAATTTCCACAGGTATATTTTCGATATGTTGGGATGTGCAATTTGGGCGAGCAATCGGCGATGGTGACACCGAGCGGGTGACCGCGTTTTCGGGGCGCAGAGAATGCTGAGCGGCAGCACGGAGGTCGTGTAGTCGTACCAGCTTCGCGAAAGCCAAAGAACAATTAACGCACATCAGTGATGGCGATTCCGCAGACGCGGAGGTTTGCCACGTTCTCAGGAACGTGGCCGGGCGATGCTTTGTCCCGGCCCCGGCGGTAGCGTGTGCGGTGCGTGCGAGGAAAGCATGGGTAAGCTTGTCAAGGTTCTGAAACTGGAATCCGGCAGCCAAAGGGGCGCCAACCAAAGCCGACGACGCGCCCTTGTCGCCGGAGGAGCGGGTTTTTTAGGATCGCATCTGTGCGAACGTCTTTTGCGGGACGGATACGACGTTGTCGCGCTGGACAATTTCCACACCGGCAAAAGATACAATCTCAATACCCTTCTGCGTAATCCGAGCTTCACCTGCATCGAGCATGACATCGTCGATGCACTGCCTTCGGATCTTCAGTGCGACGAGATCTACAATCTCGCCTGCCCCGCCTCTCCGCCGCACTACCAGGCAGACCCGATCCACACCTTCAAGACAAGCGTGCTTGGATCGCTGAACCTTCTGGAACTCGCGCGACAGAACAAGGCCAAGATATTCCAGGCCTCTACGTCCGAAGTCTATGGCGATCCCTTCGTGCATCCACAGCCCGAGAGCTACTTCGGCAACGTCAACACGCACGGACCGCGTTCCTGCTATGATGAAGGCAAGCGCTCGGCCGAAACCCTGTTCTTCGATTATTCGAGAACCTATGGCCTCGATATCCGTGTCGCCCGCATTTTCAACACCTACGGGCGTCGCATGCAGCCCGACGATGGGCGCGTGGTTTCGAACTTCATCGTCCAGGCGCTGCGCGGCGAGGACCTGACCGTCTATGGCAGCGGCCAGCAGACGCGCTCCTTCTGCTATGCCGACGACCTGATCGAGGGCTTTGTCCGGCTGATGAACGCGCCGAGCGCGCCCACCCACCCGGTCAATCTCGGCAACCCTGCCGAATTCACCATCATGGAACTGGCGACGCTGGTCGTCGATTACACCAACGCCCGATCGAAGATCGTGCATCGGCCGCTGCCCGTCGACGACCCCAGGCAGCGCAAGCCGGACATCTCTTTTGCCAAGGCCAATCTCGGCTGGGAGCCGAAAATCAGCTTGAGCCAGGGGCTCGCGCGTACCGTCGAGTATTTTGACACCCTGCTCTACGGAAACCGCATTGCCAGAGGAGCTGCCGCCTCATGAGCCGGCCGGCAGTCCTGGTGACGGGTGGAGCCGGCTTCATCGGCAGCCACACCTGCAAGCAGTTGGCCTCCGCCGGCTACATGCCGGTGGTTTTCGACAATCTGAGCCGCGGCAACGAGAGGTCCGTCGCCTGGGGTCCGCTTGTCGTCGGCGATATCCGGGATCGGGATGCATTGAAGGGGGCGATGGAAACGCACCGGCCGACGGCTGTGATCCATTTTGCGGCGCTGGCCTATGTCGGAGAGTCCGTTCGCGAGCCGGCCGAATATTATTCAACCAATGTGACAGGCACCATCGCGGTGCTCGATGCCGCACGCGCTTGTTCGGTCGAAAACATCATCTTCTCCAGCAGCTGTGCGACGTACGGCGTGCCGGAAGCGTTACCCGTTCGCGAGACCTCCTCGCAAAATCCGATCAGCCCTTACGGGCGCTCCAAGCTGATGGGCGAACAGATCATCGGCGACTATGCTTCCGCGTATGGAATGAAATTTGCTATCCTGCGCTATTTCAACGCTTGTGGCGCCGATCCCGACGGCGAGCTTGGTGAGTGGCATTCGCCGGAAACCCACCTGGTTCCCAGAGTGCTCATGGCCGCATCGGGCATCATCGACGCGATCGAGGTTTTCGGCACCGACTACGACACGTCGGACGGCACTTGTGTAAGGGATTATATCCACGTCACCGATCTGGCCCGCGCCCACCTGAAAGCGCTCATGCATCTCGAGGGTGGCGGGCGAAGCCTGGCGGTCAATCTCGGCACCGGGCGGGGCGTCTCCATCAAGGAAATCGTCAAGGCGGTCGGCCGAATGACGTCAAGACCGGTCCCGGCAGTGTTCAGAAGCCGGCGCCCCGGAGATCCGGCGGAGCTCTACGCCGATCCGGGAAGCGCACGCGAACATCTTGGCTTTGTGCCGGAACTTTCAGACATCGATACGATTGTCAGGACAGCCGCTCCTTTTTTCGGACTGAAGACCAGGCCAATGAAACTGCCGCCAGCCAGGGCGGCAACGTCGGTCGCCGCTCGACGGGTCAGAGATAGCGGGGGCGACAGCTCGCGCGCTGGCCAAACCCGCTAGGGCTGCAGATATAAGGCGAGCCGCCGGAGAACGTGCCGCCATCGCCAGGATTGAACGAGATTTTCACCGGCGCCGGCGTGCTGGCTCTGATCCGTTGCGGTGGTGCAAAGGCGTAGGCACTTTCGGTTCCTGTTGTGCTTGTCATCTGGATCGGAAGGTCGGCCCGGAGCGAGCGCACGAGAAATCCGGCCTGCACGGGCTGGACCGCGGGCTGGCTGCGGATGGCGTGGACCACAGGCTTGACGAGGACCGAATTGGTTTCGGTCGCATCCATACTCTGACAGCCTGCAACCACAGAGATCATCGCCGCGGCCGCAACGATAGCCACGATATTTTTAATAAATATGATATTTTTGCTTGGGTTGACTGCACCCATCGCTGAATTGTTCATCATGTGTCCCTTGCTATCAAGTATAAGCCAAGGGCGCATCGCGACATACTATGCTTCGCCGCTCTCACGCCGCATGAGTGACCACTCGCACATCACACGTCAATATTAGACATCACTAATTATTAAATTTCATCAAAACCGTATGGTAGGGCCCATCGTCTCGTCGTTCTGTCAGATAAAGTTGAATGTCATCAACCAACGATCGGCGCACCGACGGCTCCAGCCGAACTGCTTGGTGTCCTACCATAAGCGATTCGCCAGATCCCTGACAGGTGCCTTGCAACGCAGTCCGCTCTCGAAAGCGGGATTGAGTGGTTTTGTTCAACTCGTCAGGATGGGTCGGTTGCGCAACCTAATTTTTGGAATCGACCAGCTTGCGGGTCTCTTCGAACTGCGCGCTCTTCGGGTTGCCCACTTCGAATTTCCGGTATTCGTCGGAAGTATCCTCGGGAGATCGCTTGAAACTGTACCATTCCCCATCCGGATCCTCGCGTTTCTCGATGTTCCCGCCCTGAATCCGGTGGCTGTAGCAGGTGCGTTTTTGCTTGCCGGTGTAGCCCTTCGACCGCCAGGCGAGTTCCATGCACATCTTACCGTTGCTGGTGACCAGCCATCTGCCCGCCGCGAAAGATGCCGTGTCCGGCCCGGACGTCCAGGCCTCGAGGCGTCGATTGCCCTGTGCGAAATAGGCTGCTCCGTTTTTCCACACCCATGTGCGATCGGCGTAAAGAAGCGACAGCTCGTAGGCAGTCGGAACGGTGGCGACAACCGCTTGCGCCGGTCCGCTGTCTTTGGCGGCAGCCGCGTGCGCTGTTCCCGAAAGCGCCGTCTGGCCGCAGAGAGCCAGGAGAAACATAAGCTGCGTGCAACTTGCGAACCGACGGGGTCTGTGTTGCCGACGGTCGACGCAAAGCGGCGGCAATCTGGTCAGATCTGTCGGTACAATTGGCGTGCGCATGCCTGTTTGGCCCAAGGTAGCACTATCAGCGCTCTGACAGCCTAGGAAACTATTTAACAGTCGCGAGAACGGTGATGTCAACCTTCGCCAAGCGGATAAACAACAACTATTCGAGACACACGCAGCCGCAATCGTCAAAATTAAGAATTGCGTCGTATATTCCTCCACCTCCGACAATCGCGCTCAAAAGCAACATCCGCAGACGTTAGGGAGGACGCGGTTTCAAATGACGGACGACCCGGAGTTGAATCAGGCCGAAGGTCAGCAATACCTGCAGTCAAGCGACCGGGAGATGGCTGCTAGCAGCACCCTGAGCCCCAACATGGCGATATTGCTGGGCATCCTGTTCATTGCGGTCGTGTTCAGGTTCCACAACATCACCTTGCCACTCGTCGATGCCTTCAGCTGGCGCGAGGTAAGCACGGCAATGATGGCCGACAATTTCCAGCAGCGCAGCTGGAACATCTTCTTTCCGGAGGTCAGCTGGACCGGACCCGGGCCAAGTTATCAGGGCCGCGAGTTCCAGATCGTCAGCTATCTGACCGCCCTGCTCTATCAACTCTTCGGCTGGCACGACTGGTTCGGCCGCATGGTAGCGGCCTTCTTCGGTCTGGTGACGGTGTTTTCGCTGCACAGGCTAACGGCGTTATGCTGGGACGAGACCCACGCTCACGCCGCAGCACTTGCCTACGCGCTGATGCCGGCGGCGATCATGATCGACAGCTCGTTTCTTCCCGATCCCGCGATGCTGGCCCTGGTGACGCTCGGCGTCTGGCTGTTCGCGAAATACTGGGCCGGCGGCAGCGGCTGGCTCCTGCCGCTTGCCACGGCGAGCTTCTCGCTCGGCGTGCTGGCAAAGCCGCCGGGCCTCGCCGCCGGCGCCGTCATCTTCTACCTCATGGTTTCCTGGGTTCTTGAGAACAAGCGAAAGCAGGCGGCCAAGGTCTTCCTGTTGGGGCTTTTGAGCTTGGCCATCATCGGCGCCTATTTCAGCTGGGCCATTTATCTCGGCCGCAGCTATCCGCCGTTTCATGTCGCGGGCAGCGGCTATATCTGGGATTCCGGTTTCTGGACATTCTTCAGGAACAGCTTCTACTTCAAATCCGTATGGAACACCTCAGTCTGGTGGTTCTACGGCTATCCGTTCATGGTGCTGATCGCGATCGGCTTCTGGCTGCCGCCCAGACCCGTCGAAGACCCCAAGCAACGCACTCTTTCGGCCATCCCTTATGTTTGGCTGGCTGCGGCCATCGTCATCTATCTGGCGGCAGCGCGCGAGATCACCAGCAATCCCTGGAATTACCACATCTTCCATGTGCCATTCGCGATGTTCTGCGGCCGCGGCGCGTTTCTCCTGGCAACGCTTGCATCGGGACCCGTTTTGTCCCCGGCGGTCGTGCTGCGCGCGATCTGCATCGCGGCCGTCACGCTGGTCTGGTCGACTTTTCCCCTTGTCAGGACAATGAAGACGCCGATCGCCATGAATGGCAAGCTGCTTGGCGACGAACTGGCGCGGTTAGCGCAGCCGGGCGACCTCGTCGTCGCCATTGCGCCCGAGGTCGGCGATCCCGTCGCCGTCTACTACAGCAGAGCGCGCGGCTGGGTGTTCCCGCCTGGCGGCGGCGATGTCGAATGGTCGAAATTCGTAGCGGACGATGCCACCGCGATCGCGCAGCTCGAGGAATTGCGCGCGCAAGGCGCGGACCTGTTCGGCACGGCCAAGAACGCCGCCGACAAGCAGGACCGGCTGTTCCTCGAGCATCATGACGGGGTCATCGACTATCTCGACAAGACCGCAACCAAGCTTGTGGATTCGGACGATTTGCTGGTCTATAGGATCAGCCGTCCATAGAACCGCGACAGTCTGGGGCTGTGGGCCTTGGACAGGATATTGTCCCGACGGTTCGGCGGTCGCGTTCTCATGCCGAAACTCGGCAAGCCGGTGGGCCAGGCGAACCGATCCCGGATGGCGGTAGGGATACTCGGGCACCACGCGGTGCTGCCATTTGAACTCGGCGGTGGAAACCGGCGGAGAATTGGTTGAAAAGAGCAATCTCAATAATCGTGACCCTGGCCCTACTAGCGTGGGTCGCCAGCGACTCGCGCTGGAAGATGGTGGGCGATGCTTTCGCGAGCATCACGCCCGGCGCTTTCGCGGCCGTGGCGCTTGCGCTGTTCGTCACCTACGTGCTGCGCGCGCTGCGCGTCTGCGACGAGTTCCGCGAGGAGGTGCATGGCCGTTTCGGCGCCTGCCTGCGCGTCATTCTGATCCACAATGCGATGATCAACGTCGTGCCCTTCCGCGGCGGCGAGACGGCATTTCCCCTGCTCCTGCGCCAGGTCTTCGGCATACCGATCATGCGTGCCAGCGCCTCGCTGCTGTGGTTCAGGCTGCAGGACGCCTTCGTCGTCGGCGTGCTGGCCCTGGCTGTGTGGCCGGGCCTGCATCCGGCGATAAGAATCGCGGGCGTGGCCGCGGTAATCGCTGCCGCCTGGTACCTGCCGCGCTGGGCGCGTGCGCCGCATGACTGGGCAGGCCGCGGCAAGATCGTGGCGAAACTCGGCAGGCTGCGCGATGTCTTCACCGAGGCGACCGGCCGATCGCGTTATGGCTGGTGGTGGACGATCGCCAATTGGTCGCTGAAGCTCACTGTGCAGGGATGGTTGCTGGCAATGCTACTGGGGACATCCTTTTCGACCGCCTTTCCGGGCGTCGTCGGGGCCGAAGGCGCCGCCATACTACCGGTGCAAGGCGTCGCCGGCTTCGGCACCTACGAAGCGGGTGCAGCGGCGGCGCTGCTCACCTCCGGCGTTGCCATGAAGAGCGGCCTTCAGGCAGCGCTGGCATTGCATCTGTTCATCTTCTGCTCGGCAATCGCCACGGGTGCGATCGCCTGGCTGTTTCCCTCGAAATCGACACTGCCGGGGAACCCGGCCGTCGGCCCTGCAAGGAAGCCATCCCTATGAGCGTATTGCCCATCCCTGCTTCGGGACTGCCTGACGGCGCGGTGATGCCGGACCATACACTGTCCATCGTCGTGCCCATGTACAACGAGGCCGAAAACGTCGAACCGCTGCTGGTGCGGATTCACCAGGCGATGGAACGCTACGGCCAGCCGTGGGAGGTCGTGCTGGTCGATGACGGCAGCACCGACGCGACGGTGAGCGAGATCAGGCGCCTGGCGGCGCATTACGGCCCGCATGTGCATGCGGTCGAGCTGGTGCGCAACTACAAGCAAACCGCCGCGATGCAAGCCGGTATCGACGCAGCGCGCGGCGACGTCATCGCCACGATCGACGGCGACCTGCAAAATGATCCCTACGACATTCCGCGTATGGTCTACCGCCTGTTGAGCGAGGATCTCGACCTGGTGGTGGGCTGGCGCAAGGATCGCCAGGAAGGTTTTTTCATGCGCAGGCTGCCCTCGCGCATCGCCAACGCGCTGATCGCGCGCGTCACCGGGGTGCGCCTCAAGGACTATGGCTGCAGCCTCAAGGTCTATCGCGGCAACGTCATCCGCAGCGTCAAGCTCTAT
This sequence comes from Mesorhizobium sp. WSM4822, assembly GCF_055811155.1. Classification (NCBI taxonomy): domain Bacteria; kingdom Pseudomonadati; phylum Pseudomonadota; class Alphaproteobacteria; order Hyphomicrobiales; family Phyllobacteriaceae; genus Mesorhizobium; species Mesorhizobium sp. WSM4822. The sequence goes on along the minus strand of NZ_JBVVQM010000004.1, from coordinate 480,988 downwards.
GGCGAGATGCACCGCTTCATCCCGGCATGGCTGGCCACCGTGACGACCCCCAGACGCATCGCGCAGGAAGTGGTGACGCATCACGCCCGCATCCATGGCCAATCCAAATACGGCATTTCGCGCACCTTCAGGGTCGTGCTCGATCTAGTCTTCATGTACTTCTTCATGCGTTATCGCACGCGGCCCGGGCACTTCTTCGGCGGCATCGGCATCGTGCTTGGCGCTCTGGGTTCGCTGATCCTTGCCTACCTGCTTTGCCTGAAGCTGCTTTTCGCCGAAGACATTGGAACGCGACCGATGCTGTTCACCGGCTTCTTCCTGCTCATCGCCGGGGTGCAGATGGTGACGTCGGGCGTACTGGCTGAAATGCTGGCACGGGTCTATCACGAAGCGAATGGAGCATCGGCCTATGTCGCGCGGCCACAGCCGGCGCGCAGTGACAATGACGGCTGGCTCCGCCCGCGCCGGGCATCATGAGGTGATCGGGACGCCATCGAGGCTCTCCGTCCCCAGCGTTGACCGGGGCAGTGGCTTCATCGATAGCTTGCTGGGAGGGATTTTGGTTTCAGGCCGACGGCGGACTGGCAGGGTTCATTGATCCCAGGAATGGCGGCCTGAGGGCAAGAGGCAAGGCGCAACGTCTGCGCCAACCTCTCGCCCTCGACTCGCGCCCCCTGGCGAAGACAAGAGCGGCGGATCCTTCATTCAAATCGCGCCGCCACTTTTAGGTCTGATGCTCTAGTAGCGCGAACGGCAGCTGGCGCGCTGGCCGAAACCGCTCGGGCCACAAATCCAAGGCGAACGGCCCAGGAAGGGGCCGCCATTGCCCAGACGGTAGGAGACCTTCACCGGCGCCGGCCTGCCGACACGCTGCGGCCGCACGAAGGCCGCATAGGCCTCCTCCCTCGTACGCGTCACCATGGTCGTCTGTGTGAGCGGCTTGCGGTTGAACAGATGCAGCCGCTTCTTCTTGACGTCGTGCACCTTCTTGCCGAGCGTATGCACCACGGACTTTGTGCCGATCGAGCTGGTCTTGGTCGCGTCCTTGCTCTGGCAACCTGAGAGTATCGAGATCAATGCAACGGCGGCAAATGCACAAGCATATTTCGTGCCGATCCTTGCCCTTCTTTCCATAACTTTGTTCATCATTGTCCCCTACCACGAATATAATTCGTTGCAGCGCGGAGATCTATTTGCTTTTTTGGCTTCCGCGCCACGCGAGCAGCCTATCGCCGCTCACATCATGGATTGTATATTAGGGGAAACTTATTAAAGATCATGCAAACGACACGATGAACGCGGCCTTTCGGCAATCGATCGGATATAATTAAAGTTTGATCTTTTGGGCTCGTGCCTGCAGCCGTTCCAGAGTGCCGGCCCGCTACGCGGACGCCTCCCAGCATTCAGCGCCGCGTTTCCCAACCTGGATCGAAGTAGAAATTGCGGCCACCGATGTTGCCCTGGCCTGCGCCGGAAACCACATAGGCGATGCGCACGATGCGCAGGCCACCGGCGCCCTGCTGCAGTCCGTAGACGCCTTCCATGCCGCGATCGTAGAAGCCCGCGGCGGGCACGATCAGCGCCAGCACGGCAAGCGACCCCTGAAAGGCGACTTTCGCCGCATTGGCGCGCAACGGAATCCTGTTTTCGATGACGTGCCTTACGACAATCACAACAACCAGCAGCCCGTAGAGGAAGGCGTTGAAGGCGGCGAACCAGTAGAAGCCCGTGGCATCGAAGGGGTGCTCAACGAGCAGGACAGGCAGTGCCGCGCCGATGGCCAGCGCCACATAGGGAGTGAGGGCGCGAGCCGGCAGAAGGTGCTTGGGGCCGCTGCCCTTGGGCGTGACGCGGAAATCGACGAATGATTTGGTCAGATAGTCGCGGATCGACGACAACGTGCCGGCCAGCACCCAAGGCCAACGCGCGAAGAAGAGGAACAGCGTGCCTTCCCAGCTGATCGTCTTGGCCGTCATCGGGCGCGAGAGGCCGAACGCCTTCAGCAGCATCACCAGGCCAACCAGCGCGACCGCGTTCGGCAGATAGTAGAACAAAAAGTCGAGATACATGACATTGGCGAAGTTGCGCCCGGTAGACAGCGCATAGACCGGCATGACGTACATCAGCAACGCAAAGACGGCGAACAGCGGATACCAGAGCTGGCAAAAGAGGAATTGGAATCTCAGCCGCGGCGACAGCTTTGGGAGATAGCTCGGCGAATATTCGAGCAGGATCGTCATCAGACTGCGCGACCACTGGAATTCCTGGGTGATGAGGTCGGCGAAGGTCTGCGGGCCATCGCCATGGGCGATGGCGTCGAGCGCATGCACGCCGTGCCATCCGGCCGCGTTGATCAACATGGAGGTGGAGTGATCTTCCGCCAGTTCAGGACCGAGACCGCCCGCCTGCTTCAGCGCCTTGGTCCGCACGGCATAATGCGAGCCGATGCAGAGCGGAGCTCCACCGCTCGTATGGCCGGACTGCAGCGGTCCGTGAAACATCCCTTCCGGAAACAGCCTGCCGCGCGCCGCCCAACTCTCGGCGGCGTTGTTGTCGCAGATGCTCGGCGCCGAGACATAGCCAACCGAGGGATCGGCGAAGGGAAACAGGATCTCCCTCAGATAGGTTGGCGTCGGTACATGGTCCGCATCCATCTGGGCGACGAAATCGTAACGCTCGTAGCCATAGTGGTCGTAGAAGAACGCCAAATTGCCTTCCTTGCAGCGCGTCCGGCGTGGCCATGTCGTGCGGTGATAGTCTTGCCTGCCGCGCCGCGTCGAAATCATCACGCCGTGAGCGTCGCACCAGCGAACTGTCTCTTCGGAGGGATCCTCGTCGGCCAGCCAGGTATCGTGCGGGTAATCCTGTGCCAGCATCGCTTCGAGCGTGCGCGCAACGACGGCAAACGGTTCGGAGGGGGCCTTGGTGACCACCATCGCGACCCGCGAACGCTTCGGGATCGTGTGAAGCTTGGACGGTTTTTTCGACGCATGCACGTTCAAGAGAAAGTACAACGGCATGAGCGTGAGCCATACCAGGATGAGTGTTGCGAACGTGTATGGCCCGAGATGTTCGACATGCTCCGGCTTCAGCCACCAGATCCAGAAAAACCCGAGTGTGCAGAACCAGAAAGCCAGCGCCAGTCTCAGGATCCATTGCTGAATGGCCGACAGCACGGGCACCAGAAAGGGCCCCTTCTGCGCAGTGACTGCCAGAGCCGCCTCAGATCGATGCGCCCGTCTGCTCTTATGGCCGACGACGCCATCATGCACGGAAGCACTCATACACTAACTCGCCCGCCACTTTGGGCTTCCGCCGACAAGGTGGCTGGAAGCTCCCAAAATCCCAGGATTAGAATTAGCTAATGCTTTCTTAGCGTCAACTAAATTAATTGTTTGTTGAATATGATTCTTGAGATTTGGTTAACCTTACGCTTATCGGGGGAGGAATAGCCGCTACCGAGCAGTCAGTCTGGCGGCGAGCCGGTAAACTCTTCGGTGCTGGAAATTCATCGACGGGTCGAGGCAGTCGGAGGGGATCCGGCCAAAGCCGTTAACCATGTTGCGGTCGTCAAGGTTAAGCAACCGTTAATTGTGCTTGACTCTTGGCCCTGACCGGCTCTTAAATTAGCCAGGGATGATATATCGGGATTTTGACGCGAATTTGTGAGTATCGCGGCGAACTTTCTCTCGAACGCCCCCTGTATAGGGGCTTGAGAGGTAATTTTGGGTGGCTCTGTGCCAGGTTCGCACATCCGCCAATGGGGTCGCTCCGAAATCCCGCAGATTCTGCCAAATAGAGCCGATCGGTTTTTGGGTAGTCGTGTCGATCAGGCATCGATGCGCACGGGCGAAGCTTTAACTTCCGAAAGAGGTTGGGGCCATGGGAGATCGACATGAAATACTCCACAGTAAAAGCACTCGCAATCGCGCTGGCATTGGGCGGAAGCGCCGCGTTCCCCACGGCAGGAGGCGCTGGCTCGGTAGCCGCGACGGACCCCGTCCAAACGAGCAGCGCCGCCTCGGCGTTCGGATCCTATGATCCCTACGGCGACTTCAGCGCCGACAAGAGTGCCAGCATCGAAGAGCTGTTCCTGCCTTGGGAAGACGTCGACCTGTCGACGCTGCCGCTTGCCGACGCCTATGCGCTTCAACGCGGACGTTCGCTGCTGATTACGGTTGAGCCGTGGACCTGGTCGAAGGACTGGCGCATCACCCCGCCCGAATTGCGCGACGGCATTTTGAGCGGCAAATATGACGCCAACATGCAGGCAATCTGCGGCCTGGTGGGACAGATGAAGAGCCCGGTGACCATTCGCTGGGCTCAGGAAATGGAAGACAAGAACGGCCGCTTCACTTGGGCCAACTGGGCTCCCAAGGACTGGATCTCCGCTTACAAGCGCGAGGTCGATATCTGCCGCAAGGCTGCCCCCGCCGCCAAGTATATGTGGTCGCCCAAGGGCGAAGAGGGTCTGGAAAAATACTACCCCGGCGACGACTATGTCGACGTCATCGGCCTGTCGGTGTTCGGTCTGCAGAAAAAGGACAATGACGAGGCCGGTCATGACCGTACCTTCGCTGAGCTGCTGAAGCCCGGCTATGACCGCGTTGCAGTGTTCAACAAGCCGATCGTCGTTGCGGAACTCGGCTATGTCGGAAAGCAGGACTATGTCTCGAAATGGCAGGAAGATTCCCGCAAATCCTACGCGGAGTTCCCGGCGCTGACTTCGGTCGTCTACTTCAACCAGAAGGAAGTGTGGCCGTGGCTGGGTGGCTATGGTCTGCCCGACTGGAGGGTGACCCAGCACGTCCTGCCGTAGACGCATCGTGCTGATCGATCTCGACGCGATCGGGATCGATTTCCAATCTCCTTGTTTGATCATGATCCATCTCGAACCAGCGGTTCGGGATGAGGGTTGAGGCGTAGCGTAAATCAGTCTGTGGAGAAGTTTCGTGAAACGGGTAGTGGGAAATTATCTCGGAGCGGCATTCGCCTGCTCCGTTCTTGTTCTTGCCTTTCAGGTTCCTGCGACGGCCAAGACGGCGACAAGGATCGCCGAGCAGGCGCAAAAAGCCACAGTCGTTCCTGACGAAGGCGTCTACCAGATTTATCAGAACCATTCGTGGCTGTGGGGCAAGAAGGGCGCCGGGTTCTTTGCCGTCAAGCAGAGGCAGTTCGATGCCTGGACTCACGACAAGGGCAAGTCGGGCTATGGCGACGGCATGTGGTTCATTCCCGGCGGCGGCAAGCTCTGCTACCGCGCGCAATGGCATGGCTCCTGGGGGGTGAAGGGCTCGATGACCTGCTTCGAGCATCGCCAAGTGGGCGAGGTTATCTACAAGCGTAAATCGCCTGATGGCGAATGGTACGTTTTCAAGAGCCCGCGTCGAAACCGGTCGGACGAGTCGATGAAATTGAAATACGGCGACTATGTCACAACGAAAATGAACCGGATCAAGGCAAAGCAGTAGATATTGTCGTGACGCGGCACAGGTCAAGCAGGTCGCCTGAACGTTCAGGCGACCTGCTTAAGCCTTGCGCTCCCAGCGGCGATCTGGCGTCTGTTGCCAGTAGGTGACGGCGTGGCCAGCGCTCTTCATCACCTTCCAGTGCCCTCGCGCCGCCTCGAGCTGGGCGGCATCGTGGCCATCGAACAGGAACACCGCGCGCTCGTAGCCGCCAAGGTCAGGCGGCACCGCACCGTCGACCAGGAACCTAATCTTGGCGTCGTTGGGATTGCCGTCGCCGGTGGTCAACAGAATCGGCTGTTCACCGGGATGAGCCTCACGATCGGTTGCGTGCGCCAGGAACGAATCGTCGCGGAAGGTCCACAGATGCTGGTCGAGCGCATCGCGGCGTTCCTCGGTGCCTGTCTGCACCACGGCGCGCCAGCCACGGTCGACGCTGCGCTCCAGGAGGCCTGGCAGCGCATCCTCCAACGTCGATTCGGTCAGGTGGTAGAACAGGACGTCGGCCATCGCTTCAGCCTATAGTGATTGAACCCGTTCACTGCTCATAATTATCGCGCACCAGCCGGTCGAGCAGCCTGACGCCGAAACCGGAACCCCAGGACTGGTTGATCTCGTTCGACGGCGCCCCCATCGCCGTGCCGGCAATGTCGAGATGAGCCCATGGCGTTTCCTTGACGAAGCGCTGCAGAAACTGCGCCGCAATGGTGGCGCCGCCAAAACGGCCGCCGATGTTCTTCATGTCGGCGTTCTTGGAATCGATGAGCTTGTCGTATTCGGCACCGAGCGGCATGCGCCACAGCCGTTCCTGCGTCGCCTGCCCCGCCGCCGACAACTTTTCGGCCAGCTCGTCATTGTTGGAAAACAGGCCGGCATAATGTTGGCCGAGCGCCACCATGATGGCGCCGGTCAGCGTCGCCAGATTGACCATGAATTTCGGCTGGAAGCGGTCGTTGCAGTACCACAACGCATCGGCCAGCACGAGGCGGCCCTCGGCATCGGTATTGAGCACCTCGATGGTCTGGCCCGACATCGAAGTGACGATATCACCGGGACGCTGGGCATGACCGTCGACAGCATTTTCGACCAGTCCGATGATACCGACGACATTGGCTTTCGCCTTGCGGGCCGCCAGCGCATGCATCAAGCCGGTGACGGCGGCGGCACCGCCCATGTCGCCCTTCATATCCTCCATGCCCGAGGCCGGCTTTATGGAATTGCCGCCGGTGTCGAAAGTGACGCCCTTGCCGACGAAGGCGATCGGCCTGTCCTTCGGCTTGCCGCCGTTCCACTGCATGATCGCCATGCGGGCGCCGCGCGGCGAGCCTTGCGCGACACCGAGCAGCGAGCCCATGCCGAGCTTCTTCATTTCCTTCTCAGCCAATATCTCGACCTTGACGCCTAGCGCCTCGAGTTCCTTGGCGCGGGCAGCGAACTCGACCGGTCCAAGCACGTTTGCCGGTTCGTTGACGAGGTCGCGCGCCAGCAGGACGCCGTCTATCACCGCCTCGGCATCGGCGAAGGCCTTCTTCGCAGCGGCCGGATCGGCGGTGTGGATGGTCACCTTGACCGGCTTCTTCGGCTCTGCCTTGCTGTCGTCCTTGTCCTTCCTGGTCTTGTACTTATCGAAGGAATAGCTGCGCAGGAGAATGCCCGCGGCAAGGTTTGCCGCATCCTTCGCACTCGGCGAGGCGCCGGCCACATCGAGGACCACCGCCACTTCGGTCGCCTTGCGCAGCGACGCGGCAACGGTGCCGCCAAGCTTCAGCCACGCATATTCGTCCAGTCCCGACACCTTGCCGGTGCCTATCGCCACGAGTCTGTCGAGCGACGCTCCCTGCGGCGCCAGAACTTCCACCGTGCTGGCGAACTTGCCCATGAACTCAGCCACGGGAAAGGCCCGCTCCAATGTCTTGCCGGGATCGCCGGCCTTGGCGACGTCACTCAGGCCGCCCTCATCCGCCGCGAACACGAAGACAGTGCCCTTCTTGTTTACCGCGCTCTGGGACCCGGAAAATTTGGCGAAGGCGATCGACGGTCTTTGATTCATCATGTCCTGCTTTCAGGGAATGCGCGACTTTTGGGGAAGCGGTTCGAAACGATGCGCGACATTTGGTCGTTTTCCGGCATTTGGCAAGACTTTGCCGAATTGGCATCCCATATGACCTATGGAATCGATGACGATTCGTCGCGGCACGGCCCCGCTTTTTGCCGCAACCTGTTGTTAACCATCGATGTTCGCCCTTTCTTATCCATTCCCGCCGACACTCCGCCCAGCCGGGGGGCGTAATGTGGGACAGAACCCGGATCGACCATCTGATGGAGCCAGTTGTGCAGGCGCTGCCGGACAGCTACCTTGTTCGGTGGCATGATGCCGTTCGAAAAAATCGAGAAAAGCCTTCATGAAGGTCGTTGAACGCTACATCATGCGCCGCGCTTTCGTGGTCTTCATGGCCGCTCTTGTGTGGACGCTGGCGATCGTGTGGACGACACAGGTGCTGGCAAAGATCGATCTGGTGACAGACAGCGGCCAGTCGGCGTTGACCTTCTTCGAAGTCGCCGCCCTCATCCTTCCGTCGATCATCCCGATCGTGGTGCCTTTTGCGCTGGTGGTGGCAGTCGCACAGACACTCAGTGTGATGAATTCGGATTCCGAACTCGCCGTCGTCAACGCCGCGGGGGCCTCGCGCTGGACGATCGTACGGCCGATCATGTTGCTGGCGCTCGCCGCCGCCGTTTTTTCCTTTGCCGTCGACAACGGCATCGACCCTTACGCACGGCAGAAGAACCGGGCACTGGTGGCCTCGTCGCGCGCGGATCTGTTGTCGCTGATCATCCAGGAAGGCACCTTCCGCAAGATTGACGACGGGCTGTTCCTGCAGATCGGTGAGCGCCTTCCCGACAACCGGCTGGGTGGCATTTTCGTCGCCGATTCGCGCGAGGAAGGCGTCAACCTCGTCTACTACGCCAAGACCGGCAGCATCGTCGAACGCGGCGGTGAAAAGGTGCTGATGATGAATGACGGCGTCATCCATCGCAAAACGCTGACCGGCGATCTCTCCGTCATCCGCTTTACCTCCTATGCCTTCGACATGTCGGCCTTCATGGCGGCGGCTTCGGCGGTGACGCTCCTGCCCAAGGACCAGACGACGCAGTACCTGCTCAACCCGGGCGCCAACGACAAGTACTATCAGCAGAACCCCTACGAATACCGGGCCGAGGTCAACCAACGGTTCTCGGAATGGACCTATTCCATGGTTTTCGCGCTGATCGCGCTTGCGGTCGCCGGGGATGCGCGCTCGCACCGCGAGGCGCGCGTCAATCCGCTGATCACGGCGATCACGATATCGCTGTTCGTGCGTTGGCTGGGCTTTTTTGCCGCCAGCAAGGCGGATGAGGTCCCGCAATATGCGTATATGGTCTATGGCGTGCCGATCGTGGCTTCCGCGGTGGCGATCTGGTTCATCGTCTCCAACCGAACACTGGAACTGCCGGTGACCTGGGCGGACTGGATGACAAACTTCGCCACGCGCATCGCTGACAGCTGGAATGCTTTCAAATTGCGTTTGTCCAGGCGCGGCGCATCAGGGCAAGGGGTCGGCTGATGGGCTGGACACTGGGCCGCTACTTCTTCTTCCGCTATGTGACGATCACCATCTGGTTCTTCATCGGCCTCCTGGCATTGGTGTTCCTGATCGACTTCACCGAGCTGTCCGGCCGCACCACCGGCCTGCCCGGCTTCACCTACGGCACGGCGGTAGCCATTTCAGGCCTCCGTATGCCGATGATCATGCTGCAGACGGTGCCGTTCGTCGGTCTCTTCTCGGCGATGGCCACGCTGGTGTCGCTGAACCGGCGCTACGAGCTGGTCATCGCCCGTTCCGCCGGTGTTTCCGCCTGGCAGTTCCTCTTGCCCTGCTGTATCGGAGCCTTGCTGTTCGGCGTCCTGTCGGTTGGCGTCATCAATCCACTCGCCGCGCACGCATTCTCCTGGTCCGAGCAGATCGAAACCCAGCTGCGTTCCGGCAAATCGAATACGGTCTCGGCCGATGCCGCGCCCTGGATCCGGCAGAAAACCAGTTCGGGCGACACCATCATCGGTGCGCGGGCCATCCTGAACCAGGGCCTGGAAATGGCCGATGTCGTATTTTTCATTCTCGACCCGCAAGGCAACATCGTCGAGCGCAAGGACGCCGCCCGTGCCTTCCTGCGCGACGGCTATTGGGAATTGCAGGACGTCAAGACATTCCAGAACGGCACGATCCAGGCATCGGCAACCGATCGCGTACCGACCAATCTAAAGCCCGAATTCGTGCAAGAGCGGCTGGCGCGCCCCGAAACCATCCCCTTCTATGACCTGCCCGGAAAGGTCGAGGTTGCCCGCTCCTTCGGCCTCAAGGCAAATGCTTTTGCCATGCAGTTTGATTCGCTCGTGGCGTTGCCGTTCCTTCTCGTCGCCATGACGCTGATCGCGGCAACGGTTTCAATGCGATTTGCTAGGATGGGGCAGTCGGCGACGATGATTCTGGGTGGCATCATCGCTGGCTTTCTGCTTTATGTCGTTTCGGTGCTGGTGAAGGCATTCGGCGTGGCGGGATTCGTGCCGACTGTCGTAGCCGCCTGGGTACCGGTCATGGTGGCTATGTTCTTCGGGGTGACTTTCCTGCTATACAAGGAAGACGGCTAGTGAGGGAGGCGTTTTTGCCCAGCAACAGGCAGGCCGGTTTGGCGCGCCTCTATGCGGCGACCGCCTTGGCGTGCGTGCTTGCCTACGCCGTTCCGGCACCGGCGCTTGCGCAGGACGTCGGCGACATGGCGACATCGGTTCCGGCCGGCTCGCAAATGCTGCTGGCGGCCGATACGCTGGTCTACAACAACGACAACCAGACCGTGACCGCCGTCGGCGGTGTGCAGATCGACTATGGTGGCAATCGCCTTGTCGCCCAGCGCGTCGAATACAACCGCAACACCAAGCGGATGGTCGCGAGCGGCAACGTCGAAGTCATCAACAGCGACGGCACCAAGATCAATTCGCAACATATCGACATCACCGATGACTTCGCCGACGGCTTCGTCAACGCGTTGCGGGTCGAGACCATCGACAAGGCCTATTTCGCCGCCGAAAGCGCCGAACGCATGGGCGGCGTGCTGACCACCTTCCACAATGGCGTCTACACCGCCTGCGAGCCGTGCGAGGATAAGCCGGATAAAGCGCCGACCTGGCGCGTCAAGGCCAAGAAGATCATCTGGAACGGCGAGAAGAAGACGGTTCGCTTCGAGAATGCGAATTTCGAGTTCTTCGGTTTTCCGCTTGCTTATCTGCCTGCATTCGAAATTGCCGACCCGACGGTGAAGCGCAAGAGCGGCTTCCTGATCCCGAGCATCATCTACAAGAGCGATCTCGGCGTCGGCGTGAAAGTCCCCTATTATCTCGCATTGGCGCCGACCTACGACCTGACCGTCACCGGCACCGGCTATACCAAGCAGGGCTTCCTCGGTGAGGCCGAGTGGCGTCAGCGCTTCGACAATGGCGAGTACAGCTTGAAGATCGCCGGGATACACCAGCAGAATCCCGACGCCTTCCTCGACACCACTGCCTTCCCATCCAGCTCTGGCCACAACGTCAATTCGGGCAGCGCCGGCGATCCCAACAAATTCCGCGGCATGATGGGTACCCAGGGGCAGTTCGCCATCAACTCACGCTGGAACTTCGGCTGGGACGTGCTGCTGCAGACCGACAAGAACTTCTCGAACACCTACGGCATCGACAAGTACAATAGCAGCGTCCACCAGTCGTCGGTCTACTTGACGGGTCTCAACGGCCGCAACTATTTCGACGTGCGCGCCATGCATTTCGATGTGCAGGAAGATACGCCTGACGACAATATCTCTGCGCGAAGCGGACAACAGCCCTGGGTGCTGCCGTCGCTCGATTACGCCTATATTCCTGATGCCTCGGTGGCCGGCGGCCAGCTGTCCCTCAATGTCAACGCGCGTGTCATCCGCCGCGACGATGTCGACGAGACCTTCGTCCAGCCCTACAATGCCCTCACTCCCACACAGCGCGTCCGCGGCATCGAAGGCGAATCGGGCCGTCTCACCGCCGAGGCCGAGTGGAAGCGGAGTTTCGTCACAGATGACGGACTGGTGCTAACGCCGTTGCTCGCGCTGCAGGGCGATGTGGATTACCTCAACGCATCGTCGGCTTCGCTAGACGCCATCGACCGAATGGCAACGCATTTGGGCGAGCAGGACGATATGCGCTCGTCATTTGCCCGTTACATGGCAACCGCGGGCCTTGAGATGCGTTGGCCGGTGCTGTTTTCCATGGCCAGCGGGTCCAGCCATGTCATCGAGCCAATGGCGCAGGTCTTCATGCGTCCGAACGAGCAATATGTCGGCGGCCTCTCAGTGCCCAACGAAGACGCCCAAAGCATGGTCTTCGACGCGACCACCTTGTTCGAGCGCGACAAGTTCTCCGGTTACGACCGCGTCGAAGGCGGTTCGCGCGCCAATGTCGGCCTCCGCTATTCCGGCTCGTACAACAATGGCTGGGGTACCAATGCCATTTTCGGCCAATCCTATCAGATCGGCGGCGAGAACTCTTTCGCCGCGCCGGATCTGGTCAATGTCGGCGCCAATTCCGGCCTCGACACGACCAAGTCCGACTATGTCGGCCTGTTCGGCATCAACAGCCCCAACGGCTTCGCGGCCTCGGTCAGCGGCCGTTTCGACGAACAGAGTTTCGAGGTCCGCCGTGCCGAGTTGAAGGCCGCCTATTCCGGCCTGCCTGTGTCGCTGAGCGCCAAATACGCGTTCATCCAGGCCCAGCCGCTGTACGGTTTCACGGAAGACCGTCACGAAGTCACACTTGGTGCATCCACGCATCTGGCCGAAAACTGGCGCGTCTTCGGCACAGGAACCTACGACCTGCAGCAAAGCCTGCTGGTCAAGGACGGTGTCGGCTTCGCCTACAACGATTCCTGCTTCACTTATCTGATGACCTACTCGCAGTCGCGCGATCTGAACACCAGGGAGGTGTCGCAGACCATCGGCTTCAATCTGTCGTTCCGCACCCTCGGCGAATTCGGCTCGTCGACCAGTGCCATCGACACGATCCAGTAACAATCGGCGACATCGTTTCGCCGCATAGGGCTGGCACGGATTTCGCGCACCTGGAAAGATGAAATTGGGCGGGACCGGGATAGAATTGGGATACCAACGATGAGGAAATACCTCTTTTCAGCAGGTTTCGCGTTGCTCGTGGCGGCGACGTCCGTGTCGATCACTGCAATGACGCCGCCGGCTTTCGCCAGCGAGATCAAATACGTCGTCAACAACATTCCGGTCACCACCGGCGACATAGCCCATCGCGCCGCCTTCCTGAAGCTGCAGCGCAAGAAGGGCGATGCCGGCCAGGAAATGATCGACCAGACGCTTCGTATGGCCGAGGCCAAGCGGCTTGGCATCCGCATCAGCGACGCACAAGTCGAGGCGGCGTATCAGCGCTTTGCCTCGAGCAACAAGATGCAGCTCAGCCAGCTTGACGGCGTCATGGAGAAGTCAGGCGTCACCAAGAGCCACTTCAAGGAATTCATCCGCGCCCAGATGGCCTGGAACCAGGCTTTGAGCGCGCGCTACCGTTCTGGCGACGGCACCGGTGCCGTCAGCGAGCAGGATCTCGTGAGGAAGATGCTCGAAAAAGGCGGCGCCAAACCGAGCGCCACCGAATACATGCTGCAGCAGGTCATCTTCGTGGTGCCGGCAGCTGAACGCAGCGCGACGCTGGGCAAACGCAAGCGCGAGGCCGACGCCATGCGCGCCCGCTTCAACGGCTGCAAAACGACGCGCGAATTCGCCAAGGGCCTGATCGACGTCACCGTTCGGGATCTGGGCCGGGTGCTGGCGCCGCAGCTGCCGCCGGACTGGGCCGAGCAGATCAAGGCGACCAAAGTCGGCGGTGCCACCGCCACGCGCGAAACCGAACGCGGCGTCGAATTCATCGGCATCTGCTCGTCGCGCGAAGTGTCCGACGACAAGGTCGCCCAGATGGCGTTTCAGGCCGAAGGCTCCGGCGGCGACAAGGATGCCGACGCGCTCAGCAAGAAATATGTCGACGAGCTGAAGGCAAAAGCCCGCATCGTCAAGCGCTGACGTGAGCAACGCAGTGACTGCGCTCGCGTTGAGCGCCGGCGATCCGTCCGGCATTGGGCCGGAGATCGCCATCGCCGCCTTTATGGCGCGCGAAGCTGCCGCCCTGCCCCCCTTCTACCTGCTCGCCGATCCGGCGCTGATCGCCTCCCGGGCGCGCCTGCTCGGCATTTCGCTGCCGGTCGTCGAAACGACATCAGCGCAAGCGGCGCAGGTCTTTGCCCGCGCCTTGCCGATCGTTCCACTGACTGCCCGCTGCATCGACAGTCCCGGCCGGCCGGATCCGGCCAATGCGGCCGCCACCATCGAGGCCATCGACCGCGCCGTCGCCGATTGCCTTGCCGGCGAAGCCTCGGCCGTGGTCACCTGCCCCATCGCCAAGAAGCCGCTCTACGACGCCGGCTTTCGCTTCCCCGGCCACACCGAGTATCTGGCGCATCTGGCGGCCCGGCACAGCGGCGTCGAGGCGATGCCGGTGATGATGCTGGCAGGACCCGACCTGCGCACCGTTCCCGTCACCATCCACATCGCGCTGGCCGAGGTGCCGAAGGCACTGACCACCGAGCTGATCGTCGCCACCGCGCGCATCACCGCCGCCGACCTTACCGGCCGCTTCGGCATCGCCAAGCCACGGCTGGCGATTGCCGGGCTCAACCCGCATGCCGGCGAAGGCGGCGCCATGGGCCTCGAGGACGAGCGGATCGTGCGCCCGGCGGTCGACATCCTGCGTGCCGATGGCATCGACGCTTTCGGCCCTTTGCCGGCCGACACGTTGTTCCATGTCCGGGCGCGGGCGGGCTACGACGCGGCCCTTTGCATGTATCACGACCAGGCGCTGATCCCGGCCAAGGCGCTGGCTTTCGACGAGGCGGTCAATGTCACGCTCGGCCTGCCCTTCATCCGCACCTCGCCCGACCACGGCACGGCCTTCGACATCGCCGGCAAGGGTGTGGCGCGGCCCGACAGCCTGATAGCGGCGCTGAAGCTTGCCCGGCGGCTGGCCGACACGAACACGAAGGCGGTTGCGGTATGAGATCTCGGGCATGAGCATCGACGGGCTGCCGCCGCTGCGCGAGGTGATCGAGCGTCATGGGCTGCAGGCAAAGAAGGCGCTCGGCCAGAATTTCCTGCTCGACCTCAACCTCACCGGCAAGATCGCGCGCACCGCCGGCGACTTGTCCGATGCAACCGTGATCGAGGTCGGTCCCGGTCCCGGCGGGCTGACCCGCGCCCTGCTTTCCAACGGCGCGCGTCACGTCATCGCCATCGAGCGTGACGAACGTTGCCTGGCTGCTCTTGCCGAAGTGTCCGACCACTATCCCGGCCGTCTGGAGGTTGTTTCCGGCGATGCGCTGAAGACGGATTTCACAGGCCTTGCCAGTCGAGCGACCGGCAATGGCGGCCCGGTCAAGATCGTGGCCAACCTGCCCTACAATATCGGCACGGAGCTGCTGGTGCGCTGGTTGACGGTCAGCGACTGGCCGCCTTTCTACACCTCGATGACTTTGATGTTCCAGCGCGAGGTGGCCGAGCGCATCGTCGCGCCTGCCGGCAGCGACAGCTATGGCCGGCTGGGGGTTCTTGCCGGCTGGCGGACGGAGGCGAGGATCGCCTTCGACGTACCGCCACAGGCATTCACGCCGCCGCCAAAGGTCACCTCCTCGGTGGTGCATCTGGTGCCGCGCCCGACGCCCCTGCCCGCCGAGGTGAAGAAACTCGGCCGCGTCACAGAAGCCGCTTTCGGCCAACGTCGCAAGATGCTGCGGCAGAGCGTGAAAAACCTCGGCGGCGAGGCCCTGCTCGAACGCGCCGGCATCGATCCGACACGCCGCGCCGAGACGCTCAGCGTCGAGGAATTCGTGCGGCTGACCAATGCCGTGTAGCTCTCTTCTCCCCGTTTACGGGGAGAAGATGCCGGCAGGCAGATGAGGGGGCAGCACGAACCTTGAAATGCCAGCACCGCCCCTCATCCGGCCCTTCGGGCCACCTTCTCCCCGTGAACGGGGCGAAGGAAGAGGTCTCAGCCCGTCTTCTCGTCCAACAGTCCAGAGACGAAATCGAACAGGCCTGGCCGGCGGTCGCGTCTTAGCCGCTCGGCGACGACGATGCCGCGCACTTCGGCGAAGGCGCGGTCAAGGTCATCATTGACGATGACGAAATCATATTCCTTCCAGTGCTCGATCTCGTTGCGGGCGTTTTTCAGCCGCGTCTCGATCACCGCCTCCTGGTCTTCAGCGCGACGTTTCAGCCGCGCCTTCAACTCCTTCATCGATGGCGGCAGGATGAAGATCGAGACAATGTCGGCGCGCATCTTCTCCTTGAGCTGCTGGGCGCCTTGCCAGTCGATGTCGAACAGCATGTCGCGCCCCTCGGACAGCGCCAGTTCGGCCGGTTCGCGCGGCGTCGCATAGCAATTGCCATGCACCTCGGCCCACTCCAGCAGCGCGTCGGAATCACGAAGCCGCTCGAATTCGCGCATCGTCCGAAAATGATAGTGGACGCCTTCGATCTCGCTTCCACGGCGCGGCCTGGTGGTGACCGAGACCGACAGTTCGAGGCTGGAATCGCTTTCCAGAAGATTGCGCGCGATCGTCGACTTGCCGGCGCCGGACGGCGACGACAGGACGAGCATCAGGCCCCGGCGGCGTATGCGGGACCCCAAATCCTTGGCAACCATCGGCTACTCCAGATTCTGGATCTGTTCACGAAACTGGTCGACCACCGCCTTCAGGTCCAGGCCGATCGCGGTGATGGCTGCGGCATTCGATTTGGAACACAGCGTATTCGATTCGCGGTTAAATTCCTGTGCCAGAAAATCGAGCTTGCGACCGACCGCGCCGCCGCCCACCAGCAGTGCCCGGCCGGATGCGACATGCGTTTTCAGCCGGTCGATCTCTTCGCGAATATCGGCCTTGGTGGCCAGGAACGCCGCCTCCATATGCAGTCGGGTGGCATCCAGATTGGCGGAAGCGTCCATCAGCAGCCTGACCTGCTCGGCGATGCGTTCGCGGATCACCGCGGTCTCGCGGGATGGATCCACTTCTGCCCGCAGCGTCAGCGCCTCGATCGTGTCGATATGACCCGACAACAGCAAAGCCAGCGCGGCTCCTTCGCCCTGCCGTGCCTGTTCGAGCCCGTTCAAGGCCACTTCGAGCGCGGCCATGATCGCGGCATCGAGCGTGGCCCTCGCCTCCTCGGTTTCGACGGTTTCAGGAATGTCGAGCACGCCGCGCAGCGAAAGCAATCCATCCGACGTCGCCGCAGCAACGCCGAATTGCTCCTGCAGCCGCTTGGCGAGCCCAGCAAGGTCCTTCAGGAAGGCTTCGTTGACGACCGGCTGCGCCTGCGCGCCAACGGCACGGCCGATGGTCAGCGTCGCCTGGAAATTGCCGCGTGCAAAACGTTTCTGAAGTATTTGCCGGACAGCAGGTTCCAACCGCTCGAAGCCTTGCGGCAGCCGCAGCCGTACCTCGACGCTCTTGCCGTTGACGGACTTGACCTCCCAGGCGATCGAGGTGCCTTCGTGCTCGGCGACGGCACGTGCAAAACCGGTCATGCTCTGCAAATTCATATCGCCCACACGTCCCTGGCACATCGCCCTGAACCGGCTTTCCGGACAGAGCGAGTGCGGCTTGAAAAAGACTGCGCCGCAGGCGCGCCGAAACCGGACGCGCGGCGCTCTTCCAAATGTCAGGGCGTTGCCTGCCGGGCAACGCCTTTCTTCATTTACTGGGCAGCGCCCGCGTCACCGCCGCTGTCGTCGGCACCGTCAGCCGGCCCACCGCCAGCGGGTTTGACGGCATTGCTGTCGCCGGTGCCAGTCGTCTTGGCGGCTTTGGCGGCATCATCGGCCTGCTTCTTCAGCAACGCGCGATAGCGGGCGACGTTCTCGTTGTGCTCGTCCAGCGTCGCGGCAAAGACGTGCCCGCCGGTGCCGTCGGCAACGAAATAGAGGTCGGCGGTCTTCGACGGATTGGCCACCGCCTCCAGCGCTGCACGACCCGGATTGGCGATCGGCGTCGGCGGCAAGCCATTGATCACATAGGTGTTGTAGGGCGTCTGTTTCTGGATGTCCGACTGGTAGATCGGCCGGTCCGCCGGCTTTCCCTTGCCGCCGAACAGCCCGTAAATGATGGTCGGATCGGATTGCAGGCGCATGCCCTTGGCAAGCCGGTTCAGGAAGACGGCGGCAACTCGCGAACGCTCGTCACCCTTGCCCGTCTCCTTCTCGACGATCGAGGCCAGCGTGACGAACTCCTCGACGTTGGCCAGCGGCAGGTCAGGCGCGCGCCGCTGCCAGACATCGTCGACCAGCTTCTTCTGATCCGCCAGCAGCTTGTCGACCATCTGCTGGCGTGTCGCTCCGCGCGTGAAGCGCAGCGTGTCGGTGGCGAGGCTGCCCTCCGGCGGCGTGGTTGCCGGCATGTCGCCGCTCAACGCAGTCTCCTCGGCGATGCGCTGCAATGCCTGGTCGACCGTCAGTCCTTCAGGAATGGTCAGCGAATACATCACCGACTTGCCGCTCTTCAGAAGCTCCATGATATCGCGCATGGATGCCCTGGGCTTGATCTCGTACTCGCCGGCTTTCAGCGCGGAATCATTGCCGAAGGCCCGCACGCCAAGGCGGAATACCCGGGCGTCGCTGATCAACCCGCGGCGTTCGAGCTGGTCGGCGATATCCTGGACGCCGGTGCTCGGCTTGACCAGGAAGGTGTCGCCATTGGCCGAAGGTCCGGGTTCGGTGAATTCCTGCTTGCCGAAATAGACCGCGACGCCGGCCGCCAGAACCACCAGCATCACCGAGGAGATGACGAAGTTCATGAACACGACGACCTGGCTGCGTGACGCACGCGAGCGCTTCGGCGGCGGCGTGCCAGCCTCCGGCCGCAACGCTTCGCTGGCCGTTTTCGGCACGATCGGGCCGGATGTCGGCGGCCGTTGCCCGAATTCTCCGTTGCCTGCCGGATTTGTGTTCATTTCGCCCTACCGTTTGATCGCCCGACGAATCCCCAGCGGCAGAGTAGGGGCGAATATGGCAAAATTGACGGCACGCCAAAGCGCGGCCCGGCAGCCGGACGATCAGCCATTGTAGCGCTGGAAGACCAGCGACGCGTTGGTCCCGCCAAAGCCGAAGGAATTGGACAGCGCCACGTCGATCTGGCGGGCACGCGGCTTGTTCGGCACCAGGTCGATCGCGGTTTCGCGTTCCGGGTTGTCGAGGTTGATGGTCGGCGGCGCGACATTGTCCCTGATGGCCAGGATCGAGAAGATCGCTTCGGCGGCACCCGCCGCCCCAAGCAGATGGCCGATCGACGACTTGGTCGACGACATCGAAATCTTCGACGCGGCATTGCCGACAAGCCGCTCGACAGCGCCGAGCTCGATCGTGTCGGCCATGGTCGAGGTGCCGTGCGCGTTGATGTAGTCGACATCGGCCGGCGTCAACTTGGCCCGATTCAGTGCCGCCGTCATGCAACGGAAGGCACCATCGCCATCCTCGGCGGGCGCGGTGATGTGATGCGCATCGCCGGTGAGACCATAACCCGTCACCTCGGCATAGATCTTGGCGCCGCGCGCCCTGGCATGTTCGAGCTCCTCGAGCACGACAACGCCGGCGCCCTCGCCCATGACGAAGCCGTCGCGGTCGCGATCATAGGGTCGCGACGCCGTTTGCGGCGAATCATTGCGTTCCGTCGACAGTGCCCGGCATGCGGCAAAGCCGGCGATCGACAGCCGCGTCACCGGCGCTTCGGCGCCACCGGCGACCATCACGTCGGCATCGCCCCACATGATCAACCGGGCAGCATCGCCAATGGCGTGCGCGCCGGTCGAACAGGCCGTGACGACGGCATGGTTCGGGCCTTTCAGTCCGTGCCGGATCGAAACCTGCCCGGAGACGAGATTGATGATCTGGCCCGGGATGAAGAAAGGGCTGATGCGGCGCGGGCCGCGCTCCTTGAGGATCATCGCGTTCTCGGCGATGCCCTCGATGCCGCCGATGCCGGAGCCGATCAGAACGCCGGTGGCACACCGCTCTTCATGCGTCTTGGGCTCCCAGCCGGAATCCTTCAGCGCCTCGTCGGCGGCGGCAATCCCGTAAAGGATGAAGTCGCCGATCTTGCGCAGTTCCTTCGGCTCGAGCACGGCCTCCGGATTGAAGGTGGCATTGCTGCCGCCACCACGCGGAATGACGTGGGCGATCTTGCAGGCAAGATCCTCCACCTCGAACTCAGTGATGCGCTTGGCAGCGCTGCGGCCGGTCAGAAGTTCCTTCCAGCTGTGCTCGAAGCCCATGCCGAACGGCGACAGCAACCCAAGGCCCGTGACGACGACACGCCTCATCGCAGGTCCTCCCCGGTGATGACTGCGGAAAGCGTCAGGCCGAAGCCTTGTCGATGTACTTCACGGCATCGCCAACGGTCAGGATGGTCTCAGCCGCATCGTCGGGAATCTCGACGCCGAATTCTTCTTCGAACGCCATGACGAGTTCGACCGTGTCGAGGCTGTCGGCGCCCAGATCATCGATGAAGCTCGCCTGCTCCGTCACTTTGTCGGCATCGACGCCAAGGTGCTCGATGACGATCTTCTTGACGCGCTCTGCGGTGTCACTCATTTGGGCATCCTCGTCTTTTGTTTGTCTGTCTTCGTTAGCGGGCAGAATGCCGCTAATCAAGCTGAAAGATGGTCCTGCCGAAAACGCAACGACTACGGACCGGTTTTTGCCCGAACCGCCGGGTTGCGGGCCGCATTACACGAAAAATAGCTGAGGTCCAAGCCGAAATGGTCTCTTTTCACAACCCGCCGGCGTTGCTGCCGAACCTCGTCAAATCATAGCCATGCCGCCATTTACGTGGATGGTCTGGCCAGTGACGTAGGCGGCTTCGTTGGAGGCGAGATAAGCGACGGCGGACGCGACTTCAACGCTGGTGCCCATGCGCCGCGTCGGGATCGCCGCCATGATCGCCTCTTTCTGCTTGTCGTTGAGCTTGTCGGTCATCGCCGATTCGATGAAGCCCGGGGCGACGCAGTTGACGGTGATGTTGCGGGTGGCGATCTCCTGTGCCAGCGATTTGGAGAAGCCGATCATGCCGGCCTTTGAGGCGCAGTAATTGGTCTGGCCGGGATTGCCGGTGATGCCGACCACCGAGGTGATGTTGATGATGCGGCCATGGCGGCGGCGCATCATCGGGTGGGTGAGTTCGCGGGTCAGCCTGAACACGGCGGTCAGGTTGACCTCGAGCACGCTGTCCCAGTCGGCATCCGACATGCGCACGAACAGGCCGTCCTTGGTGATGCCGGCGTTGTTGACCAGGATGTCGACGCCTTCGAGATCGGCTTCGGCTTTCTGGCCGAGCGCCTTGACCTCCTCACGGTTGGACAAATTGGCCGGGAACAGCTTGACCCGGTCGCCAAGCTCGCTAGCCAGCGCTTCCAGTTTCTCGACGCGGGTGCCATGCAGGCCGACGATCGCGCCCTGCGCATGCAGCATCCTGGCGATCGCCTCGCCGATGCCGCCGGATGCGCCGGTGACGAGCGCCTTGCGGCCAGTCAATTCGAACATTTTTGTCTCCTGATTGAGAAGAGAACACCCTTTACAGGGATGGGATCAAATGACGCTTTATGCAAGCGCCGCCATGGCCGCCTCGACGTCAGCCGCGGTGCCGACCGACGCGGTGGCGACATCGCGGCTGATGCGCCGCGCCAATCCTGAAAGCACCTTGCCGGCGCCGATCTCGTAAAGCGTGGTGACGCCGTTTGCGCCGAACCATTCCACCGTCTCGCGCCAACGCACGCGGCCGGTTATCTGTTCGACCAGGCGGCGGGCGATCTCGTCTGGATCGCTGGTCGGGCTGACCGTAACATTGGAGAGGACGGGAACCACCGGCGCGTTCTTTGCCACGCCGGCCAGGGCTTCGCGCATGACGTTCGCGGCCGGCGCCATCAGCGCGGAATGGAAGGGCGCGGACACCTGCAGCATCAGCGCGCGTTTGGCGCCTTTCTCGGTGCACAGTTTCGCGGCCAGTTCGACCGCGGCCTTGGCGCCGGAGATGACCAGTTGGCCACCGCCATTGTCGTTGGCGATCTGGCAGACAGAGCCTTTGGCGGCTTCCGCGCAAGCGGCTTCGACATCGGCATGTTCCAATCCGATGATCGCCGCCATGGCGCCCTCGCCGGCCGGCACCGCCGCCTGCATGGCATTGCCGCGTATGCGCAGCAACCGGGCGGCATCGGCAACCGAAACGAAGCCGGCAGCGGCCAACGCCGAATATTCGCCCAGCGAATGACCGGCGACATAGGCGATCTTGCCTTTCAGCGAGAAGCCGCGCGATTCCAGCGCCCGGATCGCGGCCAGCGACACCGCCATCAGCGCCGGCTGCGCGTTGGCGGTCAGCGTCAACGTCTCTTCCGGCCCTTCCCAGATCAGCTTCGACAGGTTTTCGCCGAGCGCATCGTCGACTTCCTGGAAGACCCTGCGCGCTTCGGGGAAGGCGTCGGCGAGATCCTTGCCCATGCCGACCGCCTGGCTGCCTTGTCCGGGAAAGGTGAATGCAACGGCCATGCGAGGGCTCCCAAGGGCTGGTTTTGCTTGCCTGAAGACGGGTTTTTCTTGCCTGTGACGCATGGCGGGGCGCCAAGTCAAGCCCGGTTCGACCCTGCCCGAGGGCAGCCTCGTCCGCCGAGTGCCTGTTGCGAAAGGGTTTTTGGCGATCACTCCTGATGAAAACCGCTCACGATTCGTTTGCTGGCTCTTCTTATTTCCGTTACAGGCGCTAGCTTTGCGTGACAATTCCATGACAATCGAGTGACGCGCTTGTCGCTGGGTGGGGAAGTTAAAGTGGCAAAGAGTTACAAACGCACCGGCAAGGCCGCGCCACAGTTCCTGGAAGACGACCCCTCCACCGGCTATCTGCCGGGCAGGAGATGGCCGGTCGTGCGCTATGGGCTGATCAGCCTGGCGATCGCCGCTATCCTGGTGTTTGCCATCGAACTGATCGTGCGCGGCGACTTTGCCGGAACCATCTCCTTCTTCCTGCAGCCGTTCAAGCCGGGCTGGACCACCATCGTCGTGTTTGCGCTGCTCCTGATCGGCTTCGATGCGGTGCTCGGCCGCAGCCACCAGAGCCTGATGATCGTCGCGCCGCTGACCTTGTCGCTTGCTTTCGTCGGTCACCAGAAGTCGCACTATCTCGGCGATCCGCTCTATCCGACCGATTTCCTCTATGCCCGCCAGATCTTCGCGCTGCTGCCGCTTTTGGTACGCGAACGGCCGATGACCGCGCTTGCCATGGTCGTCGGCATCGTCGCCGGCCTGTCGCTGCTCGTCTACGGCTGGCGGCTATGGCGCCGCAAGGTTCCCGCACTCAGCCGCAAGGGGCGCCTTGCGCGGCTGACGCTGGCAGTGCCGCTGCTCGCCTTCTTCGTTTCGATCATGGACTACGCCACCTTCTCCTGGACCAGGGATCGGCTGCAGATCATCCCGATCATGTGGGACCAGAAGGAAAACTATGCCTCCAACGGCTTTGCGCTGGCCTTTGCCCTCAACGTGCCGATGGCGCATGTCTCGGCGCCGCCGGGCTATTCCGACAAGGCAATCGCAGCGATAGCCAGGCCTGATGTGACCGCCTCGGTGCCGGCCGAGAAGCCGGACATCATCATCGTCATGAGCGAATCCTTCTGGGATCCGACCAAGTTGCCTGGCGTCACCATCACGCCAGATCCAATCCCCAATGTGCGGGCGCTGCGCTCGGGCTCGATGTTCTCGCCGGAGTTCGGCGGCATGACCGCCAATATCGAGTTCGAGGCGCTGACCGGCTTCTCCAACGCGTTCCTGCCGGCAGGCAGCATCCCCTATCAGCAATATGTGCGCACGCCGACGCCTTCGCTCGCGACCTTCCTGAAGAGCCAGGGTTACCGGGCGCGCGCCATCCATCCCGGCACCAACTGGTTCTGGAACCGTGGCGCGGTCTATGCCGATTTCGGCTTCAACGATTTCAAGTCGGAAGAGACGCTGCCGCCAATGCAAAAGCGCGGGCCACTGGCATCGGATGCGGCGATGACCGACGAGATCATCAGCGAGGCCGACGCCAGCGACGAGCCGGTGTTCTTCTTTGCGGTCAGCCTGCAAAACCACGGTCCCTACGAGCCGAACCGCTATTACAATCCCACGCATAGGGTGCAGGCGCCGATCAGCCAGTGGGCGCGCGAATCGCTACTCAGCTACGCCGAGGGCTCAGCCGATGCCGATCGCGGCCTCGAACGCCTCGTCGAATGGGCCAAGAAACGCTCCCGCCCCACCGTAATCGCCTTCTTCGGCGACCATCTGCCGCCGCTGGGGCCGGTCTATGTCGAAACCGGCTTCCTCAAGGACAATGTCGCGCCGCGCAAGGAAGCGTCGCCCGAGGCTGCTCTCGAGCATCACGAGACGCCGCTGGTCATCTGGTCGAACCGCACCGGGCCGGCTGAGCAGATGGGTGCCGTCAGCCCAGCCTTCCTGCCCTATCATATCCTGAAAACGGCCGGAATCAGCCATCCCTACTACACCGGCTTCCTGGGCGAGATGAGCGAACGCTACCGTGTCGTCGACCGCAATCTTCTGCTGACGCCGGCTGGCGAAGCCACCCCCGATTGGGCGCGGCAGAAGGAGATCGATCCGGCGATCCGCGATTTCCGCCTGCTGCAGTACGATATGATGTTCGGCAAGCGTCAGGCAGCGCCTGACTTCTTCCCCGAAACGGTCGACAAGGACAAGGTTGTCGCCCATACGAGTTGAGCCCAACGATCCCTCAGGCTCGTCCGTCCCGGATCGCGCGTTCAGTTCGTCAATTGCAGCTTCGAGAACTTGTTGGCGATCTGCTGGAAAACGTCCGGCAATTTGGTCGGATCGTTAACTGCATAATAGCCGCTCGGATCAGAAGCGCAGGCGCTGTAAAGCGCGCGGTTGGCTGCGGTGTCGGATTGCAGCACCATGGTGTAGATTTGCACGCCCTCGTTCTTCAATTGCGTGCAGACGCTTTTGGTCCAGCCGTCGACATTGCGTGCCGCCGTCGTCTGGTTATCTGATCCGAAACGGCCGCCGGCCAGATAGCCATATGATGTGTAGTCAGATTTCGTCGGCTGTTGGCTGGCGCCATAGACGACGTTCTCGCCGTCGGTGAGCAACAGCACGATCTTGCTGATGCCTGGCGTCTTCCACGGCGCTCCATCGGTGTAGGGCGCGGCGGGCGACAGCACCCGCATACCCCATGACAGGCCCTCGGAGACATTGGTGCCCGAACCGTTCCACTCGGTCATCTGACTGGCTGCCTTGCGCAGCTTGTCGAAATCGTCGGTCAGGGGGACCACCGGAGTCGGACACGCACGGTTCGGGCCGATAGTGATGGGAGAGCCGATCTCGGTGATGAGTTCCTTGGCGGGCGCAACATATTTGGCGATCTTTTCCCTGGCAGCCCTGTCATCGGGCGACAGAAGTTCGATGAGATTGCCGAGCAGGTTGCTGAGATCGATGCCCAGGATGTTGATGCCCGACTGGGCAAGCCTGGTTTTGTCGCTGACATCGTTGAGATAGGAGTTGTTGTAGTATTTATCCGAATTGCCATAGGAGCCAGACGGCTTTTGGGCGTCTTCGGGATCGTCCGGCGCAAAGTACGGCACGAACAGCGTGTCGGGCTTGGCCGTGTCGGGTGGCGTGTCGGAGATATTGTAAGCGCCTGGCCGCGCCTCGACACAACCCTTCCATCCGGTGCCATTCCATCCGGCATCGGTCCATCCGGTCTTCTTGAGCTGTTTGAAAAGCGCCATGTGGTTCGGCCGCTTGCCGTCGATGACGGGAAAATTGACGCCGTTGGTTGAGGACTTGCCGTCCATGTCGATCCAGGACGGGTCGAAGCCGTCGCCATTGACGTTGACGGCCGTCACGAAAGGAACCAGCGAGGCGCGGATCTTGCGCGTCGGCGATTTCGCCGCTTCGAGCGTGTCGAGCAACGATTTTGTCGCCGTCCTCAGCGCCGTCATGCGCGCGCCGGCCATCGAGCCGGTGTTGTCCAGTACCAGCACGACTTCGAGCTGATTGTTCGATTCGACCGCCGAGGCATCGACCACGATGTGCTTGCTGTCGCCGAACAGGAAGGCGAAGTTGAGATTGACGTCCGCCGAGGCAACCGCCTTTGTCTTGACGAAGTTGACGCCCTTGTCGACAGTCAGCGTCGCCTGCGCATTGCCGAGCTCGCCATGACCGACGATGTTGGCCTGGAAATAGCGGTTGAAAGCGTCATTGCGGGTGATGTCGAGATCGCCAAGGTGCGAAGAAGCAAGATTTGCCGAATCGAGAGCGTTCTGCAGATTGCTCTTGGCCCGCATAAGGGTCGAGACATCGGTTGCGAAAGCGACTGCTGTCAGGATGACCGGCAAACCCAGTCCCAGCACAAGCGTGAAATTGCCGCTCTTCGAGCGCCAGAATTTGTTGAAAAGCATCCTTACCCCCGGAAATGCTTGCCGCTTTTGCGCGGTTGTCCGGGCTTTTGCGCCTTCCATGATGAATCGACCGTTGATGGCCAGGCTTCAACTCTACACAACCTGCTGGTGTGGTTAAGACGTGGTTGCCGGAAACCACAACTCCGACCGTTGCTGCTCCCCGATCATCGGCTATGACACACGGGAATGCCGCTTGCGCTTGCTTTGCGGCCGGATTGCTGTATAGACGCCAGCAATCTGCCGGTCCTTGCTGGGGGCTGAACGGAGGGCCGGAGGTTTTTCAGAACCTTCGTGTGAAGCCGGAAGTGCTTCCGCCTCCCGTGTCTCCGCTCTCGACCGTCTCGTCATGCTCCTTTCTTCCCCCTGCCCCTTCGAGGGTTTGCGGGTCAGAGAAGTTGCAGAGGCTTTTGCCGCCGGGAACCGGGAGAGAAACGAAGAAAGGCATAGGACATAATGGCTCTTTACGAACATGTGTTTCTTGCCCGGCAGGACCTCTCGCAGCAGCAGGTCGATGCGCTTGTCGAACAGTACAAGGGTGTCATCTCCGCTAATGGCGGGTCCGTCGGCCGGGTCGAGAACTGGGGACTGAAGTCCCTCACCTACCGGGTCAACAAGAACCGGAAGGCTTACTACACGCTGATGGACCTGAATTGCCCGGCGGCCGCGCTCAACGAGATGGAGCGCCAGATGGGCCTGTCCGAGGACGTGCTGCGTTTCCTGACCATCAAGGTCGAGGCGCATGAGGAAGGCCCGTCGGCCATGATGCAGAAGCGCGAAGAGCGCTCGGAACGCGGCGGCTTCGGCGACCGTGACCGTGGCGATCGTGGTCCGCGTTCGTTCGGCGATCGTGATCGCGGCGACCGCGGCGATCGTCCGCCGCGCTCGTTCGGCGACGCTGGTGCCGATCGTGGTCCGCGCCGTCCGCGCGAAGGCTTTGAAGGGGGTGCAGAATAATGGTCGACATCAATCAGATCCCGACCCGGCGCCCGTTCCATCGCCGCCGCAAGACCTGCCCGTTCTCCGGCGCCAACGCGCCCAAGATCGACTACAAGGACGTGCGTCTGCTGCAGCGCTACATTTCTGAGCGCGGCAAGATCGTGCCGTCGCGCATCACCGCCGTCAGCCAGAAGAAGCAGCGCGAACTCGCCAAGGCGATCAAGCGCGCCCGCTTCCTCGGCCTGCTGCCCTACGTGGTTCGCTAATATCTCAAATGCGGGCGGTTCGCCGCCCGCTCTTTCCCACGGCGACGGGCGCCGCAGGGCCGAACATCAAATCCCAGGTTGAGGTCAAAACCTCTAACTGCCGCAACAGGCAGGACAGCGACACCAGCGCCAAAGGCGCTCAAGCTTCCTGACCTGTTCCCAAGACATTCGGCGTCGATCTCATCGATCGATTGGCGCCCAACCGAAGGAACAAAACCATGGACGTCATTCTTCTCGAACGCGTTTCCCGCCTCGGCCAGATGGGCGATACCGTCAAGGTCAAGGACGGCTTCGCCCGTAACTTCCTGCTGCCGCAGGGTAAGGCGCTGCGCGCCAACGAAGCCAACAAGAAGAAGTTCGAAGGTCAGCGCGCCCAGCTCGAAGCCCGCAACCTCGAGCGCAAATCGGAAGCGGCCCAGGTCGCCGAAAAGCTCGACGGCAAGAGCTTCATCGCCGTTCGCTCCGCCGGCGAAACCGGACAGCTTTACGGTTCCGTTTCGACCCGCGACATCGCCGATCTGCTGACGGCGGAAGGTTTCTCGATCAATCGCAACCAGATCCTGCTCAACCAGCCGATCAAGACCATCGGTGTCACCAATGTGGCGATCGCGCTGCATCCGGAAGTCGAGGTCACCGTCACGCTCAACATCGCCCGCACGGCCGACGAAGCCGAGCGCCAGGCCAAGGGCGAGACTCTGACCACCGCCGAAGCCATCTATGGCGACGACATCAACGACAACGCCCGGCCGGAGAACTTCTTCGATCCGAACACCGAGTTTGAAGGCGGCGAAGACAACGCCTGATCATCCATAGCAAAGAGGTTGAAGCTGCGCTCCGATCTCGATTGAAGCGTGCTTCGATCACTTTGCCGTCATCCAGCCATGCTGGACCAATGCCCGGGCCTCTCGCCCGGGCATTTTTGTGCCAAATGGAACTTTTCGAACCCCTATATATTGTTGCAGACTATGGCGTCGCGCGTCGTTTGGCCGCGCAAAGCAACGCTGTGCAACTTTGGTTCGGCGCAAGATCTTCGGCGAAATCGGAACCGATTTTCGCGGTCACGCGCCAAGGCAGCCTGTCTGGCCGAGAGGGGACATTTGGTCATGAATATCCTGTTGAAGCGCGTTCTCGACCGCCTGGTACGTACCGGCAATCTCAAGGTGACCGGTCCCAAGGGCTCGGCTGTGGTTTTCGGCGACGGCAGCGGCGAACCGGTGCACATGCACATCAAGACCGCGCATGCCGAGCGCGCCATCACCTTCGATCCGATGTTGGCGGTGCCTGAAGCCTACATGGACGGCGAACTCGACATTCTCGAAGGCGGCGTGCTGGGCGTGATGCGCATCGCCTTCCAGAACATGGGCAGCGGCGGCATCGACGCCACCTGGTCGAAGGCCATCGAAGGCTTGCGCCACGCCTTCCGCCGGCTGCAGCAGATCAACACCGCCTCGCGCTCGCGGCGCAACGTGCAGCGACACTACGATTTGTCGGGCGACCTCTACCGGCTCTTCCTCGACGAGGACATGCAATATTCCTGCGCCTATTTCGAGCAGCCGGACATGACGCTCGACGAAGCGCAGGCCGCCAAGAAACGCCACATCGCCGCCAAGCTCCGGCTGAAGGCCGGCCAGACCGTGCTCGACATCGGCTCCGGCTGGGGCGGGCTTGGCCTCTACCTCGCCAAGGCGTTCGACGTCGACGTGCAGGGCGTGACTCTGTCGACCGAGCAGCATGGCGTAGCCACCGACCGGGCGCACGCACAAGGGCTGGAAAGCCGCGTGCATTTCGAGCTGAAGGACTACCGCGAACTCAACGAGCGTTTCGACCGCATCGTCTCGGTCGGTATGTTCGAGCATGTCGGCGTCAACCACTACCGTACGTTCTTCGACAAGAGCGCGACGCTGCTCAAGCCCGATGGCGTGATGCTGTTGCACACGATCGGTCGTTCCGGCGTGCCGTGGGCGACCAGCGCCTTCATCCGCAAATACATCTTCCCGGGCGGCTATATCCCTTCGCTCTCGGAAGTCATGCCGGCGATCGAAAAGTCGGGCCTGGTCGTCACCGACGTCGAGATCCTGCGGCTCCACTATGCCGATACGCTGAAGCACTGGGGCGTGCGCTTCGCCGCCAATCGCGACAAGGCCAAGGCGATCTATGACGAGCGTTTCTGCCGCATGTGGGAATTCTATCTGGCGGCCTCGGAAGCTGCCTTCCGCTGGCAGGATCTGGTGATCTTCCAGATCCAGATCGCCAAGAAGAACGACACGCTGCCGATGACACGCGACTACATGGCCAAATGCGAAAAAGCGCTTGAGATGCGCGACATGGGGCATCGTGAAACGGCTCCCGTCAAAAAGAGCCCGGCCGCCAAGCCGGCTCGCCGCCGCAAGGTTGCCGACCAGGAATAGCATTGCCGCTTGCCATTGCCGGCGCCTGCACTGAAAAAGGTCCCGTGACTGTCGCGGGACCTTTTTTTCATGACCTACGTCCTCTATGCCGCCGCCGCTCTGGCCGAGATCGCCGGCTGCTTTTCGTTCTGGGCCTGGTGGCGGCTGGATAAGTCGCCGCTTTGGCTTCTTCCCGGCCTCGCCTCGCTTGCCCTGTTCGGCTTCCTGCTGGCGTTGGTGGACATGTCAGCCGCCGGCCGCGCCTACGCCGCCTATGGCGGCATCTACATCGCGGCGTCGCTTGGCTGGCTGTGGCTGGTGGAGGGCGTTCGCCCCGACCGCTGGGATCTTGCCGGTGCCGCGCTCTGCATTGCCGGCGCTTCGGTGATCCTTCTCGTCCCGCGGGGCGCGTGAGATGGA
Organism: Mesorhizobium sp. WSM4822; assembly: GCF_055811155.1. Lineage (NCBI taxonomy): Bacteria > Pseudomonadati > Pseudomonadota > Alphaproteobacteria > Hyphomicrobiales > Phyllobacteriaceae > Mesorhizobium > Mesorhizobium sp. WSM4822. The sequence goes on along the minus strand of NZ_JBVVQM010000004.1, from coordinate 450,889 downwards.
GTTGCCGGCCTCCCTTCGCCAAGGTGTCGAGCGCCTGCTCGAAAACGTTCCGCTGGCGGTAATCAAGCAAGCGGCAAAAACGCTGTCCGACCGTTACCGTGCCGAGTTGCGCGACGGCCGTTTGCACATGGCCGAGGATCTGGCCGTGAAAGCCTATTTGGCGACGCGGCTGCCGGCGACCTATGCCGCGATCCGCGCCAGCCTCGACGCGCTGAGCGACGCAAAGCCCGGCTTTCAACCCAGGAGCCTGCTCGATGTCGGCGCCGGCCCTGGCACGGTGCTTTGGGCCACGACCGACCTGTGGCCCGATCTCGAACAGGCAGTGTTGTTCGAAGCCAGTGCCGCGGTGCGCAAGGTCGGCGAGACGCTTGCCGGCGACACAATTGTCGCCCAGACCAGATGGCTGGCCGGTGATGCCACCATCGACCTTGCCGACATCGAGCCGGCCGATCTGGTCACGTGCGCCTATGTGCTCGACGAAATCGCTCCCGCATCACTGCCGAAGCTCATCGACCGCCTCTGGCAACTCACCGCCGACACGCTGCTTGTGGTCGAGCCGGGCACCCCCGCCGGCTGGCAGCGCATCCTTGCCGTGCGCCGGCAGTTGATCGAGGCGGGCGCGCATGTGCTTGCGCCTTGCCCGCATCAGGCGCCCTGCCCGCTCACCGCGCCCGACTGGTGCCACTTTTCCCGCCGCGTCGCCCGCTCGCGCCTGCACCGGCTGGCCAAGGACGCCGACGTGCCGTGGGAAGATGAGAAATTCATCTATGTCGCGGCTTCTCGCGACGGACTCACATCGCACCAGGCGCGGGTTCTTGCGCCGCCGAAATCCGGTTCCGGCAAGGTTCTGCTCAAACTTTGCCGGGACGACGGCACCGCCGCCGAGCGCTTGTTCACCAAGCGCGACGGCGCCGACTTCAAGCTGGCCCGGCGGCTGGACTGGGGCGACAGGCTGGCTTCCGAATAGACAGCAGCAGCGTTTGCGACCGCCTCGAAGAAAAATTTCGAAGCGATGTCGAATCCAGGCCGTGCCGTTCGACCATTGGCGTTCTCGGACCTTTCGAGACGCCAAGGGTGTCAAACGGCATCAGCCAATAGGAGAAACGCAATGAGCTATATTGCAGGATTTGTCGCCGCGGTGCCCGCCGCCAACAAGGAAGCTTACCGCAGGCATGTCGCCGAGGTGGCATCGGTGCTGAAGGAGTTCGGCACCACCCGCATGGTCGAAGGATGGGGCGACGACGTGCCCGGCGGCAAGATCACCGACTTCAAGGGAGCCGTGAAGGCAAAGCCGGATGAAGTCATCACCTTTTCATGGCACGAATACGCGGACAAGGCGGCGGCGGACGCGGCCTATCAGACGATGATGAGCGACCCGCGCATGGCGGAGATCGGCGCTTCCATGCCCTTTGACGGCAAGCGCATGATCATCGGTGGCTTCACGCCCTTCATCGACCTGAACACGACCGGCAAGACGGGCTATATCGATGGCTCGCTGGTGCCGGTGCCGGCCGCCAACAAGCAGGCCTACCTTGCCGTAGCGACGAAGCAGGCCGCGGTGATCAAGGAACACGGCGCAACCCGCGTTGTCGAAGCGTGGGGCGACGATGTTCCCGACGGCGAGGTCACCGACTACCGTGGCGCCGTGAAAGCGACGGGCGACGAGGTCGTCGTCTATGCCTGGGTCGAATGGCCGTCGAAGCAGGTGCGCGATGACGCCTGGAAAAAGGTGATTGCCGATCCGCGCATGTATGCCGACACCATGCCCTACGACAACCAGCGCCGGGTCCATGGCGGCTTTGCGCCGATCCTCGACGCCTGATCCCAAGAACCCTAGTTTTCGACAATCCTGGAAAAGGAAACCCACCATGCGTTACGCCTGTCTCATCTATTACCACCCCAAAACATTGTTCGGCGGCAGCCCGGAGGCCAATGCCGTGCTGGCCGAGTGCTCCGGATATGACGAGGTGCTCAAAGCCAGCGGCCACTTCGTAACCGCCGAGGCCCTGGTGCTGCCCGAGGAGGCAATGACCGTGCAGGTCCGCGACGGCAAGATGTCGACCGTCGACGGCCCGTTCATGGAGACCAAGGAGATCCTGGGCGGCATCATCGTCATCGAGGCCCGCGATCTCAACGAGGCGGTGCGAGTGGCGAGCGGTCATCCGCTGGCAACGATCGGCTTTGTCGAAGTTCGCCCGGTCGTCGACTTCAGCCAGCCGCCGCCGGTCCTGTGAGCACCACCAGCCCCCGCGATGCCCTGGAGGCGGCCTACCGCACCGAGGCGCGGCGCGTGCTGGCGACCTTGATCCGCCTGCTCGGCGGTTTCGACGCGGCGGAGGAGGCCTTGCATGAGGCCTTCACTGCTGCCGCCGAGCAATGGCCGCGCCAGGGTGTGCCGGCCAACCCCTATTCCTGGCTGGTCTCGGCCGGCCGCTTCAGGACCATCGACCGCTGGCGCCGGGAAGCGCGGCTGACCGGGGCCTTTCCCGAGCTCACGGCTTTGGCCGAGCCGACACGGGAACCAGCCATGCCGGAAGACATCGAGGACGACGAATTGCGGCTCATTTTCGTCTGCTGCCACCCGGCGCTGACGCCGGATGCACGCATTGCCCTGACCCTGCGCGAAGTGGGTGGTTTGACCACCGAGGAGATTGCCCGCGCCTATCTGACGCCGGCACCGACCATTGCGCAACGCATCGTGCGGGCCAAGGCGAAGATCCGGGACGAGGCGATCCCCTACGAGGTGCCCGACCGCGCCGACCTGCCGGTGCGTCTCGAGAGCGCGCTGCAGGTCATATACCTGATCTTCAACGAGGGTTACGCGGCCACCGAGGGGCCGAACCTGACGCGGGCCGACCTGTGCGCCGAGGCGATCCGGCTCGGCCGGCTGATGGTCGAACTGCTCGACCAGCCGGAGGCGCAAGGGCTGCTTGCCCTGATGCTGCTGCACGAGGCGCGGCGCGCGACGCGGGTCAATGCCAGCGGCGACCTTGTCCTGCTGGAGGATCAGGACCGCACGCTGTGGGACCGTTCGCTGATCGCCGAGGCCGACGGCCTGATCGGTCGGGCGATCGCCTCGCGCCGCATCGGACCGTATATCCTGCAGGCGGCCATTGCTTCCGTCCACGCCGAGGCGGCAGGCACGGCGGAGACCGACTGGGTACAGATCGTCGCGCTTTACGATGTGCTCGGCCGCGTCGACCCCTCGCCGGTCGTGGCACTCAACCGCGCAGCGGCCATAGGCATGCGCGACGGCCCGCTGGCCGGACTGGCGGCAATCGAGGCGGTCATGGGACAAGGCGGGCTGGACGGCTACCATCTGGCTCATGCCGCGCGGGCAGACATGCAACGCAGGCTTGGCTTGACCGAAGCGGCAAAGACCTCCTACCGGCGGGCGCTCGAGTTGACCCGGCAACCAGCGGAACGTCGGTTCATCGAGAGGCGACTCGGTCAGCTTTGAGCGGGATGGCCGCACAGGGCACTATTCTTGTTTTCCCGTTTTGTTCTCCCTCTAGATGGGCTACAATCGTCCTTTCGATTCGAGTCAATTGTGATTCTTTCCACCGAAAAAACGTGGCTGTGAATCGCGGGTATCAAAGCTGATTGGACAGGCACTGGTGCAGATAAGTCAGCATGGACTTGTCGCGTTCTGATATCGAGAAGCCGGGATCGCAATCGGGGACATCATGGCAGAAGCAGCGCGTAAATTCGGCGTGGCGGAAACACCGCTTTATCGTGAAGCGCCAAACAACATCGAGGCCGAGCAGGCGCTGCTCGGCGCCATCCTCGTCAACAACGATGCCTTCTACCGCGTCTCGGACTTCCTCAAGGCCAGCCATTTCTACGAGCCGCTGCACCGCAAGATCTTCGAGGTGGCGTCCGAGTTCATCCGTATGGGCAAGGTCGCGACGCCGATCACGCTGAAAACCTTCCTGCCGGCCGACGAGAAGGTCGGCGACATGACAATGGCGCAATATGTCGTGCGGCTGGCGGTGGAGGCCGTTACCGTCGTCAACGCCACCGATTATGGCCGCGCCATCTATGACCTTGCCACGCGCCGCGCGCTGATCACCGTCGGCGAGGACATGGTCAACATCGCCTATGACGCGCCGGTCGACATGGCGCCCGGCGAGCAGATCGAGGATGCCGAGCGGCGGCTGTTCGAGCTGGCCGAAAACGGCCGCTACGATGGCGGTTTCGAAAGTTTTTCCGATGCGTTGAAGAACGCCGTCGACATGGCCAGTGCGGCCTATATGCGCGATGGCCACCTGTCCGGCATTGCCACCGGCCTGCGCGATCTCGACCACCGCATGGGCGGCCTGCAGCCGTCGGATTTGATCATCATCGCCGGCCGCCCGGGCATGGGCAAGACCTCGCTGGCCACCAACATCGCCTACAACATCGCTGCCGCCTATGAGCCCGCCCAGCAAGCCGACGGCTCGGTCAAGGCGGCCAATGGCGGTGTCGTCGGCTTCTTCTCGCTCGAAATGTCGTCGGAGCAGCTGGCCACCCGTATCATCTCCGAGCAGACCGAGATCCCATCCTCCAAAATTAGGCGTGGCGACCTGACCGAAGCCGATTTCGGCAAGCTCGTCGCCTACACGCAGGAGAACCACAAGCGCCCGCTCTACATCGACCAGACGGGTGGTATCTCGATCGCCCAGCTCGCGGCGCGCGCCCGCCGCCTCAAGCGCCAGCGCGGGCTGGACCTGATGGTCATCGACTATATCCAGCTGATGCAGGGTTCATCCGCCAAGGCGTCGCAGAACCGCGTCCAGGAAATCACCGAGATCACCACCGGATTGAAGGCGCTCGGCAAGGAGCTGGGCGTGCCGATCATCGCGCTCTCGCAGCTCTCGCGTCAGGTCGAAAGCCGCGACGACAAGCATCCGCAGCTGTCCGATCTGCGCGAATCGGGCTCGATCGAGCAGGACGCCGACGTGGTGCTGTTCGTGTACCGCGAGGAATATTACATCAAGAACAAGGAGCCGGAGAAAGGCACGCCCGAGCATCTCGCCTGGGAGACGAAGATGATCGAGGTCCAGGGCAAGGCCGAAGTGATCATCGCCAAGCAGCGCCACGGACCGACCGGCACCGTCAGCCTTGCCTTCCAGGGCGAGTTCACCCGCTTCTCCGACCTCGCCGAGGAGCATCATCTGCCGGAAAGGTTCGAGTGACCTATTGAGACAGGTCTCGTTCCTTGGCGCCCCCCTCTGTCCTGCCGGACATCTCCCCCTCCAGGGGGGAGATTGGATGTCATCGATCCTTTCGCCAATTTTTGGCGTTGAAAAGAAGGCGCAAGGGCTGAAGCTGCAAATCTCCCCCCTCGAGGGGGAGATGGCCGGCAGGCCAGAGGGGGGCGCTGCCCCGCCAGCCTGTCACCGCGTGGCATCTCTCTGATGGCCAAATCCCGGGTCCAATTCATCTGCCAGAGTTGCGGATCGGTGCATCAGCGCTGGGCCGGCAAATGCGATGCCTGCGGCGAGTGGAACACGCTGGTCGAGGAAGGCACGTCCGGCGGCATCGGCTCAGGACCAGCCAACACGCGCAACGCCCGCAAGGGCCGCGCGGTGGTGCTGACCACGCTGTCCGGCGACATCGAGGATGCGCCGCGCATCATTTCGGGCATCGGCGAACTCGACCGCGCCACCGGCGGCGGGTTCGTGCGCGGCTCCGCGCTGCTGGTCGGCGGCGATCCCGGCATCGGCAAATCGACGCTGCTCACCCAGGCGGCCGCGGCACTGGCGTCAAAGGGCCACCGCATCGTCTATGTCTCGGGCGAAGAGGCGGTCGCGCAGATCAGGCTGCGGGCGCAGCGGCTTGGCGTCGCCTCTTCTCCGGTGGAACTTGCCGCCGAGACCAATGTCGAGGACATCCTGGCGACGATCGCCGACGGCAAGCGGCCTGATCTCGTCATCCTGGATTCGATCCAGACGCTGTGGACCGACCTTGCCGATTCGGCACCGGGCACCGTCACACAGGTGCGCGCCGCCGCCCAGGCGATGATCCGCTATGCGAAATCCACGGGTGCTGCGATCGTGCTGGTCGGCCATGTCACGAAGGAAGGCCAGATCGCCGGGCCGCGCGTCGTCGAGCATATGGTCGACGCCGTGCTCTACTTCGAAGGCGAAGGCGGCCACCACTACCGCATCCTGCGTACGGTGAAGAACCGTTTTGGACCGACCGACGAGATCGGCGTCTTCGAAATGTCGGACAAGGGCCTGCGCGAGGTTGCCAATCCGTCCGAGCTTTTCCTTGGCGAGCGCCATGCAAAATCGCCCGGGGCCGCGGTTTTCGCCGGCATGGAGGGGACAAGGCCGGTGCTGGTCGAGATCCAGGCACTGGTCGCACCCTCCTCGCTCGGCACGCCGCGCCGCGCCGTCGTCGGCTGGGACGGCGCCCGGCTGTCTATGATCCTGGCAGTTCTCGAAGCCCATTGCGGGGTGCGCTTCGGCAGCCACGATGTCTATCTCAACGTCGCCGGAGGCTACCGGATTTCGGAGCCCGCGGCCGATCTGGCAGTGGCGGCCGCCCTGGTTTCCTCGCTCACCGGTCTTGCCCTTCCCGCCGATTGCGTCTATTTCGGCGAAATCAGCCTTTCGGGCGCCGTGAGGCCGGTTGCGCATGCGCAACAGCGCCTCAAGGAAGCCGAAAAGCTGGGTTTTGGAAGTGCGGTTCTGCCCTCGGGCAGCGGGGAACTGGCCGGGGGGATCGGGGCCGGTTCTTTCCAGCCGACCGAGCTTGCCGACCTCGTGGCACGCATAGCCGGCTCACGCCGAAGCCGCGTGGACGAAGAAGATTAGAGCATCGGACCTAGAGCCCGATGTTCCGCGCTATAATGCGGCTCATGGAGTGGGGCGAAAGACATGCCGATTACGCTGCTTGACGGAATTCTCGTCGGCTTCACTCTGGTCTCGGCGATGCTCGCCATGGTTCGCGGCTTTTCGCGTGAAGTCCTGTCCGTCGTCTCCTGGGCAGCGGCGGCAGCGGCGGCGTTCTTCTTCTACAAGCCGGTTGTGCCTTACCTCGCGCCCTACATTGAGAATGAAAAGATCGCCATGGCGGCCGCCGCCGGCGTCGTCTTCATCATCGCGCTGATCGTCGTCTCGGTCATCACCATGAAGCTGGCCGACTGGATCATCGATTCCCGGATCGGCGCGCTCGACCGTACGCTCGGTTTCCTCTACGGCGCCGCGCGCGGCATCCTGGTCGTCGCCGTCGCACTGCTGTTCTTCAACTGGCTGGCTGGCGCCAAGGCACCGGCCTGGGTCACGGAGGCCAAGTCGCGACCGCTGCTGGAGCAGATCGGCGCCAAGCTCGAAAGCCTGCTGCCCGAGGATCCGGAAAACGCGATTCTCAAGAAGCTCAATCCGAATCAGCCGGCCGCCGAGACGCCAGCTGCTCCGGACGCACCGGCTGCGGATGCTCCGGCAGGCGGCGACGATGCCAACACACCAGCGCCTGACGACAATGACGCAACACCTCCGGCCAACAACGCTCCGGCACCGGCGGCACCGGCAAACTGACGCCGAAAACGGCGTCAGGATCTGACGATGGTGTGAACGACCGCACGGCCCGCGTTGCTTTCGGCGCGAACCCGCATTATATGGCGATTTTAGCGGAGCTTAAGATGGCAGACGCAGACGACGTGCTTTCCGCCGAGGCCGACGACCATTTCCACGACGAATGCGGTGTGTTCGGCATTTTCGGCCGGCAGGACGCGGCGGCCATCGTTACATTGGGCCTGCATGCGCTGCAGCATCGCGGCCAGGAAGCGGCCGGCATCGTTTCCTATGACGGCAGCCAGTTCCATGTCGAACGCCATGTCGGCCTGATCGGCGACACCTTCACGAAGCAGCGCGTCATCGACAGCCTGCAAGGCAACCGCGCCATCGGCCATACGCGCTACGCCACCACCGGCGGCGCCGGCATGCGCAACATCCAGCCCTTTTTCGCCGAATTGGCCGATGGCGGCTTCGCCGTCGCCCACAACGGCAATCTGACCAACGCCATGACCGTGCAGCGCGCGCTGCAGAAGCAAGGCGCGATCTTCTCCTCCACCTCCGATACCGAGACGCTTTTGCACCTCGTCGCCACCAGCAAGGAGCGCGATTTGAACTCGCGTTTCATCGATGCGGTGCGGCAGGTCGAGGGCGCTTTCTCGCTGGTGGCGATGACGGCCAAGAAGATGATCGGTTGCCGCGATCCGCTCGGCATCCGTCCGCTGGTGCTCGGCGATCTCGACGGCGCCTGGATCCTGGCCTCCGAAACCTGCGCGCTCGACATCATCGGCGCGCGTTTCGTTCGCGACCTGAAGCCCGGCGAGATGGTCGTCGTCACCTCCAAAGGCATCGAGAGCCTGTTCCCCTTCGAACCGCAGAAGACCCGCTTCTGCATCTTCGAATATGTCTATTTCGCGCGGCCGGATTCCTCGGTCGAAGGCCGCAACGTCTATGAGGTGCGCAAGCGCATCGGCGCCGAGTTGGCGGTCGAAAGCCCGGTCGAGGCGGACATCGTCGTGCCGGTGCCGGATTCGGGCACGCCGGCGGCGATCGGCTTCAGCCAGGCCGCAGGCATTCCCTTCGAGCTCGGCATCATCCGCAATCATTATGTCGGCCGCACCTTCATACAGCCGGGCGATTCGATCCGCCACATGGGCGTCAAGCTGAAGCACAATGCCAACCGCCGCATGATCGAGGGCAAGCGCGTGGTGCTGGTCGACGACAGCATCGTGCGCGGCACCACCAGCCAGAAGATCGTGCAGATGGTGCGCGACGCCGGCGCCAAGGAGGTGCATATGCGCATCGCCTCACCGCCGACACGCGCCTCCTGTTTCTACGGTGTCGACACGCCGGAGAAATCGAAGCTCCTGGCATCGCGCATGTCGATCGAGGAGATGGCCGAGTTCATTCGCGTCGATTCGCTCGGCTTCCTCACCATTGACGGGCTCTACCGCGCGGTCGGCGAGGCCAGCCGCGATAACGACCAGCCGCAATTCTGCGATGCCTGCTTCACCGGCCAGTATCCAACCCGCCTGCTCGACTTCGAAGGCCACGACAATGTGCGCACGCTGTCGCTGCTGGCGACGAGCGGGACGTAGGCCGGACCGCCATCAGCGTTAGTCAAATTCCCGGAATCCATCGCATGACCCTCGACCTTTCCGACCGCGTTGCGGTCGTCACCGGCGCCTCGCGCGGCATCGGCTATTTCATTGCCAAGGAATTGGCTGCCGCCGGCGCGCATGTCATTGCGGTGGCGCGCACTGTCGGAGGACTGGAAGAGCTCGACGACCAGATCAAAGCGGCCGGCGGCCAGGCGACACTGGTGCCGCTCGACCTCGCCGACATGGCCGGCATCGACCGCCTGGGCGGCGCCATCCACGAACGCTGGGGCAAGCTCGACATTCTCGTCGCCAATGCCGGCGTGCTCGGCGTCATCTCGCCGATCGGTCATGTCGAAGCAAAAACCTTCGAGAAGGTGATGACCATCAACGTCACCTCGACCTGGCGGCTGATCCGCTCCGTCGACCCCCTGCTGCGGCTCTCCGACGCTGGACGAGCGATCATCCTGTCTTCCAACGCAGCGCACTCGGCGCGTGCCTTCTGGGCACCCTACGCGGCGTCCAAGGCCGCGGTGGAGACGATGATGCGCTCCTGGGCGCATGAGACGCAGAGCCTGCCGCTCCGGGTCAATGCCGCCGACCCCGGCGCCACCCGCACCGCCATGCGTGCCCAAGCAGTGCCGGGCGAAGATCCCGAGACGTTGCCGCATCCCTCCGAGATCGCCAAACGCATCGTGCCGCTGGCCAGCCCGGACCTGAAAGAGACCGGATTGATCTTTCAGGCCAAGCACAATCGGTTCGTCGCCTATCGCCAGCCGGAATAAAACTTGAGCCTTTTTTGACGCATGTCGGTTTTCCAAAAACCGCTGCACACTTTTAGGCGACATGCGTAGGGATTAAACAGGCCTCCGGCAACGTTTCTTCTGATGTAACCCGTCGAAGACCAACCGGAGGACCGACATGCGTAAACTGCTTCTCGCCACCGCCGCCACCCTGATCGCAGCCGCGGGCGCCGCTTACTCGCAAGATGCCAAGATGAGCTTCTTCGTCACCAGTGTCGGTTCCAGCAAGGGTGCCGACCTCGGCGGCCTCAAGGGCGCCGACGCGCATTGCGCGTCGCTGGCGGAAGCCGCCGGCGTCACCGGCAAGAGTTGGGCCGCCTATCTGTCGACCAGCGACACCGACGCCCGTGACCGCATCGGCAAGGGGCCATGGATGAACGCAAAGGGCGTCAAGATCGCCGACGATGTTGCCTCGTTGCACAGCGATGCCAACGGCATCACCAAGCAGACGGCGCTCAACGAGAAAGGCGAAGCGGTCAACGGCCGCGGCGACACGCCGAACCGCCACGACGTGCTGACCGGCTCCAAGCCCGACGGCACCAAAATCGCCGACCAGACCTGCGGCGACTGGACGATGAGCGGGGCGGAAGGCGCCGCGATGATGGGCCATCATGACCGCACGGGCCTCGACGATTCGGCAGCGGCCAAATCCTGGAATTCCTCGCACGCCTCGCGCGGCGGCTGCAGCCAGGAGGCGCTGAAGGGCACAGGGGGCGATGGCTTGTTCTATTGTTTTGCCACCAACTGAGCCGATTGCGCTTCCAAATCGGGCTGGGAAACCCCCGTCACATCACGCGGCTGTGATGTGACGGCGGGAAGCTGTGCGGCGGTCATGCTTTCGTCATTTCCATGGAGTTGGTAGGGTCACAGCGACTCCCACAACAAGCGCCCAACTGGCAGAACAAGGAAATCCCCATGGCTACGACCGCAGCAGCGTTGGTCTGGTATCTGGTAATCGCCGGCCCGCAAGGCGGCATGGTCGTGCTGCCCAGCACCTTCGACAAACGCGAACAGTGCACCGCCGCCATCACCGAATATCAGAAGCAGCCGACACCGGCCGGCTGGTCAGTGCAATGCGTGCCGAGCGCCTCGCCCTTCACTGACGAGGGAGACGCCGAAGAACCGTCGGCGCAGTAAGCATCAGCGGCGTGCGCTCACCGTCAGCTCCGGCTTCTGGCTGATGGTCTGGAACACCACGCAATAACGCTCGGTCAGCTTCAGCAGCGAGTCTACCCGCTCCTGCGGCTCAGCGGTGTCGAGGTTGAAATTGAGCCGGATGGCGCGAAAGCCGACCGGTGCATCCTTGGCGACACCGAGCGTGCCGCGAAAATCGAGATCGCCTTCGGCCTCCACCGTGGCGGCGCCGAGCTTGAACTCGAGCGCCGTCGCCACCGCCTTGAGCGTCACCCCGGCGCAGGCGACCAACGCCTCCAGCAGCATGTCGCCCGAGCAGAGTTCAAGCCCTGAGCCGCCTGTTGCCGGATGCAAGCCGGCGATGGCGAGCGCCCTGCCCGTCTCCACCTTGCAGGCAACCGACTGGTCATCGATCGAGCCCTTGGCGCGAAGCGTGATCAGAGCCTGCGAAGCATCGTCACGGTAGGCCTGCTTCAGCGGCGCCTGCATGGCCTTCAGTTCGGTCGCATCCATCCGCTTTTCCCCTTTCGTCGACTGCTTGCGTCACCGGCATACGCCGTCCGGTCGAGATTTGCGCCGATCACCGTGGCAAGGCAATGCCGTTCCGCAACAGGAGACAGCGGTCAACACCGATATCCCAAATGGGACATTGACGGACAAGGTCCCAAAAACGTCTGATCCGGGCAAGTCATCACTCCATTTCCCGGCGGTCCCAAGATGCCCCGTACCCTCTCGACAAGGCCGAAACAGGATGGGTTTCGCGCGCCCGGCGAATTCGAACCAAAGTCAGGCTGCTGGCTGATCTGGCCGGAGCGGCCGGACACCTGGCGCCTCGGCGCCAAGCCCGCGCAAAAGCTGTTCGTGGATGTCGCCGCGGCGATCGCGCAAAGCGAGCCAGTGACGGTGGCGGCCTCCGCTCGCCAGTGGCAGAATGCCCGAGCGCGATTGCCCGGCCATGTGCGTGTCGTGGAGATGTCCACCAACGATTCCTGGTTGCGCGACAGCGGTCCCAATTTCGTCGTCAACGATCAAGGCGGCGTGCGTGGCGTCGATTGGATCTTCAACGCCTATGGCGGTTTTGACGGCGGCCTCTACGCGCCATGGGACCTCGATGATCTGGCAGCGCAAAAAGTGCTCGAAATCGAGAACATGGATCGCTACCGCGCACCGCTGATCGCCGAGGGCGGCGGGTTGCAATGCGACGGCCAGGGCACCCTCATCACGACGGAGCAATGCCTGCTCAACCGAAATCGCAACGCTCATCTCGGCAAGGCCGAGGTGGAACCGCAGCTTGGTGACTATCTCGGCGTCGACACCGTCATCTGGCTGCCGCGTGGCCTTGCCTTCGACGAAACCGACGGCCATGTCGATGACGTCTGCTGCTTCGTGCGTCCCGGCGTGGTCGTGCTGAGCTGGACCGACAATCGGGAGGACCCGCAATACGAGATTGTGCGAGAAGCCGAAGAGGTGCTGCGTTCGGCCCGTGATGCGCGTGGCCGCGCACTGGAGATCCACCGGCTGCCGCATCCCCTGCCGATCGAGATGACGCCGGAAGAAAGCGAGAGCGTGGACCGGCTGGATTCGACCTGGGCGCGACCGGCCGGAAACCGGATCGCGGCGAGCTACATCAACTACTATCCGGGCAACAGCGTCGTGGTGGTACCGCAGTTCGGCTGCGATCTCGATGTGAAGGCCAAGCAGACGCTGGCCGAGCTGTTTCCCGACCACAAGATAGTCGGCATCGAAAACTCACGCGAGATCCTGCTGGGCGGCGGCAATGTCGCCTGCATCACCTTGCCGGTCTATGCCCCGCAGCGACGCTGAGGGACGACGCATGCCGAAAACAGATAGCGAAAACGGAGGACATTTATGCGCGCTCTGATCTTCTCAACCCTGCTTGCCTGCGGCGTCTGCGCAAATGCGGCTTCGGCTGACGAGGAAAAGATCGTCAACGTCTACAACTGGTCCGACTACATCGCGCCGGACACCGCCGAGAAATTCGAGAAGGAAACGGGCATCAAGGTTCGCTACGATGTCTATGACGGCAACGAGGTACTTGAAACCAAGCTGCTCACCGGCGGCTCGGGATATGACGTGGTCTACCCGTCAGCCTATCCGTTCCTGAAGAACCAGGTGAAGGCGGGGGCGTTCCTGGAACTCGACAAATCGAAGCTTGCCAACCATTCGAAGATCGATCCGCAGGCCCTGGCGCTGATCGCAGGCGCCGACCCGCAGAACCTGCATGCCGTGCCCTATATGGCCGTCACCGACGGCATTGGCTACAACGTCGCCGCCGTGAAACAGAGGCTGCCGGACGCGCCGACGGATTCCTTCGCCATGGTCTTCGACGTGGACGTGGTCAAGAAGCTCTCCGATTGCGGCGTGGCCATGATCGATGCGCCGGCTGAAGTCATCCCGATGGCGATGAACTATCTTCACATCGACCCCAAATCGACCAGTCCCGACGACCTCGCCAAGGTCGAGAACCTGATGGGCAAGGTGCGGCCCTACATCCGCTATTTCCATTCGTCGAAATACATCAACGACCTCGCCAACGGCGACATCTGCGTGGTGTTGGGCTGGTCGGGCGACATACTTCAGGCAAGGACCCGTGCGGCGGAATCCGTGAAGAAGCTGGAGATCGCCTATTCCATCCCCAGAGAAGGCACGCTCATCAACTTCGATACGATGGTGGTGCCGAAAGATGCGCCGCATCCCGACAACGCCCAGGCCTGGATCAACTTCAATCTGCGGCCCGATATCGCCGCGGCCAATTCCAGCTATGTCTCCTATGCCAATGCGATACCGGAATCCCTGCCGCTGATGGACAAGGCGATAGCCAGCGATCCCGGCGTCTTTCCGCCTGATGCCGTGAAGGCCAAGCTGTTCGTGGTCGACAACAACGACCCAAAGCTGCTGCGATCACAAAACCGCATGTGGACGCGCATCGTGACGGGGCAATAGCGCCGGCGTAAGCCGTCAGGCTCAAGCGGCTTCGCGGAAGGCCGCCAGCAGCTCGACCTGGGAGTGCACGCTGAGCTTGCGGTAGATCTGCTTGATGTGGTTGCGGACGGTGCCGGGCGAGACGGCGAGGCTTCGCGAAATCGTCTTGGCGTTGCCACCCTCGACCAGATGCCGCGCAACCTCGGCCTCGCGCCTGCTCAGCCGCGAGCGTCCGTCACCGATTGCGGCGCCCTTGTCCCGGGAGTGGCACAGATGAAGCAATCTTTGCAGAATGAGCCTCGTCGCGCTGCTTGCCGCGTAAGCCATCTCCAGATCCTGATCGCCAAAGGCCGGTGCCCCGTTTCGCCGCAGGAAGGTGACATAGCCAGCGGTCAGCCCGTCGAGATTGAACACGCCGGTGATCTCGTCGAAACTGTCGGAAGGGCCGAAGAATTCGCGATAGTAGGGGGTACGCTGGAAGTCGCCATTGCGGAGTGCCGACAGCGGCAACAGGAAATCCTGTCTTGTGCTGGCGAACCTCTGGAAGAAGGGATCCTGGCGATACAGTCGTGCATCGTAGTCGCGGTTCCAGCGATCGGGGCCGGCATCGTCGATGGTCAGGGATGTGATGTCTCGACGGTAGAAGCCGACATAGGCGCGGTCGGAGCCAAGCAGTCCGCTCGCCGCCGCTGTGAAGCGAGCGGACAATTCTTCGGGCGTTGCAGCCATGGCCGCGGCGGCGACACCACCGCTCCAGTGTCCAAACCGATCGAGAGAGATGTTCGACTGCATTCCGGCTCACATTAGCGCAAGCCGTTGCAGGTTCAAGACAGCCATTTCCTTTGACTTCGATCCTCTCGGCCATACCTATGCGGGAGTCGTTCTCGCGGAGCCATCATGCTGGTCAAGCTGAAACTGATCTTCCTCATCCTGCCGATGCTTGCCGTCCTGGCGCAGCCCGTCCTGGCTGAAACGGCGGAGCGGCCGGCACCTGCGGGCGGTGTGCTGTCCCTGCTGCCGCCGCCGCAGACCACCAACCATTCGATCACACTGGCCGGGCGCAAGCTGGATTACCAGGCAAAGGCAGCGACCCTGTCGCTGCTGTCGGGCAACGGCGACGTCACGGCGGAGATCTTCTACGTCGCCTACACGCTGGAGCCGCTGGCGAGCGTGGCCAAAGACCCGCAGCGGCCGATCACCTTCGTGTTCAATGGCGGCCCTGGAGCAGCGTCCGCCTATCTGCATCTCGGCGCACTCGGTCCACGGATAATCGCGACGGGAGCCGATGGCGAACTCCTGCCCTCACCGCAAAGACTGATCGACAATCCGGACAGCTGGCTCGACATGACGGATCTCGTCTTCGTCGATCCGGTGGGGACCGGCTACAGCCGCGAGGCACCGGGGCAGGACACGCGCGATTTCTGGGGCGTCAACCAGGATGCCAGCTCGATTGGCGCCTTCATCCGGCTCTATCTCGCGCAGAACGGTCGCACCGGGTCGCCGCTGTTCCTCGCCGGCGAAAGCTATGGCGGGTTCCGCGCGGCGCTGCTCGCCAGGACATTGCAGGAAGATATCGGCATCAGTCCGAACGGCATCGTGCTGATCTCGCCAGCGCTGGAGTTCACGCTGGTGCAGCCCGACGAATTCGAGCCGCTGCATTGGGCGCTCGAACTGCCGTCACTGGCGGCGGTGCGGCTACGCACCGAAGGCGTCAGCGGCGATGCATTGCGGGAGAAGCTGGCCGAAGTCGAACATTATGCGATGGGCGATTACCTTACGGCAATCACCAGCGGACTGGAGCAAGGCAGGCGGCTGGCGAGCCAGCGCGTCGCTGAGATGACCGGCCTGCCACTCGATTTGGTGCAACGGAACTCCGCTCGCATCCCCACCAGCCTGTTCGCAAGGGAGTTCGCCCGTGCCAGCGGCAAGGTGCTCAGCCCCTATGACGCCACGATCGGCACAGCCGATATCGCGCCTGAGAGCGCCCGCATCGCCGGCCCGGATCCGGTGCTCGACCGCAGCGTGCCGGCGCTGACGTCGGCTTTCGTCGGCTACATCCGTGACGAATTGAATTTCCGCACCGATGTCAGCTATCGGCTGCTCAATGGCGAAATCAGCCACAAATGGGATTACGGGACCAGCGCCTCGCGGCAAGGCTATGCCGGAGTGATGGACGATCTGCAGCGCGCACGCTCACTGAACCCTTCGCTTGGTGTCGTGATCGTCAACGGCTACACCGACCTGGTCACGCCTTACCTCGCCTCGCGCTACCTGGTGAACCAAATCCCATCGCTCGCCGATGCCAAGCCTATCCGTCTCGATGTCGTCGAGGGCGGGCACATGATGTATTTCAGGTCCGACGGCCGACGCGCGCTGAAAGAAGCCGCTTCGGAGCTCTACCAGGCGACGCAGTAGGCTTGGCGACAGTGCAGCTCGGCATGGCCCCCTGCCCCAACATAACCAGCGGGCTGGCGTAGCGCCGCAGCGATTTTCGCCCTTATAGCTTGGTGCCGAGGGAACTGAATTCACAGCTCCTCGTGTCGCTCCTCACAGCATTCTGCCGCTCCGGCAATTTGGTCCCACGCGCCTTATGGCCGATATCGCCATTCTCGAAACACGCGAGCGGGTGCTTGCAGGCATCCTGCTGACCGGTGCGGCCTATTTGCTGTTTTCGACACAGGATGCCTCGATCAAGCTGTTGGTCGTCGGCATGAGCGTCTGGCAGATCATGTTCTTCCGCAGCATTGCCATTCTGGGCGCGTGCGCGGCGATCGGCGGACGACAGTTGTTTGCCGACACGATGCGCTCGCCGATCGTGCGGCCGATGCTGGTGCGCAGTGCCTTCACGCTTGCTGCGTGGCTGTGTTACTACAACGCCGCGCGCAGCCTGCAGCTCGCCGAGCTGACCACCGTCTATTATGCGGCCCCGATCATCGTCACAGTGCTTTCAGTGTTCCTGCTCGGCGAAAAGGTGCCGATGCTGCGCTGGCTGGCGGTGCTGATCGGCTTTGCCGGCGTGTTCGTCGCTTGCGATCCGACCCATCTCGGCCTGTCCGTGCCGGTGCTGCTGGTGCTGGCGGCGGCCTTCTTGTGGGGCATCGCCATCGTGCTCTTGCGCAAGACCGCCCTTGCCGAGCGCTCGATGATCCAGCTCCTGCTCAACAATTTCTATTTCCTGCTGTTTTCGGCGGTGCCGGCATTGTTGTTGTGGCGGACACCGGACGGGGCTCAGTTACTGCTCCTTGCCAGCGTCGGCGCACTCGGCGGCCTGGCACAATATCTTCTGTTCGAAGGCATGAAGCGCACGCCGGCTTCAGTCCTCGCGCCGCTGGAATACACTTCGCTGTTGTGGGCATTCGCACTCGGCTTTGCCATCTGGGGCGACGTGCCGCGTCGCGAGGTGTTCCTGGGCGCTGCGCTGATCGTCGCCGCCGGCCTGTTGATCGTCGGCACCGAGCATTTCCGCAAACGGCTATGATGTGCATGGCCATGATTGCTGACACTACGATGTCAGGACCAAGCGGCGTAGGCTGGTTGCATGACTGACATTGCAGCCGCCACCGACACCGCCGCAGAGCGCACACTCGGCATCATCCTGGTATCGTCCTCAGCTGCCGTTTTCGGCCTGACCGGTGTTCTGACAAAGTCGATCCATGCCGACCCGTTGACCATCATCTGCTGGCGCGGCTTTGTCGGCGCCATCCTGATCAGCTTCTATGTGCTGTGGCGGCGTCACCGTTCCGGTAACCGCGAAACGCTGCGGCTTGGCTGGCGCGGCTGGCTGCTGGCGGTAGAGGGAGCTCTGGCCAGCATCGCCTTCATCTCGGCGTTCAAGTTCACCTTCGTCGCCAATGTCGCGGTCATCTATGCCACAGCACCTTTCGTCACCGCGCTGCTGGCTTGGGTTCTGACGCGCGAACCCTTCCGGTTGCAGACAATGGTCGCCGCCGCCGTGTCGCTGTGCGGCGTGGCGATCATGGTCTGGTCCGGCTTCGGCACCGGCAATCTGTTCGGCGACGGACTGGCACTGCTGATGACCATCGGCAGCGGCCTCTACATGATCATGGTGCGCGCGTTCCGCGACACGCCGGTTGTGTGGGCCGGCGCGGTTTCGGCGTTCCTGCTGTTCCTGCTCGGCTGGTTCGTCACCGATCCGCTGGCGGTTTCGCAAAGGGATGCCGTTCTGCTCGCCACGTTCGGCGCGTCCTTTGCGTTGTCCTCGATCCTGTGGACGGAGGGCGCGCGGCTCATCCCGCCGGCCGAATCCGGACTGCTCGGCTCGGCCGAAGTGCCGTTCGCGATCCTGTTTGCCTTCCTGTTCCTGGGCGAGATTGCACCAGCCGCCAGCATGATCGGCGGCGTCATCGTGTTGTGCGCGGTGTTCGCCCATGCGGGGCGGGATTGGCTGAGGGCCCGCTCGCAACGCATGGCCGGCCCGCAACGCGTGGCGTCAAATATTTCTTAAAAAAGTGACACAGTCACGGAACCATCATCCGGGTCAGGCATTATGGGTGCGACGGGCCATCCCCAAGTCCCCCCAAACCCCTCGGCCCGTCCTACTCCAAGCCGACCGTAAGGTCGGCTTTTTCTTTGGGCATTCAGCCCGACAAGGCAAGGTTGCCGCTGAGAAGGGCCGCCAGATCGCCCGCCGGACCATCGGAGCCAGCGCGCAACCGGATGGCGAACTCAGCCATTGGAACCTGCGGCAGGCCAAGCTCGCGCGGCGCCTCGACAATGCCGGAATGGGCAAAGCGAGCCGTTCGCAGCGTCAGCGCGACACCGGCGTTCACCGCCGTGCGCAGGCCGGCCAGACTGGCGCTGCCGGCAGCGATGCGGTAGCGGCGGCCGGCAGCATCGAGTGCGGCAAGTGCTGCCTCGCGAAAACCGCAATACGGATCGAGCAGCGCCAGCGGCAATTCCTCCTGCCGCGAAGCCAGCCCTTTTTGCGAACACAGCCATATCATCGGCTCGCGCAGCACGCCGACCTCGTCCAACGCCGCTGCCTGGCGCATGACGATCGCCAGATCGAGGCCGCCAGACTGCAGCGCCTGCGCCAGTTCGGCGGAACGGCCGACCCGCAGTTCGATCCTGACGCGTGGATGGCTGCCGGCGAAGGCACGCAGCAGGTCCGGCAAGCCGCTGTCGGCGAAATCCTGTGTCGTGCCGATGGCGACGCGTCCGGCAGCGCGCGCCCCCTTGAGCGCCAGCCAGGCCTCGCGATGGGTGGCAAGGATTCGCCTGGCATGGCCGACGAGGTCTTCGCCTGCAGGGGTCAAGCCGCGCCCTCGCCCTTGCGGCGCCAGCAGCGGCTCGCCGAGGATTTCCTCCAGCCGCTGCATCTGGGCGGTCACCGCCGAGGGCGAACGGCCGATGCTTGCAGCCGCCTGGGCCAGCGAGCCGCTGTCGACGAAAGCGAGGAAGGTTCGGAGCAGATCGGGATCGAGCGTTTTCACACTTCGATGTTATCGAATCTTCAATTAAAAACAATTTGATTTTTTTGATCTAAAGATGGTGGCATGGCTGTTTCAACGGCAATCGGACGCCGCTCAAGCCAAGGAGAAGAAAAATGCCCATCATCAACATCAGCGTCACCGGCAAGCCCGACGCGGCTCTTTCAGCCAGCATCGCAAAGGAGATCACTGAAATCACCGCGACGCAGCTGCGCAAGGACCCGACGATCACGGCAGTTGCCGTGTCCTATGTCGATCCGCAGCACTGGTTCGCCGGCGGCAAGTCGCTGGCCGAGCACGGCACCAGCACGTTCTGGCTTGATATCAAGGTGGTCGACGGCACCAACACCAAGCTTGAGCTGGAGGCCTATCTGAAGGCGATCTTCGCGGCCTTCGGCCGTCTGCTGGGCGGCGTGCACGAGGAGAGCTACGCCTTCGTACATGAAGTGCCGGCAGCCGCTTACGGCTATGGCGGCAAGACGCAGGAATTTCGTTTCATCAGTGGACGGCTGCAGGCGGCATGACAAGCAGCTTCCCGCACCAAGGGAAGCAAAAGCTCCGCATTGACCTTGCTCCCACATCGTCTAGGTTCTGGCCGAAGCGGCCGCAAAAGAGCCGAGATGCTAAGAATGTTGGGAGAGACGCGGCATGGTCCTGACACTGGCGCTGCTTGCGGGTCTTGTTCTGGCCTGGCTGCTGATCGGAGTGGTGGAAAAATTCCGCCTCGGCCTGCGCTTTACCCAGGCGCTGCTCTATGTGCCGTTCAAGCTCGCCTACCGGATCGCCGACAGCCGTATCAGGATCGCCCGCAAGGCGCAGACTCCAGTCATCTACGTCATCTCGCATCAATCGCGCTTCGAACCGGCGCTGATGCTGTCGCTGCTGCCGGAAGACACACTGCACATACTCGACGAGGCCTCGGCGCGCTCGCCGTGGCTTGAACCTTGGCGCGAGCTTGGCCGTACCATCGCTTTCAACGCCGAACATCTCTTCGTCAGCCGCCGGCTGGTGCGGGTGCTGAGGGGCAAGGGCCGGCTCGCCGTCTATCTGCCGGATGCGGTCGAGCCTGACGTCAAGACGTTTCGGTTGTTTCGTGCCGTCACCCGCATCGCCATGCAGGCCGATGCCAAGATCGTGCCGATCTTCGTCGGCGGCGCGCGCGGCCTGCCGGTGTCGCTGACACCCGCGGACAGGGCGCCACGACACTGGTTTCCGCAGCTGTCGATTAGCGTGCTGGAGCCGATGACCATCGCCGAACTGGTGGCGCGGAACCCCGATCAGGCCTCGAACACCAACGCGCTGTTCGACCGTGTCGCCGAGGCGCGGCTCTTCGGCACCAACCTCGATCGTGGCCTGTTCCTGGCCATGCGCGATGCCGCCGACCGCGTCGGCGCTTCGCATACCATCATCGAGGACGTGATCTCCGGGGCGCTGACCTACCGCAAGCTGTTCATCGGCGCCCGCGTCCTGGGCAGGCGCTTTGAGGCGGTGACGGCTCCGGGCGAGGCGGTCGGCGTGATGCTGCCCAATGCCAATGGGGTCGTGCTGTCGCTCACTGGGCTTCTGTCGTCCGGCCGGGTGGCGGCGATGATCAACTATACGGCCGGACCGGCGAGCGTCACCGCTGCCGTGCGCACGGCGGTGATAAGGACCGTGATTTCCTCCCGCGCCTTCGTCGAGAAGGCCGATCTGGCCGATATCGTCGCGGCGGTCGAAAAGGGTGGTGCCAGGCTGCTGTGGCTGGAGGATGTGCGGGAGAGCGTTACCGCGCTGGACAAGCTTGCCGCCGCTCTGCTGTGGCGCTGGCCGCTGCAGCGGCAGGATGCGGCCAAGCCGGCCGTGATTCTGTTTACCTCGGGCTCGGAAGGCACGCCGAAGGCGGTCGTGCTGTCGCACAAGAACCTGTACGCCAACGCCATGCAGGCCGAGGCGCGGATCACCATCTCGCCGGCCGACATCCTGCTCAACGTGCTGCCGGTGTTCCACTCCTTCGGCCTGACGGGCGGCACCATCCTGCCGCTGGTCACCGGGGTAAAGCTGTTCCTCTACCCCTCGCCGCTGCACTACAAGATCATCCCCGAGGTGGCGCGCAAGGTGAAGCCGACCATTATGTTCGGCACCGACACGTTCCTCGCCAACTATGCGCGCACCGCCAAGGACGGCGATTTTTCCAGCCTGCGCTTCGTCGTCGCCGGCGCCGAGGCGGTGAAGCCGGAAACCCGCCGCGTCTATCGCGAGCGCTTCCAGGCCGAGATCATCGAAGGTTTCGGGCTGACCGAGGCGGCACCGGTGGTTGCCGTCAACACGGCAATCCATGGCCGCGATGGTACGGTCGGCCGGCTGCTGCCGGCCATGCGCATGAAGCTGGAGCCGGTCGAGGGCATCTCCGACGCCGGCCAATTGTGGCTCGACGGACCGAACCTGATGATGGGCTACATGACGTCGGACCGCCCCGGTGAGTTGCAGCCGCTGACCGGCTGGCACGATACCGGCGACATCGTCGCCGTCGACCGCGAGGGCTTCATCACCATTCGCGGCCGCGCCAAGCGCTTCGCCAAGATCGCCGGCGAGATGGTGTCGCTGGGGGCGGTCGAGATGCTGGTGCAGTCGCTGTGGCCGGAGGAGCGCCACGCGGCTGTGGCGGTGCCCGACAAGAGACGCGGCGAGCGCATCGTGCTGGTCACTACCGCCGACGATGCCAATCCCGACGAGCTGCGCAAATTCGGCAAACAGGCGGGCGCAGCCGAACTGATGGTGCCGAACGACATCGTCAAGGTGGAGGAAATCCCGGTGCTGGGTTCCGGCAAGACCGACTATGTGTCGACGAGGAAATTGGCAATCGACAGGCTGGGGCTCGGCGTCGCGGCCTGAGTCAGATCAAGCACTTCTGCGAATTTTCTAACCTATATCGGAGGGCGGCACTTTCTCGCCCTCGCGCTTGGCGCGCTTCGAATAGGCGCGCACGCTGAATGGCAGGAAGATCAGGTAGCCGGCGACCGAGGCGGTCAGCGTGTACCAGGGATAGGTCATCAGCAGGAGCACGTAGAGTACGACACCGAGGATGATCGGCAACACCCTGTCGCCCGGGATCCTTAGGCTCTTGCCGGAATAGACCGGCAGCCGGCTGACCAGCAGGAAGGCGACCAGGATGGTGAAGCCGGTGGCGACGAAGGCGGCGGGGCGACTGGGCTCCAGCCCTGTGCGCAGGAAATAGAGATAGAGCGGCAGCATCACCAGCACGGCGCCCGCCGGCGCCGGCACGCCGACGAAATATTCGGACTGCCATATGGGGCGATCGCCCTTCTCGTCGTCGAGCACGTTGAAACGGGCGAGGCGCAACCCGCAGGCGATGGCGAACAGCAGTGCCGCGATCCAGCCCGGCGAGCCGGCGCGGTCGAGCAGGAAGGCATAGAGCACCAGAGCCGGGGCAACGCCGAAATTGACGATGTCGGCCAGCGAATCCATCTGAGCGCCGAATTTGGAGGTCGCCTTCAACATCCGCGCCAGGCGGCCGTCGATGCCGTCGAGGAAGGCGGCAAGCAGCACCATCACCACCGCCGGCTCGAAGCGGCCTTCGAAGCCGAAGCGGATGCCGGACAGGCCGGCGCAGATGGCGAGCACGGTGACCAGATTGGGCAGCACCATGCGCATCGGGATTTCGCGGATGCGCGGACCGCCGCTGGCATGGGCCTCGAACTTTTTGTATTGCGTGCCCACCGGTCAGGAAACCCGAACAAGAGGCGTGCCGGCAACACCGCCGAATTCAGCCAGCACGGTTTCGCCGCCAACCGCCGTCTGGCCGACGGCAACGCGCGGCGTGGCGGTCAGGGGCAGGAACACATCGACACGCGAGCCGAAGCGGATCAGGCCAAAACGCTCGCCAGTGCCGATTGAGCCGCCGGCCTCGGCCCAGCAGACGATGCGGCGCGCCACCAGGCCGGCGATCTGGACGGCCGCGACCGTGCCGTTGGGGCTCTCGATGACCAGGCCGTTGCGCTCGTTCTCGGTGCTGGCCTTGTCGAGTTCGGCATTGAGGAATTTGCCCGGCCGGTGCTCGATTTTCGCAATACGGCCGCGCACCGGGGCGCGGTTCACGTGGCAGGAGAAGACGTTCATGAACACCGAAATGCGGGTCATCTCGGCATTGCCGAGGCCGAGTTCGCGCGGCGGCACGGCGGGTCCTACCGCCGAGATGATGCCGTCGGCGGGGCTGACCACCAAGCGGTCATCGACCGGCGTGACGCGCTCGGGATCGCGGAAGAAATAAACGCACCAGGCCGTCAGGATCAGACCGATCCAGAACAGGATCGAGGAGAAATAGCCGAGGAAAAGCGTCGCCGCGCCAAAGGCCGCGATGAAGGGATAGCCTTCGCGATGGATCGGTACGAACGCGTTCTTGACCGTATCGACAAGGCTCATCGGGTGTAAACGGGCTCCGTTTCAGGTGGGGCCTCAATAGCCGAAAGCCCCCCTCGCCGCAACGCAACAATAGGGAAGGCCGTATTGGGTGCGCCGGCAGGGGTCGCGATCCGCTTGCCCGGTCAGTATCGTTGTCGGCAGAATTCGGGATACCGACGGTTCAAGGCGCGGGAAAAGGTTGCCCGTCCATGATCCCAAATCCCAAGACGTTCTGAAGCCCGTACCGGCCAGGTGCTCAAAGTCGAAGCGCCGGCACCTGGCATCGGTTGGCCGTAACGGCTTTTCTAAAGCCCCGGAACCCGCTGATAGTTGGCGATGTCGGCGCGCACGCCGAGCCGGGCGATCATCTCGTGCGGGTTGAAAGCGATGCGCTCGTGCGCGGCCTTGACGATCGGCACGACGTTGTCGATGGCTGCCTGGCTTTCCCATTCGACGATGGTGACGAGGTTGAATTCGCCCGGCCCGGAGAATTGCTCGAGCAGGAAGTCCTGGACGAAGCCCTGTTGCAGGCGCAGCAACTCATGCGTTGTCCTGACCTTGGCGAGTATCTCCTCGCGGGCGGCAGCAGGCACAACGAATTTGTCCACCCTGAACACGCTGCCACCGTCAACGCTCTGATTTGTCTTGCTCATTTCGATTGCTCCGTTCCTGAATCATGGTGTTTTTTGGGCTCCAGGAACGGCCTACAATCTCAACTTATGTTGAGGTCAAGCGCAAAAATCAGGTCACGCGCCGAACTTTCAATTCACCTCCGACGTTCGCCGACGAACGACAACGCCAAGCTCGTCGCCCTCGCGGGCGATGCGTAGGCGCTCCTCGGCCTCGGTCGCCTCGCGCTGGCGGTCCCACATCGAGGCGTAGAGGCCATGCTTGCGCATCAGCTCGGCATGGGTGCCGCGCTCGGCGATCTGGCCGTCCTGCAGCACGATGATCTCATCGGCCGTGATGACCGTCGACAGGCGGTGGGCGATGACGATGGTGGTGCGGCCACGGCTGACCAGATCGAGCGCGGCCTGGATCTCCTGCTCGGTGTGACTGTCGAGCGCCGAGGTCGCTTCGTCGAGCATCAGGATCGGCGGCGCCTTCAGGATGGTGCGGGCGATCGCCACGCGCTGCTTTTCGCCGCCCGAAAGCTTCAGCCCGCGTTCGCCGACCATCGACTTGTAGCCGTCAGGCAATCGCTCGATGAACGGACCGATCTGGGCTAGTTCAGCGGCTTTCTGCATGTCCTCCTCGCTGGCTCCGATGCGGCCGTAGCGGATGTTGTAGGCGATGGTGTCGTTGAACAGCACGGTGTCCTGCGGCACCATGCCGATCGCGCCACGCAGGCTCTCCTGCGTCACGTCCCTGATATCCTGGCCGTCGATCAACACCTGGCCGGACTGAACGTCGTAAAAGCGGAACAGAAGCCGCGAGATGGTCGATTTGCCGGCACCCGAAGGCCCGACAATGGCGACGGTCTTGCCGGCCGGCACCTCGAAGCTGATGCCCTTCAGGATCTTGCGGTTCGGGTCATAGGAAAAATGCACGTCGCGGAACTCGACCTTGCCGGCGCTCACGGCGAGCGGCCTGGCATCCGGCTTGTCGACGATCTCCTGCGGCACATCCAGAAGGTCGAACATCTGCTCGATGTCGGTCAGCCCCTGGCGGATTTCGCGGTAGATGAAGCCGATGAAATTGAGCGGCACCGACAGCTGCATCAGCATGGCGTTGATGAAGACGAAGTCACCGACCGTCTGCGTGCCGGCCTGCACTTCAAGCGCCGACATGCACATGACGATGACGGTGCCGAGGCCGAAGATAATGCCCTGGCCGAAATTCAGCCAGCCGAGCGAGGTCCAGATGCGCGTCGCGGCGACCTCGTAGCGTGCCATGGAGCGGTCGAAGCGCTCGGCTTCCATGCTTTCGTTGTTGAAATATTTGACCGTCTCGTAATTGAGCAGCGAGTCGATCGCCTTGGTGTTGGCGTCGGTGTCGCTGTCGTTCATGTCGCGGCGGATCGAGATGCGCCAGTCGCTGGCGCGCACCGTGAACCAGACATAGACCCAGACGGTGACCGCGACGACGACCACATATTTCCAGCCATAGGTGTAGGCGAAGATGCCGGTGGTCAGCGCGAATTCGAGGATGGTCGGCGCGGTGTTGAGCATGATGAAGCGCACGATCGTCTCGATGCCCTTGGTGCCGCGCTCGATGATGCGCGACAGGCCGCCGGTGCGGCGCTCCAAGTGGAAGCGCAGCGACAGTTGGTGCATGTGAACGAAGGTGCGGAAGGCAAGCTGGCGCACGGCATACTGGCCGACGCGGGCAAACAGCGCGTCGCGCAGCTGATTGAAGCCAAGCTGCACCAGGCGCACGACATTGTAGGCGACGACCAGCATGACCGGCGCCAGCAGAAATGTCGGCAGCGGTGGTACCGATTTGGAGTCGCCGGCCAGCGCGTCCGTTGCCCATTTGAAGAAATAAGGACCGGCGACCAGCGTCAGCTTGGCGACGACGAGCAACAGCGTCGCCCAGGTGACCCGGGCTCTCAGATCGGCGCGGTCCGCCGGCCACATATAGGGCCACAGATTGAGCAGCGTCTTGAAGGTCGAGGAGTCGGAGACGGTTTTTTCGGCCATTTTTGGCGCCTTCTTCTTATTTTCAGCGGCCGGAGCAGCAGGAATTGACGAGGGCGGCCACCGATGCAGAAACATCGGCGAGCGCGGCACGGTCGATCGCATAGCGCGAACGCTGGCGATCGGGCTCGAAGCGAACCAGCCCGGCTTCGACCAGTATCTTCAGGTGTTGTGACACGGTGGACTGCGCCAGATCGAACCGATCGACGACTTCGCGGCAGTAGCAGGAGTTGCTTGCGGACAAGTATTTCAGGATTTCGATCCGAGCCGGGTGCGAAAGTGCTGCCAGCCGGGTGGCAACGGCTCGGCTGTCCGGGGTGCAGCCAGGTGCGTTTGTTTCCATAAGGGATTCAGTCATCGTCCATCGGCGATAGACGATGAGCAGGTCTGCGGCAAGCTACCCCGATGGGTAGAGCGACCTAATCTCCCCCCTTGAGGGGGAGATGTCACCAAAGGTGACAGAGGGGGTCGGTGCGTCCTGACGCGACGTCGTTTGGAGAAAAGAGAAGGTCGGCGCTTCACGCGCGACGCCCCTCTGGCCTGCCACCTCCCCCTCAAGGAGGGAGATTGGCCAATCGCCAACCCTACTGCGTCTTGGCCGGCGCTGTCGTTGCCTGCTCGCCCATCGCCTTGAGGTCGGCGGCTTCGCCTTCCTTCGACTTTTCCGGGACCTTGAACACCTGCCCCGGCCAGATGCGGTCGGGATCGCTGATCTGGTCCTGGTTGGCGAGGTAGATGGTCGAGAATCGTACGCCGTGGCCATAGACGCGCCGCGAGATCCGCCACAGCGTGTCGTTGCGGCGGATGATGACGGCGCCGTCGGCATGTTCAAGCTTGGGCGCCACGGTCTCGGGCACATCGCTCGGCGGCGTCGCCTCCGCCACAACGGCCGGAGCGTCGGTGGCGGGAGCAGGCGTCGTGGCCGGAGCCGTCCCGGCCGCGGCCGGCGCCTCGGCGGCGGCAGGTGCGGCCGGCTTGGGCTGAACGGGCTTCGGCGCCGAGGGTGCCACGGCGGCGACCGCTTCGCCCGGCTCGCGCTCGAACGGCACGGCTGCGCGGGCCACAACTGTCACACCGTCGGTATCGAGGCCGTCGACACGTATTGTGTAGCTGCCGACCGGAATGTCGCGCGTCGCCTCGACCAGGAAATGACCATCCGTCGACGTTTGCGCATCACCGAGCAGGATGTCGTTGGCATAGGCGCGCACCTTGCGGCCGGCATCGGCGAGACCGGCGACAAAGATCTTGCTGCCGTCGATCTCGACCGCCTCGACGACGATCTTGGGCTCGGTCACGCCTGCAACGGGCGGCGTCGCCGGCGCAGGAGCCGGTGCTGCTTCCACCACGGCAGGTGCTGGGGCGGCTGGTGCCGGAGCAGTTGCGGGCGCTTCGGCTGCGGGAGCAGCCGGCGCGGTGGCCTGAGCAGCCGGCTTTGCCGCGGGCGCGGGAACGGTCAGCAATTCGGCCGGCTTGCCCGGCTCCTCGACCATGGCCAGCACCTGGCCGGCCGCATCCTTGGGAACCGAAACCACGGCGGTCTGCACCGAGGGCGTTACGACATCGCCCGTGGTCGCGCGCAGCGCGATCGTATAATCACCGGGCTTCAGCGGATCGTCGAGAATGATAACGAAGGCGCCATCGGGACCAGCGACCGTCGAGCCAAGCACCGTCGAGCCGTTGAGGATCTCGACCTTGGCGTTGGGCGCCGCATTGCCGGCGACGACAATCGAGCCATTGCTTTCGACGCGCACGACATCGAAGGACGGTGCGACCGGACCGGCCGCAGCCGGCGCCGCCGCGTCCGCGGCCGGTGCGGCCGGTGCCGTTGCCTGGGGCACCGCGGCGGGAGCCGCAGGGGCTTCCGCGGCGGGCAGCCGCGCTTCGGTGCCGGGATCGGCCGATTTTGGCGCTGCGGGCGGCGTCTGCGCCGCCACTTGCGCCGGCGGCATGGGATTGAGATACGGGTCGAGTGCGCCCGATACATAGGCGGTTCCCGCGGCCGCAACGGTCCCACCCGCCGCGAACAGGAACGCCTTCAGTGGATTAATCGCCATACTTCCCTACCCCTTAGCCACCTAACGCCGGTCTAGCCTGTTTTACCAATACCGACAAGAAAAAGCCCGGACTTGTTAACTCTTGGGGCTTGACCCGGCTTTCAGACCCAATCACCAATCATCGGCATGAACACGATTCGATCCGTCTGCGTCTATTGCGGCTCGTCTCCGGGCCGCGATGAAACCTATATCAAGGCCGGACACCTGCTCGGACGCTCGATTGCCAAAGCGGGACTGCGGCTGGTCTATGGCGGCGGCACCAAGGGCATTATGGGTGCTGTCGCCGAAGGCGCGCTCAAGGCCGGCGGCAAGGTAACGGGCATCATTCCGCGCTTCCTGATCAACAAGGAAGCGAGCGAAACCGCGCTTGACCGGCTCGATGAACTCTTGATCACCGACAACATGCACGAGCGCAAGCACAGGATGTTCGAGAAATCCGACGCCTTTGTGGCACTGCCGGGCGGGATCGGCACGGTCGAGGAGATCGTCGAGATCATGACCTGGGGGCAGCTTGGCCATCATCGCAAGCCGATCGTCTTCGCCAATGTCAAAGGATTTTGGGATCCGATGCTGGCGTTGCTCGATCACATGGCCGCCGAAGGCTTCATCCACACCGCACAGCGGGTCAAGCCGCTGGTTGTCGACGACCCCGAAGCGATCGTCGCCGCCATCATGGTGGCAGGGTCCTCCGTCGATGCTCCGACCGAGGGCGTGCAGTCGGTGATCGACAAAATGTAGGGGAGTAAGGGAATAGGGCAGTAAGGCAGTATGTGAATTGCCTGGAGTGTCCTGCCCTACTGCCCTACTGCCCTACTGCCCTACTGCCCTACTGCCCTACTGCCCTACTGCCCTACTGCCCTACTCCCCTCTTCCTCCGCAGCCTGCCGCAAATCGGCAATCACCGCGCGGCGGTCATGACGCCGCCAGGCGAGATGGAGTGAAACCATGCGGTCGAACCACGGCAGGTCGCGAAATACGATCCGCGGCGGCGCAGCGGCGCGCAGGCTGGCTTGCACCGTCGCCAGACCAAGGCCGGCGCTGACAAGGCCGAGCGAGGTTAGCGGATCCGCCGTTTCATAGGCGATGTCGGGCAAAAAGCCGGCTTTGGCGCAGGCGGCAAGGAACTGGCCGCGATTGGTGTCGTCCGGCTGGCGCACGACGGTGATCCAGGTGCGACCGTCAAGGTGATGCGGCCCAACCTCTGGTAATTGAACAAGCGGATCATCTTCGGGGATCGCCAGCACCAGCGGCTCATGCCGCAGCGCCATGGCGGCGACATCCGGGTCATCATCGGCTGGCGGCGAGTAGACAAAGCCCAGATCCAGCGACCGCTGCCGTAGCCCTTCCAACTGCGCCGCAGAACGCAGGCTTCTCAGCTGCAGGTGGAAATCCGGCCGGTCGCGACGGAACTGGCGCAGCATCCCGGCGACAAGCCCGGCATGAACGGCGCCTTCGACATAGCCGATGGCGAGCCGACCGACGGCGCCGCTGGCCAGGTTTCGGCCGAACTCCTCCAAACGTCGCGCACTGGACAGCAGGGCGCGGGCCTCGGTGAGGAAGGCGCGCCCCTCGGCGTTGAGATGGACCCGCTGCTTCGACCTTTCAAAGAGGGAAACACCCAACTGCTCCTCGAACTGGATGATCTGCCGGCTGAGTGGCGACTGAGAAATATGCAGCATTTCGGCGGCGCGCCCGACATTGCCGGTTTCGGCGACGGTGACGAAATACCTGATCTGGCGCAGGTCGAACATTTTTTCTCCAGGCTCCAGTCCCCCGAGGTCTCAACTTTAGCCTAACCAGTCTTGGACAGTCTGACCAGCGGGAGCGATAGTTCGGCCATCCAACCAAAGGAGACCGCCATGCAGTTCTTTGCCCTTCTCACCCGCAACACCGAAAAATTTGCCGATGCCGATTTCGCTCCGCTTCTGCCCGGCGAAGCCGAACAGCGGCGCACGCTCTATGCCGAAGGCGCGGTACGCCAGGTGTGGAACCGAGGCGACATCCCGGGCAGCGGCATGATGTTCGAGGCTGCTGACGATGCAGAGGTTCGCGGCCATCTCGCCACCTTGCCGTTGGTCAAGGCCGGCATGATGGACATTGCCGCAATCGTGCCCCTCAAGCCCTATCCGGGTTTCGGCCCGAAGCACTGACTAGGGCACAATCCGGGGGTGGCGAAGGCGTCACCACCGGATTGACGCAGGTGATCGACAGACCGTGATCGGCTGTCAAGAAACCGTCACACCGAACCGGGTTCGCTCGTGCTAGAAATCAAGGCCAGGCAGCCGCCGTGCGGTCCCATGTCCGAAACCTACATCTGGCACCGCGCCCATGGATATCACTCTCGCCCCGGAAGGCACCGACCTGTCGCCCTACCTGCCCGACGAGCACGGATTGTTCTTCATCTATCATTTCACCGCTGAGGGCGTGCGAACCAGGGACGCCACCGCCGCGCACTGGACATGGCGCAGCTACCAGCTTTCCGACATGCGGGCCCGCCATGAGATCGGCGCCGACCAGGCTTTGCCGGCACCTGTGCGCGAAGCTTTCCTGTCCGCCAGCCATGGCTGCCATATCGACCTCGAGGACGACTGGCTCTATGGCGATCTGCCGGACCTGCGCCATGACTATTCGGCGGAAGCGGGCGGGCTTGGCCATTTCCGCTTCGCGCTCAACGACACGATGCTGGTCGGCGCCCGCAAGCAACCGCTGCAGTCGGTCGACAACATCCGCAAGGCGATCGAGAATGGATCGCGCAAGTTCCGCTCGCCGGCCGAGTTGATCGAGGCGGTTGTCGGCCAGTCTTTTGACGGCATGGTGGCTGAACTTGCGGCACTCGGCGACAGCCTCGACGGGATCGAGGATCGCATCGTCTGCGACGCATGGCACAATGAACGGCAATCCCTCGTCGACGCGCGCCGGCATCTGGTAGTGATCCACAGGCAGATGGCGACGTTGACCAATCTGTTTCGCCATCTCGACCACTCGCACCGTAACGACCTGCCCGACAGCATCAACGACATGGCCGCGCGTCTTTCACACAGGGCGCAGACGCTGCACTATGATGGCGAACAATTGCAGGCACGCGCCCGGCTGTTGCAGGACGAGCTTATGGCCAAGCTGACGACGCAGTCGAACCGGCTGCTGTACGTACTGTCGGTGATGACGGCGGTGCTGTTGCCGATGACCATCATCTCGGGCCTGTTCGGCATGAATGTCGGCGGCCTGCCGCTGGTCGACACGCCAATGGGCTTCTGGGTGGTGACGGCGGTAGCGATGGTGATCGCGGGCGCGACCTATCTCTTTGTCAGGCGGCTCGGACAGATGTAACGCCCGCCCGGCGACTTTCACGCCGAGGCGCGAAGATCCTCGATGATGGTGCCGGCGGCGGCGGCTTCCGCTTCGTGGTCGGGCTCGCGCCAGGTCTCGGCCAAGCCAGCCGCATACCATTCGCGCATCGCCGGCAGGGCAAGCAATTGCGCTGGATAGGCTGCAGCCGCACCCTCGAAGGAGAGCCCATAGGACTGGGCGCGGAACGCCACCGGGGCAAAGAAAGCGTCGACGGCGGTGAAATGAGCGCCGGCCAGAAACGGCCCGCCGAAACGGGCAAGGCCATCGTTCCAGAGATCGCCGAGGCGAAAGATGTCCTGCTTCAGCGCGTCGGACATCGGAAACGGCTTTACCCGCACGCCGCAACTCATCGGACAGGCGCCGCGCAGTGCGGTGAAGCTCGAATGCATCTCGGCGGCGGCCGAGCGCGCCCAGGCGCGCGCCTTGGCTTCGACAGGCCACACGCCATGGTGGCGTTCGGCCAGATATTCGACGATGGCCAGCGAATCCCAGACCGCCCAGCCATCGTCGATCAGGCACGGCACGCGGCCGCTCGGCGAGAAGGGCCGGTACAGATCCCAACTCGATGCGGTCGGGAATGGCGTCAGCCGTTCCTCGAACGGGATGTTCAGCT
Source organism: Mesorhizobium sp. WSM4822 (assembly GCF_055811155.1). Taxonomy (NCBI): domain Bacteria; kingdom Pseudomonadati; phylum Pseudomonadota; class Alphaproteobacteria; order Hyphomicrobiales; family Phyllobacteriaceae; genus Mesorhizobium; species Mesorhizobium sp. WSM4822. Next base: position 418,407 of record NZ_JBVVQM010000004.1, on the reverse strand, counting down.
CTCGCATCAACACCCAAGGCCGCAGCGACCATGAGGAATAATTCTTGTTGGCGATATGCAGCAGGTACATAGGGGATCCTTACCTTGCAGCCGGCACCGCCGGCCGGATCTCGCGGCCACGGAACATCGACCAGGAATACATCGCGAGCGCTGTCCAGATCAGGCCAAAGGCAATCGCCTGGGTGGTGCCGAAAGGCTCGTCGAAGATCAGCACGGCGATCAGAAACACAATGGTCGGCGCGATGTACTGCATGATGCCGATGGTGGACAGCCGCAGCAGCCTCGCGCCGAACGCAAACAGCAGCAGCGGGATCGATGTGACCGGACCGCAGCCGATCAGCAATGCCGTATCGGTGCCACTGCTGGATACGATATGGTCCTGTTCGGTCGCGATTAGATAGACGATGTAGCCAAGTGCCGGCACCGACAGCAGAAGGACTTCGAGCAAAAATCCCTGGCTCGGTCCGATCGGCAACGTCTTGCGGAAGAAGGCGTAGGCGGCGAAGGAAAACGCCAGCGCCAGCGACACCCAGGGCAGCTTGCCGCCCTCGACGGTCAGCACGGTGACGGCGACGGCCGCCAGCACCACCGCCGCGATCTGCAGCCGGTCGAGCCGCTCGCCCAGCAACAGCGCGCCGACGACGACGTTGACCAGTGGATTGATGTAGTAGCCGAGCGCTGTCTCGACAGTGCGGTCGACGGCAATCGCCCAGACATAGATGCCCCAGTTGACCGAAATCAGCGCAGCCGTCAGCGCGGCCATGGCGATGGTGCGCGGCGAACGCAGTGCCGCCTTGAAATCCGCCATGCGGCCGGCCCAGATCAGAACGGCGGCGGCGATCGGCACCGACCAGACGATGCGATGGGCAATGACTTCGGCGAGCGGCAGATGAGCGACCGCCTTCATGTAGAAGGGCAGCAGCCCCCATAGCAGATAGGCGCCAAGCGCCAACAGAAAGCCGCGCCGGGCCTTGGAATCCGCGTCCAGGGTAATTGCTTCAGTGGCCATGGGTCAACGCTATGGCCCAGTCACCTTGGCAAGACCATCACAAAGTTCTGATGGATCAATGGACTTTCGCTGATGGTTCAACCCTATTCGGCGGCCACCAGTCCGGCCATCTCGCGGTTCTTCATCAGCTTGTAGACAATGGAATCCATCAACGCCTGGAACGAGGCGTCGATGATGTTTTCGGAAACGCCGACCGTCCACCAGCGCGCGCCGGTGCCGTCATGCGATTCGATCAGAACGCGGGTGATCGCCTCGGTGCCGCCATTGAGGATACGCACCTTGAAGTCCGCCAGTTCCATGTCGGCGATCTCGCCCTGGAACTTGCCGAGGTCCTTGCGCAGCGCGATGTCGAGTGCGTTGACCGGGCCATGCCCCTCGGCCACCGACATCTTCTCCTCGCCGTCGACCACCACCTTGACGATCGCTTCGGAGACCGTCTTCAGCTGGCCGTTGGCGTCGAAGCGGCGCTCGACCATGCAGCGGAACGAGGTGACGTTGAAGAACTCCGGCAGGCCGTGCAGCATCTTGCGCGCCAGGAGCTCGAAACTGGCATCGGCGCCTTCATAGGCATAGCCCTCGGCCTCGCGCTCCTTGACCACCGATATCAGCGCGTCGAGCCGGTGGTCGTCCTTCGGCACCTCGATGCCGCGTCGCCTCAACTCGGCGAGGAAATTGGCCTTGCCGCCCTGATCCGAGACCATGACACGGCGGCGGTTGCCGACCGTTTCCGGAGGCACATGCTCATAGGTTGCCGGCTCCTTGGCCAGTGCGGAGGCATGGATTCCCGCCTTGGTGGCGAAGGCCGAAGCGCCGACATAGGGCGCCTGCGCTTCCGGGGCGCGGTTCAAGAGTTCGTCGAAGGCGCGGGACAACCTGGAAATGCCTGTCAGCGCCTCAGCCGAAATACCGGTGTCGAAACGATCGGCGAAGGCCGGTTTCAGCGCCAGCGTCGGCACGATCGAGATCAAATTGGCGTTGCCGCAGCGCTCGCCGATGCCGTTGAGCGTGCCCTGGATCTGGCGCACGCCGGCCTGGATCGCGGCGAGGGAATTTGCCACGGCCTGGCCGGTGTCGTCATGGGCATGGATGCCGAGATGATTGCCTGAAATACCTGATGAAATAACCTTCTCGACGATGGCGCGGACTTCCGAGGGCTGCGTGCCGCCATTGGTGTCGCACAGCACCACCCAGCGCGCGCCGGCATCATAGGCGGTCCTGGCGCAGGCCAGCGCATAATCGGGATTGGCCTTGAAGCCGTCGAAGAAGTGCTCGCAGTCGACCAATGCCTCCTTGCCGGCGGCGATCGCCGCCTCGACGGAGGCCTTGATGGCGTCGAGGTTCTCCTCATTGGTGCAGCCGAGCGCGACACGGACATGGTAGTCCCAGCTCTTGGCGACGAAGCAGATGGCATCCGACTTCGACTGCACGAGTGACGCTAGGCCGGGATCGTTGGACGCCGACACCCCTGCCCGCTTGGTCATGCCGAAGGCGACGAATTTGGCGCGCTCCGTGCGCTTCTCCTGGAAGAAGGCTGTGTCGGTCGGGTTGGCGCCGGGATAGCCGCCCTCGACATAGTCGAGGCCGAAAGCGTCGAGCAGTTTGGCGATGGCGATCTTGTCCTCGACGGAAAAGTCGATGCCCGGCGTCTGCTGGCCATCGCGCAATGTGGTGTCGAAGAGATAGAGGCGCTCGCGGGTCATGGTCATTTGCCTGCAAACTTGTCCGTCGCGCGGATCAGCCGATCGAGGATACCCGGCTCCGAATAAGCGTGACCGGCGCCCTCGATCAGGTGGAAATCCGCCTTCGGCCAGGCTTTGTGCAGCGCCCAGGCATAGCGCGCCGGGCACGGCATGTCGTAGCGGCCATGGACGATGGTGCCGGGAATGTCGCTCAGTCTGTGCGCGTCGCGCAGCAGCTGCCCTTCCTCAAGCCAGCCGGCATGGACGAAATAGTGGTTCTCGATGCGGGCAAAGGCGATGGCATAGTCGTCCTGCCCAAATGGTCCGCTGGTCTCCGGCTCGGGCAAAAGCGTGATCGTTTCGCCTTCCCACAGGCTCCAGGCGCGGGCCGCCTCGATCTGCGCCTTGCGATCCGTGCCGACCAGCCGCTTGCGGTAGGCAGCCATCATGTCGCCGCGCTCGGCCTCCGGGATCGGCGCCAGGAAGCGCTCCCATTTGTCCGGGAACATTTCCGAGACGCCGAATTGATAGTACCATTCGAGTTCGGCTCGCGTCAGCGTGTAGATGCCGCGCACCACCAACTCGCTGACGCGATCGGGATGCGTCTCGGCATAGGCGAGCGCCAGCGTCGACCCCCAGGAGCCGCCGAACACCAGCCATTTGTCGAAGCCGGCCATTTCGCGCAGGCGTTCGATGTCGGCGACCAGGTGCCAGGTCGTATTGGTTTCGAGCGAGGCGTTGGGCGTCGATTTTCCGCAGCCGCGCTGGTCGAACAGGATGACATCGTAGAGCTTCGGGTCGAACAGCCGCCGGTGTTTTGGCGAAATGGTGCCGCCCGGCCCGCCATGCAGGAACACCGCCGGCTTGGCGCCCCTCGTGCCCGAACGCTCCCAGTAGACCTGATGGCCGTCGCCGACATCCAGCATGCCGGAATCGAACGCCTCGATCTCGGGATAAAGCGTACGCAATTGACTGCTCATAGCTGCAAACCTTTGGTCGGCCAGTCCGCTGTTTCATGGTCTGGGTGCTGGAAGGAGATGATGGATTCCTGCCTGTTGTAATAATCAGGATCCTGGTGGACGGGCTGATCGAAGATCGTCTCCACCCAGGGCAGCCGCGCGGCGTAGTTGACCTGGATCTGCGGGGCAAGATCGGAGCGGTCGTCGAAGGCACCGATAGCGATCTCAAGTCCACCGGGCTGCCGGTAGGTCAGCGGCGTCCCGCAGCGGGCGCAGAAACCGCGATCGATGTTGACCGACGACTGGAAATAGCTCGGCTCTTCATGGGTCCATTCGACGCCCTCCCTGGGCACCGTGACCAGTGCACCGAAGAACGAGCCGAACTGCTTCTGGCACATGCGGCAATGGCAGATCGATGGACGGCCGAGCGCTCCATGAATGCGGAAACGCACGGCGCCACACTGGCAGCCGCCGGTTCTTACCTGATCGGTCATGATCTTTCCTTTGGCGGCCATTGTTCGGTGTCGTGGTCCGGATGCTGATAGGAGACGAGATCCGCCAGATAAGAGGCCGACGACACGTCGGCCATCGTCTCCTCGCCCGGCAATTGCGGGATCGTATCGACATAAGGCAGCTTTGCCTCGGTGCCCCATTGGATCAGCGGCACGATCTCCGCCGGGTTGTCGAACGCGCCGATGGCGAGGCCAACGCCGTCCGGCGCGGTGAAGGTCAGCGGCGTGCCGCAATCGGCGCAAAAACCGCGATCGACATGGTTGGAGGAGCGGAAGTATTTCGGCTCGCCGCGCGTCCAGTCGAGCCGGGCGCCACGCACCGAAACCAGCGGCGCATAGAACGAGCCGAACGCCTTCTGGCACATGCGGCAATGGCAGACCGAAGCGTCGCCGAGCGCGCCTTCAACGCGAAAGCGCACCGCGCCGCACTGGCAGCCGCCGGTATAGACCGGCCGGTTGTCGAGGCTCATCGCTGTTCACTCCGGGGCATGGCAGACGGCTTCGACATTGTTGCCGTCGGGATCGAGGACGAAGGCGGCGTAGTAGTCCGGATGATAGTGCGGGCGCAAACCCGGCCCGCCATTGTCCTTGCCGCCGGCGGCAAGGGCTGCGGCATGGAAGGCTTCGACCTCGGCGCGGCTGCGCGCGGTGAAGGCAACGTGCTGATGATCCCTGGGCTTGTCCTTGCCGGTACTCAGCCAGAACACCGGCCGGTCACGGCCATAGCCGCCGACCTTGGCACCCCCGGTATATTCCAGCGGCACCATGTAAAGCAGCGCCGCACCAAGCGGGGCCATCGCCTTGTCATAGAAAGCCTTCGAAGCGTCGAAATCGGCAACGGTGATGCCGAGATGGTCGATCATCTTTTTACCTCCCAGGTGGTGATGCGCTCGCCAGTGACCGGATCCTTGCCGTCCTTCAACTGTACACCTTGCGCCAGCAGTTCGTCGCGGATGCGGTCGGCCTCGGCCCAGTTCTTGGCGGCGATGAATGCGAGACGCTTGGCGATTGCCTTGGCGACGTGGTCTTCATCAACCGTCGCCGACGCGACATCGAAGCCGAGGAACAGCAGCGACGCCTTCAGCGCAGCCGCCGCATCGTTGCCGTCCGCTGCCTCGCCAGCCAGCTGCGTCAAGACCTGGAAGGCGGCATAGGTTGCGAGATCGTCCGACAAGGCATCGATGACCTGCACGGGCAGCAGTCCTGCGGCGGCCGGCGCAAGGTCGGCCGCCCGCTTCCATTTGCGCAGCGTGTTCTCGGCCTCTTCCAGCTTGCGCACGGAAAAGTCGATCGGTTCGCGATAGTGCGTCATCAGCATTGCCAGCCGCAGCACCTCGCCCGGCCATTTGCGGCCGCCGAACGTCTCGGTCTCGAGCAGTTCGTTGATCGAATAGAAATTGCCGACGCTTTTCGACATTTTCTGACCTTCGACCTGCAGGAAGCCGTTGTGCATCCAGATGTTGGCCATCACGTCCGTGCCATGGGCGCAGCGCGATTGGGCGATTTCGTTCTCATGGTGTGGGAAGATCAGGTCGAGGCCGCCGCCATGGATGTCGAACACCTCGCCGAGATAGGCGGCCGACATTGCCGAGCATTCGATGTGCCAGCCCGGCCGACCCCTGCCCCATGGCGAATTCCAGCCAGGCTCCTCCGGCGACGACAGCTTCCACAGCACAAAATCGCCGGGATTTTTCTTGTGCGCGTCGACGGCGATGCGAGCACCGGCCTGTTGCTCGTCGAGATTGCGCTTCGACAGCTGGCCGTAGTCCGGCATCGACGCGGTGTCGAACAGGACTTCGCCCGCGGCAACATAGGCATGGCCGCGTTCGATCAGGCTTTGAATCAAGGTGATCATGTCGACTTTGCCGTCGGCGCGGGGCTCGACGAATTCGGTGGCGCGCGGCTCGACCGTCGGCTCCAGGCAGCCGAGAACCGCCACGTCCCGATGGAACTGATCGGCGGTCTTTTCGGTGACCCGCCTGATCGCCTCGTTGAGCGAAAGTGTTCCGGAAGCGATCTCGCCGCCGAAGTCGCGCAGAGCGCGCGCGTTGATCTTGTCGTCGACGTCGGTGATGTTGCGCACATAGGTGACGTGCGCCTGCCCATAGACGTGACGCAGCAAGCGGAAAAGCACGTCAAAGACGATCACCGGCCTGGCATTGCCGATATGGGCAAAGTCGTAGACGGTCGGGCCGCAGACATACATGCGCACATTGTCTGGATCGATCGGGACGAAATCCTCTTTCGTCCGCGTCAGCGTGTTGTAGAGGCGCAGGCCCTGCGATGCGTCGGACATTCGTGCCTTCCCGGTTCAGAACTCAATTTGACGAAGCCAGCCCTGCGCGAAACGCAAATCAGGCTCCAGCCTGCTGGCCGGGGCGTTTGTCCAATCTGGGGAAAGATGAGGCGAAAACGTCCGGACCAGCGCGAGGCTAGCCAATAATGCAAATGCCACAAATGGCGAAAGACGTTTTCATGGGCGGCTTTATCGCCTTGGCATGTGTTGCCGTCAAGTCGCAAGTTTCGGCAAAAACGTCGCTGGATCACAGGTAATGATGCACTGAAACATTTTATTAAACATGTCGGCACAGTCATGAAACATTCGCCGGCTAGATCAGCAGGCGTCACGATTTGGTCAGAATCGGCCATCAAACGCAGACACGAAAATGTTACCTGGGAAGAGAGACATGCCCCGAACCAAGCAGGAAGCCAACCGAGCCAAGCAGCCGGCACTGGCCAACCACTACCGCGCGATCGGCCCGGCCGCGATCGTCGCCGCCCTCCTTCACACCGCGAAGAAGAAAAAGCCGGTACAGAAGATCGTGTCGCCCCGCGCCGCCTGAAGTGGTGTGCGGCCCGGCGCCAAGGGCGCCTGGCAAATGGCGCAGACATACGTCGCTGAAGAACAGTTCAGCTAGAACAACGTCATCTGATTGTCGTCCGCGCCGGGCTTCTGGCGCTTGACCTTTTCGGGCTCCGGCCCGATCTCGCCCCGCTCCTGAATCTCCGGTCCGGTGTTGGCGACCTTGTTGACCAGGCCGGAGACGGGAATGGCCTCGAAGAAATCGAGTTGAGCCGGCCGCAACAGATCGGCGACATCACGCGGTTCGAGCGTGCGGCAATCCAGCCAACGGGCGAAATCCCTGGGGTCGATCACCACAGGCATGCGGTCGTGGATATGCGCGATATCGGCATTGGCGTTGATAGTCAGGATGGCACCGGTGTCCATTTCCGAACCGCCCGGCTCGGCATAGGTCTCGATCAGTCCGGCGAAGGCGACCAGCCCGCCATGCCTTGGGCGTATCCAGTAAGGCTGGCCTTTCTTGCCGCCGGTTTGCCGCCATTCATAAAAGCCGGAGGCCGGCACCAAGGCGCGGCGATGGCGCATGGCGGCCTTGAACGACGCCTTTTCGGCGGCACCCTCGGAGCGCGCGTTGAACAGCAGCGGAAACTCCCTGGTATCCTTGACCCAGGTCGGGATCAGCCCCCAGCGCACCAGCATTGGCTGCCGGTCGGGCAAATTGGAGCCCGGCGCCCGCGGGGGGCCGGCGACCGCCATCAGGATCGGCTGGGTTGGTGCGATGTTGTAGCGCGCCTGGAAATCCTCCAGTTCCGCCAAGCCTAGCAAGGCGGCAGTCTGGTCCGGCGTCGCGGTCAAGGCAAAACGTCCGCACATGGTCGATTGGCGCCCTTTGAAAGGTTCGGTTCCTGAAGGTGCCGGTGCAACCGGCATTGCGCAACCGCTAAAGCTTGCCCATGCTGGGCGGTCCACAACAGACCTGCCTACACGCCTGATCGGGAACCCATGAACGAAGCGCGCAAGACACTTCCGGCAGTCTCGGTCGCCGTCGTGCGTGCAGACACCGTGCTTCTGGTCAAGCGAGCCCGGCAACCCTCGCAAGGGCTCTATGCCTTTCCGGGCGGCAAGGTCGAACCCGGCGAGACGCTGGAGGCAGCGGCAGAGCGCGAACTTCAGGAAGAAACCGGTTTGCGCGCCACAAATTATCGCCCGCTACGGGAAATCCACATTGACGGCAGGGATGACAGCCACCCGGTCGATTACCTCCTCACGGTCTTCGGCGCGGCCTATGCCGGCGGCGAGGCGGTAGCCAGCGACGACGCAGAGACGGCGGCCTTCTATACACTCAGCGAGATGGCGGCATTGCCGCTCGCCGGCTCGGTGTTCGCCGTGGCCGAGGAGTTGTTGGCCCCCCGCGGAGACGACGGGCCGAAGCCCTGAAAACAGCCTTGCAGGCGACAAATTGTTTCGCCACAAAGACTTATCCTGTTTGGCAGAGCCACGCCGTTGGGTAGAGAAGGCTTATGAACCGTCCGTCCATGCTCCTCGCCGCGTGTCTTGCGGTCGTCGCGACCGTTTCGATACGGCCCGCGCTCAGCGCCGAATCGCCGTTCGAGCCTGGGTTGATGCGGCTGGCGGAGGTTCTGGGCTCGCTGCATTTCCTGCGCAATCTGTGCGGCGAGAAAGGCGACCAGTGGCGTGTCGAAATGACAAAACTGCTCGATTCGGAAAATCCGGACGCCGAGCGGCGCGCCCGCTTCATTGCCAGCTTCAATCGCGGCTACCGCTCCTTCGGCGGCACCTATACGAGGTGTACGTCCTCGGCGACCGAAGCTATCAGCCGCTACATGAAGGAAGGCGAGACGCTGTCTCGCGATATCGCCTCGCGTTACGGCAACTAGGCACTCGCTCATCAACAACTATCCGGATCATTGCTGGGCATTAGCCGATATATCGGCTTGTGCCGGGCGATCTCTTGGTGCAATCCTCATGTTGCACTTCTGCAACAGTATTAACGAAACCTTACCGCACGAAAGCGGAATTAACTCAAACTGAAGGTTTTCGCCCCGCAGGCCGCCCCAATCGGCTAAGTTTGACTCGGACTGAACGCAGCTTCGCACAAGGCAATTGGGCTTTGTAAAAGACGATCAAAAAAATGTCGTATTTACAAATACTTAATTGTCCCTGCGTGTGAAATGAACAGATCAGGCCTGATCCACATCGACGGATCGCAGCTTGAAAGGGTGGACATTCGCTTATGGAACATGGTGTCAACGACATCGACGCGCTGGTCAGGGAAGAAAAACGCCTGACCGCCGTGGAAAGCCACAGCGAGGCCTGGGCGGAAGGTCTCTCCGCCGGGATAGAGCCCGAGATCATTGCCGAAGCAGCGCTCGAAACAGCCTTCGGCGAGATGTTGCGTGCCAATGGCGAGACCTCGGCCCTTGCCCTGCTCGACCGTATGCGTGAAAAGGTGATTGCTGGCGCCTTCGAACCTGAACGGCTGCGGCACTGAACCGACGTCCGGTTCTTTGACGGCAACATGCCGCTCGGGCGTCATGCCCGGAAGCAGGGAGAAACGGGCAGTGAGTTTTTCGATGTCAGGCAAGCCGTGTGGCTTGGTCCTTCGCATCTCCTTCGCCGCTTGCTGTGCCGCGATTCCCCTGCTTGTGTGTCTCGCGAGCAGCCCCGTGTATGCACTGAGCGAAATCAAGCGCGAAGAGCTCCCCCCGACAGTCACGCCGCCGGCCGACGACGACATGTCGCCCCCCGGAAGCGCCGTGCCAATGCCCAATCCGGTCGGAACACCGCCGCCGGCCAGCCAGCCGACTGCTCCTGCCGAAGCCGAGCCGGACAGTCCGGCGGATGGCGGCGTGACCAGACCGCGTGTCGATCCGGAAACGCCGGTGCCTGAGGTCGTCTACGATCTCGGCAAGCTGCCGGAACCGGTGCGGCGCATGCACGATCTGATCGTCGAAGCCTGCAAGGGCGGCGATATCGAAAAGCTGCGGCCGTTGATCGGCACGGGCGAGAGCATGACACAGATATCGCTGACCGACATAGACGGCGACGCCATCGCCTTCCTCAAGGGCCTCTCCGGCGACCCAGACGGTCAGGAGATTCTGGCCATCCTGGAGGAGGTGCTTAATGCCGGCTACGTCCACCTCGATGCCGGCACGCCACAAGAACTCTATGTGTGGCCGTATTTCTTCGCCCTGCCGTTGGACAAGCTGGACGCCAAGCAGCGGGTCGAGCTCTTCAAGATCGTCACCGCCGGCGACTTCAATGACATGAAGCAGTTCGGCGCTTATATTTTCTACCGTGTCGGCATCACGCCTGCCGGACAGTGGTCGTTCTTCGTCGCCGGGGATTGAGCTTTCTGCCTCTGCCCTTGCAAAGATCCGGGAGCCTAGACGGGCAATGCCTCGGAAAACTCCACCGCTTTGCCCTGGCCTGGCGTGACGATTTCGCCCTCCCACATGACACGTCGGCCTCGAATGACGGTGCCGACCGGCCAACCCGTCACTTCCCTGCCATCATAAGGCGTCCAGCCGGCTTTCGAGCCGGCCTGCGCATTGGTGATTATCTCGCGCCGCATCATGTCGACGATGGTGAAGTCGGCGTCATAGCCGGCGACGATGCGGCCTTTCCTGGCCATGCCGAAGATCCGCTGCGGGCCATGACTAGACAGGTCGACGAAGCGCTGCAAGGTCAGCCGGCCGGCATTGACGTGGTCGAGCATGATCGGCACCAGCGTCTGCACGCCGGTCATCCCCGACGGTGAGGCCGGATAGGGTTTTGCCTTCTCGGCCAGCGTGTGCGGCGCGTGGTCGGAGCCGAGCACATCGACAATGCCTTGCGCAATGCCATGCCAGACGCCGTCGCGGTGGCGCGCGGCGCGCACCGGTGGGTTCATCTGGATCAGCGTGCCAAGCCTGAGATAGTCGTCGGCGCTCAGCGTCAAATGATGCGGCGTCGCCTCGCAGGTCGCGACATCCTTGTGCTGTTCGAGGAACACAATCTCCTCGGCCGTCGAGATGTGCAGGACATGGATGCGGGCGCGCGCTTGCCGAGCGATGCGCACAAGCCGTTCGGTGCAGCGCAAGGCGGCGATTTCATCGCGCCAGACAGGGTGCGATGCCGGGTCGCCTTCGATGCGTTCGCCAAGGCGCTCGCGCAGCCGGAACTCGTCTTCCGAATGAAAGGCGGCACGGCGGCGCGTGTTTCTCAGGATCGAGGCGACACCTTCGTCGTCCTCGACCAGCAGGTCGCCGGTGGACGAACCCATGAACACCTTGATCCCGGCAGCGCCCGGCAACCGCTCCAGCTCTCCGACATCCCCAGCGTTTTCGCGGGTGCCGCCGACCCAGAAGGCAAAATCGCAATGCATGCGATCCGTGCCGCGCCGAACCTTGTCGGCAAGCGCTGCCTCGCTGGTGGTCAAAGGATTGGTGTTGGGCATCTCGAACACGGCGGTAACGCCGCCAAGCACGGCCGCGCGCGAACCCGTTTCCAAATCTTCCTTGTGCTCCAATCCCGGCTCACGAAAGTGCACCTGGCTGTCGATGACGCCCGGCAGGATATGCAGGCCGCGGCAATCGATCGTCTCGCCCGCCGAGGCCTGGCGGAGATCGCCGATGGCGGCGATGCGCCCGCCCTTCACGCCGATGTCGCGAGCCCCTTCGCCGTCGTGGTTGACCACGGTGCCGCCTGTCAGGATGAGGTCGTAGATCATGGCCATGCTCTCTTGCGGGGGGAGTGCCAGCGGCTTACGTAAAGGCCGACCGTTTTGCAAGATCAGGTTGCTTTTCCGCCCATGCCCTTTGCCCAGCTCAAAGACCGCGCCCTCATTTCCGTCTCAGGTCCGGATGCCGAGCATTTTTTGCAGAACATCCTGACCACCGATCTAGACATCCTGGCTCCCGGCGAAGCCAGGCCCGGTGCGCTGCTGACGCCGCAAGGCAAGATCCTGTTCGATTTCCTGATCTCCCGCACCGGCGAGAATGCATTCCGGCTCGAATGCCGTGCCGACATCTCAGGCGATTTCATACGCCGGCTGACGCTCTACAAACTGCGCGCCAAGGTCGAGATTGCCAAATCCGATCAGGCATTTGTCACCGTCGCATGGGGACATGAATCAACACCCTCGCAATTCGATTCAACGGCGGCAGCCGACACGCGCTTTCCGAAGGGTGCCGTCACGCGTTCCTACGGCGAAACAGATGAGCGCAGCGATCTTGCCGCGTGGCAAGCCTTCCGCATTGCCGGCGGCATTGCCGAAAGCGGCAGCGACTACCAACTCGGAGACGCCTTCCCTCACGACGTGCTGCTGGACGAAACCGGTGGCGTCGGCTTCAAGAAGGGCTGCTATGTCGGCCAGGAGGTCGTCTCGCGCATGCAGCATCGCGGCACCGCCAGACGGCGCGTGCTGATTGTGTCGGCTGACGGGTCCCTGCCCGCGCCCGGCACCGAACTGACCGTCGAAGGCAGGCCGGTTGGCACGCTCGGCTCGACCGCCGGCACGATCGGTCTGGCGATTGCGCGCATCGACCGGATCAAGGCGGCGCTCGACGCCGACCTGCCGATCATGGCGGCGAACATTCCGGTTACACTAGCCATTCCCCGCTGGGCAAAATTCGCCTTCCCGCAGGAAGCCGTCAGCGCGGAGGAGGCCTGATGGCGGCCGACCGCGTCGGCGCGCCGGCACGCGCCTGGCAGCGCATGCTGTCGGGCCGCCGGCTCGACCTGCTCGACCCCTCGCCGCTCGACATCGAAATTTCAGACATTGCGCACGGGCTCGCCCGCGTTGCCCGCTGGAACGGCCAGACCAGCGGCGAGCATGCTTTTTCGGTTGCCCAGCACTCGCTGCTGGTCGAAGCGCTGTTCCGCGACCTGGTACCCGAGGCTTCGGCCGACGCCCGGTTGGCGGCCCTGCTGCACGACGCCCCCGAATATGTCATCGGCGACATGATCTCGCCGTTCAAATCGGTGATGGGCGGCAGCTACAAGGATTGTGAGTTACGGCTGCAGCGCGCCATCCATCTGCGCTTCTCGCTGCCGCCGGAGCCAAGTGCTGCGCTGCGCAAAGAGATCAAGCGCGCCGACCAGATCGCCGCCTATTTCGAGGCAACGCTGCTTGCCGGCTTTTCGACCGCCGAGGCGACCGAGTTCTTCGGCCGTCCGCGCGGCTTCAATGCCGACCGCTTCGATTTCACGCCACGCTCGGTGACCTGGGCGCAAAATGCGTTCCTGAAGCGGTTTTCCGCGATCGAGACGTCGCGGCACCAGGTTTCGGCAACCGCAATCGGCTAAAGCGCGTCGCGCTGAAACGGATTCATGCGCCGCGCTTTAGGTCTTTGTTTTTATGCATGTCGTTTCCCCCAAAACCGAGGTCACTTTTGGGCGACATGCATTAAAACGCTAAATTAACCGGCGGCGGCCACAATAGCGCGTTCGATCACGGTCCGCAGGCGCGCTCATGCCCGTCGCTGATGCCAAGGATGGTCCGACCATCCCGAAACGGGAGGCCGAAGGCATGGACCGCTCCCGCCACATGGAAGACGAACTGCGCGAGCAGAACCAACGCTTTTCGGCTGCGGTCGAGAACATGTCGCACGGCCTGTGCATGTTCGACGCCGACGAGCGGATGATCATCTGCAACGGCAACTACCTGAACATCTTTTGCCTCGAAGCCAGCGTCATAAGGCCCGGCATCCGGTTCCTCGACATTCTGCGCCACAGCGTCGATATCGGCATCGCCTCGCAAACCGCCGACGAACTCTACGCCATCCGCAAGCCCTATATCGATCAGGCAAAGCCCTCGACCTACGAAGAAACACTGTCGGACGGCCGCATCGTCAGCATCTCGCACCGCCCTCTGGCTCTGGGCGGCTGGGTCTCGATCTACGAGGACATCACCGAGCAGCGCCGCGCGCAAGAGGATCTCAAGGAGCAGCACCGCCGCTTCGACGCAGCGCTTGCCAACATGTCGCAAGGCCTGCTGATGTACGGCGCCGACGGCAAGATGATCGTGCGCAACCGGCGTTTTCTTGAACTCTACAATGTCACCGCGGCAGACTTCCCGCTTGGAACGACGCACCGCGAGGCGCTCGAACAATTGCTGGAACTCGGCATCTATACGGAGATCGACGTCGACAGCGAAGTCGCCAAGACCGAAGCCTGCCTGACGGCGGCAAAAATGCATTCGGCCTACCGGCATCTTACCGACGGCAGGACGGTTCTGGTCACACGCCGGCCGATGAACGGCGGCGGCTGGGTAGTGACCTTCGACGACGTCACAGAACGTCGCCGCACCGAAGAGCGCATGACCCATCTTGCGCATCACGATACGCTGACGGGACTGCCCAACCGCTCGATGTTTCGCGAACGGCTCGACCTTGCGCTGGAAGCCACGGCGGTCACGCCGCTGGCAATCTTTTCGCTCGATCTCGATCGCTTCAAGGCGGTCAACGACACCTGGGGACATCCGGCCGGCGACTGGCTGTTGAAGAGCGTGGCCGAGAGGCTGCAGCGCTGCCTGCACAACGAAACCGACGTCGTCGCCCGTTTCGGCGGCGACGAATTCGTCATCATCCAGTTCAACTTCAAGGGCATTGCCAATGCAGAAAAACTCGCGAAGCGCATCGTCGAGACAATCGGAAAACCGTTCCGCGACAAGAACCGCGAGATGCATGTCGGCATCAGCCTGGGCATCGCGGTTTTCCCCGACGACGGTGGAGATGCCGACACGCTGCTGAGGAACGCCGATACAGCGCTTTACCGGGCGAAGAGCGAAGGGCGCAATCAGTATCGGTTCTTCGAACCCGGAATGGACGCTATGGTACAGGCACGGCGTGCGCTGGAGATCGACCTCGAGACCGCGCTGCCGCGCCAGGAATTCGACCTCGACTTCCAGCCCATCATGAACATCGCATCCGGGGAGATCGTCGGCGCCGAAGCCTTGATGCGCTGGCATTCGCCGACACGCGGCACGGTGGCGCCGGACAGCTTCATTCCGGCCGCCGAAGAAACCGGATTGATCGTGCCGCTTGGCGAATGGGCGCTGAGGAAAGCCTGCACGGCGGCGGCCGACTGGCCCGCCGGCCTGCGCGTCGCGGTCAATGTCTCGGCCGTGCAACTCAAAAGCGGCAGCTTCGCCCGCAGCGTCATCTCGGCGCTGGCTTTCTCCGGCGTGCCAGCCGATCGGTTGGAGCTGGAAATCACCGAAACCGTGCTAATGGACGAAAGCGAGGCGGTGCTGAGGACGCTGCGGCAGTTGCGCGAACTCGGCATCCGCATCGCGCTGGACGATTTCGGCATCGGCTATTCCTCGCTCGGCTATCTCAGGCGTTTTCCCGTCGACAAGATCAAGATCGATCGTTCGTTCATCCACGACCTGGGCAATCGTGACGCCGCGGCGATCGTTCGCACCGTCATCGGGCTGGGCGCCGAGCTTGGCATCACTGTCACCGCCGAGGGGGTCGAGACCGAGGTGCAACTCGACATCCTGCGCGGCAATGGCTGTACAGAGGCGCAGGGCTATCTGATCGGCGTGCCGTCAACGGCCGCCGAGATCCAGCGTCTATTGAAATCCCGAGCGCTGCACAGCCAGACCGGCTGAGGCCGGCCATCGTCAACGCAGCGTGTCGATGTATTTGCCGTGGAAGCTGACATAGCCGGGCTCGACCATCTTGAGATGCCGCTCGATCAGCGCATGAAACCGCGGCAGTTGATGAAACGGCACGCCTGGATAGGCATGATGCTCGGCATGGAAC
This sequence comes from Mesorhizobium sp. WSM4822, assembly GCF_055811155.1. Classification (NCBI taxonomy): domain Bacteria; kingdom Pseudomonadati; phylum Pseudomonadota; class Alphaproteobacteria; order Hyphomicrobiales; family Phyllobacteriaceae; genus Mesorhizobium; species Mesorhizobium sp. WSM4822. The sequence continues at coordinate 402,674 of NZ_JBVVQM010000004.1, read as the reverse complement.
GGCATGTTCCACGCCAGCCTGCGGACCAGCCAATTGGTCAGCGTGGTCCTGGTGTTCTCCAGCATGTTGGCGACGAACGGACAACGGCCGTGCTCGGCTAAGAGATAGAGGCGCAGAAACGGCTGCCCCAACAGAGCGGGCAAGATCCAGACATAGACAAGCACCGAGAGCCGGAAATAGACGGCCAGCAGAAGGATCACGGCATAAAAGGCAATCATGGCGCGTGCCTCGATGCGCACCTTGTCATAGCCCTTTGGCGGAACGTAGCTTTCGCGACCACCGCCCGCCGCGTTGGCATAAAGCGTCTTCAGGTGGCCCCACCATAACGGGATGCCGGATATGTGGACGAGGTATTGCCGCCATGTCTCCGGCTTGGGGAACGCCAGTTCCGGATCATTGTCGGGATCTTGCGTGTATCGATGGTGGGCGAAGTGGAAGTAGCGGAACCAGTCGGCCGGGAGCGCGATCGCCAGGCTGCACACCCGCGCCACGGCATCGTTCAGCCATTGCGCCTCGAAAGCCGTACGATGAACCGTCTCGTGCAGCAGCGTGAACAGGAAGACGATGAGGATACCTTGCGGCAGCATCAGCAGTGGCCAGAACGGCACCTTGGCGGCGATCAGCGATCCGACGACCACGATCGCGCCCCAATGAGCAGCAAGCTGAACGAGGCCCGCAACATCAGACTTGGCGGTCAGCCGGTTGCGCTCCTCCTGCGTCAACGATGAAATTACGTCACGATGATCCACGTGCTTCGATCCAGACTGGAGCTTGATGAACCCACTGTAGCCAATGAACAACCTTTCCAAAAACGACGATTTCTGCAATCTAGATAAGCTGAACTTATCTATTCGGTGATTATGGCCGTACCTCCCTCTCTCAAAGGACTTCAAGCTTTCGAGGCTGCGGCCCGTACAGGCAGCTTTGCCGCGGCAGCGGAAGAGCTTTCGGTGTCGGCCGCTGCCGTCAGCCAGCTCATCCGCACGGTCGAGGAGCAGATGGGCCGCAAGCTGTTCCACCGCGTCAACCGGCGCGTCGTCCTCACCGAGGCCGGCGTCGAGATGCTGCCCAGGCTGACCATGGCCTTCCAGGAGATCGGCAGCGTCGCGCGCCAGCTGGGCGGCGATACGTTCCGCCCGCGCCTTGTGGTGTCGGTGCCGCCATCCATGGCCATGGGTTGGCTTTCACAGCGTCTCGCTGGTTTTGCCTCTAGCCATGGCGCCGTCGACATATCGCTCAGAGGCGACGACGACCCGGTGCCGTTCGACCGTGAACTGATCGACATCAGGCTCTCCTATGGGCCGCATTATCGCGAGCACCCGACCGAGGACATCGTCCAGGACGCAGTCTATCCCGTGTGTGCGCCCGGGCTGGCGGACACCATCAAACCCGAAGGCCTGGCCAGCCTGCCGCTTATCCACACGGGCTGGGGACCGACTGGTGCGTCCTTTCCGTCCTGGCACAACTGGTTCGAGGCGGCCGGTATCGAGCCCGGCCGGGCAGCGCAGCGCGGCCTCTCGGCCAACTCATCGCGCGCAGCGCTCGACCTTGCGATTTCGGGATTGGGCGTGGCGCTGGCGCAAGGGATCTACTGTGCCGAGGCGCTGGAAGACGGCCGGCTTGTCAGGCCCCTCGCCCAGGCACTGGAGCTACGCCAGCCCTATTGCCTGACGATCCCCGAGCGCAGCGCCAGGCGCGACGTCGTGGCGGCGTTTCGCCAGTGGCTGATCGACGAATGCCGACGCGCAGTGAACTCGCCGGCACTGCGTTGACGTATAGTGCCGCGATGATCAGAGGTGCCCGCTCAATGCCTCAGCCATGTCCTTGTTTGTCGCCACGGGGATGATCTCGAACTCCACCAGATCCGCCCATTCGATGACCCAACGCTGCAGCAGCGTGACGTCATCGGTCTCCACCAGCAGGAAGCAGCGGCTCATGTCCGCCGCGATCCAGCTGTGGTGCACGAGAAGCTCGTCCGGTTTCAGGCGGCCGCGGTCGCGAAAGCGGCGATAGATCTCCTTGCGATCGCAGCCGGTGAAATCCTCGATCACGATAAACTGCATGTTCTACCCCCGATCAAATTACCGCCCCGGCCGGTCCAGCCGCTCCAGGAACCACTGCGTCAGCCGCACCCAGACCTCGTCCTTCTCGCCGGAATCCTCCCAGCCATGGTCGAGGTTGGGATTGTCGTTGACCTCGATGACGAAGACGCCGTCCTTGGTCTCCTTGAGGTCGACGCCGTAGAGCCCGTCGCCGATGCAGCGCGCCGCCTTTACAGCCGTCTCGACGACATGCGCCGGCGTCTCCTTCAGCGTGAAGCTCTTGATGCCGCCCTGGTCGGGCTTGCCGTTGGCCTTGTGGTTGACGATCTGCCAGTGCTTCTTGGCCATCAGATAATGCACGGCAAACAGCGGCTGGCCGCCGAGCACACCGACGCGCCAGTCATACTCGGTCGGAATGAATTTTTGCGCGATCAGAAGGTCGGAATCCTCCAGCCATTCGGTAGCAAGCGTCTTCAGTTCCTCGAAATTGGCGCATTTCTTGACGCCGCGCGAGAACGACGAATCCGGGATTTTCAGCACCAGCGGAAAGCCCAGCGTCTGCGCTGCCAGTTCGAGATCCGAGGTGCCGGCGATCATCACCGTCGGCGGCACCGGCACCTTGTTGTAGGCCATCAGCTCGTTGAGATAGACCTTGTTGGTGCAGCGGATCATCGACAGCGGATCGTCGATAACCGGCATGCCTTCCTGCTGGGCGCGGCGGGCGAAACGATAGGTGTGGTTGGAGATCGAGGTGGTCTCGCGAATGAACAGCGCGTCGTAATTGGCGAGCTTGGCGAGGTCCCGCTTGGTGATCGGCTCGATTTCGACACCCATCTTCTCGGCGATCTTGGCCCAATAGCGCAGCGACGATATCTCCGATGGCGGCAATTCCTCATGCGGGTCGACCAGCGTGGCGAAGGTGTAGCGCGCCGGCGTGCGGCCCTTGGTGTCGCGCCATTCGCGGTTGGTGTAGGTCTCCAGGCACTGGATGAAGCTTTTTTCCTCGTCCTCGGTCATCCGCGCCAGCGGATGGAAACCGATCTTGCGGATCGAGGCCCATTCGGCGCTGTCCTTGATGTGGACTTCGAGCGCCGGCGCGCGGAACCAGTCGAACAGAAGTTTGGCGAAGCGGTCCCAGATTTTCGACGGGCCGATGCCGAAGAAGATGCAGACCTTTTGCGGAAAAACGCCGCCGAGATCCTTGCGGCATTTGTTGAGCGCCAGCTCCAGTTCCGGCAGCGCGTGTTCATAGAGCTTGCGCTCCGAAAGGTCGATCATCGTTTCGACCGTCGGGATCACCTTGTGGCCGCGCGAGCTTGCCAGCAGCGACGCATAGTAGCCGCGGCTCTGGTAGCCGTAATTGTTCGACAGGTTGATGACCTTCGGCCGCTGGCCGCGAAACAGTGACGGGTGCGCGAGATAGTCGCGATTGGTGATGATCTTGTGCGGTGTCGCCACCTGGTCGAGATCGCTCTGCCTGCCGGTAAGGATGACCCAGGTCATTATCTGTCACGCTTTCCCAGAGTGATGGCGGCACGCAATCCATCGCGACCGAACTGCGCCATGTTCATGAAGATGCCGTAAGGCACGGGAATGTTGGCTGCATCAAGGATGGTCTCCTGCCTTTCGTCCTCGACCCAAGGGTCGTGGATCAGGATATGGTCGCCGTCATCGCCGATCGCCAGCACCCAGTGCGGCACCTTCTTGCCAAACATCAGGAAGCCGCTGATCAGCACCAGCACCAGCTTTCCCTCAGCGATCGCAGCGCGGATATCGTCGATTGTGAATGCACGGTAATTCACCGGGATGCCGTAAAGTTCCGCGCGTCGGCGAAAGTCGACCTGGGCCAGTTCCATCACCCTGCGCTTGTCCTCACTGCGTACCGATTGCAGGAACAACGCGCCATAGAAGGAAACGTAGATCTCCACCGCGAGCCCGCTTTCGTAGCCCGAGACAGCGAGGCCGAATGGCTCGCAACCACCGGGACCAGACATCATGAAGACGGTCGTCGCTTCACGCCACAGGCGGATTTCCATGACCGGATCCGGCACGAAGCCGCGATCGAAATTGGCCATCGCCATCATCAGGCAGCAAGGGCCGCAGGTGAATTCGCAGGTCTGCGGGTAAAACGGCACCTTGGTGGCGATCGGAATGTCGCCACGCAAGGTCTTTTCGTAGCGAAGTGCCGTTTCGCCATCCTCATAGTAGCCGGGCTCGCGGCCGATCTTGCGATACCCGGCCTGTTCGTAGATGCGGATCGCGCGGCTGTTATCCTCTCGAACTTCGAGACGCAGCATCATGCGGTCGTGCTCGAAGGCGGCATCTTCGGCGGATCCGAGCAGCATGCGGCCGACCCCCAGCCCGCCGAAAAACGGACTGGTCGCAATCGAGTAGAGGCGCGCCACCCCGCTGCCCTTGCGAAACAGCACGATCGCGTAGCCGGCCAGGCGGCCATCGACCTCGGCGACCAGCGTCTCGGCGGTTTCACGCTCGATGAACAGGCGGAAGGAGCGGCGGGAAATACGGTCGCTTGAGAAAACAGCTTTCTCAATGGCGGCGAGATCATCGACGTCAGACGCGCGGGCCATGCGGATCTCGGCAGGCATGCGGCTTCAGAAAACCTCGATTGGTGGTGGAAATGGCCCTACTCGAACACGTCCTTGACGCCGACCAGGGCGTTGGGAAAACCGGCGTCCACCTGGGCGCACGAAGTCCGCTCCACCACCTTGAATCTCGCCTCGTGTTTCCAAAAACCGCTTCCGATTTCCGGGGCGATGCGACGGCATTCATCAAGCGCTATCGCACCTCGATTAGGGCCGAATTGTGACAAGTCCGACGCGGCCCGACGGGTGTGAAAGGTCCTTCGGCCGGATCGGCATTCGCGGATCGACGGCACCGGCAAAAGCAATGCCGTTCAGCTTGCCAGCCCGTTCACAAGTTGCGTGTAGGCGCTCCTGGCGACCTCGGCCAGCCGCTCGCGCGGCAAGGAGCCGACCACGGCGCAGCCATAGCCCTTGTCCAGCCAGTAGACGGCCTCGGGCCCATCTTGCGCGGCGGCGTAGGTGCCCTTGGCATTCTCCGTCGATTCCGTGGTGACGAACAGCGATATACGCTGCCCATTGCCGTCCTCGTAAAGCAGCATGGCGGCCTTGCTCTCGCCTGCCGGCAACAGCCGGCCGCCGACCAGCTGGAATCCGTCGGCGGTCAGGTCCGGCGCCACCAGATTCAGCCCTATCCGGTTGGACAGCCATGTCTGCAGATGGTCCTTGTCGCTGGCCGGCACCTCGACGGCATGCCGCTTTTCGGCGGCATAGATGACATGAGCCGCGATTGCCTGCTCGGCCAGCCGATCTTCGGCCGGGTCCTCCTGGCCGATGCCATCGATGCCGGCAAAATAGCCACCAAGTCCGCCTACGGCCAGAAGCACGGCGGCAGCAGCGGCAAGCCACCAGCGTGAGCGTGGCACAGCTGCCTTGACCGGCACCTCGCCAAGCACGACCTTGTGCAAGTGCCCAGGCACGGCTTCGTCCAGCACGTCGGCGAAGGCGGCACGCAGCGCCGCCCGGTCGGCGGTGAAACGGGCGCTCCTGGCCTTCATCTCGGGATTGGCGTCGAGCCAGGCATCGTAGGCCGCGCGCTCATCGCCGGGCAGCTCGCCATCGAGCGCCATATGGATGTCACGTTCGGAAAAGTCGCGGCGGATCATTTCTCGACGATCCTTATCGCGCGGCGGCGCGCCGTGTCGTCCAGCAATCCGCGCAATTCCTCACGCCCGCGCGCAATGCGCGACATCAGCGTGCCCGCAGGCACGCCCAGAATGTTGGCGGCTTCGGCATAGGAAAAACCTTCGATGGCAACCATGACAAGGGCTGCGCGACGGTCGGGGCTGATCGCCTGCAATGCGTCGACGATCTCGCGCGAGGCAATGCTCTCCATCTGCTCGGCCGGCTGGGCAACGGCCTCGCCCGCCTCCAGCGGCAGCATCGCCGCCTCGCCGCGGCGGTTCACCTTGCGCATCTGGTCGATGAACAAATGATGCATGATCGTAAACAGCCACCTCCGGGGGCTTTCTCCCGTCTGCCAGTTGTCGAGCCGCACAAGCGCCCGCTCGAGGCAATCCTGGACAAGGTCGTCGGCAGCGTCGCGGTCGCGCAAAAGCGAGCGTGCGTAGCGGCGCAGGCGCGGTATTTCGCCAAGGATTGCTGCCTTCTTTTCGTCCATGACCGCTGGTTTCGAGGTCGCCCTTATTGATCCCAATTGAACGCGCCTTCCGGGCACGGCGCAAGCGGCCAGCGCGAAGCGGTCTCCCGCCCCGGTCACCCAAGCAATGCAATAACGCTGGCTAGTGCCGATTTATTCCCGGTCGGGGTGAAATCTTATTGTTCTTGCTTGCCTTTATCCGTTTTCCCGCGCCGCCCGCGTCAAAAGCCGCTGATAAAACAGGCCGATGCCGATCAGCACGGCGCCAAGGCCGATGAACGACAACGCCCTCAGCACACCTTCCAGCTCCGACATGTCGAAGATGAAGACCTTCAGCACGGCGATCGCGATCAGCGCGGCCGAGGCGACGCGCAGCACCTGCGATTTCAACCAGACACCGGCTGTGAGGAGCGCAACGCCAATCACCAGCCAAAGCGCCGAGTAGGTATAGGTTTCCAACTGGCCGAGGCCGCTCCACAAGCCGATGAACTCGCCCTTGAACAGGCGCCTCACCGACAGCGTGGCATAGGCGAAGGCAAGCACGGCAGCCACCACGGCCAGCATCTGCGCATACCATTTCGGCCGCTTGTCCCTGGCGTAGAGCGCCAGTCCCCCGGCGGCGACCGCAGGCAGGAGATAGGCGAGGAACAACAGGTTGAACACCGGGATCCGGCCTGTCGATTCGTCTGACAACAGCGGATTCAGCACGACGAAGTGCCTGACAACGATGAAGGCGACCGAGGCCACACCGGCGGCCATCGAACCATAGCGCAGCACCGAGCTTGGCGAGCGCATGTCGATGGCGACCAGGATGGCGCCGGCGCCGATGGCGATCAGGGTGTAGATCGACTGTTCGGCGAGCGTCATGGCACCCGTGTCGATGACGCCGCCGTGCATGGCGTGGCGCACCAGCATAGCGAGCGTGAGCAGCGCAAACAGCGCCGCAGCCGCCTCCATGGCAAGGCGCGGCCGGCCATTCGTGGTGCGCGCAAGCTGCCAGGCGGCAAAGCCGAAGGCCAGTGCCGGCACGCCGTAGCCTGGCAGCAGCCAGTTGAACACCGGCGTCGTCGACAGGAACCCGGCACCGACGATGGTCGGGTCGAAAGCGACGCGGCCAAGCACCGCGATCACCGCGCCGACCGAAATCCAGCCGAGCACCGGATAGGCGCGCCAGCGCGTAGTCAGCGCCGGCACGATGGCCGCCGCACCGAGCAGGATGGTGGTCCAGCCGGAATCGAAAGCCATATGCATCAGCAGCAGCCCGGCGATGGCCGCGCCGCCCAGGGCAAACGACACCGCGACACCGCCCTTGAGCGGCGGCTCCTCGGCCCGCGCGATCCACTCGCCGCCGGCGGCGAAAATGACGACCAGCAGTGCCGTTGCGGCGGCGTAGACAAGATCACGGTCGAGATTGCCGAATGTGAACCAGAGCGCCAGCAGGACGACAAGCGGGACGATGACGCCCCACGCTGCCCATGAGGCCGCGCGGATCTGTGTGCCGGCGGCGAACCGGCGTGCGGCCCAGAAGCCGGCGCCGATGAAGACCAGGCCGAGTACGATGCCGATGCGCAAGGTCAGCGCGTTGGACGTGGCCACCGGCAGTCCGTCGACGCCCAAGGCGCCGCTGGAAAAATCGGAAGCGATCGAGGTTGGCGGGATGATGCCGAGATAGATCAGCACCGTGACCAGTCCCGCGGCATAGAGGAGCGGCAGCGCCAGCGGACGATAAAGCGCGACCCCCACCATCGCGGCGATCACCACCGCGCCTGGCAAGGCGTAGCCGGCGGCAGCGAAGGCCGGGTCGACCGACAGGCCCAGCGCCGAGAATGCGACGAACAGGCCAGGCACGATGGACGGCCAGTCGAAAGCCCTGGCTGGTCCAGGTTCGTCGTCACGGCGAGCGAGCCAGACAAGGGCGAGCACGGCCAGCGTGACGGCGTCGATGAACAGAATGGCAGAGAGGTTCGCCCCCGGCGCATCGGTCATATAGAGGATGGTCCAGACACCGGTGCCGAAAAAGGCGGCCGCCACCAGTAATTTCCAGTCCCGCATGCGGGCGATGACGCCGGTGGCGGCAAGCACGATCGCGAGATAGCCGAAAAGCGCCCAGGGATTGGGTGCCTGCGAGGCGACCAGCACCGGCGTCACCATGGCGCCGACAAGGCCGATGCCGGCCAGCGCCTGGCCATGGACAAGAGCTGCCGCGATCGTCGCCACTCCGATGACGCCGAGCAGCGTGAAGGCGAGTGCCGGGCCGATGAAGCCGTAAATGCCATGCGCGGCATAGACGGTGCCGAACAGGATGAAGGCACCGGCAGCAGTCAGGATCGCTGGAATATAAGCGCCGCCGGCCCCTTGCACCGGCACCTTGAAGCCGGTGCGCCGGATGAACTCGCCGCCGGCGACCAGCACAAGGCCGAGCACGCCGGCCATGGCCAGCCGCACGCCGGGACCGAAAATGCCGGCTTCGATGGTGTAGCGGATCAGGAACAGGCCGCCCAGCGCCAGTGCGATGCCGCCAACCCAGACCGCCCAGCGGGTACCGAGCGCGGTTTCGACATCGGATTGGCGGGCGGCTTTCGCCGCTGCGGAAAGCTCCGCAGGTTCCACTGCCTTCGGTGCCGGTTCTGGAGCGGTCCACGGCCCGGAGACGATCTCGCCGGTCGAGTCTTCCGTGTCCGTGGCTGGCGCCGGGGCTGTGACCGCTGCGCTTACCTCCGGCGGGACAATATCGGCCGCGGCCGCTACGTCCGGAGCCATATCGGCGGGCGCGTTGTCGGCCACCGCCTGTTCGGACGGCCTGGCCGCAGGCGGCACGGCTCCCGAGAGCACAAGGCTGCGCAGTGCGCCAAGCTCGCGCTCGACAAGGCCGATGCGGCTCTGCTGGCGCGAAATGATGACGAACAAGGCGATGATGGCGACAAGGCCGATCAGGCTTTCAAACATGGCGGTTCCCCCAAACCAGGCCAGTTTTCACTGACATTCGTCTTACTGACATTCAAATGCGGCGGCCAAACGGCCAGAAAATCCAAGCTCGGAAAACTCAATGCGCCGCCAGTCAACGCGCCGCCAGATTGGCGGCCGGAAAGATCGAGCATGTTTCGGTGCCGAAAGCCAGCAGCTTGCCGCCGGCATCCTTCAGCGTCGCTTCCGACACCGCCAACGTGCGGCCCTTGTGAACAACCCTGCCCTCGCACACCACCTCGCCGGTCTTCGGCGTGATGGGACGCGTCAAATTCACCTTGAACTCCGCCGTGGTATAGGCCTCGCCCTTTTCGAGCATCGTCTGCACGGCACAGGCCAGCGCCGAATCGAGCAGCGTCGCCGCCCAGCCGCCATGCACGCTGCCCAGCGGATTGAGATGGCGCTCGCTCGGCATGCCACGAAAGACAGCGCGCCCTTCCGAGACTTCGGTGAGAGTGAAATTCAGCTGGAAGGAAATCGGCGGCGCCGGATACTTGCCGTCGACGATGCGCTGCAGCAATTCCAAACCGGTGTATTTCAGGATGTCGGCGTGCGGAATGGTGCCGAGGCCGAGCGGTGAGACCCGGCCAGGATAAAGTTCGACCTCGCTCATGTGATGATTTCTCTGGCTGCGTCTTCGCCAGCTATGGCCTTGCCGCGCGCGTGATGTTTGCGCAAGGCGGCGAGGAAGCCGGTACGAGCGTCCGGCGGCTCGATGCCGCGCGGCTCATAGACGTGGCGGTTGAAGAAGAAGCCGGTGAGCCGGAAGGCGTCGTCGACATCAGCCGCATCGGCGCGCAGGCCGGAGCCGCGCTGCAGGAAGGCCGGCAGAGCCAGCATCTTGTCGCGCCACGGCAAACCGGCTTCGCGCGATACCGCACGTCCCGACTTCGGTGAGACATAGGCCAGGTCCTGTCGCGTGCCGGTGGCGGCGCATTGGCTGAGATCGAGGCCGAAGCCGAGTTCGTCCAGCACCAGAAGCTCGAAGCGCGCCACCAGTTCGCCGGCAACGTCGGCGTCGTCGAGATGGACGATCATCACGGCAAGCGTTTCGTAGAGACCTTCATGCGCGTCGCGCTCGGGCAGCAGGCGCAGATGCGCGGCCATGGTCTGCAATCCGTAGACGGCGACGGCGCTGTCCATCAACCGGGCCGCGTTCATCTCGATCGCCTCGGCCTGGAACGTGCCGAGGTGCTCGTCAAGGCGCGCTCGCCACAACAGGTCGACACGGTTGCCGGGCTGGAGCACAGGCTGCTGCTTGCGCGAACGGCCGCCACGAACAAGGCCGAGATGACGGCCATGCGCTCGCGTCAACACCTCGAGAATGGCGCTGGTTTCGCCATGCTTGCGGGTGCCGAGAATGATTCCCTCGTCGCGCCATTCCATTTCAGGAGCTTTTCACCGATCGGGTGGCGAAATCAAGGTATGGGCTTGGCCCCCGGGTAACTCTCATGCCAATGCATAAAAAACCGCCCGCAGCGATGTGCTGCGGGCGGGCTGGTGGGGTCAGTCGATCCGTTAGAAATTGCGCTGGAAGCGAACGATGCCGCCGACGCTGCTCTTCTTGTCGGCCTTCGTCCAGTTGTTGAAGTCCAAGTCGTCGAATTTTCCTGCATTGAGGTAATCGACTTCAGTCGTGATCGTAAAGCCGGGCACAATGGTATAGGCCACGTTGGCCGCGACGCCGAGGTTCTTCCAGTCGTCATAGGAGACCTGGGCGTTGAACGAGGTCTTGTCGTTGAACTTGTAGGTGCCGCCGCCCCAGATCGCCCAGTTTCCGCCCCATGGCTTATATTGGGTACGGCCTGTGCCGAAGTCGTTGATGTTGTCGTTGGTGCCGTAGCCGCCCATGACGAACAGCGTCAGTTCCTTGCTGACGTTGACGTCCAAACGGACCTTGCCGGACACTTCCTCATAATTGCTGTCATAGGCCACGACGCCGGTGATCGCACCCCAGTCGCCCTTGTACTTCAAACCGCCGACGAAATGCGGAACATAGCTGTCGATCGTGTTGACGCCGGTGCCTTCTTCGAGCGAGACCACGCCCGTGAAGCCGCTGCCTGCGTCGAAGTAGTAGCTGATGAGATTGGTATCCTTGACACCATACGGGATGAGCGTGTCCTGGATGACGTTGCCGGCATAGCCGATGAACTGGTCGTATACCGTTTCATCCTTACCGACGCGCAGGCCACCGAGCTGGATCCAGGCGAAGTTGAGGGTGGTGGCCTTGTTGCCGGCCTGCCAGCCGGTGCCGTCACCGGTATAGTCGCCGGAAGAGTTGCCGAACTGGAAGCGGGTCTCGGTGAAGGTCTTCAATGTGCCGAGCTCGGTTTCCTGGCCGGTATAAGTCCTCAGCGTGAAGCGCATGTTCTTGTAGTAGGTGTCGTTCCTATCGCCGTCCATGTGATCGGCAACGTTATTGGCGCCATCCAGCGCGCCGGAATCGCCGACGCCCATGTCGTAGCGGAGGTAGCCGCCGATGCGCAGGCAGGTCTCGGTGCCCGGAATGTAGAAGTAACCGGCGCCGTAGACGTCGCAGATCTTGACGTATTCGGCCGGTTCCGGTTCGGCGACGACGACAGCGTCGGCGGCGCGCGCGCCGCTGACCGCGATCAGGGCCGCGGCTGAGCCGAGAAGGAGGCTCTTGATGTTCATTTTCTGACCTCTCCAGTCATAGTTATAAATGGCTTCGGATTGTGGCTGGCGGCAATGTTTTCCCGCCTCACCCCCACAACGAAAAAGGCTCACACCGCTCGCCCTTTTCAGCGGCGAACATACCCATCGATCATCTGCCTTCGATGACGATTTCCGGAATAATGACAATTCCCCAAACAGATTAATGCCGTGTTGCACAAATAACACTTGATAATCCGACGAGCGATACAAATGGCACAATGTCATTTATTAAATATATATACGGATAATTTCGCGGCTAACTATACTGATAACGTGTTATATTTCCAAAATGTCCGCATAATACGCAAAATATACCTCAATTCCGTCGAAATTTATCCGATTCTTGCCGCCTCCCCTTCTGTTGCCAGATAACGCCCATCTGCAAATCCCGCTCTGATACCGAGGCGAAAAGCGGGATGACGCTTCCAAGGGTGTCTGCCCCTCCAAGGCGGTCGAAACTTCCTGGAGTGCCGTCGTGTCGCCGATTGTGACAGCAGCCAGCCGTTGAAAAACGATTCCTCCGTGACGCCCTCTCAGTCGACCTGAACGACGCAGGCGATGCGCTCCCCTCCGCCTCGATCAGGCGGGTGGGCACGCATAGGTCCGGGAAAGCATCGCCTCGGCCAGAATGTCCCTGGTCGCGCCATACGGGGGCGGATGGATCGGCGACAGGATCAGGATCTGGTGGGCGAGAGCGCCTTGAACGTTTGGCGCCTCACCCCCGCCGCTCGTGATCGGCAAGCACCTCATCGATCACATGACGGGATTTTTCAACCTCGACAGGGTTGACGTCGATCTGTCCAGCTACCGTGATCAGCGCCTTCCAAAGCGTCCAGCCACGACCACGCGCCCGCCTCATCGGCTGGAAGGCCGGCGCGAAACGCCTCCCGGCTTTTGCCTTCAAACAATGTCCAGGCAATCGCCAGATCGCAGGCGGGATCGCCAACGCCGGAGGTTCCGAAGTCGATCACCGCGCCCAACCGGCCTTGCCTGACCAGCAGGTTTCCCCAACTGACGTCGCCGTGGAACCAGACCGGCGCACCGTGCCATGGCGCGGCAAGTGCTGCCTCCCACACCGCACGGGCTGCGACCGTACGATCTTGCCGTCGAGGGCTGCAATCGCTTGCCGGGTTTCGCCATCGTAGACGCTGAGTGCTCCGCCGCGAAAGAAGTTGCGTTGTCCCGACGCCGGTCCGCCAGTGGCATCGATCATTTGCAAGGCGACCAGGAACGCGGCCAGGTCGGTCGCGAATCGCGGCAAGCTGGCGATACGCTCGCGCTCTGCCGTCTCGCCTTCGATCCAGCGGTAAACGGACCAGTGCCAGGGATAGCTTTCGGCCGGAACTCCCATCGCCAGCGGCACCGGGATCGGCAGCGGCAACAGAGGTGCGAGCCTCGGCAGCCAGCGATGCTCCTTTTCCACCTGCAGGGAATAGGCCGCGGCGCTTGGCAGCCGCACGGTCATCTCGTCGCCGAGATGAAAGGTCCTGTTGTCCCAGCCGCCAAACTCGACGGGCCTGACCGCAAGCTCCTTCCAACGGGGAAACTGCGTGGCGATCAATCGGCTGACAAGCGCTATGTCGATGTTCGGCTTGCTGACCATCGAGCCTAGCGCGGAAACTCGAGCCCCATCTCGCGATAGCGCTCAGGGTCGTCGCCCCAGTTCTCGCGCACCTTGACGAACAGGAACAGGTGCACCTTCTGTTCGAGGATGCCCGCTATCTCCATGCGTGCCGCCTGGCCGATGGCGCGGATTGTCTCGCCCTTGTGGCCAAGAACGATCTTCTTCTGGCTGTCGCGCTCGACATAGATGGTCTGGTCGATGCGCACCGAGCCATCCGGCTTCTCTTCCCATTTCTCGGTCTCGATATGCGAGGAATAGGGCAGTTCCTGATGCAGCCTTAGATACAGCTTCTCGCGCGTGATCTCGGCCGCGAGCTGGCGCATCGGCAGGTCCGAGATCTGGTCTTCCGGATAGTACCAGGGGCCGACCGGCAGAGCCTCGGCCAGATAATCGAGCACGTCCTTGCAGCCGGAACCGGTCAGCGCCGACACCATGAAGGTGCGCTTGAACGGCACCCTTTCGTTCGCTGCCGCCGACAGAGCGAGCAGCGCTTCGTGCTTGACGCGGTCGACCTTGTTGAGGATCAGCACCATCGGCTGGCGCACATCCTTCAGCCGTTCGAGGATGGCGTCGGCGTCGCCCCTGATGCCGCGTTCGGCATCGATCAAAAGCAGCACGATGTCGGCGTCCTTGGCCCCGCCCCAGGCGGTGGTCACCATCGCCGTGTCGAGCCTCCGCTTCGGCTTGAAGATGCCGGGCGTGTCGACAAAAACGATCTGCGCATTGTCATGCGTGGCGATGCCGCGCACGATGGCGCGGGTCGTCTGCACCTTGTGGGTGACGATCGACACCTTGGCGCCCACCAATTGGTTGACCAGCGTCGACTTGCCCGCATTGGGCGCGCCGATCAGCGCGACAAAACCGGAATGCGTGGCGGCGGCTGCGGTCGCCGGCTCTTCGGTAGCGGTCATGCCGCACTCCCTTCACTGGAGGGTCGCGCGCCCTCCGATTTTTGGGCCGATGTGGTGGCCCAGACGCCTTCGCGCACAAGAAATGCCGAAGCCGCCGCTTCTTCGGCAACCCTGCGGGAGCCGCCAGTGCCGCTTATCGGCGCAAAACCGCGGACCTGCAAGGACACGGTGAAGACGGGCTGGTGGTCCGGGCCTTCGCGTTTTTCGATCACGTATTCGGGTCTGATATCGCTGGTCTTGGCAATCCATTCCTGCAGATCGGATTTCGGATTGAGCGGCTTTGTTATCACCGTATGCGAGCGCGGTTCCCAGTAGCGCAGGACAAACCGCCGCGCGGCCTCGATGCCACCGTCAACGTAAACCGCCGCGATCAGGGCTTCGACCGCATCCGCCAGATAGTTTCCGCCCGAGCCACGCGACCGCATCTTCAAGGCAGAATCGGCGCGGACCAGATCTTCCAGCTGCATTTCGATGCCGATCTCGGAGCATGTCCGCGCATCGACCAGCGCATTGAAACGCGGCGCGATTTCACCTTCCGGCGCATCGGGAAATTTTTCGAAAAGCATATCGGCGACGACAAGCCCGAGCACGCGGTCGCCAAGAAATTCAAGACGCTGGTTGTTGGTGGCGGCCTTGACCGCACTGGAATGCGTCAAGGCGGTCTCGAGCAAGCGGATATCCTTGAAGACGTGGCCGGTCTTGGCTTTTACCAAACCGGCCAGAGTTTCGCCTGTCGGACGCTTCAAAGCCATCAATTGACGAAGTGGAACAGGCGCGAAGCGCGCATCAGCGACGGCCATTTCCAGATTTCGAGAGGGCTCGCCTTGCCAGCGATCGAGAAGAAAACAAGATTGGCGCGGCCAACCAGATTTTCCGCGGGAACGTAGCCGACGGTGAAACGGCTGTCGGCGGAATTGTCCCGGTTGTCGCCCATCATGAAATAGTGGCCGGGCGGCACATCGAATTCGCGGGTGTTGTCGCCGATCGAGTTCGAATTCAGGTCGAGCGTGTCGTAGCTGACGCCGTTGGGCAAGGTCTCACGATAGACATCGATCGGGCGCGATTCCTCGGTGATGTCGGGATTGTCGATCTGGCCTGTTTTCACGCGCGGCACGCCGACGCCGTTGATGAACAGCTGGCCGTCCTTGACCTGGATCTTGTCACCCGGCAGGCCGACAACGCGCTTGATGTAGTCGACGGACGGATCAGGCGGGAACTTGAACACCGCCACGTCGCCGCGCTTCGGCTCGGCGCCCCAGATACGGCCCGAAAAGATGTCGGGGCCGAAAGGCAGCGAGTACCGCGAATAGCCATAGGACCATTTGGTGACGAACAGATAGTCGCCTTCAAGAAGCGTCGGCCGCATTGATCCCGACGGGATCGAAAAAGGCTGGAACAGCAGCGTGCGGATGACCAGGGCGAGCAAAAGCGCCTGGACGATGACGCTGACGGTCTCGCCAAGCCCGCCGGATTTCTTCTCGGATTTTTCAGCCACGCTCATGTCGTCCTCGATTGTGCGTTGGATGGTATAGAGTCTCGGCGCGCGCTGGGCAACGTCAATGCCGGTCGTCAGAGGCAATCAATGTGGCGCTTCTTCGACGGGCAGCGCCTCGATGATCACAAAGGCTTGAGCGAGCGGGAAATCATCCGTGATGGTGAGGTGGATTGCCGCCCGATGGCCCTTTGGCAGGATCTTGTCCAGCCTGGCCTTCGCTCCTCCCGTCAGAGCCATGGTCGGCGCGCCACTGGGCAGGTTGACGACACCCATGTCGCGCCAGAACACGCCCTGCGCCATACCGGTGCCCAGCGCCTTGGCGCAGGCCTCCTTGGCGGCGAAGCGTTTGGCATAAGAGGCCGCGCGGGCGCGTCGATTGTCGGAACGCGCCTGTTCGATCTCGGTGTAGATTCTCTGAATGAAGCGCTGACCGTGACGCTCCAGCGATTTCTCGATGCGTCTGATGTCGATAAGGTCGCTGCCGATGCCGATGATCATCGCGCGGTGGAATCGATGCTTGCGCCGGGATGGGGCGATTGCGCATGCCGGCTTGCGCGCTCGGCCAGACGTTTGCGTCGCTGTTCGCGGAAAGCGTTCATGCCCCAGCGCGTGATGGCGTAGAACAGCAGCCCGAAGGCGAGCCCGAGCGGAACCGCGCCTATCAGCATCGGTTCAAGGACCGGTTTCCACAATTGCGCGAAGGAGAGGTTGTGCAACATCTCGCCCAGATGTGCCGGCGGCCCATGCGTCGGCAAGCGGTCATGCAGGATGAGCTTGCCCGTTTCCCACGACGCCCCCCATAGCAACGGGAAGGTCAGGGGGTTGCCGAAAAAAACCGCGCCGAGAGCGGCCGCCACCAGATTGCCGGCGATCACCCAGCACAGGAGGGCAGCGATGATGAAATGGAAACCGACGGGAAAGAATGAAGCGAAGACCCCCGCTGCAACGCCGGCCGCCACCGCATGCGGTGTGGCCTTCAGCCGCAGGATGCGCTTGGAAAAATACTGAAGCGAGCGCGAAAATGAGCGGCGCGGCCAAAGGTAGGTACGCACCCGCTCATAAAGGCCATCAGGCTTGCGGCGTCGAAAAAGCACTCTGTTCCCGTTCCACGGCTCCCGCAACGGCACCTTAGCCGGGCGTGGTAGCCACATCTTGCGCTTGACGATCACCCAATGGCAATCGCAAGCATGATATAACGACGCGCTGACAGAAGAACAACCAAGCACCGTCTGTCCGATGCGCACTCGTCGCCGCCCCTCGGGGTGGTTCATGCTTCGAACATTGGACAATCGCGGCGAATTTAAGGAAAACTGGCAGTCGCTTTTTCGAAGAGCACCAGCGCTACGGCAGGTATTCGCTGACCTCGACCAGATTGCCGTCCGGGTCGCGGAAATAGACCGACATCATCGGACCGCGGGCCCCGATACGTTCAACCGGACCGAGTTCCACCGCCACACCATTGGCCGCGAGCCGGGCACGGACCTCATCCAGTGGCCCGTCCGTGACCAAGCAGAAATCGCTCGAGCCCGGAGCCGGCGACTTCGCCTTCGGCTCGAAAGTGCGGCCGACCTCATGCACATTGATCTTATGGATACCGAAAGCCAGCGCCGTCGGCCGATCCGCCGCGTCGATGCGCTCAAAACCCAGCACGCGCTGGTAAAACTCACAGGTCACTTCCAGCGAAGCGACCGTCAGCACGAAATGATCGATGCCGGTGATCATTTCCAATTTGTCTTCACGCATGTCGCTTTCCCCAAAACCGCCGCACACTGTTGGGTGAAAAAATGCCCCGTCAGATGTTGCGGCTGCCGGGCTTGATCGCCGGGATGGCGGCAAGCTCCGGCGGCAGCCGGTCGGCCGGATAGGCCGGGACCTCATACTCGGCCAGCGCGATGAGCGGCACACCGACATCGGTCTTGCCAGCCGAACGGTCGATGATGCAGGCCGCGGCCACTACCTCGGCGCCAAGATCGCGCAGGCACTCGATGGTCTCTCGGATCGACAGGCCAGTGGTGACGATGTCCTCGACGATGACGACACGCGAACCCCTGGCGATCTCGAAGCGGCGCAAGCGGAACTCGCCGCCTTCCCGCTCGACCCAGATCGCCGGCACGCGGAGATGGCGCGAGGTCTCGTAGGCTGGGATCAGCCCGCCGATCGCCGGGCCGACGACATAGTCGATCTTGCCGGGCACGCCTGCGCGGATTTTCTCCGCCAGCGCCTTGCACAGTAGCTCGGTCTTGTCGGCATGCATGAACACGCGCGCCTTCTGCAGGAAGACCGGACTGCGCAGGCCCGAGGTCAAAATGAAATGCCCTTCCAGAACAGCACCCGCCTCGCGGAAAATGCCCAGCACTTCATCGGTGTTCATTTCTGCCTCTTTTTGATTGACCATGACTTTGTCCGAAACCGGAGCATGATCTAGCCATTGACGCGTCTTGCGTCGCTGACGCTCGAATTGTCCTTGAGCTGCGACAGCAGCCGGTTGAGGTGCTTGAGATCCCAGACTTCGAGATCGATCAGCATTTCGGTGAAGTCGGGCGCAGTGCGCACCATCGACAGCGTATGGATATTGGCGTCGTTCGAGGCAACCACCTGCGCTATATCGGCGAGTGACCCCGGCGCGTTGATGGCGGTGACCGAGACACGCGCCGGAAAGCGTTCCTTGGTGCGCTCGTCGATGTCCCAGCGCACGTCTATCCAGCGCTCGGGCTGGTCGTCGAACGCCTGCAGCGCCGGCGACTGGATCGGATAGATGGTGATGCCGGTGCCCGGCTGGACGATGCCGACGATGCGATCGCCAGGCACTGCCCCTTCCGGCGCGAAACGCACAGGCAGATCACCGCGCACGCCGCGGATCGGCACGGCGCCATCGCGTGGCTGGTCCTTGTCCTTGCGCGCGGCGCGACCCGGAATCTGGAACAACATGCCGGCCGCATTGCGGATCTTCGACCAGCCCTCCTCGCGCGGCTTGGGGACGGCCGTGGTGACGCGCTCATCCTTGTAGTCGGGGAATACCGCCTTCATGACGTCGGTGGAGGCGAGCTCGCCGCGCCCGACGGAGGCCAGCACATCCTCGATGTCCTTGCGCGCCAGCCTGTGCAGCACCTGCTTCAGGCTCTCCTTGGTGAAGGTCTTGCCGGCACGCTCGAAGGCGCGTTCCAGGATGCGGATGCCGAGACCCGAATATTGCTTGCGGATGGCGTTCTTGGTGGCACGGCGGATGGCCGAGCGCGCCTTGCCGGTGACGACGACCGATTCCCATGCCGCCGGCGGCACCTGCGCCTTGGAGCGGATGATCTCGACCTCATCGCCGTTCTTCAGCTCCGTCATCAGCGGCATGATGCGGCCGTTGACCTTGGCACCGACGCAGGTGTCGCCGACATCGGTGTGCACCGCGTAGGCGAAATCGATCGGCGTCGCGCCGCGCGGCAGCGCAATCAACATGCCTTTCGGGGTGAAGCAGAACACCTGGTCCTGGAACAGCTCCAGCTTGGTATTTTCGAGGAAATCCTCGGGGTTGTCGCCTTCGGCAAGCTGCTCGATGGTGCGCCGCAGCCAGGCATAGGCGTTGGTTTCCTTCGAAATCGCGTGGGCGGCGCCATTCGTCTTGCCGCCGGTGTCCTTGTAGATCGAATGGGCGGCGACGCCGTATTCGGCGATCTTGTTCATCTCGCGGGTGCGGATTTGCAGCTCGACACGCTGGCGCGACGGGCCGACGATGGTGGTGTGGATCGACCGATAATCGTTCTGCTTCGGCGTCGAGATGTAGTCCTTGAAGCGGCCCGGCACCATCGACCACGCGGTGTGGATGGCGCCAAGCGCCCTGTAACAATCCTCGACCGTGTCGACGACGACGCGGAAGCCGAAAATATCCGAGAGCTGCTCGAAGGACAGCGCCTTGGCCTCCATCTTGCGGAACACCGACCACGGCTTCTTCTGCCGGCTCTTCACGCCGGCGTTGATCGCATGCTTCTCGAACAGCGTGGACAGCGCCTTTTCGATGTCCGTCAGCACGCCCTTGTTGCGCTCGAAGATTTCGGCAAGCCGTGCGGTGACGGCGCGATAGGCTTCCGGATTGATGAAGCGGAAGGCGATCTCTTCCAGCTCCTCGCGCATGCCTTGCATGCCCATGCGGCCGGCCAGCGGCGCGTAGATATCCATCGTCTCCTCGGCGATGCGCAGGCGCTTGGCCTCCGGCATGTGGTCGAGGGTGCGCATATTGTGCAGGCGGTCGGCGAGCTTGACCAGCAGCACGCGGACATCTTCTGAAATCGCCAGCAGAAGCTTTCTCAGGTTTTCCGCCTGCTCGGCCTTCTTCGAGACGAGATCGAGCTTCTTCAGCTTGGTCAGGCCCTCGACCAGCTTGCCCATTTCGGGGCCGAACAGATCGTCGATCTCGGCCCGTGTGGCGGTCGTGTCCTCGATCGTGTCGTGCAGCAGGGCGACCGCGATCGTCGCCTCGTCCATATGCATCTCGGTGAGGATGGCGGCGACTTCGAGCGGGTGCGAGAAATACGGGTCGCCGGAAGCGCGCTTCTGGTGGCCATGCTTCTGCATGGCATAGACATAGGCCTTGTTGAGCAACGCCTCGTTGACGTCAGGCTTGTAGCGCTGGACGCGCTCGACAAGCTCATACTGACGCATCATGGGCGAGATCTCGCAGCGGTGAAATGAATCATGCGCCGCACTGCTGTACGGCGCATGTCATAGATAGCCACGAAACTGCCAGGACGGAAGTGCCGGATGCTTGATCCAGGCTCTTAGTAGTCGTCGCTCTTTTCCGGTGGCACCAGACCCTCGATGCCGGCCAGGAGATCTTCCTCGGTCATGCGGTCGAAGGTGATGTTCTCCTCGGTGTCGTCGGCATCGGTGGCAGCAACGGCGGTGCCGGTCTGATCGGCAATCGCCTCGCCATCGGCCTCGGGCTCGTCGACCTCGACATGCTTCTGCAGCGAATGGATCAGATCTTCCTTGAGGTCGTCGGGCGACAGCGTCTCATCGGCGATCTCGCGCAGCGCCACGACCGGGTTCTTGTCGTTGTCACGCGGCACGGTGATCGGCGCGCCCTGGCTGATCTGCCGGGCACGGTGGCCGGCAAGCAGCACCAGTTCGAAGCGGTTGTCGACCTTGTCGATGCAATCTTCAACGGTTACGCGGGCCATGGATTGCCCCTTTCATGCGATGGATTTGATGGAAAACAGGCGCGGTCCATAACCCGAACGCCGCCAAAATACAAGCATCATGGCAATGGCCGGGCTGCAGGGCGCCCAATCCTTCGTTGAAACACCCGATTCGGCAAAAACTGGCTGTGCTTATGTGTTCGGCGTCCCGATCACAATTGCTTGCAGTGCCGCACGCGCCCTTGGATTGCCGTGAATCTGGCGCTATCTCGGATACATAGAGGTCAGCCGGTTTATTATGAGCCTGACCGAACGTCGCTATCGCATTTCGTTTAGACGGCCGTTTATTTCGAGAAGGAATATTTTCCATGTTCGACCCTCGTGAAAAAATCGCCCTATTCATCGACGGCGCCAATCTCTATGCGACGTCGCGCGCGCTCGGCTTCGACATCGACTATCGCAAGCTCCTGTCGAGCTTCCAGAAACGTGGCTATCTCCTGCGCGCCTATTATTACACGGCGCTGGTCGAGGATCAGGAATACTCCTCGATCCGTCCGCTGATCGACTGGCTCGACTATAACGGCTTCAAGGTGGTCACCAAGCCGGCCAAGGAATTCACCGACTCGACCGGCCGCCGCAAGATCAAGGGCAATATGGACATCGAGCTCACGGTCGATGCGCTGGAGCTCGCCGATGTCGTCGACCACTATGTCATCTTTTCCGGCGACGGCGATTTCCGCACGCTGGTCGAGGCGCTGCAGCGGCGCGGCCGCAAGGTGTCGATCGTCTCGACCATGGCCTCGCAGCCGCCGATGATCTCCGACGATCTGCGCCGCCAGGCTGACCATTTCATCGACCTGACGACCTTGAAGAACGACGTTGGCCGCGATCCGTCCGAGCGGCTGGTGCGCAAGCCCGAGCCGGCCGAAGTCGACGAGGATGATTACTGAGGCCGGTCGCCTTGACCGCCCTTTGCGCCTCAGAGCCTAGTCGCGACTGCCCACTCTGCCCGCGGCTGCACGACTTCATCGCCGAGTGGCGGCAGCGCGAACCATCCTGGTTCAACGCACCGGTGCCGACTTTTTTGCCGCCGGAAGGCGACGACGCCGTCCGGCTTCTGATCGTCGGGTTGGCGCCCGGGCTGCGCGGCGCGAACCGCACAGGACGGCCCTTCACCGGCGACTATGCCGGCGACCTGCTCTACTCGACGCTGATTTCGCACGGTTTTGCGCGCGGTGAATTCAAGGCCAGGCCCGATGACGGATTGGAGCTTGTCGGAACCGCAATCACCAATGCGGTGCGCTGCGTGCCGCCGGAGAACAAACCGGTGGGCGCCGAGATCGCCACGTGCCGGACATTCCTGGTGCCGACGATCGCCCGGTTTCCCAATTTGCGCGCCGTGCTGGCACTGGGATCGATCGCGCACCAGTCGACCGTGCGGGCACTGGGTGGGCGCGTCGCCGCCTACCCGTTCAAGCATGGCGGGCAGCTGCCGGCCGGTGGCATCACGCTGTTTTCGAGCTATCACTGCTCACGCTACAACACCAATACCGGCGTGCTGACCGAGGCGATGTTCGTTAGCGTTTTCAGCCAGATAGCGGAATTCTTGCGGACATAAATGTTTTTGAGTAATTAGAGTTGGTGTCCGCCAGACATCAACTCAGCGCGGCAGTTCATTCAGCGCATCCAACATGGCTGGCCCACCCTGCAGCACATTCAGGTCGACATCGCCATTGATGCCGTCAACGCGACCCCTGTTGTGGTACTGCCAGTAGACCCAGTCGTCGCGATCCGGCTCCAGGAGCAATGAGCGGAGCCAGAGCGGACGGGCAGCAATGCGCCCGGCATAGGCTTCTGCTGCATCGTCGGTCAGATAGACAATCGCAGGCTTGCCGAACGCCGCCTCGACTGGAGCGAGGAACGCGGCCAGTTCGGCGTTCAATTGTTCGGGCGTCGGCCGCTGCGGGCAGTTGCCGCCGAATTCGATATCGACCACGGGTGGCAGCAGGGACTGATCGTGCGGCACCACCGAGATGAAATTCTTCGCCTGGTCCGCACCCGGCCGGCAAAAGGTGAAAAAGTGATAGGCGCCGACGGCGAGACCGGCGGCCCGGGCCTCTTCCAGATTCCGTGCGAAAGCATCATCGACATGATCGCCGCCTTCGGTCGCCTTGATGACGGCAAAGGCGACATCGTCGGCGGCTACGCGCCGCCAATCGATCTGGCCCTGATGATGGGAGACGTCGATGCCCCTGACCGGATATTTATCGCGATCCGGCGAGAATGACCTGAAATAGAGATAGCCGCCTGCTGCAAGGAAACACAACAAGACCAGGCTGGCCAAACCAAAGAGGACAATCCGGTTCTTCAAGCGAATGGCCCCGCCTACCCACGCTCTTTTAACAGCCGGCCCTTCTCGCGCGACCAATCGCGCTGCTTCTCGGATTCGCGCTTGTCGTGCAGTTTCTTGCCGCGGCCGACAGCGAGCAGCAGCTTGGCGCGGCCCTGGTCGTTGAAATAGATTTTCAGCGGCACCAGTGTCATGCCTTCGCGGTCGACACTCTGTGACAGTTTCGCCATCTCGCGCTTGTTGAGCAGCAGCTTGCGGCGCCGGCGCGGCTCATGGTTGAAGCGGTTGGCCTGCAGATATTCCGGCAGATAGGAATTGATCAGCCAGATCTCGCCACCTTCGACCGAGGCATAGCTGTCCTGGATGTTGGCCTGGCCCTGGCGCAGCGACTTGACCTCGGTGCCGGTCAGCACCAGACCGGCCTCGACCGTGTCAAGCACCTCATAGGAAAACCGCGCCTTACGGTTTTCCGAAACGGTCTTGTTGTTGGGATCGGCTTTTCTGACCTGGTTCATGATGCTTAGAGTCCGTTTCGAAACTCGCTCCTGCGAGTCAGATGATGGTGTCATCGAGAACCGGAGCGGAGCGTACATATAGTACGTGAGCACCGGAAGCGCAGGTGACGCCTTCAGATGGCCGCAGGAGTAGAGTTTCCAAACGGGCTCGCTAATTAATCAAGCCGGCGTGCTTCATAGCCGCATCGATCTTGTCGGCAGTCGACTGTTCGATCGTCACCAGCGGCGAGCGCAGCACGTTTTCGACCTTGCCTAGCTTCGACAGCGCGTATTTGGCGCCGGAAACGCCAGGCTCGATGAAGATCGCCTTGTGCAGCGGCAGCAGGCGATCCTGCAGATCCAGCGCCTTGACGCTGTCGCCGGCAAGCGTTGCCTCCTGGAATTCGGCGCAGAGCCGCGGCGCGACGTTCGACGTCACCGAAATACAGCCGACGCCGCCATGGGCGTTGAAGCCGAGCGCCGAAGCGTCCTCGCCCGAAAGCTGGATGAAATCCTTGCCGCACGTGGCGCGCTGCTCGGAGACCCTTTCGACCTTGCCGGTGGCATCCTTGACGCCGACAATGTTCTTGAAGTCGTGCACGAGCCGGCCCATCGTGTCCGGCATCATGTCGATGACCGAGCGCGGCGGGATGTTGTAGATGATGATCGGCAGCTTGGTCGCCTTGGCGACCGCCGCGAAATGCTCGTAAAGACCGCGCTGTGTCGGCCTGTTGTAGTAGGGCGTGACGACGAGGGCGGCATCGGCGCCGGCCTTCTCGGCATACTGCACGAGGCCGACTGCTTCCTCGGTGTTGTTGGAGCCGGCGCCGGCGACGACCGGAACGCGGCCCTTGGCCACCTCGATACACACCTTGACGACCTGGCGGTGCTCGTCATGCGACAGCGTCGGCGACTCGCCGGTGGTGCCGACCGGCACCAGGCCCGTCGTGCCCTCTGAGAGTTGCCATTCGACGAACGCGCGAAAGGCTTTCTCGTCGAAACGCCCGCTCTTTTCGAACGGTGTCACGAGCGCAGTAAGCGAGCCTCTCAGCATGTCGTCCAACTCCTTGGCACTTCTGGTGTTTTGTGTCGGTGTTTGTGGTCGCGCCTTCTAACCGAAAGCGAAGCGGCGCACCATAGTCTCGACATGGTTGCGCGGCAAGCATTGCATGGTGCCAGCAAGCGCAATTCGAACAGCCTCGCTAACCCTTTGTTTACGGGCTCTTCACGACCTAAGTTTAGGCTTCGAGGCATCTTCGCCAGCCTGTGGAATGCCAGGACAAGGAAAGACTTAAGGATCATGCCGGGCGGTCGGCCTCACATTCTCGCGCTGCTTGGCGCCACGCTCGCGCTGATGCCGGGCATGGCGATCAGCGGTAGCGTGGACGTACGGGTCACCTCGGCCATTCCGATGCCAGGCGCTGCAATTGCGCTGCCAGACCTGCAGGAT
The DNA here is from genome assembly GCF_055811155.1 of Mesorhizobium sp. WSM4822. Taxonomy (NCBI): domain Bacteria; kingdom Pseudomonadati; phylum Pseudomonadota; class Alphaproteobacteria; order Hyphomicrobiales; family Phyllobacteriaceae; genus Mesorhizobium; species Mesorhizobium sp. WSM4822. Next base: position 377,345 of record NZ_JBVVQM010000004.1, on the reverse strand, counting down.
AGGACGCGACAGGCGCCCTTGCCTGACGTCGCCCCCCTGAAAAGCGGGCTGGATGCGTTGGCGGCGGGCGATAGTCCCCGCGCTCGTGGAGTGCGCGATACCCTTCCCGCTCAGTCGCTCGACCAGCATATCCTTGCCTGGGCGATCGCGCTTTATGGCGGCGACAAGGTTCCGAGCGGCGATATCACTGCTGCGGCCAAGATTCTGCCCAATTGGCCGGGCACCGTCGCCCTGCGCAGGAACAGCGAGCGCGCACTCTATCGCGAGAACCCTGCCCCCGGCATCGTTATCAGGGCGTTCGACGGCAGCCAGCCGCAGACATTCGAAGGCGTGATGGTTCTTGCCCGCGCCTATGTGGCGTCAGGCAATATCAAGGCGGCACGCTCGGTGCTGTCGCCCTTCTGGCGCACCGCGATCCTGGAGGCCAGGGACGAGGCGGCGCTGATCAAGGAATTCGGCAGCTTGATCCCGGCCACCGACCACCGTTTTCGCATGGAGCGCATGTTCTATGCCGACCGCGCGAATTCCGCCTTGCGCGTCGCCGGCCTGGCCGGCGCCCAGCAGCTCGCCGAGGCCTGGGCGGCGGCCGACAAAGGCGACAAGAACGCGCCAAAGCTGCTGAAGGCCGTGCCGGCAATGCAACGTTCGGCCGGCTACTTCTTCGCGCAGGCCGAATATCTGCGCAAGCAGGAGGATTTTGCCGGGGCCGCCGCCATTGTGATGCAGGCGCCGACCGATCGCGACGCTCTCGTCGATCCGGATGCCTGGTGGGTCGAGCGCCGGGTGCTGTCGCGCGAACTGGTAGACCAGGGCGACATGAAGACCGCGTACAAGATCGTCGCCACACACGCTGCCGAAAGTGCCGCCAATGCGGCAGACGCCGAATTCCATGCTGGCTGGTACGCGCTGCGCGGCCTGAACGACCCAAAAACCGCGGCCAGTCATTTCGCTCGCATCGCGGACCTCGCCCAGGGGCCGATGACGCTGTCGCGCGCCTATTACTGGCTCGGCCGTGCGGCGGAAGTCGGCGGTCCGGGCAATGCAAAGGACTATTTTGCGCGCGCCGCTGCCTATGGCACGACATTCTACGGTCAGCTTGCCGCCGAACGCGTGGGCCGGCAGGCGCTGAACATCGCCTACCCCTCGCCAAGTGCCGCCGACCGGCAGAATTTTGCCGGCCGCGAGGCCGTCAGCGCCATCAAGCGGCTGCAGGAGGCGGGCTACGACCGCTATGCCGAGACGCTCTATCGCGACCTTGCCGGACAGTTGACCAGTCCGGGCGAACTGGCGCTGCTGGCTGTCCTTGCGGAAAAGCAAGGGAACCATTTCATGGCGCTGAAAATCGGCAAGATCGCCGGCGCGCGTGGCATCGATGTCGGCGCATTGTCGCATCCGCTCGGCGTCATTCCCGATTCGGCCGACATTTCCGGCTCGGGCAAGGCCCTGGCCTATGCGATCGCCCGTCAGGAAAGCGAATTCAACATCGGCGCCGTGTCCAGCGCCGGCGCGCGCGGGCTGCTGCAGCTGATGCCGGGAACCGCAAGGCAACTGGCGAAGAAGGCCGGGCTGCAGTTTTCGCAAACACGGCTGACCACCGATGCCGGCTACAATGCGACGCTTGGCTCAGCCTTCCTCGGCGAACAGCTCGATCGCTTCAACGGCTCCTACGTGCTGACCTTCGCCGGCTACAATGCCGGCCCCAACCGAGCCAGCCAGTGGGTGGCCAGATATGGCGACCCGCGCGGCAAGGACATCGACGCGGTCGTCGACTGGATCGAGCGGATTCCCTATACGGAAACAAGGAGTTACGTTCAGCGCGTGATGGAGAATTACGAGGTCTACAAGATGCGTATTTCGGGCAAATACGACATTGTCGGGGATCTGGTGAGCGGGCGGAGCTGAGGCTTTCTGTCCTTCTCCCCTTGTGGGAGAAGGTGTCGCCGAAGGCCACGGATGAGGGGGGTTCCAGGGAACGCCAACGCCTCACTTCGCTGGAACACCCCTCATCCGTCTCGGCGCTAGCGCGCCGATCCACCTTCTCCCACAAGGGGAGAAGGCAAGAGCGCCTTTCATTTGACCATCCCTGCCCTCGCCTGTAGCTGTCCAGATCGGTACAGCGAGATCGAACATTCCGATGGCAAGCAAGCAAAATTTCTCCGACTTCTTCTACAGTGCACCGGATGGGCTAAAACTTCATGCGCGCATCTACGGTGAGGCCAATAGCGGACCCTGGCCGGTTGTCTGCCTGCCTGGCCTGACCCGCAACGCCAGGGATTTTCACGAGCTGGCGCTCTATCTGTCGACGGATGCGGCAACTCCGCGCAAGGTAATCGCCTTCGACTACCGTGGGCGCGGGCAGTCAGCCTATGATCCCGACGCCAAAAACTACAATGTCGGCGTGGAGGCTGGCGACATCCTGGCCGGGCTGACGGCGTTGAACATCGGAGAAGCGGCCTTCATCGGCACCTCGCGCGGCGGGCTGATCATCCATGTGCTCGGGATGATGCGGCCATCGGTCCTGAAAGCCATTGTTTTCAACGACATCGGGCCGGTGATCGAGGCGGCCGGACTTGCCCATATCCAGTCTTATCTCGAGCGCGACCCGGCACCGAAAACCCGCCCACAGGCAATTGCCGCCCAGCGCAGCGTGCATGGCGAAGACTTCCCCGCCCTTGCCGGCGCCGATTGGGATCGCATGGTATGGGCTCTCTACCGCGAAACGGATGATGGGCTGATGCCGGATTTCGATCCGAAGCTGGTGGATACCGTGGCGAGCCTCGATCTGACGCAGAAGCTCCCTGATCTATGGCCTCAATTCGAGGCGTTGGCCGCCATCCCGTTGCTCGCCATACGTGGTGCCAATTCGAGATTGCTGTCCATAGACACACTCAACCAGATGAGAGAGCGCCATTCCATGATGGAGACGATCACTGTCGAGGGCCAGGGCCATGCGCCATTCCTCGAGACCGGCAGCCTACCGGGCGACATAGCCGCTTTTCTCGACCAAGCCGAGCGGAAGAATATGCTGAAGTAAATCCCATGACCAAACAAGGTCACGGGATAGCTATGATAGTATAGGGGGGATTCTTTAGCCTACTTGGCCTTTGAACTTTTCCGAGCCCCTTTCGGCGACTCCTTTGCAACGGCGGCTGCCTCGTCCTTCTTTTTCCGCCCTGCCGTCGGCGACGAAGACGTCGTCATAGGCGAAGAAAACATGGAGCCTTCAGCGCGATTGCCGCCCGGCTGAGTCGATCGAGGTGTTTCCAGCACGATGACACAGCCATCGAGATCGTTGGTGGCCAGATGCGCGTAGCGCATGGTCATCGACAACGTCTGGTGGCCGAGCCACATCTGCACGCGCCGGATGTCGATGCCGCCCTGGACAAGGCGCGAGGCGCAGGTATGGCGCAGTATGTGCGGCACCACCTGGTCGTCTGCGCCAAGTCCGACTTCGGCCTTCGCGTCGTTCCAGATTGCACGAAACTGTGCCTGGCTGAGCTTGGTGAACGGTCCCTTGGGCCGGCGACCCTCGGTGGGAGGCAGCTTGATGACCTCCTTGACCCGCTCGGTCATCGGAATGGTGCGGCTGCGGCCGGATTTGGTGATCCAGAAACTGACGCGATGCTCCTGGATATCATTCCAGATCAGCCCGAGCGCCTCGCCGAGACGGCATCCGGTGTCGACCAGGAAGACGGACAGCCTGTAGGCATCCTCGCTGCGGCTCTTGATGGCGGCGAACAGGCGCGCCTCTTCGTCCCTTTCGAGGAAGCGAATCCGACCCGCCCGCTCCTTCTGGCGGCGGAACTCGGGCAGGCTGTGGATATCTCCCATCTTGTGAGCCTTGCGCAGCAGTTTGCTCAGGGCAGCCATCTTTCGATTGATGGTTGCGTTGCTGTTGCCGCGCTGGCGCAAGGTGCCGATAAGGTTATCCAGGGTACTTTGGTCAAAGGCGCTGAAACGCTCCCCAAGGAGGATCTCGTCTATTTCGCCGATGAACGAGCTGACATTATACTTATGCCGCCCATCATCCCATAATATGTCCCGATATGCTGAAAAAAGATCTCCGACCCGATGCGACTGTACTTCTCTAATCTTGTTATAGGTGTATCGAATCTTCGGACTTTGAGAAGAAAACATCGAAAAATGATCAGAGGACTCGCCCTCTTGAATCGCTTCGTTCGTCATCATTTGCCACACCCCCGAGTGGGATAGGTCAGCCCTACCCGCTTGGAAGCGTCCTTTCAAGAGATTTTGATCACGCAGTTGTGATTTCATCCGCCCATCAGCGGATCCCACGAAACCATTCCACGGATTTATTCAGCTACCGTTACCCCCATCCTTCTGTTTGCCTTGATCCAGTCACGAAACAAAAACAGCCCGGGCGTTGTGCGCCCGGGCTGGATTTCACCTGTAAGGAACCAGCCCTTAGAACGAGCGCTGGAAGCGGAGGATACCGCCGATGTTGTTTTCTTTGTCGGCGCCAGTCCAGTTGGAGACGGTGTCATCACCAACATGGAGGTAGTCGACTTCCGCCGTGATCGTCAGACCCGGGACGATATCGTAGGCAATGTTAGCCGCGGCTCCGAAGTTCTTGCCATCGTCATAAGACAGCTGAGCATTGAACGAGGTCTTCTCGTTGAACTTGTAGGTGCCACCGCCCCATACGGCCCAGCTACCGCTCCACAGCTTGTACATGGAGCGACCACCGCCGAAGTCGTTGATATTATCATCAGTGCCGTAGCCACCCATGATAAACAGCGAAAGTTCATTCGTGGCGTTCACATCCAAGCGAACTTTGCCAGCGACTTCTTCGTAGTTGCTGTCATAAGCAATGACGCCGCTGATGCCACCCCAACCCTGCGTCCACTTCACGCCGCCAACGACATGAGGGACGTAGCTGTCGATCGTGTAGTCGCCATAGCCTTCTTCGAGCGAGACCACAGCCGAGAAGCCGTTCCCAGCGTCGAAATAGTACTGAATCACGTTCGTGTCGAAGCCACCGTAAGGAACGAGCGTATCCTGGATGACGTTGCCAGCATAACCGGTAAACGTATCGAACGCCGATTCGTCCTTACCGACGCGCAGGCCACCGAGCTGGATCCAGGCGAAATTAAGCGAAATGCCCTTATTGAAGGCTTCGTCGCTAAAATTCGTGTTGCCGAAATTGATACGGGTCTCGGTGTAGGTCTTCAAGGTGCCGAGTTCGGTCTCCTGGCCGGTCCAGGTCTTCAGCGCGAAGCGTGCATTTTTTCTCCAGGTGTCCTGGACGTCACCATCCATCCGGTCGATAGCACGAGCACCATTAAACGACCCAATGTCACCAGCGCCGATGTCATAACGGACATAGCCGCCGATGCGCAGGCAGGTTTCGGTGCCGGGGATGTAGAAGTAGCCAGCGCCGTAGACGTCGCAAATCTTGACGTATTCAGCGGGTTCCGGCTCGGCGACGACGACGGCGTCGGCGGCGCGCGCACCGGAAACTGCGATCAGGGCCGCAGCGGAGCCGAGGAGAAGGCTCTTAATGTTCATTTTCTGACCTCCAGTCAGAATCGAACGAAACTGCGTAACTGGCGACGTGCTTTTTGTGGTAATCAACTGTAATCGCTATATTTTCTCGGACGACCGTTGGATTTTTTTCCCTCACGCCGACATTCACCAAAGACGTTTTTCGGCGAAAGCGTGTCCGGAACCGGATTCGAGATAACCCCCGAATGAAGCCGCCTCGGCTTGATTCGAGCGCCATGGCAGCGCCCTATCTCCCCTTTCAAGCGCTGGCGCCGCCCCTCACCTGCCTGCCGGCATCCTCTCCCCGTACAGTGACGGAGAGACGGGTGCTGTCATCGCCGATTTCGCCAATCTCCAGCATCACAGACAGGCCTCGAGGCTGCGGCCGGCTCACTTCTCCCCGTCATATACGGGGAGAAGTGCCCGGCACGGCGATGAGGGGCAGCGCCGAGCTCGACAATTGGTGGCCTTCGCCACATGTCGGAACTGTCGCTGGTCTGCTTCGCGGAAAGGCTGCGGCCAACCCCCGTTTTTGCAAGGAATTTAAGGGGCTTACGGCCCTCCTTCGCTACGGCTTCGGAGGGCATCCTGGTTCGCGTGGAGGTTTGGGCTTGTCCTGCGAAGCGCGCAGCGCGAAGCAGGATGGCGGAGAGGATGGGAGAAGCAGGATGGCGGAGAGGATGGGATTCGAACCCACGAGAAGCTTTTGACCTCTACTCCCTTAGCAGGGGAGCGCCTTCGACCACTCGGCCACCTCTCCGTTGCGCCGCTGGATAAAGAAAAGCGCCGGCACAATCAACAAGCCCGCATCATTAAATGCAAAAATTAAGAAGGCGCCGAACCGCGACCTTCCATGGATGTGGCGGTCTTGCGGTTGTTTCTGGCCAGCGACTCGGGAACTCGCCATGATTCCGGCGGCCCTTCGCCGGATTCGACGCAAACAAGGGATTGCGCGGGCCTGATGGTTAACGAGAGCTTTCTGAGTGAGGCCAAATCGTGTCATTTGTGCAACAACGCCGGGGGATAGCAGCCAGGCAGCCCTTTCGCCGGTACGATCGTGGTTGAACGCCGCCGCCTCATGGGTAATGTCGATTTCGAAGGAGCGGCGCGGTGCGCATCTTTTTCGGTAGTGGGGATGGGGCAGGGAACGCTGTCCTTCAGCAAAGAATACCCAGACCCGTTTTTTAACTTTTGACTGGAGGTCAGAAAATGAACATTAAGAGCCTTCTCCTCGGCTCCGCTGCGGCCCTGATCGCAGTTTCCGGTGCGCGCGCCGCCGACGCCGTCGTCGTCGCCGAGCCGGAACCCGCTGAATACGTCAAGATTTGCGACGTCTACGGCGCTGGCTACTTCTACATCCCCGGCACCGAAACCTGCCTGCGCATCGGCGGCTATGTGCGTTACGACATCGGCGCTGGCGACGTCGGCTCGTTCGATGGTGCTCGCAGCAACGACGTGCAGGACGGCAAGAACCAGGGAGCCTGGTACAAGAACACCCGCTTCACGCTCAAAACCTGGACCGGCCAGGAGACCGAGCTCGGTACCTTGAAGACCTACACCGAGACCCGCTTCAATTTTGGCAACAGCAACGGTGATCCCGACTTCGGCCCGAACGATGCGCACAACAAAGACGTATCGCTGAACTTCGCCTGGATCCAGCTTGGCGGTCTGCGCGTCGGTAAAGACGAATCGGCCTTCGATACGTTCATCGGCTACGCCGGCAACGTCATCCAGGATACGCTGGTTCCCTACGGCGATTTTGACACCAACGTCGTCCAGTACTATTTCGACGCAGGTAATGGTTTCTCGGCCGTGCTCTCGCTCGAAGAAGGCTCGGGTGCTGGGTCCGTCGACGATCTCGGCAACGGCAAGTATGGCGTTGGCACGATCGACAGCTATGTTCCGCATGTTGTCGGCGGCGTGAAGTGGACCCAGGGCTGGGGCGCGATCACCGGTGTCGTTGCGTATGACAGCAACTACGAAGAAGTCGCTGGCAAAGTTCGCTTGGATGTGAACGTTTCCAACGAGTTGTCGTTGTTCATCATGGGTGGTTATGGCACCGACGACAACCTCAACGACCCGACCTACGATCAGCCCGCGGGCGGCCGAGGCTTCTACAAGCAGTGGGGCGGCAACTGGGCAGTGTGGGGCGGTGGCACCTACAAGTTCAACGAGAAGACCTCGTTCAACCTTCAGGCGTCTGCTGACGACTGGAAGAACGTCGGCGTCGCAGCGAACGTTGCCTATGACATCGTCCCGGGCTTCACCGTCACGGCCGAAGTTGACTATCTTCATGCCGGCAAGTTCGGCGACGGCAGCACGGATAACGTCTCCTGGACCCCGGCCGACAAGAAGAACAGCGTCGGCGGTCTCCTCCGCTTCCAGCGCTCATTCTAATAAGTTCTAATAAGTTGCGACAAGTCGAAATCGAAACCCGGCGGGCAACCGCCGGGTTTTTTCATGCCGGATTTCCAAGGGACTCGTCAAAATGCATCTGTACTGCCCGCAGCGGAGCCTCTGCACTTCTTGAATGTTTGCGGCCAACGGTAGCCTGCCGACGAGGCGGAGCCCTGACAGCTCAGGCAACCAGGGCTATTAGCCAGTCCGGCAGCGCCGGAGGTTCGCGATCAAGCGCTTCGAGCGTCGACCAGCAGAAAATAGTCGACCAACCGAGCGATTGCGTTTGGTACCATCGGGTGCGAAATCACGCGCATCCCTGCGCTTCTTCAGCCTCGATTTCAGCAGTGCCACCAAACTCGAGGAGACGTGCGCGCATGAGAGGCACACCAGACTCGTTTGAATTACGCGTCCGCCAAGTCGCCCAAAGCATCGATTAGTGGCTGGATCTCGCCTTCATAATTCTTCCACCGCTTGACGGACGATTTGTAGATCGGTTGGCGAACCTGCCAGCGGCTGGGCGTGTTGACCGAACCGTCCCTGTCGAAAAAACGCAGGCATGCATCATCCCAGGGCAGCCCAAGGTAATCTATGAGGCGGCGTGACTGCGCCTCCTGATCCTCGACCAGCGTTTCGTAGCGGTTTTCGAAGATAAGGCCCGGAAAAACCTCGTTCCAATGGCGCATCAGTCGGTCATACTCGCGATAGTACAGACCTAGTATTCGCAAATCAGTATTGTAGCTGTGTCCTTTGTTGAAGCTCTGGACAAAGCAAGAGACGCAATTGTCGATGGCGTCACGGCGACAATGAATGATGCGCGCGTTGGGAAAAAGAAGGCCGATAAGGCCGATCATTTCAAAATTGTGCGGCATCTTGTCCACCACGCGAAGCGCGGCAGGCGCCCACTCCCTAAGGTAGGACAGATGCTCTTCCGCCAGTGTTCTGGACAGATCTTGCGTGACCGACATGACCGGCCGGCTCAAATCGCCGGCCGATGAGGTTTTAAGGCCGATTGCATTGGCGACCCGCCTTAATTTGTTAAGCTCGCCTGCCCCTTGAACATCGGGATGGCTGGCGCAGATCTGTTCCGTGAGCGTTGTGCCCGACCGCGGCATACCGACCACGAACACAGGCACTTCGGAAGGATTTCCATAGCCGGCCCTGGCCGCCAGAAAGTCCGGCGTGAAGGTTTCAATCAGGGAGTCGGTCCAGCGGCGATACAGATTGATGTCGAAGGTGTAGCCGGAGGCCCGTTTCCCCCTATTGAAATGGTCGAATGCCTCACTGTAGCGCTTGAGGTCGTTCAGTACCTTGCCGGCAGCGTGATGGAGCTTGTAAGCACCATCCGGATCAAGCTTGGGATTGCCGAGTTCACGCAGGATGGATTGGAGTTCCTCCGGCTCTTCGGTGAATTTTTTCGTCTGTACGAGGTCGTGGTAGGCAGCCGGCACGTCGACGCGACGTCCGATTGCTTCTTTCAGAAAGGCGGCGGCCTCATCCATGCGCCCCAGGCCGCTGAGCGCGCTGGCCAGCCCCGCCCGCACTTTGGGATGATCGCGGTTGATCTTGAGCGCTTTCTCGTAAAGCGGCAAAGCCATGTCGGGTTTGTCAAACTTGGTGTAGGCGCGCCCCAGTGCACAAAGCACTTCGATAAGTCGGGGCTGCAGTTCCAAAGCATACAGCATATGCTTGATGGCTGGCGAATATTCGCTGACCTTCACATAGGCCTCGCCGAGGCTGAGGTGGTAGTAAGGGTTTTTAGGTTCCTCGCCGACCGCCCGCGCGAAATATCGCAAGGCCATCTCGTCATCGTAACGCTGGTACAGGGTCCCCAGGATGTACAGAGCGAGCGGATGGTTTGGCGTGCGCGCCAGCACCCGAAGGCACAGGTCCTGAGCCTCGTCGAGCCGCTGGGCCTGCTGAAGGGCATAGGCCTGGTTCAGCAGCGCTTCGTCGGCCTGCGCTCGCGATTGAGCGTTTCCTTGGCTCACTGTCAGCTTGAGTATCGGCCCCTTCGCTTTCGGCGCGGGTCCGGGCTTGATGTGCTTTGACCAAGCAGGCGGGAGACGGTTGTTCATGATATCTCGCTAGCAAAAAGAGCCGGATGAATCCAGCGTTACGGATCTGCCCAGCGGCAACTTGCACCGCCCCATCCGGCGCGCTAGCAAGAAGGCCCTTTTTCAAGCGAGCTTCCGCCATGCACCAGCGCCCTCCCCTCATGCCGCTCATCGCAGCGCTTCCTTCGACGGTGCCGTTTGTCGGCCCCGAAGCGCAGGAGCGCGAGCGTGGCCGCGCTTTCCGCGCCCGCATCGGCGCCAATGAGAGCAGCTTTGGTCCCTCGCCGCGCGTCACCGCCCGGATGGCCGAGATCGCCGGCGACATGTGGATGTATTGCGATCCCGACAACCACGATCTGAAGCTGGCGGTCGCCGCGCATCACGGCGTAGAGGCCGAGAACGTCGTTGTCGGCGAAGGCATAGATGGCCTGCTCAGCCTGGTGGCACGCATGTATGTCGCGCCTGGCGATGCTGTGGTCACCTCGCTCGGCGCTTATCCAACCTTCAACTTCCATATTGCCGGTGTCGGCGGGCGGCTGGTGACAGTCCCTTACGAGAACGACCGGGAAAGCCTGGATGGCCTGCTGGCGGCGGTGCGCAAAGACAAGGCCCCGCTGGTCTATCTCTCCAACCCCGACAATCCAATGGGCAGCTGGTGGGAGGCGAGCGAGATCATCCGCTTCATCGAGGCGCTGCCGCAAACCACCATGCTGGTGCTCGACGAGGCCTATGGCGAACTCGGGCCGGCCTCGGCGATGCCGCCGATCGATATCTCCAGGCCAAACGTCATCCGCATGCGCACCTTCTCGAAGGCTTACGGGCTGGCGGGCATACGCTGCGGCTATGCGATCGCCGAGGCCCAGGTGATCCGCGACTTCGAGAAGATCCGCAACCATTATGGTGTCAGCCGCATGGCGCAGATCGCCGGCGTCGAGGCGCTCGCCGATCAGGACTATCTGCAAAGCGTGGTGGCGCGGGTCGCGGCCGGCCGCCGACGCATCGCAGGCATTGCCGAAGCGAACGGGCTGAAGCCACTGGCATCGGCGACCAATTTCGTCACCATCGATTGCTGCGGCGATGGCGCTTTCGCGCTGAAAGTTCTGCAAGGTCTGCTGTCACGCGACGTCTTCATCCGCAAGCCCATGGTGCCACGGCTCGATCGCTGCATCCGCGTCAGCGTCGGCCTCTATCACGAGCTCGACATTCTTGCCGAGGAGTTGCCTGGCGCGCTGGCAACAGCGCGGGGAAATTAGGTTCCGTCTGCAGGCAAACCAGCTGCAAAGCTGCCTACAAATCCATTTCCCAGGTCTGGCCGGTCAGATCCTTGCCGAAGCTGTGGTGGTGCTCCTGCGAGACCAGCCTGAAGCCGGCACGTTCGTAGATCGCGCGCGCGGCGACGAGGATGTCGTTGGTCCACAGCACCAGCTTGGTGTAGCCGCAAGCCCGGGCCTGGTTCACGCATTCCGCGACCAGTCGTTTGCCGATGCCGAGGCCGCGCGCCGACGCCTCGACATGCAGCATTCTCAGCTTGGCCATTTCGTCGTCCTGATGAACCAGGAACACCGCGCCGACCGGCTCACCACCGCGCTCTGCGATCCAGCAGAAATCGCGGCCGGGCACGAAATTGCGAATGAAATCGGCGCCGATCTCGGCGAGCATGGCCTCGAACTCGATCGTCCAGCCATATTCCTCGGCATAGAGTTGGGCCTGGCGCTGCACGACCCAGCCGACATCGCCGACGCGATGCGGCCGCAACGTCACCTCGCTGCTGTCACGGGTGGGATCGCCCAGCAATTCCCCCGCCTTGCGCAAGGCGCTGCGCAGTTCATGCAACCTGTCGTCGGGAACGCTTTCGATCAGCCGCGCCGTGTCCCGATCGGCCGCCGCCTGCAGTCTGGCAAGCGCTGCCTCGCCCCGTGAGGTCAGCGAGAGGACCCTTCGGCGCCGATCAGCCGGGTCCGTTCTGGCCTCGGTCAGCCCCTGGCCCGCGAACTTGCGCAGGATTCGCGTCAGATAGGCGGCATCGACACGCAACTGTCTTGATATTTCGGAGGCCGCCGGGCCATTCTCCAGCCGAAAAGCCCCAGCCAGGAAACCTCGCTCCCCGGCGATTTCGGCGGAAGCCGGGTTGCTGCGGTGACCCAGTTCGAACAGCACGCGTGCCTCGGTCAAAGTGAATGCACTTTGTGTCAGCGTCTCGTCGAGAAGGCCGACGGTGCGCGTGTAGAAGCGATTGAAGCGCCTGACATCGGCCACCAATGCGTTGCGTTCGTCCAACATCCGCAGCCACTCCTGAGGCAGCCATATTTTCCAAAATTAGTGGACGGAGTCAATTAAATTTTGAGCCAGAGAGGCCAGCCATTGCGCTCGCGCGCAGTTCCCAGGTTGCATTCCTCACGCCACGCGCCAGATTCAAAACGAGACAGGCTTGGAGATATTCATGGCTGATCGTCGCAGGGAAGTGCTGACGCGGGTCTACGGCAATGTGCAAGGCGTCGGCTTCAGGGCCTGGGCTCGGGATCAGGCCACGAGCCTTGGCCTTGCGGGCTGGGTCCGCAATGAGGCGGATGGGTCTGTAACGGCCCAGATCGCTGGGCTCGATGAGGCGGTCTCGATAATGATCGAGCGCCTCTGGAAAGGGCCGGCCGGGGCTTCGGTCTCCAGGGTCGACGTCGAGGACTTGGCAACACAACACGTTCTTGTCGGGTTCAGGATCATTGCCTGAGCGCGCCGCCTTGAATTAATCGAACGTTCGTTTTATTATCGCTCCACAGAGGAGCTGACATGGCGCGCACGACCGGATCCGATGGCGAAAAGACCGAAGCGACCATCCGTGGGGCGGCGGTCAACCTCATCGCGCGGTTTGGCTACGAAGCAATGTCAATGCGCCAGCTTGCCGCCGAGGTCGGCGTCCAGGCGGCCGCGCTCTACCGCTATTTTCCAACCAAGGAAGAGCTTCTGTTCACGCTGATGCGCGAGCACATGGAGGGTCTGGCCACAGCATGGGAAGCAGCCCGCCCGGCGGACGCAGATTCGGCGCAACTGCTCTCGGCGTATGTGCGCAATCACATCGCCTTTCATATCGAGCGACGGCACGCCACGCATGTGTCGAACATGGAATTGCGCAGCCTGTCGCCCGAACGGCTGACGCAGATCCTGCGCATGCGCACTGCCTACGAAAAGGAACTGCGCACTATTTTACGCGATGGCGCCGAGACGGGCACCTTCAGCATCGACGACACCGGGCTGACCGCCATGGCACTGATCCAGATGATGACTGGCGTCATCGTCTGGTTTCGGCCGGGCGAACGCCTGTCGATCGCCGAAGTGACCGCGACATATCTTTCAATGACAATGCGGCTCGTCGGCGCGAAGATCGACGCCTACAGCGCCGCGCGCCCCTTCGGGCGCGCAAAGGACGCTGCAGCATTTTGATTTCGCGCATGATCCCTTTCCGAAAATCAAAGTCGATTTTCGGGGTCATGCGCAGGGAGGAGAAAAATGTACACGAACACGCTCAGCTTCGGGCATGACGAGGAGATCGAGGCGCTGCGCGACTTGGTGCGGCGCTTCGCCCAGGACCGGATCGCTCCGATCGCCGCCGACATCGATCGCTCGAACGAATTTCCGGCGCATCTGTGGGGTGAACTCGGTGCGCTCGGCCTGCTCGGCATCACGGCCGATCCCGATTTCGGCGGCAGCGGCATGGGCTATCTCGCGCATGTGATCGCCGTCGAGGAAATCTCGCGCGCTTCGGCCTCGGTCGGCCTCTCCTATGGTGCTCATTCCAATCTCTGCGTCAACCAGATCAACCGCTGGGGAACGCCAGCGCAGAAGGGAAAATTCCTGCCGCCACTGTGCTCGGGCGAGCGGGTAGGCGCGCTGGCGATGTCGGAACCCGGCGCCGGCTCGGACGTCGTCTCGCTCAAGCTGCGTGCCGAAAAGCGCAACGACCGCTACGTGCTCAACGGCACCAAGATGTGGATCACCAACGGGCCTGACGCCGAGACCCTGGTCGTCTACGCCAAGACCGACCCGGACCTGAAATCGCGCGGCATCACCGCCTTCATCGTCGAGAAAGCGATGGCCGGATTTTCCGTGGCGCAGAAACTCGACAAGCTCGGCATGCGCGGCTCCAACACCGGCGAACTGGTTTTTTCGGATGTCGAAGTGCCGTTCGAAAACGTGCTGCATGAGGAAGGGCGCGGCGTCGAGGTGCTGATGTCGGGCCTTGACTATGAACGCACCGTGCTTGCCGGCGGCCCGATCGGCCTGATGGCGGCATGCCTCGACGTGGCGATCCCCTATGTGCATGAGCGCAAGCAGTTCGGCCAGGCGATCGGCGAGTTCCAGCTGGTGCAGGGCAAGCTCGCCGACATGTACACGGTGATGAACGCCGCGCGCGCCTATGTCTATGCCGTTGCCGCTGCCTGCGACCGCGGCCAGACGACACGCAAGGATGCCGCCGGCTGCGTGCTGTTTGCCGCCGAGAAGGCGACGCTGATGGCGCTCGACGCCATCCAACTGCTTGGCGGCAATGGCTACATCAACGACTATCCGACCGGCCGCCTGCTGCGCGACGCCAAGCTCTACGAGATCGGCGCCGGCACCAGCGAAATCCGCCGCTGGCTGATCGGGCGGGAAATCATGGCGGAGGGAGTGTGATGGCCCCCTCCGCCGCGTCATCCGAACGCCTTCGGCAAGTCCTCGGTTGGCTTGGCAACGATCTGGTGCGCATCGCGCCACAGAACCTCGCGCTCGTGCGCCGATGTAATCGACCGCACGGGCAAGCCGCCCTCCTCGATCAACCAGGCGCAATAGCGCGCGCGGCTGATCGCTTCCTTGGCGTCCGGATGGAACCAGCAGATGCCCCAGATCGGATTCCGGCGCTTGAAATGCCGGCCAACCCGGCCAGGAATGGGCAAATACTGGTTGAACCAGTCGAACTGGTCTCCCAGTTCACTTCGAATCCAGTCCGGGCAGCCGTTCTGGTGCAAATACCAGGACGCCCGGAAGAAGCCGGTCTCCACCCGGCTGTTCGGATGGACCAGCGGCGTAACGAATCGCACATACATGACGACACCCACGGCGCGCGCAGGCGCCATGTTTCTCTTGCTCAAATTCGGGGTGTGAAAAGCCGCCCTTCGGCGGCGTTAGCCGAGAGCCGAAGGGAGACATCTTGTGAAATGCATATCCATGCCTTTCATCTTCGCCTCCTGAAGGTGCCATCCAAACAAGAACGCAGAATGCCGAGTTTGACACGCAACGTTCGGGGGCGGGCTGATACACTGGTTCCCTCGCGGCATCAAGAGGTGTGAGGAAACGACGACAAGATGGCAACGCTCCAAACCCAGATCTCGCCCTCCTCCGAAAGCTTCCGCGCCAATGCCGATCGCATGCGGGCGCTGGTCGCCGACATTGCGGAGAAGGCTGCAACCATCGAGCGCGGCGGCTCGGAGGAAGCGCGCGAACGGCATGTTTCGCGCGGCAAGCTGTTGCCGCGGGAGCGCTTGGCGCAATTGCTCGACACCGGCTCGCCCTTCCTCGAGATCGGCCAGTTCGCGGCATGGTCGATGTATGGCGAGGAGATCTCTTCGGCCGGCATGATCGCCGGCATCGGCCGCGTCGAAGGCACCGAAGTCATGGTCGTCGTCAACGACGCCACGGTGAAGGGCGGCACCTACTATCCGCTGACCGTGAAGAAGCATTTGCGGGCGCAGGAGATCGCGCTGCAGAACAATCTGCCTTGCATCTACCTCGTCGACAGCGGCGGCGCCAACCTGCCCAACCAGGACGAGGTGTTTCCCGACCGTGAGCATTTCGGCCGCATCTTCTACAACCAGGCCAACATGTCCGCCGCAGGCATTCCGCAGATTGCCTGCGTCATGGGTTCCTGCACGGCGGGCGGAGCGTATGTGCCGGCGATGTCCGACGAGACGATCATGGTGCGCAACCAGGCGACCATCTTCCTCGGCGGTCCGCCGCTGGTGAAGGCGGCCACTGGTGAAGACGTCAGCGCCGAGGATCTCGGCGGCGCCGATGTGCACACGCGGCTTTCCGGTGTTGCCGACCACTATGCACTCGACGACGACCATGCGCTCGCCATTTGCCGACGCATCGTCAAAAACCTGAATCGGAACAAGACTGTAAGTCTGAACTTACAGAAATCGATTCCGCCGCTTCATCCCGCGGATGAACTGTACGGCATCGTGCCTACCGACCTGCGCCAGCCCTATGACGTCCGCGAGGTGATCGCGCGCCTCGTCGACGGTTCCGAATTCGACGAGTTCAAGCAGAACTACGGCACCACGCTGATCACCGGCTTTGCCCATCTGCATGGCATGCCGGTCGGCATCATCGCCAACAACGGCGTGCTGTTTTCCGAAAGCGCTGTGAAGGGCGCGCACTTCATCGAGCTGTGCTGCCAGCGTAAGATCCCGCTTGTCTTCCTGCAGAACATCACCGGCTTCATGGTCGGTCGAAAATATGAAGCAGGCGGCATCGCCAAGGACGGCGCCAAGCTGGTGATGGCGGTCGCCACCGCCAGGGTGCCGAAGATGACTGTCATCATCGGCGGTTCGTTCGGCGCCGGCAATTACGGCATGTGCGGCCGCGCCTATTCGCCGCGCTTCCTGTGGATGTGGCCGAACGCCCGCATCTCGGTGATGGGCGGCGAGCAGGCGGCAACGGTGCTTGCCATGGTCAAGCGCGAAGGCATCGAGCGCAAGGGCGGAGAATGGAGCGCCGAGGAAGAGGCGAAATTCAAGAAGCCGATCCTGATGAAATACGAGCATGAGGGCCATCCGCTCTATTCGTCCGCACGCCTCTGGGACGACGGCATTATCGACCCTGCGAAGACGCGCGACGTGCTGGCGCTCAGCCTGTCCGCTGCGCTCAACGCCGAAATCGAGGACACGCGCTTTGGCGTGTTTCGGATGTGAGAATGGACGGTCAACTTCGACGGCCAAACGGCGGAACTATAGCAGCAGGCCGTTGCTGCCGTGCGAAAAGGCTGAACTGTATGGGCCAATCGATTCATCAGCATAAGCGGCTTCGATTCTCAAACAGTGAACTGGCGGCGAGGCAAAATATTCGCTACTGCTTATCCAGCATGGGGCAATGGGGACGGGCTGGAAATGAAACTGAAATATTGCCAGGGAACGGCTGCTTCGATACTTTCTGTATTTCTAATATTAACAGCGACCGACGCCGGCTCGGCGGAATCGCTCGCAGGACGCAAGGGAGACGTGCGTTTTCCGCCGACCTTGGGTTCGGGCGAATGCAACGTTGCCTACAAGGGTTATGTCGCGGCGAGCGGTCATTCGGCCTACGCTACAACCTTTTATTCGCGTGTCGTCGACCTCTACATTGTCTGCGGGACGAAGCTCAACGCGCCGTCCCAGAAGTCGGCGGAAGAGACGGCGCTGCGCAATTGCCAAGCCGGCTTGACACGGTGGAAGCTCAAGACCGCGAGTGGCGGCTGCGCAATTTCGTCATCGAAATAGATACTACCGACCGCAAGGTAGAGCACTCCCTTGGTAAGGGAGTGCTCTACGCCGAGGGCTGGAATGGCTCA
This sequence comes from Mesorhizobium sp. WSM4822, assembly GCF_055811155.1. NCBI lineage: Bacteria > Pseudomonadati > Pseudomonadota > Alphaproteobacteria > Hyphomicrobiales > Phyllobacteriaceae > Mesorhizobium > Mesorhizobium sp. WSM4822. Next base: position 359,810 of record NZ_JBVVQM010000004.1, on the reverse strand, counting down.
CGGGACAGTACCCCCCTCTGCCCTGCCGGACATCTCCCCCACGTGGGGGGAGATCGATGGTCGCTATCGCTTTCGCCAAATTCCAACACTGAAAGTTCGCAGCGAGGGCAAAGCTGCCAATCTCCCCCCTTGCGGGGGAGATGTCCGGCAGGACAGAGGGGGGTGTTCAAGCGCCCTGCTTCCCATGGACTTCGAACCTTACATGCGGAGGCTCCATGTTCGCCAAGATCCTGATCGCCAATCGCGGTGAGATCGCTTGCCGTGTCATCCGGACGGCGCGCAAGATGGGTGTGCGCACTGTCGCCGTCTATTCGGATGCCGATGCGAGATCCCTGCATGTCGAGATGGCCGACGAGGCGATGCATATCGGCCCCTCGCCCGTCGGAGAAAGCTATCTGCGCGGTGACAAGGTCATCGCCGCGGCCCTGGCAACGGGCGCACAAGCCATTCATCCCGGCTACGGCTTCCTGTCGGAAAATCCCGATTTCGTCGACCAGGTGGCGGCGGCGGGGCTGATCTTCATCGGCCCGTCGGCGGCCTCGATCCGGGCCATGGGGTTGAAGGACGCGGCCAAGCGGCTGATGGAAAAGGCCGGCGTGCCGGTGGTGCCGGGCTACCATGGCGAGGCGCAGGAGATCGTGCTGCTTGCGTCCAAGGCACGCGAGATCGGCTATCCCGTGCTGATCAAGGCGCGCGCCGGGGGCGGCGGCAAGGGCATGCGCCGGGTCGAGCATCCCGATGAGTTTTCCGAAGCGTTGTCCAGCGCACGGCGCGAGGCGAAAGCTGCTTTCGGCGACGACCGCGTGCTGGTCGAAAAATATGTCGACAAGCCGCGCCATATCGAGGTGCAGGTGTTCGGCGACAATTTCGGCAATGCAGTGCACCTTTATGAACGCGACTGCTCGGCGCAGCGCCGCCACCAGAAAGTGATCGAGGAATCGCCCGCGCCCGGCATGACCGAGGCTTTGCGCAAGGCGATGACGGATGCGGCGGTGAAGGCCGCCAAGGCGATCAATTATTCAGGCGCCGGCACCATCGAGTTCATCGTCGATGCCTCGCAGGGCCTGAAAGCCGACCGCTTCTGGTTCATGGAGATGAACACCCGCCTGCAGGTCGAACATCCGGTCACCGAAATGGTAACCGGCACCGATCTGGTCGAGTGGCAGTTGCGGGTCGCCAGCGGCGAAAAGCTGCCGAAGACGCAAAGCGAGATCGCGCTCGTCGGCCATGCCTTCGAGGCGCGCATTTATGCCGAGGACGCGACGAAAGGTTTTCTGCCGGCAACGGGCACGCTGCACCATCTGAAATTTCCAGACGCGGCCTCCGAAGGCGCCACGATGCGCATAGAGACAGGCGTGCGGGCGGGTGACGCCATCTCGCCCTATTACGACCCGATGATTGCCAAGCTGGTCGTCCACGCGACGGACCGCCAGGGGGCTCTGGAAGCGCTTGGCGCGGCGCTATCCCGGACCGAGATCGCCGGCTCGACCGTCAACACCGCCTTTCTTGCCGCTCTGGCCGCCGATCCGGATTTTGCTGCAGGCGATGTCGACACCAGCCTGATTGGCAGACACCAAGAAACCTTGACGACCGTCCCGCCGCCGAGCGACGAAACCATTGCTGCCGCCGCTCTTGCGGCCTCCGGTGCCGGCGCAACCCCGTCATCCGACGATCCGTGGTCGTCGCTTGTCGGCTATGCCCATTTCCACAGCGTGGCGCGACGCACATGGCTGAAGTTCGGCGAAGACGATATCGCGGCGAAGGTTTCGGTGCGGGCGGACGGACGATTCCAGGTCGCGCTGGACAAGCCCTATGGCGACACCAATTCGCATGATTTTCGCGCCACGCCGCGCCTCGCCCGCTGGCCAGGCCATATCACCGTGTTCGAAGGCGCCGTTGGCTACACCTTCGCCGTGCCGGACCCGTTGGCACGGGCCGATGAGGCGGCGGCAAGCACCGGCAGCCTGCGTGCGCCGATGCCGGGATTGGTCAAGCTGGTGCGCGTGGGCAAAGGCGATACGGTGATCAAGGGCCAGCCGCTGCTGATCCTTGAGGCGATGAAGATGGAGCACACCATCGCCGCGCCGCATGACGGCGTGATCGCCGAGATCGCCACAGAGGGCGCACAGGTCACCGACGGAACGGTGCTGGTGCGGTTCGTCGAGGAGCACAACGCCGCGACCACAGCAGTGAGCTGACGGTTCGGAAGGCCACGACAGGGAAAGCAAAAAATGGCCGGGATGAACCCGGCCATTCTCTATGCCATCCAGTCGCCAGGGTGGCGATTACTGCGCGATCGGCGCGTATTTGCCGTCATGCCACTGGTTGATGTCGTAGCTGGCATTCTTGAGGTCGCCCTTCTCGTCGAAGGTGACATCACCGACAACGGTGCTGATCGGCGTACCGTTCTTCAACGCTTCGGCAACCTTGGCCGGGTCGTCGCTGCCGGCACGCTTGATGCCTTCGGCGAAAGCCTGGATGGTGGCGTAAGAGAACAGCGTGAAACCCTCCGGCACGAAACCGCCGGCCTTGATCTTCTCGACGGCTGCCTTGGCTTCCGGCTTTGCCTGCGGATCCGACGGGAAGACGAACATGGTGCCCTCGCCGGCCGGGCCGGCAACCTGCCAGAATTCCGGCGAGGCGATGGAGTCCGGCATGATCAGCTGGAACTTCAGGTTCTGTTCCGCCGACTGACGCAGGATCAGGCCGGCTTCAGGATGGTAGCCGCCGAAATAAACAACGTCGGCTTTCAAATCCTTGAGCTTGGTGACGAGAGCCGAATAGTCCTTCTCGCCAGCGTTGATGCCGTCATAATAGACCTCCTTGAGGCCGCCGGCATTCATCGTTGCCCTGACGGCGTCAGCCACGCCCTGTCCGTAGGCGCTCTTGTCATGCAGGACGACGACATTCTTGCCGGCAAACTTCTTGGCGATCCATGGGCCGATGAAGGCGCCCTGCGCATCGTCACGCGTGTAAAGGCGCATGATCGTCGGCCAGCCGGCCTTGGCTGCCGCATCGGTCAGCACCGGGTTTGACGAGGCCGGGCTCATCATCAAGGCGCCGGCTTCGGCATAGACAGCCGAGGCCGGAATGCTGGAACCCGAGCAGGCATGGCCGTCGATGAACTTGACGCCATCGGCGACGACGCGGTTGGCAACCGACACGGCCTGCTTGGGATCGCATTGGTCGTCTTCGATGCTCAGCTTGATCTGACGACCGTCGACACCGCCCGCGGCGTTGATCGCATCGGCGGCAGCCTGTGCGCCCTGCTTGAACTGATCGCCGATGGTGGCGAGCTGTCCTGTCATCGGGCCCACCACCGCAAAGGTGATGTCGTCTGCGAATGCGACCGGCGTGCTCAACATCAGGCCGAATATGGCCGCGTTCAAAATACTCAATTTTTTCATGATGGTAGAACTCCTCCACTCACGCGCGGCCGCCCCGGCCGCGCTTCTTCCAGAGAGGCCGGACAATTTCATCCTTCATTCGGCCTGTCTAGGCGCATTGGCGCCGCTCGATTGGGCCTGCAAGACGTCATCCACGCAAAAAGCCACGCCAGCCTTGTTCCGGCTGGTCGTGGCTTTTTTGCCCGTCGAGCAATCTCCAGGCGCCCCCGCGCCTAAAAATCCGCTCAGCTTCCCTGTGTCGCGCACGACTGGGCCTTGCGGCCTGCCGCGTTCTTTCCCTTGCCTTCGTGACCGTCTTGCGCGGCCTTCAATTTCGCCGGGTCTGGCCGTCTGTGCGGCCTTGATCCCGGAGCTTCCCTGTCTTCGATGGACCTGTCTGCGATTGGCAGATTTCAGTGTATGGTCATCCATTCGCGGGCTTCGCGCAGCGCCGTGGCGATCTCGACCTTCGACATGGCGGCCGACAGTTCCGAGCGCAGCTCGGCGGCGCGGGCCGAGCCCTTGATTGCGGCGATGTTGAACCATTTGTGGGCGGCAACGACATCGGTCTCGCAATCGCGGCCGGTCGCATACATCATGCCCAGTTCGAAAAGGATGTCGGCCTGAGCAGTTGCTCCCATGGCGCCGAAACCTGCTTCAAGCATTTCAAAACGTGCCATTTCAATCCCCTGTTTTCCGGCCCTGTCAGGCTCCCGAGAGCTGCCTTCTTTCGTCTTGCCGGCTGCTCTTCCGATGCTTTCGAGAATGCCGTGCAGGCTTGAATCCGTCGTTAAATGGCGTGCTTAATTTGAGGAAAACAAAGCTAAAACAAGAGGTAAACGCCGAAATTCGTTAAGGATACAAACCCAGCAATTCAGCCTGCTTGCCTCAAATTTGACGAAAGTTTTCTCGCGCGGGGGCAAGACTTCGCTAACCACGGCGAACAAAGGCGATGCGCCGATCGTTTCATTTCATCGTCGAGGAGGCGCTTTCAGGCGGCTGCAAAATCCCAAAGTGTTCCGCTACGGCACCGCTTTTGTTTTGCCGGGAGCTGGATTAGCTTACGTTTGCGTAAGCGGCAGACCGGCGAGGCGGAGCATCCGGCCGGACATCCACAGGGAGGAAGACATGTTTCGAAAACTGAGCCTGGCCCTTGCGGCCACATTGATCGTGGCGGGTGCGGCATGGGCCGATCCGATCGAAGGCAATTGGAAGACGCAGGCCGGCGAAACCGCGGCCATCGCCGGCGGCGGCTCGTTTTCCATCACGCTCAAGTCGGGGAAATATGCCGGCAAGACCATCGGCTCGCTCAAGGCGACAGGCGACAACAAATATGCCGGCAACATCACCGATCCGGCAAACGACAAGACCTATTCGGGCAAGGCGACATTGTCGGGCAGCTCTCTCAAGATGAGCGGCTGCGTGCTCGGCGGGCTGATCTGCAAGAGCCAGACCTGGCACAAGCTCTGATCGAGCGCATCCTTGCGACATGAGGACGGGGCCCCAGCGGGCCCCGTTTTCGTTTTGTCGACACATCCTGCACCGGTGATGCTCGATACCCGCCGGCGGCTATCCAAACCGACGCCGGCGCCGTCGAAACCCCGTCAATCATCTTGAACGGCAGATGAACGCCGGCATCAGAGCCGGTTCAGTTGCATCAGGGCATTCTCCGGCGTGTTGAAGGAGACCGACCCAATGCTTGCTCGCCGCTTCACCATCGTCTGCCTGCTGGTGTGCCTGTTTGGAATGTTCTTCGCCATCCTCGTCGCCGAAGCGGGCCGTCCGGCCCGCGCCTGGGACGAAGCCAGTTCCAGAACCTGCCGCCTCGCCTGCCCCACCCATCTTCGCAACTGAACAAAGAACCAAGACCTCGAAAAGAAAAGCTGAAACACCATGAACCGCATCGCCGCCAACGCTCTCAAGACACTTCGGCTTCTGCCGCGGGCGGCGCTTATCCTGACGGTGCTGGCCGCTCCGGTTCTGGCCGTGCCGATGATGCGCACCGACGCCGGCTCGACGATCGACGCACCAGCCCTGAAGAAGTCCGGCGTCGGCTTTGTGCTCTTGGTCAGCCTGCAGCGCGGTTGAAGAAAAACGGCGCTTTGGCCGCCTTCGGTCGCGACACCCCTCCCAAGTGCCGATCCAAGTCTCTATATTGAGCCATGGAAAAGCGAATCTACCCACAAGCCATCGAATCTGTGGTCATGCCGGAGCCTTTTGGCCGGCAAAGCTTTGATAGCGCCGAGAAAGCCGTCAAGGCACTGCAGGCGCTTTACGACCGCAACACCAAATTCCTGCGCGACTCGTTCGCAGAGCTGGCGGCAGCAGGCGGCGACAATGGCAAGCGCTACCGGGCCTTTTATCCGGAGATCGGTGTCACCACCAACTCGTTCACCCAGATCGACTCGCGCCAGGCCTATGGCCATATGCCGACGCCCGGGCATTTTTCCACCACCATCACCCAGCCGGGCCTGTTCGAAAGCTACCTCGTCGAGCAGTTGCGCCTGATCATGCGCAATCATGGGGTTGCGGTCACGGTGTCGGAATCGACCACACCCATCCCGCTGCATTTCGCCTTCCTTGAAGGCACCCATGTCGACGGCGCGACGGCAGAGCGCATCAAGCGGCCGATCCGCGACCTGTTCGACGTGCCGGATCTCGATGGCACCGACGACCAGATCGCCAACGGCACCTTCGAAGTCGCCTTCGGCGAGCCGAGGCCTCTGGCGCCCTTCACGGCGCAGCGCATCGATTATTCGCTGCACCGGCTGTCGCACTATACGGCGACCACGCCGCAGCAGTTCCAGAACTTCGTGCTGTTCACCAATTATCAGTTCTACATCGACGAGTTCGTCACCCGCGCCCGCGACCTGATGGCCAATGGCGGCGGCGGATACACGGAGTTCGTCGAGCCGGGTAATGTCATCACCAAGAGCGGGCAAAGCGCGCCAAGCGAAGGCGTTGCACCGCCGCGCCTGCCGCAGATGCCGGCCTATCACCTGAAGAAATCGGGACATGGCGGCATCACCATGGTGAATATCGGCGTCGGGCCTTCCAACGCCAAGACCATCACCGACCATATTGCGGTGCTGAGGCCGCATGCCTGGGTGATGCTCGGCCACTGCGCCGGCCTGCGCAACACCCAGGCGCTTGGCGACTATGTGCTGGCGCATGCCTATGTGCGCGAGGACCATGTGCTGGACGACGATCTTCCGGTCTGGGTGCCGATCCCGCCGCTGGCCGAGATCCAGGTGGCGTTGCAGGAAGCCGTCGCCGAAGTCACCGGCCTTACCGGCTATGACCTGAAGCGCATCATGCGCACCGGCACCGTCGCCACCATCGACAATCGCAACTGGGAACTGCGCGACCAGCGTGGCCCGGTACAGCGTCTGTCGCAATCTCGCGCCATCGCACTCGACATGGAATCGGCGACCATCGCCGCCAATGGCTTCCGCTTCCGTGTTCCCTACGGCACGCTGCTGTGCGTTTCGGACAAACCGCTGCATGGCGAGTTGAAGCTGCCCGGCATGGCGACCGAATTCTACAAGCGCCAGGTGGCGCAGCACCTGACCATCGGCATCAGGGCGATGGAGAAGCTCGCGGAAATGCCGATGGAGCGGTTGCATTCGCGCAAGCTCAGAAGTTTTTCGGAAACGGCGTTCCAGTAGGCCGATGCCACGCATCGCGGCGGCATTTCTCATCTTGATTGGGCCGCATTTCTGCCGATAAGCAGGCGGCATGGAGAGAGCGAGCCTCGGGACATTGCTGATTTCGGTTGCATTCCTGGCAATGCTGGCCTGTTCGATCGCTCTGGTGGCCGGGTTTTTCGGAACGCTGCATCCCGCCTTCGATTCCTTCTCGCATTTCCGCGTCCACCTTGCCGTGCTGATGGCGCTTTGCGCGCTGCCGCTGCTGGCCACGACATTTCGCCTGCAGGCGGCCGTGGCACTGCTTTTTGCCGTGGCGGCCTTCGCCACCACTTCCGGGTCGCTGTCCTTCTCCCGCCTGTGGCCGGTTGAGGCCGCCTATGAAGCCAAGAACGAAGACCGCGCAATCTACAAGCTGCTGCAGATGAACCTGCGCTACGACAATCCGACGCCGAAGAAGGTGCTGTCGCTGATCGGCCGGACCAATCCCGACGTGATCACCCTCGACGAGGTATCGGCGATGTGGGCGACCGAGCTTGGCTATATCAGCAGCGCCTATCCATACCGGATCCTCTGTCCCTATCCCAACGGCATATTCGGCGTCGCGTTGCTCTCGCGGAGGCCCTTTGCCGCGGGCACCGAGGCGCGTTGCGAAAGGCGCGGCGCCATGGCGACAGCGACCGTCGACTTCGGCGGGATCGACGTCGATGTCGCGGCGATCCACCTCAGTTGGCCGTGGCCACGCGAGCAGTACTGGCAGATCGGCGAGTTGACGGAGCCGCTTTCCGCGCTCGGCGAGACGGCCATCATGGCGGGCGACTGCAATGCCGCGCCATGGAGTGCCGCCGTGCGGCGGGTCGCGGCGCTTGGCGGGCTGACCGTGATGCCGTCCGCCGGCCCGACCTGGATCCACATCAAGCTGCCGGACTTCCTGCGGCGCTTCGCCGGCCTGCCGATCGACCAGGTTTTCAGCAAGGGCGGCGTGACCATCCATTCCGCGACACGGCTGGAAGACACCGGCTCGGATCACCTTCCGGTCATGGTGGAGTTCTCACTCAGGCTGAACCAGCAAAAGCCGCTCGACGAACATGAAACCGCGACCGCGGCCATAAGCCAGACCGGCAAGACGCCAGGCTGAAGGATCAGGGCCTGACCAAAGCGATGACGAGATGCTGGACATGGCCGCCATCGCGATGCTCGCGCGCATCGAAAGCGAGCTGCTTGGCCTCATATGCGGCATTGGTGGCCTTGATACGTCGCTGTGCCTCGCGACGTGTCTTGTAGCAGAACCGGTCGTCGGCAATCCTGAGGCCGGAGATCGATCTTTCCGTGGCCCGCATCATCTCCCTGGCGATGCGGCCATGGGTTTCCTCATGGGCGCGGACGCCGGCGAAGAACCGCGTCCATCGCTTCCGGAGCGTCGGCGTGGTGGCCGAGGCGACACGCGGAAACGTATAGAAGAGATTGAGCGTGCCGTTGGCGCGCCGCAAGCGGCAAACGCCATTGTCCTGGCTGGTGTCAAGGTCCCAATCCACTGCGTAGCCGGTCAACGCGATGGCGTGCGTCATGAAGCCGTGCTTCGGCCCCTTGCGGTCCATAGCCTGCATCAGCGCCAGCCCCGTGTTCCCGGTGATGTCGTAGGTCCGCGTCTTGACCACCACCCTGGTGCCGGCCGAGGCCGCCGAAGCCAAACCGAACAGCGCAGCGATCGCCACAAGGCATGCCAGAACCGCCAGGCGCATTGGCCATCTCCTTATCGTCAAGGAATGGAACCATAAGCGCGCGGCAGTTTCAACAGTCCTAATGTTTCACTTGCCACGGGAGACCCGAGCCGTCGTCGGGGCCTTTGCACGCTGTGGCCGGCGCGGGCCTACATGCCTTGGTAGACCGGGCCTTCTCCGCCTTGTGGCGGCACCCAGTTGATGTTCTGGTTCGGGTCCTTGATGTCGCATGTCTTGCAGTGGACGCAGTTCTGCGCGTTGATGACGAAGCGCACATCCTTGGCCGTGGGATCGGCGGCGGCATTGCCATCCTTGTCGACCCACTCGTAAACCCCGGCCGGACAGTAGCGCGTCGAGGGGCCCGCAAAGACATCGTGCTCGGAACGCTTCTGCAGTTCCATGTCGCCGACAAGCAGGTGGACCGGCTCGTTTTCCTCGTGATTGGTGTTGGACAGGAACACCGAGGAAAGCCTGTCGAAGGTCAGCACGCCATCTGGCTTCGGATAGGCGATCTTCTTGTGCCGGGCGGCAGGCTCGAGCGTCGCATAGTCGGCCTTGCCATGCTTCAGCGTGCCGAAGGGCGAGACACCGAACAGCGTGTTCAGCCACATATCGAGGCCGCCGAGGCCGACACCGACGATCGTGCCGAAGCGCGACCACAGCGGCTTGACGTTGCGCACCTTCTTCAAATCCTTGCCGATGTCGGTCGCGCGCCAGGCTTCCTCGTAGGAAGCGAGTTCGTCGTTGGCGCGCCCGGCACCGATCGCCTCTGCGACATGCTCGGCCGCCAGCATGCCGGACAGCACGGCATTGTGCGAGCCCTTGATGCGCGGCACGTTGACGAAGCCCGCCGCACATCCCATCAGCGCACCACCGGGGAAGGAGAGTTTCGGCACCGACTGCCAGCCGCCCTCGGTGATGGCGCGCGCGCCATAGCCGAGGCGCTTGGCGCCGTCGAAAGTCCCGCTGATCGCCGGATGGGTCTTGAAGCGCTGGAATTCCTCGAAGGGCGACAGCCAGGGGTTCTTGTAATTGAGGTGGAGGACGAAGCCGACCGCCACCTGATTGTCCTCGAGATGGTAGAGGAACGAGCCGCCGCCGGTCTTCAAGTCAAGCGGCCAGCCGAAGGAATGCTGGACCAGCCCCGGACGGTGGTTCTCCGGCTTGACCTGCCAGAGTTCCTTCAGGCCGATGCCGTATTTGCCCGGTTCGCGGCCATCGGAAAGCTTGTAGCTGGCGATCAACTGCTTGGCGAGCGAGCCGCGAGCGCCCTCCCCGATCAGCACATATTTGCCCATCAGCGCCATGCCGGGTGCGAAACCCGGACCGTGCGTTCCGTCCTTCTCGACGCCCATGTCGCCGGTGACGACACCGGTGACGGCGCCTTGCTCATTGTAGAGCAGGCCGGCGGCGGCAAAGCCCGGATAGATCTCGACACCGAGCGCTTCGGCCTTGGTCGCCAGCCAGCGGCAGACATTGCCGAGCGAGACGATGTAGTTGCCGTGATTGTTCATCAGCGGCGGCATGAAAATGTTGGGCAGGCGAAACGAGCCGGCGGGACCAAGGACGAGGAAATGGTCCGATGTGACCGGCGTCTTGAAGGGATGGCCGTCCTCGTCGCGCCAGCCCGGCAAGAGCCGGTCGATGCCGATCGGATCGACAACGGCGCCGGAGAGGATATGGGCGCCGACCTCACCGCCCTTCTCCAGGACGACGACCGAAAGCTCGGGATTGACCTGCTTGAGGCGGATGGCTGCGGCGAGGCCGGCAGGGCCGGCGCCGACGATAACCACGTCGAATTCCATGCTTTCGCGTTCGATGTCGCTCATCAACCCCTCCGCACTGGCTTATCCCATTCGGGTATCTTGCTGGCTCCCGCGCTGCATAGCGCATCAATTGACGACAGGAAACCGGCGCATACGTGACAATGCCGTTTTGGCCAAAAAGTCGCGCATTGCGAGGTTGGAAGACCGCTTTTCGCCCGGCATTGCCTCCGGGGCGCGCGTTTTTAATTGTTCGACGGCTTGCTTATCGGCCATACTTCACGCCATGCGCATTCCTGGGCCAACCGGCTTTTCATCGACGCGCTTTCTTTTCCCGCCCGGCCGGATCCGCCGGGCGCTCCTTTTGGCCCTTCTGATGCTGGCGCCGCATCACGCTGCCGCCGACGAAGTGAAGGTCTGGGCGGCAGGCGCCTACTCCTTCTCCGACGAGCTTGGCGGCTTCCGCATCACCGGCGCCTCGGGCATCGGGACGAAGGACGATCCGTTCGTCATCACCGAAGAACTGAATTCCTCAACGCCGGTGACGCTGACGATCCGCACGACAAAGCCGATCCAGGCCTTCGGCAAGGCCGGCGAATTCGCCAACGGCATGATGTATATGCGCATCGAGGTGCTCAACAACAGCGGCCAGGCCTGGGTCGAATTCCAGTTCGAATTGCAGGAGATCCTGAATCGACCGAGCGTGTTCGGCGACGGGCTTTCCTTCGACCAGCGCAACAAGACGCCAGACAATATCTTGTCGAGCAATTTCGCCGATTTCGATCGCGATTTCGAACCCTATGACCGGCTGCTGTTCAGGAATGGCAAGGTCGACCCGCTGAAAACCGCCAGGTTCGAATTCCTGATGACTGATTACACACCGCGCTGGACGTTTTACCTCGTGCAGGATCCACGCATACCGACGGGATGAGGCGCGGATGCGGGGCGCGCTCTGCCCCCTCGAGGGGCGGCACGACCGGACGCGACTCCCCTTCGCCGACAGAGGAGGTTGACGCTCTACGCGCGACGACCCCCTTTGGCCTGCCGGCCATCTCCCCCTCAAGGAGGGAGATTGGCTGTCATCACCGCTTTCGCCAATCACAAACTTGCAAATCGTGCTCGCGCGGATGAATGTGCCGGCATGACTGCCGCTTCCCCAAACAACAGACCTGACATCGCCGACTTGCTGGCCTTTTATGCCAGCGTGGGCGTCGACGAGGCGCTTGAAGACCAGCCCGTGAACCGATTCGCCGAGGTTGCGCCAAAGCCCATGGAGCGCGCGGCGGCGTCTTCGGGCGATATCGCCGCACCGCAGCGTTCGACGAATATGTCTCGCCCCGAACCAGGTGACAGATCAAGTGCGCCGCCGGTTGCGCGCCCAACGTCGGCCACCGTTCCCGACGAAGCGCAGGCGGCACTGGCTCGCCAATTGGCGACGACAGCAACGACGCTGGACGAGCTTCGCCAGCACATGGCGGCATTCGAAGGCTGCAATCTCAAGGCCACCGCCAAGAGCCTGGTGTTCGCCGACGGCAACCCGGACGCCGCCGTGATGCTGGTCGGCGAGGCACCCGGCCGCGACGAGGACATCGAGGGCCTGCCCTTCGTCGGCCGATCGGGTCGGCTGCTCGACCGCATGCTGGCGGCGATCGGGCTCGACCGTACTTCAGTCTATATCGCCAATGTCATTCCCTGGCGGCCGCCGGGCAATCGCACGCCGACGCCGCACGAAACCGAGATCTGCCGGCCGTTCATCGAGCGGCAGATCGAACTGGTCAATCCGAAGGTGCTGATTAACCTTGGCGGCCCGTCAGCCAAGACCTTGCTCAACACCTCGGAAGGCATATTGCGGCTGCGCGGCAACTGGCGCGCCCACACGACGGCGTCCGGCATCGCCATCCCGGCCATGCCGACGCTGCATCCGGCCTATCTCCTGCGAACCCCGTCCCACAAGAAGCTGGCGTGGCGGGATTTTCTCGAAGTCAAGGCGAAGCTGCGCGCACTTGGGTGATTGGCCAATCTCCTCCACGAGGGGGGGAAATTGGCTGTCATCTCCGCTTTCGCCAATCTCCAATGTGGATAGGCGAACGCCGGCAAGAACTATGACCTCAGACGTAATTGAAATGCCCCTTCTCCCAGTCTAACCATGCCCTCATGACAACAGCCCAAACCTCCGCCGGCAGCCTCATTCGCGAGTGGCGCACCCGCCGCCGCATGTCTCAACTCGACCTCGCCATGGAGGCCGAAATCTCGCAGCGGCATCTGAGCTTCGTCGAAAGCGGCCGCGCCGCGCCCTCACGCGACATGGTGCTGCATCTGGCCGAGCAATTGTCGATGCCGCTGAGGCAGCGCAACCAGTTGCTGCTCGCCGCCGGCTTTGCGCCGAGCTTCGGCGAGCGCTCATTGACCGACACCCCGATGGCGCCGGCGATGGCGGCGGTCGAGATCGTCCTCAAAGGCCACGAGCCGTTCCCGGCACTCGCCGTCGACCGCCACTGGAACCTGGTTTCGGCCAATGCCGCCATTGCCCCCTTCCTTGCCGATGTCAGCGAGGCTTCGCTGCTGACGCCGCCGGTCAACGTGCTTCGCCTCAGCCTTCATCCCGGCGGCATCGCGCCACGCATCGTCAATCTCCAGGAATGGCGGACGCATCTGCTCGAGCGCCTGAAACACCAGAATGACGCGAGCGGCGACGCGGTGCTGATCGAACTCGAGCGTGAGCTGAGGACTTATCCGTCCGGCTTGAAAGGCAGTCGGCCGTCGCCGGTCGAGCCGAACGCCATCGTGCACCCGCTCAGGCTGGCGCATGGCGATCAGGTGCTGTCGTTCATCAGCACCATCACGGTGTTCGGCACGCCGCTCGACGTGACGCTTTCGGAACTGGCGATCGAATCGTTTTTCCCCGCCGACGAGCAGACGAGGACGGTGCTGGTTCGGTTGGCGAAGGAGCGAGCCGAGCTGTCGTAATCACCCTTCAGGCAAAGATGCCTTGCGCGTGCGGGTCCGCTCCAGGCCAAGCTGGCGTTCGCGCCAGATGATGAAGATGCCGGCGGCGACGACGATCAGGCCGCCGACAAGCATATGGAGCGTGGCGACGTCGCCGAAGACGAGATAGCCGACGACGACGCCGAGGATCATCGACGTGTATTCGAACGGCGCCACCACCGAGGCCTCGGCATGGCGATAGGCCGCCGTCATCAGGATCTGGCCGAGGCCGCCGCAGAAGCCGGCGGCAACAAGAAGAGCCGCCTGGAGCGGCGTCAGCGCCTGCCAGCCGAATGGCAGCGACAGCAGCGACATGACGCTCGCCGTCACCGAAAACCACAGCACGATGGTCGCTGTGCGCTCGCTTTGCACGAGATTGCGCACCAAGAGCATGGCGACGGCCGAGATCGCCGCGGCGACAAGAGCGGCGATGACGCCAAGCACTTCCTGATCGTCGAGCGCCTCGTCGGAACTCAGCAGCGTCAGTTCCGGCCAGGAGATGATCAGCACGCCGACCAGGCCGACCGCGACCGCACTCCAGCGATAGACACGGATGGCCTCGCCGAGGAAGATGGAGCTGAACACCACCACCAGCAGCGGCTGCGCGTAGTTGAGCGTGATCGCTTCCGGCAGCGGCAGCCGGGTCAACGCAAAAAAGCCGAGCCCCATGGCGCAGACGCCGACCAGGCCGCGGGCGATGTGGTTGAACGGACGGTTGGTGGTGAAGGCAGTGCCGAGTTCTTTCCTGAAGGCCAGGAAGGCGATGATCGGGAAGATAGCGAAGAAAGAGCGGAAGAAGACAATCTGGCCGGCCGGAACCGTGCCTGCGGCTTTGATGCAGGTCTGCATGCCGACGAAGACCGCCACCGACACGATCTTGAACATGATGCCGGTTAGCGTGTCGTGCCCGCCGGCATCACCGCCGGCTGTGGCCGGGGGGCTGCCGGGGCCTGCTGTCACGCTCCCGACGCTTCTCGGATGGTCGCCCAGATACGCGCCGGCGTTGCCGGCATGTCGATGTGCTTGACGCCATAGGCGCGCCAGAGCGCGTCAGTCACCGCATTGAGTGCCGCCGGCGTCGAGCCGATGGTGCCGGCCTCGCCCGCGCCCTTGATGCCGAGTGCATTGGTGGTCGAAGGCACGTTGCGGGTCTCGAAATGGAAGAACGGGAAATTGTCGGCGCGCGGCATGGCGTAATCCATGAAGCTCGCCGTCAAAAGCTGTCCGTCCTCGCCATAGATGGTGTCCTCGGTCAGTGCCTGGCCGATGCCTTGCACGACGCCGCCATGCACCTGGCCGGCGAGCAGGATCGGGTTCACGGTGACGCCGAAATCGTCGACGATGGTGTAGCGGACGATCTCGGTCGCGCCGGTGTCGGGATCGATCTCGACCTCGCAGATATGAGTGCCGTTGGGATAGGTGCATTCGTCCTGCACGAACTCGCCAAAGCCCTTGAGATCATCCGGCGTCTTGGCGGCCTTGGCGATGGCGGAAAAATCGATCGAGCGATCGGTGCCGACGATGCGGGCAACACCATCAGACAGCTCAATGTCGCCGGCCGAGGCTTCAAGCTCGTCGGCGGCGATGCGCTTGATCTTGTTGGCCAGATCCTCGCCCGCGCGGGAAGCCGATACACCCCCCAGCGGTATGGAGCGCGAGCCGCCGGTGCCGCCGCCGGCTTTCAATTCATCGGTATCGCCCTGGCGGACATGGATCTTGTCGATGTCGAGATTGAGCTTTTCCGACAGGAACTGGGCATAGGCGGTGGCGTGCCCCTGTCCGTTGGTCTGGGTGCCGATCTTCAGCGTCACCGTGCCATCGCCGTTGAGTTCGACGAAGGCCGGTTCGGAGCCCGGAAAGGCACAGGCCTCGATATAGGTCGCCATGCCGAGGCCGCGGATTTTTCCGCCGGCCTTCGATTGCGCCAGCCGCTCGGGAAACGCTTTCCATTCGGATTGCTCAATAGCGCGCTCCATATGGCCTTCGAATTCACCGGTGTCGTAGAGGCGGCCGGTTTGCGTCCGGTAGGGAAATTGCTCCGGCCGGATGAAGTTGCGGCGGCGTATCTCCTCGACAGGCAGGCCGAGATCGTGGGCGCAGGCATCGACCAGCTTTTCCAGCAGGAAGGCTGCTTCCGGACGGCCGGCACCGCGATAGGCATCGACCGGGCAGGTGTTGGTGTAGAGGCCGGTCACCGAGACGTCGAGCGCCTGGATATCGTAGACACCGGTCGACATGGTGACGCCGATATAGGGGATGAACGGGCCGTATTGCGAGATATAGGCGCCGATGTTGGCGAGCAGGTCCACCTTCATGCCGAGAAAGCGGCCGTCCTTGTCCAGCGCCATCTCAGCCGTGACGACATTGTCGCGGCCTTGCGCGTCGGTCAGGAAGTGCTCCGTGCGGTCACCGGCCCATTTCACCGGGCGGCCAAGCCGCTTTGCCGCTTCCAGCACCAGCGGATATTCGCGGTAGACGAAGCTCTTCGGCCCGAAACCACCGCCGACATCAGGCGTGATGACGCGCAGCTGGTCCTTCTTGATCTTGAACACGCTGGCCAGGATATACTGCATGGAGTGCACGCCTTGCGACCCGGTGGTCAGCACGAAGCGCTTCTCCTCGACGTTCCATTCGCCGATCGCGGAGCGCGGCTCCATGTAGTTGCACACCAGCCGGTTGTTGACGAACTCGATGCGGGTGACATGGGCGGCCTTGGCGAAAGCCGCTTCGCTCTTTTTCTTGTCGCCCATGTGGTAGCTGAAGGCGCGGTTGGAACCAAGCTCCGGCCAGACCAGCGGCGTGCCTTCGGCCAATGCCGTTGCCGTCCCGGAGGCCGCATCTTCGCCGTCATAGTCGACATCGATCAGTTCGGCGGCATCCTGCGCCAAGGCTCGGCTGTCGGCGACGACGAAGGCAATGGCATCGCCGACATAGTTGACGCGGTCGCCGCACAGGATCGGGATGTCGCGCGTCGGAGCCTTGGTGCCGTCCGGCTGTTCCTGCATGACGCCGGATTTCAGATCGCCGAGATGGGCAAGATCCTTGCCGGTCAGCACCAGATGGACGCCAGGTGCCGTCTTCGCCGCCTCGGTCGAACCGATGGTGAAGCTGGCCTTGGCGACCGGCGAGCGCAGGACATAGCCATGCAGGACGCCAGCCGGCTGGATGTCGTCGGTATAGCGGCCCTGGCCCTGGATGAAGGCGGCATCCTCGCGCCGCAGCACGGATGCGCCCATGCCGAATTTCGGTGTGACGACGGTCATGGGTGCCTCGTGATGATGACAGGAGAAGGAACGCCTGAAATAGGCATTACCTCAGTTTTGTCGAGGGGCCGTTTCGTGTAAAGAGCGCGGACTTCAAATTTCTTGGACCAGCGGACACAATCCGCCGCCAACGCAATCGACAGGAAAACCCACGGAATGCGCACGGACACCGGCCAGGTCTTCAAACTCGAAGACTATCGCCCCAACGACTACCTCATTCCGAAAACCGACCTTACCTTCCGCCTTTCGCCAGACGCAACGCGTGTCACCGCCGTCCTCACGATAGAGCGCCGTGACGACGTCTCCGTGTCGGCACCGTTGGTGCTCGACGGCGACGGGCTGACGCTTAAGCGCATCGAGATCGACGGCAAGAAGATAAAACCGGCGGATCTGCTGGCGACGCCTGACCAGCTGACCATCCTCAAGCCACCGGCGGCGCGTCGCTTCCAGTTGCTCATCGAGACCGAGGTGGCGCCGGCGGGCAACGAAGCCCTGATGGGCCTCTACCGCTCGAGCCATGTCTACTGCACGCAATGCGAAGCGGAGGGCTTTCGCCGCATCACCTATTTTCTCGATCGTCCCGACATCCTGTCCGTCTACACGGTGCGCATAGAAGCAATGCGTGACGAAGCGCCGCTGCTCCTGTCCAACGGCAACCTGGTCGACAGGGGCGACCTCGGCGACGGCTGGCACTATGCAGTGTGGCACGACCCTTTCCCCAAGCCATCCTATTTGTTCGCGCTGGTGGCCGGCAATCTCGGCCAGCTTGCAGACAGTTTCGTCACGCTGTCGGGCCGCACGGTCGAACTCGGCATCTATGTCGAGCCCGGCAAGGAGAAGCTGGCCGGCTACGCGATGGATGCCCTGAAGCGGTCGATGAAATGGGACGAAGAGGCATTCGGCCGCGAATACGATCTCGACGTCTTCAACATCGTCGCCGTGTCAGACTTCAACATGGGAGCGATGGAGAACAAGGGCCTCAACATCTTCAACGACAAATATGTGCTGGCCGACCGGGAGACCGCGACGGACGCCGATTTCGCCAATATCGAGGCGATCATCGCGCATGAGTATTTCCACAATTGGACAGGCAACAGAATCACTTGCCGCGACTGGTTCCAGCTCTGCCTGAAGGAAGGCCTGACGGTTTTCCGCGACCACGAATTCTCCGCCGACCAGCGCTCGCGCGCGGTCAAGCGCATCGCCGAAGTGCGCACCTTGCGCGCCCACCAGTTTCCCGAGGACCAGGGCCCACTGGCGCATCCAGTGCGGCCGCGCCGCTACCGCGAGATCAACAATTTCTACACCGCCACGGTCTACGAGAAGGGCTCTGAAGTGGTGCGCATGATCCGCACAATTCTCGGTGCCGACGTCTTTCGCGCCGGCATGGACCTCTATTTCGAGCGGCACGACGGTGACGCGGCGACGATCGAGGATTTCATCAAGGTGTTCGAGGATGCGTCCGGCCGCGACCTGTCGCAGTTCGCGCTCTGGTATCATCAGGCAGGCACGCCGAACCTGACGATCAGTTCGACGCACAATCCGGCGGCGCAGGAATTCACGCTCGAAATCGAGCAGTCGGTACCGCCGACACCCTCCGAAAGCCGCAAGCGGCTGATGCACATCCCGCTGGCTTTCGGCCTGATCGGCGCCGGCGGCAAGCCTGTGCCATATAGCGGCGTCGAAGGGGCCAGCGTCGAGGACGGCGTCATCCATATCCGCAAGCGTCGCCACATGGTGCGGTTTTCAGGCGTCACCGAGCGCCCGGCCGTGTCGCTCAACCGCGGCTTTTCGGCGCCGGTGACATTGTCCGTCGAGCAGAAAGCCGACGACCAGTTCTTTCTCGCCCGCCATGACAGCGACGCCTTCTCGCGCTGGCAGGCCTTCAATACATTGCTGACTGATGCACTGATCACCGCCTTCCGCGAGATCCTCGGCGGCAAGCAGCCGGCCTTTGCACCGCGGCTGATCGAACTCGCCGGCAGCATCTCCGGCGACGAGACGCTGGAGCCGGCCTATCGAGCACTGGCGCTGGCATTGCCCGGCGAAGCCGACATCGCCCGCGACATCGGCCGGAACATCGACCCCGATGCTATCTATGCGGCTCGCGAGGCACTGGCGTTGGCGATCGGCACTGCGAACCGGGACGTTTTTTCGGGCCTTTACCGCGGCCTTGCAGACAAAGCAGCGTTCAGCCCCGACGCGGCGAGCGCCGGACGACGCGCCTTGCGCAACACCTTGCTGGATTATCTGTCGCTACAGCCGAGTGGAGCAGCACTCGCCGCCAGGCATTTCCAGTCGGCGACCAACATGACCGACCGCGCGGCAGCACTTGCCGTGCTCGCGCATCGTCACCACGGTTCGCCCGAGGCGGTCGAGGCGCTGGCGGCTTTCGAGACGACCTATGGGTCCGACCCGCTGGTCATGGATAAATGGTTCCAGATCCAGGCCAGCGTTCCGGGGCCGCAAACCGTCGACACCGTGAAGGCCCTGACCAACCATCCGGCCTTCTCGATGGGCAATCCGAACCGGGTTCGCTCGCTGTTCGGCACCTTCTCCAGCGCCAACCAGACCGGCTTCCATCGTGCTGACGGCGAAGGCTACTGGTTCTTTGCTCAGACTGTGCTCGAGGTTGAAAAGCGCAACCCGCAAGTGGCGGCCAGGCTGGCAACGGCGCTCAGATCGTGGCGTTCGCTCGAACCTTTGCGGCAGGCCAAGGCCAGGGAAGCGCTGCTGTCGATCGCCGGCGCCGAAAACCTGTCGGCGGATCTGCGGGATATTGTCGAGCGCACGCTGGCGTAGGAGCCTTTCCTAGCTACCGGCGCCTGGCATAGCGTCGGTAAAAGCGATTATTTTAGTCGATTTTTAATCTTTTTTGGCCGGACCACTGGACAAGGCGAATCACCTTTGATTCTTTACTGACGATTCGGATGTGCGGCGTTTGCCGGATCACCAAGCAGCATAGGCAAATTCGGGGAGTGCCATTTATGGCGAAGGCGGACGCGTGGGGCGCGCCCGGAGGGACGGCTTTTGCGCGTCGTGAGACGCGCGGCGACGGTCTTGCCGGGAATACGCGGCTCATCGCCGAACCGGCCTATCGGCGGCTTCTGGCCGCCGAGCCGCTGCTGCGCCGATCAATACCCGTCCTCATCATCACCTTCCTGATCGTCATCGCGGCGCTGCGCGTGCTGTCACTGATGAACGAGCGTGACGATGTCGAGCGCAATGCCAAGGCGATCCTGACGCTGGCGGCGGGCCAGCTGGCCAGTTCGCTCGCCACCACCTCGGAAACGGTGCCCGGCGCCATACAGGATCTGCTGGAGACCACCAGCCGTCAGGGCGCGATGGGCCGCAGCCATGTGCTTGTCATCACCGACAGCGCTTTCAAGATCGTCGCGGTGACGCCGCGCTCAATGCCATGGCAGGGCCATTCGCTCGACGGCCTCGTCGAGGGCGGCCAGCCCTTGTTCATGTTCGGCGATCGTGCCGGCGTCATGGACGTCAACATCGACGGACGGGATTGGTACGCGGCGGTCAGCCTGGCCAATGGCGGAAAGGGCGCATCGGCGGCCCTGGTGCCACAGGACGCGGTTTTCGATGCCTGGCGCAAGACCGTTTCACTGAACGTCACCCTGTTCGTGCTGACGGCCGGCGTGCTGATCGTCATCCTCTATGCCTATTTCGGCCAGGCGGCACGTGCGCAGGCGGCCGACCGCATCTATATCGAAGCGCATCAGCGCATCGATATGGCGCTGGTGCGCGGCCGCTGCGGCCTGTGGGACTGGGACATGGTGCGCGGCAAGATGTACTGGTCGCGCTCGATGTACGACATGCTCGGCTACAAGCCCTGCGACACGATGCTGTCCTTCGGCGAGGTCGATCAGATCATCCATCCCGAGGACGGCGACCTGTTCGAGCTCGCCAACAGAATCGTCGCACGCGAGATCGACCATATCGACCAGGTGTTCCGCATGCGCCATGCCGACGGCCAATGGGTCTGGATGCGCGCACGAGCGCAGGTCATCGATCCGGAAGCCCCGGAGATCCAGCTGATCGGTATCGCCGTCGACGTCACTGAACAGCGCCATCTGGCGCTGCGTTCCGAGGCGGCCGACCTTCGCCTCAGAACGGCGATCGAGAACATCAACGAATCCTTCGTGCTGTGGGATTCGGCGCAACGCCTGATCATGTGCAATTCCAAATACCAGCAGGACAACGGACTTTCGGACCGCGACGTGATGCCGGGCACCGCGCGCGCGGCGCTGGAAGAACGCATGCTGGCCTTTGCTTCCGAACGGCGGCTTGCCCACACCAGCGGCCTGCAGGGCGGCGCCACTTTCGAGCGGCAGCTGGCCGATGGCCGCTGGCTGCAGGTCAACGAACTGAAGACCCGGGACGGCGGCATCGTCTCGGTCGGCTCCGACATCACCCAGATCAAGCTGCACCAGGAGAAGCTGGTCGACAGCGAGCGCCGGTTGATGGCGACGATCCATGATCTCAGCCTGGCGCGGCGGGCCGAAGAGGAGCGTTCGCGCGAACTGGTCGACCTCAACCGCAAGTACATGAAGGAAACCGAACGCGCCGAAGCGGCGAACCGGGCCAAATCCGAGTTCCTGGCCAACATGTCGCATGAGTTGCGCACGCCGCTGAACGCCATCATCGGCTTCTCCGAACTGATGGAACAGGGGCTGTTCGGCCCGCTCGGATCGGAGCGCTACGAGGAATATGCCACCGACATCAACAGCAGCGGCAAATATCTCCTGGGCGTCATCAACGACATTCTCGATATGTCCA
The DNA here is from genome assembly GCF_055811155.1 of Mesorhizobium sp. WSM4822. Classification (NCBI taxonomy): domain Bacteria; kingdom Pseudomonadati; phylum Pseudomonadota; class Alphaproteobacteria; order Hyphomicrobiales; family Phyllobacteriaceae; genus Mesorhizobium; species Mesorhizobium sp. WSM4822. The sequence goes on along the minus strand of NZ_JBVVQM010000004.1, from coordinate 338,251 downwards.
AGATCGAAGCCGGCCAGTTCTCTCTGGACCGGGAAGAGATCGACCTCGGCCCGCTGATCAGCGAAACCGTACGCGTCGTTTCGCTGCAGGCGGCGCAAAAGGCCATCACCGTGGAAACGCGCATTGCCGATGCGCTGACGCTGGTCGCCGATCGCCGTGCGATCAAGCAGATCGTCATCAACCTTTTGTCCAATGCGGTGAAGTTCACCGGCCAGGGCGGCCACATATCGGTCAGGGCCCGCAACACATCCGGCGCGCTGGTGCTGACGATCGAGGACAATGGCTGCGGCATCCCCAAGGATGCGCTCGGCAAACTCGGACGGCCTTTCGAGCAGGTGCAGAACCAGTTCTCCAAGAGCCATGCCGGGTCCGGCCTTGGTCTTGCCATCTCACGTTCGCTGGCCGAACTCCAGGGCGGCGCGCTGAAGATCCGGTCGAGCGAAGGAGTCGGCACGATCGTGTCGGTGCGCATCCCGGTGAAGAAGGCCGCGCCGGCGATCAAGGCCGCAGCCTGAAGATTTCATCACCATTCCAAGCTTGATCCCACCTCGCAGGCCCAAGGTGAGATGCTTTGACAAAACTATCTATTTTATCTATTTTAGATAGAAAAGAGAGGCATTGTCATGCGAGTGACTTCAACAGAATTCCAGCAGAATGTCGGGCGTTTTCAGGACGCTGCCCAGCGTGCGCCGGTCGCAATCACAAAGAATGGCCGGACCCACACGGTACTCCTGTCGGCGGCGATGTTCGAGGTGTTGGTCAAGGGACGAGTCGCCCGTAACGCGGAAGAACTGGACGATGAGACGCTGAACGCCATCGCCGAAAGCGCCGTACCGAGCGAATATACCGGGCTCGATGCGATGCTTAAAGACTGGACACCGTGAGCCTGCCCAAACCTATCCCGGGTCTGGTGATTTCCTATTCTTACCTCTGGGTGAGAGAACACGAAAAGGGTGCCGAAGAAGGTCGCAAAAACCGACCATGCGCCATTGTCGCCGCGCGCCGGGTCGTGGAAGGCCGTGAAGTTATAACGGTCGTTCCGGTCACACACTCGCCACCGGCTGATCCTGCCGATGCAGTAGAAATACCTGCGCCACTCAAAGCCCATCTCGGTCTCGATGACACGCCGTCATGGATCGTCGTGACCGAAACCAATGACTTCCTCTGGCCGGGTCCCGATCTCAGGCCCATCGCGGGCAGCAAACCGTCCCGATTCGACTATGGCATGCTGCCGCCGCGTTTCTATGCCTATCTGCGCGACCGGATTTTGCAGTCTCACGCGAGCCGGGCGCTCCAGCAGATTCGGCGAACAGAGTAGCTGCATGAGACCGGAAGAGCACGAAACGTCTTCGGTTCCAGGGGACGATCGCTTCACGGTCATCCCGTACGAAGCAAAAGGTCGAAGTCCTTCCTGACCTTTTGCGACGTCTCCTTGAGGTGTGCTTCCAGCACACCGAAATCCGGCAAGTCGGTCACCGCCAGAAGCAGATCCGAAAGCCCCGGCGGAACGTCGTCGCGCTCAAAGGCTCCGGTGAGGCACAGCCGCGTCATCTGGGTCAGTGCAAGATCGAGCGCGTAGGCGTCGCCAAGCTCCTGCCTGATCCCGGCATCGGCGAAGCCCGGTGCGAGGCGCGACAGGATCTCGGCGGTGCCGGTGGCGCGGCGTCCGGTCTCGACCTGCCCGGTAATGACGGCCACCTGGGCGATGAATTCCAGATCGATCAATCCTCCGGGAATAAGCTTGATGTCCCAGAGATCGCGCGGCGGCTTTTCCTTCTGGATCATAGCCCGCATGTCCGCAGCCTCGGCCATCACCTTTGCAGCATCGCGCGGCTGGCCAAGTACAGCCGCTACTTCCGCTTCAACCTCGCCGCACAGGCTGGCGTCGCCAGCAATGGCGCGGGCGCGGACCAGCGCCATGTGTTCCCAGGTCCAGGCTTCCTGGCGCTGGTATTTCTTGAAGGCATCGATATGGGTGGCCACCGGTCCCTTGTTGCCGGACGGCCGCAGGCGCAGGTCGAGTTCGTAGAGCACCCCCTCCGCCGTCGGCGCGGACACCGCCGCGATCAGCCTTTGCGTCATGCGGGTGTAGTAATGCGAAGGTGCCAGCGGCTTGTCGCCATCGGACTCTTCGGCATCCGACGCGTGGTCGTAGAGCAGGATCAGGTCGACATCCGATCCGGCGGTCAGCTCGCGGCTGCCGAGCTTGCCCATACCGAGCAGCGCAACCACGCCGCCGGCAATCGTGCCGTGGCGTGCCGCGAATTCGGCCGTCACCGCCTGCAACGCAGCCTCGATGGTGAGATCCGCCAGATCAGAAAAGGCGCGGCCGGCCCGCGCCGGATCGATCGAGCCGGCGAGCAGCCGGACACCGATCAGGAATTTCTGCTCGGAGGCAAAAATGCGCAGCCGGTCGAGCACATCCTCGTAAAGCCGGTCGCCCTCGACGAAGGCGGAAAGCCGCGCCGACAGATAGGCGCGGTCCGGTAGTTCGGTGAGCAAGGCCGGGTCGAGCAAACCATCGAAGACATGCGGCCTGCGGGTGATGATCGCCGCCAGCCGGGGGGCGGCCCCCATGATCGTCGCCAGAAGCTTCAGCAGGGCAGGATTGGACTGCAGCAGGGAGAACAGCTGGATGCCAGCCGGCAGGCCGGCGAGAAACTCGTCGAAGCGCATCAGAGCTTCGTCGGCCCGGCGCGTCTGGCCGAAGGCGCGCAGCAGCGCCGGCGTCAGTTCCGTCAGCCGCTCGCGTGCCTCCGCCGACTGGGTGAGGCGATAGCGGCCGAAATGCCAGCCACGGATGACGCGGCAGATGTCGCTTGGCCGCTGAAAACCGAGCCCGTGCAAGGTCTGCAGCGTATCGGGATCGTCCACATCGCCGGTGAAGACCAGGTTGCCGATGCCGGTCGACAGTTCGGGTGCTGTTTCGAACAGTGCCGCGTAGTGACGTTCGACCTGCTGCAGCGAGGCACGGAACGCTTGAGAAAAGGCAGAAGCATCGGCAAAGCCGAGCATGCGTGCGATACGCTCCAAGCCTTCATCATCTTCCGGCAGCGTGTGCGTCTGCTCGTCGGCAACCATCTGCACGGCATGTTCGACGCGGCGCAGGAACCAGTACTGGCGGGCAAGCGCATCGCGCGCCTCGGCGGTGATCCAGCCGCGGGTCGCAAGCTCGCCGAGCATCGGCACGGTCTCGCGGCCACGCAGTTCAGGGAAGCGTCCGCCGGCGATGAGCTGCTGGGTCTGGACGAAGAACTCGATCTCACGAATGCCGCCGCGGCCAAGCTTGACGTTGTGGCCTTTGACCGCAATCTCGCCATGGCCCTTGTGGGCGTGGATCTGGCGCTTGATCGAATGGACATCGGCAATCGCCGCGTAGTCCATGTATTTGCGCCAGATATAGGGCTGCAACTCCTTGAGGAAGGCCGCACCCGCGGCCAGATCGCCTGCCACCGGGCGTGCCTTGATCATCGCGGCGCGCTCCCAGTTCTGGCCGCGTGCCTCATAGTAGCGCAGTGCCGCCTCGACCGGGATCGCCAGCGGTGTCGAACCGGGGTCTGGGCGCAGTCTCAGATCGGTGCGGAAGACATAACCGTGTTCGGTGCGGTCCTGCAGGATGCGCACCAGGCGGCGCGTCAGCCTCGAAAACAACTCGGTGGCATCGAGCGGATCGACGACGGCGGGCGCTTCCGGATCGAAGAAAACCACCAGATCGATGTCGGAGGAAAAATTCAGCTCATGCGCGCCGAGCTTGCCCATGCCGAGCAGGATCCAGCCCGACTGTTTCGACGGATTGCCGACATCCGGCAGTTTGAGTTTGCCCTGGCCATGCGCGTCACGCAGTAGGAAGTCGACGGCCGCACGGGTGCAGGCGTCTGCAAGATCGCTCAATCGCCGGACCGTCAGCGCCGTTTCGGCCTCGCCGGCAAGATCGGCCAGCGCGATGAGGAAATGCGCCTCCGCCTTCCACTGGCGCAGCTCCATCATCAAGCCGGATTCCGAGACTGCTTCGGCTAGATGCACCTGGTCGATGGCGGCGCCGATCACCTTCAGCCGAGCCTCGATCGTCTGCTCGAACAGCCCGTCCAGGATTTGCGGCCGGCGACGTGCGGTATCGCGCAGGAACGGCGACAGATCGAAGACGGCGGCAAGGAAATCCTGGCCCTCGCCCTTGCCGGCCAGGAACTTGGCCAGCCGCGTCAGTCCTTCTTCGCGCGCCGCGGAAGCGATCTCGGCCAGTTCCAGCCGCGCACGGTCTTCGTCCAGCGGAGCCAGGCTGGTCGCCGGCTTCAGCAGCCAATCTTTCGCCCTCGCAGCCGTAATCATCAGTGATCCTCCCGTGCTGGGAAACTCATGACCACGGATAATCCGGGATTGCCAGGCAAGAGTTCAAGCCGGCCATTGTGGAACGTCATGACCGCCTTGGCGAGGCTGAGGCCAAGACCGGAACCCGGCTGCGAACGGCTCTTCTCCAGCCGCACGAAACGTTCCGTGGCCCGCGCCCGGTCGCCATCGTCGGGAATGCCGTGTCCATTGTCGGCAACAGACAGGCGAACGTCCGTACCGGCTCGCTCGAGCGTGACGCGCACCGCCGGCTGGGCATTGGCACCGGTCGAATATTTGATGGCGTTGTCGACGATGTTCGACAGCGCCTGACCGATCAGTTCGCGGTTGCCGTTGACGGACACCGCCTCGGGCGCGTCTGCTTCCAGCGACACGCCTGCCTCTTCCGCCACCGGCTCGTAGAGTTCGACGACATCGCGCACGGCCTCCGCCAGATCGACGCGGTTGGTGTTCTCCGAGGAGTAGCCAGCTTCCAGCCGGGAAATCATCAGGATGGCGTTGAAGGTTTTTATCAACTGGTCCGACTCGGCAATGGTGCCTTCCAGTGCCCGCCGGTAGTCGGTGGGCTTTTGCTTGCCCGAAAGCGTCGCTTCGGCCCGGTTGCGGAGCCGGGTCAGCGGCGTCTTCAGATCATGCGCGATGTTGTCGGAAACCTGCTTCAGACCTTCATTCAGCGCGGCGATCCTGGCCAGCATGGCATTGAGATTTTCGGAGAGCCGGTCGAACTCATCGCCAACCCCCGTCACCGGCAGCCTGCCCGACAGATCGCCGCCCATGATGCGGCGGCTGGCTTCCGACACGCTGTCGATGCGCTTCAGCGCGGCGCGGCCGACAAAAAACCAGATCAGCAATCCGCCCAGCCCCATCATGCCGAGCGCCAGCATCAGCGCACGGCGGATGACCGCACGAAACCGCTCCGGCTCGCCAAGGTCGCGGCCGACCAGCATGATCATCTGGTTCGGCAGCCGCAGCACCAGCGCAATGGCGTTGTGGCCCTTTTCGCCCTGCGCCTGCGCATCGTTCTGCTCGGATTGGGTGGTGGTGCCCTGCTCGGCGGGAAGGTTGCGCAGGCGCTCGAGCTCTCCCTCGCCAAAACGCTGATAAGAGAACGGACTGCTGGTCCAGCCTTCGGTTTCGAGAACGCCCGGCTCCAGGCTCTGCACATTGCCGGTCAGGATCTGGCCGTTGGCGTCGGCGATCAGATAGAGGTTGGCGCCGGGCTGGCGCGAGCGGGCCTCGACTACACGGACCAACACCGGCAGACCGCCGCGTTGATAGGCGCGAGCCAGACCGAGCACCTCGTCATTGATGGTGTCCTGTGTCTGCCCGGTCAGCATGCGCGCCGACAACGAGGTCATGTAGAAGACGAGCGCCACCGCGCAGAGCGCGAAGAGCAGGAGGTAAAGCGCCGAAAGCCGCGCTGCCGTCGTCTTCATGATGGCTGGCACGGAAAGAGCCATGCCGCAGCTAGCCGCTCTTCAGCATATAGCCGGCGCCGCGAACCGTATGCAGGATGGGCTTGTCGAAGCCCTTCTCGATCTTACCGCGCAGCCGCGAGACATGGACGTCGATGACATTGGTCTGCGGATCGAAATGATAGTCCCAGACATTTTCGAGCAGCATGGTGCGCGTCACCACTTGGCCGGCATGCCGCATCAGATATTCGAGCAAGCGGAATTCACGCGGCTGCAGCGTTATCTCGCGTGACGCACGGCGTACCGAATGCGACAGCCTGTCGAGTTCGAGATCGCCGACGCGGTAGACGGTTTCGGCTTCCTTGGCGCTGGCGCGACGGTTCAGAACCTCGACGCGGGCGAGAAGTTCGGAGAAGGCATAGGGCTTTGTCAGGTAATCGTCGCCGCCGGCGCGTAGACCCGTGACCCTATCATCGACCTCGCCGAGCGCCGACAGGATCAGCACCGGCGTTGTGTTGCCCCTGGACCGGAGACCCGCAATGACCGACAGGCCGTCGCGACGCGGCATCATCCGGTCGATCACCATCACGTCGTAGTCGCCGGCGTCGGCGAGCGCAAAGCCGGTTTCGCCGTCACCGGCGACATGCGCGGTGTGACCGGCCTCGGCAAAGGCTTTCTGCAAGTAATCCGCAGCCTCGCGATCGTCTTCTATGACGAGAATCTTCATAGGGCTGTTATACGCGATTTCGCCGGAAGGTTGAGTGGCAGACATCTGCATTGTGGCCTTTGCCAAAGCGCACCGCGATCAAGATTGCCCGAAGCCGTACGCGATAAAGCTGCTCGCTGCCGATGTCATTTTGCGTCGGATCGCGGAAGCGCTTTTGAAAGTGTGCGGCAGCGGACGATGGGAAGCCCGCTGCCGCCGGGGGAAGGCGCGATGACTGACTAACGCGCGCTCCTCCATTCTTTCCCGTACGGCGGCTCGGGGGTGTTGAAACTGCCGCACTGGAAAAGTCCAACCTGCCGCCGGAACACCCTCACCCACCCTGGAAAGGCCGAGAGATCGCTCCGGGGCCGACCTCAACCCTTGGCGACGGGCAGCGCGACGAAACGATTGGTGTCGTCGCGGGTGATCTGCATCAGCACTGCCTTGCGGCCGGATTTGACTGCATCGGTCATCGCCTTGGTGACGTCGTCGGTGCCGTTCACTTCGGTCGAATTGACCGATGTAATGACGTCGCCCGGCTGGATACCGCGATCGGCGGCATCGCTGTCGGGATCGACATCGGTCACCACCAGTCCCTTGCCGTTTTCAGATTTGGTAACGGTCAGGCCGAGATCGGCCAGCGTGTCGGGCTTGGCCGGGGCGGCGGGCTGCTGCTGGTCGACAGAGGCCTGCTTGTCGCTCGAGGGCAGTTTGCCGAGATCGACCTTGACCGTCTGGCTCTTGCCGTCGCGCCACACGGTGACGTCGACCGATTTGCCAGGCGAATAGGCGCCGATCAGCCGGGCCAGTTCCTTCGGCGAAGCGACATCCTTGCCGTCGACCTGGGTGATCACGTCACCGGCCGTGATGCCCGCCTTCTTGCCGGGACCATCGTCCTGGGCACTGGAAACCAGTGCGCCGTTGTTAGACTTCAGACCAAGCGACTCAGCGATGTCGGAGGTGACCGGCTGGATTTCCACACCGAGCCAGCCGCGCTGCACGGAACCGCTCTTCATCAGGTCCTGAACGACCTGCTTAGCGGTCGAAGCGGGAATGTCGAAGGCGATGCCGACGCTGCCGCCGGATGGCGAGAAGATCGCGGTGTTGATGCCGACGACCTGGCCGTTGAGGTTGAAGGTCGGACCGCCAGAATTGCCGCGGTTGACCGATGCGTCGATCTGGATGAAGTCGTCATAAGGGCCAGCGCCGATGTCACGGCCGCGGGCGGAGACGATGCCGGCGGTGACGGTTCCACCAAGGCCGAACGGATTGCCGACGGCCACCACCCAGTCGCCGACGCGAACCTTGGAGTCATCGGCGAAGTCGACATAGGTAAACTTGCCGACGCCGTCGACCTTGAGCACGGCGAGATCGGTGCGCGGGTCGGTGCCGACCAGCTTGGCGTCGAGTTCCTTGCCGTCATGCATCACCACGGTGAAGGCCGAGCCTTCCGAAACAACGTGATTGTTGGTGACGAGATAGCCGTCATCCGAGATGAAGAAGCCCGAGCCCTGGGCAACCGGCCGCGGCTGGTCGTTGTTGCGGTCGCGGTGGCTGAAGCGCCTGTTGCCGCCACCCTGGCCGTCCTGGTCACCAAAGCCACGGAATTCCTTGAAGAAGCGGCGCAGCTGTGGATTGTTGGGCAGGTTGTTCATGCCATCCTGGTCGTCGGACGGCTCGGAGCCATCATCGGCGGCCGGGCTGATCTTGGCCTTGACCTTGACACTGACAACGGCGGGAGAAACGCGCTCGACGACATCGGCGAAGCCCGGCACCTGCGGCGCCTCGACGCGCACGGCATCGGCCAGAACAGCGCTGGTTCCGCTGGTCAGCGCGCCAACGCCGATCGCACCGGCCACGGCGACAGATGCGACGGCAGCCATGAGACGCTTGCGGGTGACGGAATATGAATTGGGGGCAATATTCATGGATCTCTTATCCTCTTTCAACGGACGCTGCTTGGTCGGCATCCTCGGAAAGGAGAATTAGAGCGGCACACATTACAGCGCCATTTCCGACACATGAAACTTTGGTAATGTTTGGGAGTGACGGCGGACGTCAGTCGCGGCGCAATATGGCGTCCAACGATGCCTGTTCTTCGGCGGACAGGGATTTTGTTGCCAGCACGCGGCGCGACCGCGCGGTCAGCACGATGAAAACGCCTCCCACCAGCAACAGCAGGACGGGCGTGCCCCACAGCAACGCATTGCGGAGGTCGAAACGCGGCTTCAGCAGCACGAACTCGCCGTAACGCGACACGACGTAATCCATCACCTGCTGGTCTGTGTCGCCGGCGACGAGGCGCTGACGCACAAGGACGCGCAGGTCGCGGGCAAGGTCGGCATCGGATTCGTCGATCGACTGGTTCTGGCAGACCATGCAGCGCAAGCCTTCCGACAGCGCCCGCGCCCGCGCCTCCAGCGTCGGATCAGGCAGCACCTCGTCAGGCTTCACCGCCAAGGCCGTGCCGGCAAAGAACAGCGCCAGCAGCAGGACAATGGAGGTCAGAGAAAGCCGCGCGTTCATGGCAGGGTCGCGGATGGCACCGCGCTCGCCTGCTTGCGCCGCCGCGACGGCGCGCCGACGCGCAGGCGCCGGTCCATCAGTGACATCGCCGCGCCAACCATCATCATCAGGCCGCCGCCCCAGATCAACGTCACCAGCGGCTTCCACCACAAACGCACGACGACGGAACCGTCATTGCCCTCGTCGCCGAGCGAGATGTAGAGCTGCGAGAAACCAATCGTCCTGATGCCCGATTCCGTCGTCGTCATCTGCCGCACCGGATAAAACCGTTTGGCGGAGCTGATTTCGCCAACAGGGCTGCCGCTGACGCCGATCAGTTCGAAGCGGCCGAGATCCTCGCTGTAATTCGGTCCCTGGGCCGGATAAAGCCCGACGAAACGCAGCGTATGGCCGGACAGTTCGACGGTCTCACCGGCATGCATCGACAGGATCTTCTCGGTGCCGAAGCAAAGTGTGCCGACGATGCCGAGCGTGGTCAGGCCGAGGCCAAGGTGAGCGAAGGCAGTGCCGAAGACCGAGCGCGGCAGGCCGAGCAAGCGCCTGACCATGATCCCGGCGGCGACATTGCCGACCCCCGATTTGACGGCGAGATCGGTGAGCGCGCCAAGGATCAGCCAGACGGCAAGGCCAACGCCCAGGGCTGCGAACACCGAGGCGCCGTCGATGAACAAAGCGGTGACCAGCGTCGCCAGCAGCGCCGCTGCAAAGGCCACCATAAGGCGCTGCGCGACGGCGAAGACATCGCCGCGCTTCCAAGCCAGCAACGGCCCGAACGGAACCACGAGCAGCAACGGTACCATCAGCGGTCCGAAGGTGAGATTGAAGAACGGCGCGCCGACCGAGATCTTGTCGGCTGAAAAGGCTTCGACGGCGAGCGGATAGAGTGTGCCGACGAGGACGGTAGCCGTCGCCGTCGTCAGGAACAGATTGTTGAGGACCAGCGCCCCTTCTCGGGAAATCGGCTGGAACAGGCCGCCGGTCGTCAGCCGGGAAGCGCGCAGCGCAAACAGCGCCAGCGAGCCGCCGATAAACAGCGTCAGTATGCACAGGATAAACACGCCGCGCGTCGGATCGGTGGCAAAGGCGTGCACCGAGGTCAGCACGCCTGAACGCACGAGGAAGGTGCCGAGCAGCGACAGCGAAAAGGTCAGAATGGCGAGCAGCAGCGTCCAGATCTTCAGCGCCGAGCGCTTTTCCATGACGATGGCCGAATGGAGCAGCGCGGTGCCCGCCAGCCACGGCATGAAGGAGGCGTTCTCGACCGGATCCCAGAACCAGAAACCGCCCCAGCCAAGTTCATAGTAGGCCCAGTACGATCCCATGGCGATGCCGCCGGTCAGGAACATCCAGGCGACCAGCGTCCACGGCCGCACCCAGCGCGCCCAGGACGCGTCGATGCGGCCTTCGATGAGAGCGGCGACCGAGAAGGAAAAACAGATCGAGAAGCCGACATAGCCGAGATAGAGGAACGGCGGGTGTATGGCGAGGCCGAGATCCTGCAGGATCGGGTTGAGATCGCGGCCTTCGATCGGCGCCGGATTGAGCCGGATGAACGGATTGGACGTCGCCAGGATGAACAGGAAGAAGGCGGCGCCGATGGCGCCTTGCACCGCAAGCACATTGGCGCGCAGCGTCGCCGGCAGGTTGGAGCCGAAAGCGGCGACGAGCGCGCCGAAGAAGGTCAGGATCAACACCCAAAGCAGCATCGAGCCTTCATGATTGCCCCAGGTTCCGGTGATCTTGTAGATCAACGGCTGCAAGGAATGCGAGTTTTCCCACACGCTTGCCACCGAGAAATCGGAGCTTGCATAGGCACTCGCCAACGCTGCGAAGGACAGCGCCGTCAAGGCAAAGCCGGTCACCGCGACCGGACCGCCGACGGCCATGAGGCGCTGGTTGTTCAGGCGCGCGCCAAACAGCGGCACCACCGTCTGCACCAGCGAAAGCGCAAACGCCAGGACGAGGGCGAAATGTCCGGTTTCAACCATGCCCGTGATCCATTGTCGCTCTCCTGCCGGAGCTATTCACTCTTGTTCTCCTGCCAGACGCCCTTGGCCTTGAGGCCGTCCGCAACCTCCTTGGGCATGTAGCGCTCATCATGCTTGGCCAGCACGCTATCGGCAACAAAAACCCCGTCCGGGCCGAAAGTACCCTCGGTGATGACGCCCTGCTCTTCGCGGAAAAGGTCGGGCAGGATGCCGGTGTAGGTGACCTTGACCGATTTGTGCGTGTCGGTCACCGAAAAGCCGACCGTGGCCCCCTGCCCGCGCTGGATCGTGCCTTTTTCGACCAACCCACCCAACCGGATGCGCTGCCCAGGCTGGACACTGGCGGTGGTGAGATCGGCCGGCATGTAGAAATAGGAGGCCTTCTGGCCAAGCGCGTAAAAAGTCAGCCCGGTCGCGGCACCCAGGAAGACCAGCCCGCCCGCGATCACCGACAATCGTTTCTGCTTGCGCGTCATGTCTTGTTCTACTCCGTCGCCGCAAGCCCAAGCGAAGCGGCAAAGGCAGTGAATTTCTTCGCCTGGTCACTGTCGGCTCCAAAGACGGCAATGGCGCGACCGAGCGCCTCACGCGCCTGATCGGCTTTGCCGAGCACGACATAGGAACGAACGAGCCGCATCCATCCTTCCGGATCGCGGGGATTTTGCCGCAGTTTGTCGTCGAGGCCGGCGACCATCGTATTGATCATGGCCTCCCGATCCTGCGGCGACATCGAGGATGCGGCGTCGACATCGCCGGCATCGGGACCGTTGGTGGCGCCGCTGGAGGCGACGTCGGAGCCTCCGGATTTGGCGAGCGCCTGCTCGACGGCACCGCGCCATGGCGAGTCCGGCGGCAATCTGCCCAGCATCGCCTGCCATGCCGTGGTCGCTTCCTTGGCGCGGCCCTCCTGCGCCAACGCCATGGCCAGGTAGAAACTCGCCTTCGCATTGGCCGGATCGAGCTTCAGGGCTGCCTCGAAAGCATCCTGGGCGTCGGCCGAGACAATGCCGCCTGCCGCGCTGGCGATCGCCTCGCCGAGACCGGCCTGGCGAACGGCGCTGTCGCCATCGAGCCGGATGGCGTTGCGATAGGCTCCCGCCGCGTCGGAAAAGCGCTGCATGCGCAGATAGACCGGTGCGAGCACGTCCCAGCCCCTGCCGTCGGTGGGATTGGCGGCCAGATGGGCTTCGGCCCGCGCCACCAGCTCGTCGACCGAACTGTCGGCGGGATTCTTGGCCAACCGCTCGCTGAGCGGTTGCGACGGCAGGTCGGGAGAGCCAAGCTTGACATAGAGCCCCCAACTGACCAGCGGCACCGCCAGCACGGCTACGGTTGCCACCAGCCTTGCCGTGATCGACGCTCGGCCAGGGTTCGCGCCGCCGGCGGTACCCGCATTGTCAAGGCGAATGATGCGGCGAGCGATCTCGGCGCGGGCCTCGGCTGCTTCGGCCGGCTGGATCAAGCCACGCGCGGCGTCGCGGTCAAGCTCGGACAATTGGTCCCGATAGACTTCGAGATCATGTTCGCCGCTCGACGACGCGCCCTTGGCGCTGGCGGCCAGCGGCAGCAGCACCGCCAGGCTTGCACCCAGCGTGAGAATGGCGGCTATGACCCAGAACAGCATGGTTCTTCCAATACCGGCAGAGCTCTGCCGTGCCAACAGATGCATGCTGCGACGCTTTGACGACGCCAGCCGCCAATCGCCGGCAGACGGTCGTCAGGTCAGCGGCGTCCAGCTGCCATCGGCGTTGCGGCAAGCGGTTCCACGCGCCGTGACTCCGGCGCCGGCGGAAAACACCGTCTGCGTGTACTGGCGGCAGTCCTGCGAACCGACGCGGTACGGCTGGGCCGGAACCACCTCGCCGTAGCGCGAAGCCTGAGCGCCTTTCCACGTCACCTTCTGGCCGCTGGTCGTGTATTCCAGCGCCTTGTATTCAGCCTCGAGCGCGCTGCGCTTCTCGGTCTCGCTGAGGCCGTTGCCGATCGTCCCGCTGATGAGGCCGCCGCCCATCGCCGAAATGATCGTCGTGGTCACCTTGCCGCTTGAAGGAGGTGTCGAGGCCGGTGCCACTGCCACGGTTGGACCCTTGCCGCTCAAGGTGGTGCAGCCGGAAACGGCCAGCAATGCGGAAACGAGAGCGACGCGAATCTTCATGCCAACAACCGATTTTCTTGAGTGGGAGCCTGCCATGGATGCGCCGGGGGCCGCGTCATCGGAGAAGTTGGCGTGGCCATAGTATTGATATTTGTCGGAAATTTGGCCGTTGGCAGCTGCGAGACCAATCGACATGCCGCCAATAACATCTCCCGTCCCTCTATGTCGATTGGCCCTGGTGAACATCACTGAAGGCTCCGCAATCGCACCACCGCCTTCAATCCGCCCATACCGGACCTTTCGAGCGCCAGAACGCCTCCATACTCGTTGACGAGGTCTGCGACAATGGCCAGCCCCAGACCTGTTCCGGGCTTTGTCTCGTCCAGACGCCGTCCTCGCTTCAGCGCCTCGCGCGCCTTGTCCTCGGGAATGCCCGGACCGTCATCCTCTATGCTGATCTCGAACAGGCCGGCCGGGTCGTCGTTGCCGGTCAAGGGCACGACCGAAACCTGCACCGCGCTCTTTGCCCATTTCATCGCGTTTTCAAGGAGATTGCCCAGCAATTCCTCAAGATCCTCGCGCTCGCCGGCGAAGACGATTTCGGCCGCCGGCAGCGACAGCGACAGATTTGTCTGCGGATTGAGCTTCTGCAGAACCCGCACCATGCGCTGCACCAGCGGCGTCACCGGCGTGCGGTAGACGACGCTGTCGCGCTGTGCCGCGACGCGGGCGCGCTGGAGATAGTGTTCGACCTGCTTCTGCATGGAAGCGGCCTGTTCGGCGATCAGCTGCCCCTTGGCGCCGCCGAGCGCGCGGCCCTCGTTGAGCAGTACCGCCAGCGGCGTCTTCAGCGAATGGGCGAGATTGCCGACCTGTGTTCGCGACCGCTCGACGATGCGCCTGTTGTTTTCGATCAACGCATTGGTTTCATTGGCAAGCGGTTCGATCTCGGCCGGGAAGCGGCCGTCGAGCCTCTGCGCGGTGCCCTCGCGCACCATGGCGAGCGCGTTCCTGACCCGGCGCAGCGGCTGCAGGCCGAGCAGGATGGCGATCGCGTTGATGGCGATCATGCCGACGCCGAACAGGCTGAGATAGGTCAGCAGGCGGCGCTGGAAGGTAGCGATTTCCTGTTCGAGTTCGCTCTGGTTGCCCATGACGCGGAAACGCGCGGCCCGGTTCTTGGCGTCGAGAACGAATTCGCTCTCGAAAACTTCGAGTTGCTCGCCGTCGATGCCTTCAGCTGCGTAGCTGCGCTGAAAGCTGGCATTGAACGGCACCTCGGCAACGCTCGGTGATGGGATCGTCGTGGTCATCGACGACGAGTGGAGATCGCCATGCACGCCCTCCGAAGCGGGCTCGACCGACCAGTACCAGCCCGAATTCGGCTCCGAGAACCGAAGGTCGCCGAGGTCTGGCGCGCCAGTCAGCGCTCCGCTGTCGGAGATGCCGATCGAACCGATCAGGTTGAACAGATGCGCCGAAAGCAGGCTGTCGAAGCCGCGCTCGCTGGCCTGGCGGTAGAGCGTGGTGATCAAGGTGAAGATGACAACGAGCGTCACGATCGCCCAGACCGTGGAAAAGGCGATAACGCGGAACGTCAGCGAACGCGGCCACAAACGCAGCGAAAGCGGCGTCCTTGCGGTTGGTTTGAGCGGTTCCGAGTTACGCCTCCGGCTCACGCATGCGGTAGCCCATGCCGCGCACGGTTTCGATCATGTCGATGCCCATCTTCTTGCGCAGCCGCCCGACAAACACCTCGATGGTGTTGGAATCGCGGTCGAAATCCTGATCGTAGAGATGCTCGACCAGTTCGGTCCGCGAGACCACTTCGCCCATATGGTGCATCAGATAGGCGAGCAGGCGGAATTCGTGCGACGTCAGTTTCAGCGGCACGCCGTCGACATCGGCCTTGGAGGCCTTGGTGTCGAGACGCAGCGGCCCGCAGGTCAGTTCGGACGAGGCATGGCCGGCTGCTCGCCGGATCAGGGCTCGTAACCTCGCCAGCACCTCCTCGATGTGGAACGGCTTGGTGACGTAGTCATCGGCGCCGGCATCGATGCCGGAGACCTTGTCGCTCCAGCGGTCGCGCGCCGTCAGGATCAGCACCGGCATCTTGCGGCCGCCGCGCCGCCAGCGCTCGACCACACTTATGCCGTCCATCTGCGGCAGGCCGATATCGAGCACGACCGCGTCATAGGGCTCTGTGTCGCCAAGGAAATGGCCTTCCTCGCCGTCGAAGGCGCGGTCGACGACATAGCCGGCATCGACCAGCGCATCCGATATCTGCCGATTGAGATCCTTGTCATCTTCGACGACGAGTACACGCATGCGGAGTTCGATACCTGTTGAAGAGCTTTGTCAGATTGAAGGGCTTGGTCAGATTGAAGAGCTTTGTCAGATTGAAGACTGGGGCAGATATAGGCCGATTCCGGCGGCCTGGGAAACGTAGCCTAAGGTTGATTGGGTCAGTTCAGCGGAACGACGATCTCGGAACGGCGCGGACGTTGTCCGTCCTTGCCTGGAACGAGCACCACGATGACACAGACAGGCTGACCGCCGCGCGTCGATTGCGAGGCCTTGGCCAGCGTTCCGCCATTCTGCTCGGCCACCTGCTGGCCGATGGCGTAGCAATCGGACGCCGCCAGTACGATCGGACTGGCCAGGTCGGGCGGCGCGATGACCGGCATCGCCATCGCCCGCGACGCGAACAGCCCGGCAGCACAAAGCGCCAGTGTCGCGATTCGGAAGTGGGAGCGAAGCGTTTTCATGACCGGCGTTGTAACGTATCGGTGCTGAACGTGAAATGAACGGTGAATGCCGCTGAAAACATCCTCGCCACACCCCTGCAACGCGAGACAATCAACCTGGAATTTCACCGCCTCGAACAGGTGAAATCCCGCGAAAGTCCAGTCTAGACTCGGTTTTGACCATATTGAAAGCGCATCAGGCATTTTCCTGCGTTATCGCGCGAAAACGCAGCAGCCCGTGATGGACGAGCAGATCCTCGTCATGGCGGGCTTCGGCGAATTCCAGCGACAGTCGTGTCTGGCCGCGAGGGCCAATCACCAATGCTGCGTCGGCAAGGCGCGCCTGGATGGCGGCCATGATGGCAAGCGTTTCGGCGTCGCCATGGGCTTTCGACCAGACATGCAGCGTAATCAACTGATCATCAGTGTTCTCGGTGCTCGTATCCCAGTCAAAAGCGGAGGTCTGGCCGCAGGTCACGTACGGAAAAGCGGCATTGTCGGTTGGCCGTTCGAGCAGTCCGGCGCCGCCCAGCAAGGCCGACAGCGATGCATCGCTTTTCAGCCTGAGAAACAGTGCCTGCTGTAAATCGTCTGGCGCGGTCATCGTCTTTTCCTCCAGTTCCTGCGCTGCCGATTATTGCTTTTCGGAAGCTGTCCGCGTTCTGCGTGTTCTGACAGATATAGCCATTCGACGCGCGGAGGCGATGGCGATTCGTCATCGGAATGATGGATGCCGATGATCTCGAAAGGGCGACTTTGCCAACACCATCGTCCGCGGGCACCGCGCCGCGAACATGGACTCTCGATTCCTGGTTACATATTCTCGCTACAGGGTCGCATGACGATCCACGAAGCAATTTCGGAAGCTGATGATGCTCGATGCAGAAAAGACCAGGGCTGCCTCGCGGTTGTTGGTAGGCCACTGGGACCAGGGCACCCGTCTCGGCGCCATACCTGAGGCGTTGCGCCCACAAACACGGCTCGAAGGTTACGCCATCCAGTCGCATGTCCTGGATCGCTCGGCGGCCTCGCTTTTCGGCTGGAAGATTGCCGCGACCAGTCTGGCCGGACAAAGGCACATCAACGTCGACAGGCCGATGGCCGGACGTCTCCTGGCCGAAAAAGCGGTGGAGGTCGGCGGGACCGTTTCGCTGGCGACGAGCAAGATGCGCGTGGCCGAGATCGAGTTCGCTTTCCGCTTCGGCCGCGAGTTGCCGCCTCGTCCTGCGCCCTATGAAATCGCCGAAGTGATGAAAGCCGTGGCGACCTTGCACCCGGCGATCGAAATTCCGGACTCACGCTATGACGATTTCTGCGCCGTCGGGGCGCCGCAGCTCATTGCGGACAATGCCTGCGCCAATCTGTTTGTCATCGGCGAGGCGGCGGAAGACGACTGGCGCGGCGTGGATCTTGCAAAACACCCCGTGGTCGCGTCCGTTTCCGGAAGGTCGCAACATAGCGGATCGGGAGCGGCCGTGTTGGGCGATCCTCGCATCGCGCTCACCTGGCTCGTCAACGAGCTGTCGGGCCTGGGCATAGCGCTCCAACCGGGACAGGTGGTGATTACAGGCACCTGCGTGACGCCGATAAGCGTCGAGGCAGGCGACGAAGTCACCGGCGATCTCGGCCGGTTTGGCCGCGTCTCGGTGCGGTTTGTCTAGGCTCCGCGCTGCCTGGCCACGAAACTGCGCACCGCCAGCACCAGCACGGTGATGATGATCAGGATCACCGAGAGCGCGGCGATCGCCGGGTCGATGTTGTCGCGCAGGCCCATCCACATCAGCCTCGGCAGGGTGATGGCGTTGACCGAGGTGATGAACAGGGTGACGCCGATTTCTTCCCACGACAGCACGAAGGAGAGCAGTGCCGCTGTGATGATGCCGAACTTGATGTTGGGCATGATGATGCGGGTGGCGCGCTCCCACACAGTGGCCCCTAAGCCCCGCGCGGCAAGGTCGATGCGCCGGTCGAGCTGGCTGAGCGAGACCAGCATCAGCACGGTGGCGAAGGGCACCGTCATCACCGAATGCGCCATGGCGACGCCGAGCCATGTGTCATAGCCGAAGAACGTGCTGAAGCCCGACATCGAGGTCAGCAGGAAGTAGAGCGTGATCGCCGAGACCACCGGCGGCACCACCATCGGCAGCAGCACGAAACCGACCAGGGCCGCGGTGAAGCGCGGCTGGAACATCCAGACGCCGAGGCTGAAGCACAGCGCGAGCACGGTGGAAAAGGCACTGCTGACGACACCGATGCGGATCGAGAGCAGGATCGATTGGAGCCAGCGCGGGTCCTCGACCAGCGCCCGGTAGTGGCGCAGCGACAGTTCGCCCGACGGCATTGCCAGCATGCGGCTCGGCGTCAGCGACACCGGGATGACCGCGAGCAGCGGCATCAGCAGGAAAAGCGCCACGAAGGCGGCGATGATCAGCGAGACGGGACCGGGGCGGTAGGTCGGCATCAGATCAACTGCTTCGGTCTGACATATCGGAACAAAAGCGCCATCAGCGCGCCGACGAACAGCACCAACACGACGCTGATCGCCGCCCCCAGGCCCCAGTCCGGGCTCTGGAAGATCCTGAGATAGATCAGCTCGGCGATCATGACGCTGCGGCCGCCACCGAGGATCGCCGGCGTGACGAAGAAGCCGAGCGAGAAGACGAACACGATCATCGCCGCGCCGATGATGCCGGAGCGAGTCATCGGCACGAACACTGTCCAGAAGGTGCGCATGCGGCTGGAGCCGAGCCCGCGCGCGGCCAGGAGCACGCGGTCGTCGAGGCTGCGCATGGCCGATGCCAGCGGGAAGACGGCGAAAGGAATGAGGAAATGCGTCATGCCGACGATGACGCCGAATTCGTTGCGCACCAGCGCCAACGGTTCGGAAATGAAGCCGATCGCCTGCAGCCAGCTGTTGATCAGGCCGCGATTGGAGAGCAGCGCCACCCAGCCGAAAGCACGGGTCAGCACGGAAATCCAGAAGGGAACGAGAATGCAGAACTCGGCGACCAGGCGCTGTGCCGGGGTTCCACGCACCCAGACGACGGTGATGGCGTAGGCAGCGGCCACCGAAACCACGGTGACGACCGCCGCGATGCGCAGCGTGCGGATGAACACCGACTGCACGAGATCGTCGGTAAGCAGCGCCTCATACTGGCCGAGGCCGGGCGTCGGCAGCGTGAAGCTCCATTTGACGACGCCGAGGAACGGCCAGGCATAGGCCAGGACAAGAAACAGGAGCAGCGGCGCCATCAACAGCGCCGCGCCCATCCTGTCGGAGAGATAGGATCTCATTTCGACCCGATTACCCCTGCCCTGATCAGGCCGAGATGATCTTGGTGTATTCGTCGAGCGCCGGCCCGTAGTTCTTGGCGTACCAGTCCATGTCGAGCGCGATCTGCTTCTTCATGTTCTCGGGATCGACCGGGTTGATGCGCTTCTTGTCGGCCGGGATCAGCGCGTCTGCCGCCGGGTTGGCGGGGCCCTGGCCGAGCTTGTCGAACATGACCAGCTGCTTTTCAGGGTCCTGGGCACTGGCGATGAACTTCATCGCAGCGTCCTTGCCGCCGGGATTGCCCTTGAGCACGGCGAGCGCACCGGGCGAGATCAGGCCCTGGTCCCAGATGAACTTGATCTTGCCGCCGCTATCCTGCTCGATCAGTGAAGCGCGGGTCGACCAGACGATCGCCATCGAGGCCTCGCCATTGAGCAGCACACTCTGGCTTTCGGCGCCGCCACCCCAATAGGCAACGACGTTTTCCTTGAAGGCGGCGATCTTGTCATGGGCGCGCTTGAGGTCGAGCGGGTAGAGCGACGCAGGCGCGATACCGTCGGCGAGCAGCGCCGCTTCCCAGCTCGACACGCCCCATTTGTAGAGCGAGCGCTTGCCGGGGAATTTCTTCACATCAAAGAAATCGGCCATGCCGGTCGGCGCGTCCTTGCCGTACTTCTCGGAATCATAGGCGATGACATAGGAGAAGAAATAGGTCGAGGCGGCGTATTCCCAACCAAAGCCGGGCCGCATCTTCTTCTTGTCGACGATGTTGTAATCGATCGGCTCGAGAGCCCCCTGGGCGCCGAGCGTGATGGCCGAGAACGGATCGACATCGACGAGATCCCAGGTCGGCGCGCCGCTCTTGAATTGCGCGGCGATGGCACCTTCGGTCGGACCCGAACCGTCCATCTTGACGGTGATGCCGGTGTCCTTGGTGAAGGCCTGGCCATAGGCGGCATCGTAGGCGGTGATGGCATCGCCACCCCAGTTGACCAGCACAAGTTCCTTGGCCTGCGCAAAGGCACCTGTCGAGCGCAGCAGCATCGGCGTGCCGGCCAGCACGAGTGCCGCCAGCTGCGTGAACTGCCGGCGCGAGATCTCGCCGCGACCTGCCCTGGCGGACAGGCTCTCGATGGCTTGTTTCTTGGTATCATGTGTCATGTCAGTTCCCCTTTTTGTTGTTAATAGTGCCCGAAAGCGGTGCTGCGATGTCTCGCGACACCGCTTGTCATTGTCCTCCATGCGGAAGGAGGAAACCCTTTTCCGCCGGCCAGGTGAGCCAGACGGAGTTGCCCTTGCTCAGCGCCGCGGCCGCCACCTCGTTGGGCACCGAGACCGTGACCTTGGCGCCTTGCCGCGTCGTCAGGTCGAGCCGCGTTGCCGCGCCGAGATAGGTGGAGTTGGTGGCGGTAGCGGCGATCCCATTCTCACCATCTGCCGCCTCGCTCGATATCGACATGTATTCGGGCCGGATCGCCAGGATGGCATCGCCGCGCACGAGTTCGGCCTTGCAGCCCATGCTGACCGCGCGGTCCTCGCACAGGCCGGTCGAGCCATTGCCGGCAGGCTTGACCCCCTTCAGCGGCAGCATGTTGATCTCGCCGAGGAACTCGGCGACGAAGCGGTTGTCCGGCCGGTCGTAGACCTCGTCGGGCGCTCCAACCTGCAGCAATTTGCCGTGGTTGAAGATGGCAACGCGTGACGACAGCGCCAGCGCCTCGCTCTGGTCGTGGGTGACGAAGACGAAGGTGGTCCCGGTCTCCTGGTGCAGCCGCTTCATCTCGGCCTGCATCTGGCCGCGCAGGCCCTTGTCGAGCGCGGAAAACGGTTCGTCGAGCAACAGCACGCCCGGTTCGAACACCAGCGCGCGGGCCAGCGCCACACGCTGCTGCTGACCGCCTGACAATTGCGCCGGCAGTTTTTTCTCGTGGCCCTTGAGGCCGACGCGCTCGATCATCTCGCCGACGCGGCGCTTGATGTCGGCGGCCGATTTCTTGCGCACCTTGAGTGGGAAGGCGATGTTGGCTTCGACGCTCATATGCGGGAACAGCGCGTAGCCCTGGAACACCATGCCGGCGGCACGTTGCTCGGCCGGCCGGTCGGTGATGTCGACGCCGTCGCTGAACAGCTTGCCTTCGGTCGGCTGCACGAAGCCGGCAAGGATCATCAGGAAGGTGGTCTTGCCCGAACCGGACGGCCCGAGCAGGGTCAGGAACTCGCCACGGCCGATATCGAGCGACAGATTGTCCAGCGCACGGAATGAGCCGAAGCTCTTGCCGATCCCGATTGCCTTGATCTCTGCGGCACGGCCGGGTTGCTGCATACTGCCCTTTCCCTAACGCTTGTCGAAATCGTAGGCAGGGTGCCGGCTCACCGCAACCGAATAGTTTTCGCGTGATCGGCAAATTCCATTCATCTATGGCGAGATGTCGCCACCTGCCCTCAATACGGCAGAATGCGGTTCTCCTGGAGTTTCGACCGCAGCCATCCTGCGAACGCTTCCAGCACCGGATGCGAAGCCTTGGCGTGTTCGGAGACCAGGAAATAGGAACGCGGCGACTTGATCGCTATGTCGAACGGCCTGACCAGCCGGCCCTCGCTCAGCGCCCGCCGGCTGGTCAGTTCGTCGCCCATGGCGATGCCCTGGCCGGCAATCGCCGCCGAAAAGACGAGGTTCATGTCCGAAAAGAAGATGCCGCCCTCAATGTCGGGGTTTTCCACCTTGGACAGCGCCAGCCAGCGCGCCCAATCCTCGGTGTCATCGAGATGCAGCAGGTTGGCGCGCAGCACGTCCGACGGCCGGGAAAAACCACCGACCTTGTTGAGCAGTGTCGGGCTGCAGAGCGGCGTGAACGAGATTTCACAGAGCGGCTCGACCGCCCGGTTCGGCCAATTGCCGACACCAAACGCAATGAAGGCATCGGCATCGGCATTGCTGACATCGTCGAGCCGGCGCGGCGTCAGGATGCGCAGCGCCACGTCAGGATACATCTGCCGGAACTCGCCGATATGGGTGCACAAGAACAGCGAGGCGAAGCCGGGCGTGCAACTGACGGCGAACGAGCCGCCGACTCCGGTGCCGGCATCGCGCGTCACCGCGTCGCCCAGAACGGTGAGCGCTTTGCGCACATCGCTGGCGTAGCGCTGGCCGCGCGGCGTCAACGCCACGCCCTTGCCGATGCGTTCGAGCAGGTCGAAGCCGAGGTCGCGCTCCAGCAGGCGAAGCTGATGGCTAACAGCGCTGCGGGTCAGGTGCAACTCGTCGGCGGCGCGCCAGACGCTGCCGTGCCGGGCGAAGCTGTCGAGCGCGCGCAGCGCTTGTGTCGATGGTATACGCAAGGAACCTCAGGTGAACCGAATTTGCACGAACCGGGAAAACATATCACTTTTTAGCGACCCGCTTCACTGCTTTCTTCTCATGCCATGGAGAAACCGGTGGCCACCTCGGCGCAAGCAACCGCCCTTGCCTGTCTCGACGGCATCCAGCCGTTGTTGTCCGCGTGGACACGCACCATCTTCGATTACGGCGAGACCGCGTGGCGGGAGTATCAATCAGCCGCCTGGTATGTCGAGCGGCTGAAACTCGAAGGCTTTTCCGTCGAAGAAGGCTCCGCCGGCATGCCGACCGCCTTCTGCGCGCATTGGACCAACGGCCCCGGCCCGACCATCGGCATGTACGCCGAATACGACGCGGTGCCGGGCAATTGCCAGGATGCCGCTACGGTCGAGCGTCCGCGCCGGGGACTTGGCAACCAGGCCGGCGGCCACACCGACCCGCATTCCGGCCTCGGGATTTCGAGCCTCGGCGGGCTGCTGGCGACCAAGGCGGCGATGCAGCGCCACGGCATATCAGGCACGCTGCGCTTCACCGGCGAGCCGGCGGAAAAGGTGCGCGGGTCAAAGCCGATCCATGCCGCCAAGGGCTATTATGACGGCCTTGCCGGCATGATCTCCTTTCATCCGTTCTACATGCTGCCGCTCTGCAACACGGCGCGCTGGGACACGCATTGCGGCGCGGCCTACGCGATGATCTATCGCTTCATCTGCGACCAACCGGAGCGCTGGGCGCTGGCTGCGGGTGCTGCACCCATTCCGCAAGCACATTCGGCGGCGCGCGCCCCCGGCGCCAACGACGCATTGATGATGATGTACATGGCCTCCAAGGCTCTGCGCGATTCCATACTGCCGCACCAGGGCGGCTGGTCGATCAGCGAAGCGATTCTGACGGCGGGGCAAGCAACCGCCGACAATTTGCCGGCCGGGCTGGCCGAGATCCAGTACATGATCCGCGTGCCGACGCTTGCCATGGCCGAGCAGGTCACCACGGTGCTCGACCGCAATGCCGAGGCCGCTGCCAGCATGAGCGGCTGCCGCCATGAGCGGCATTGGGTGTCGAAGTCACGACCGGGACTTGCCAACCATGCCATGGCCGAAATCGCCTATGAAGCGCTGTCGACGGCTGGGCCGCCGCGCTGGGACGAGGACGCCAAGGCAGTTGCCCGCGAAATACAGGTCAATGCCGGGCGCATGGCGAGCGACGAGCCGTTCATCGAAGAACTCGAGCGCTTGATCGAGCCGCAGGCGGCGGAAGCGATCCTGCGCCGCGATCTGCCGCCCTCGCAAGTCAATTCGACCTCCGACGATTACACCGACATGAGCTGGCATACGCCGACAGCACGGTTCTATGTCGCCCGCCCGGCGCTGCGTTCGGAGACCGGCTATCCCTATCCGGCATGGGTGATGAATGCGCTGGGCGGCATTTCGGCGACGATCGACCCGATGGTCATCTGCGCGTCCAAGACGGTCGCGCTGGCGGCGCTCCGCCTGCTGGAAGACCAGACCGCCCGCGATGCGGCGATGAATGAATTCGTCGCCCGCACCGGCGGCGGAATCGGTGGTTCGAACTGGATTGCGCCGCTCTGCGACTACGACCCGCCGATCGGGTTTCGATGGCCAGAATATGTCACCACCCCGCGCGGACGAGACTGGTGGATACCGAGCAATCAGACACCCCAAACCACTTCACGAGGAGCATCCCATGACCGTTCATGACCGCATTGTCGCCGAGCCGTTTTCGCTGCAGCGCCGCAACCCCGCCGGCGGCACCAAGCCGCTGACCGCCTGGGGTTTTGCCAACGAGACCGACGTGCTGACCGACGTCCTGCTTGGCTCACCCAATTTCCTGCGCCATCTGTCGACCAGTTCGCTGTCGCGAAAGCATCTGCGCGAGGCGCCCTGCAACGTCCAGATCGCCCAGGCGCAGCACAAGGACCTGGTCGCCGCCTACGAGCATTTCGGCGTCAACATCCACTGGCACGAGCCGACGCCTGAGCTGCCGATGCAGGTCTATTCCCGCGATTCCAGCGTCATGACGCCCTACGGCGCCTTCATTACCGCCATGGCCAACTGGTGGCGGCGCGGCGAGAACTATGCCGCGATCCGCACCTATGAAAAGCTCGGCATCCCGATCTACGACATGGTCACGGCAGGCACGTTCGAGGGCGGCGACTTCAACGTCATCGAGGACGGCGTCGTGCTGATCGGCTGCGGCGGCGCGCGTACGCAGGAAGAAGGCGCCCGCCAGGTGCAGGCATGGTTCGACAAGGAAGGTTGGGAAACCCGCATCGCCTTCATCGACGAGTATTATGTTCATATCGACCTGATGGTGGTGCCGATCGCCGAAAAACTGACCGCTGTCTGCCTGGCCTGCACCGAACCCGGCATTGTCGACTGGTTGAAGGGCAAGGGCCACGAGATCATCGACGTGCCGTTCCAGGATACGATGGCGCTGGGCTGCAACTTCATGTCGCTGGGCAAGGACCGGGTGATCGCGCCGACCTCCAGCCAGGCGCTGATCGGCCAGCTCAAGGCGCGCGGCTTCGAGGTCGCGGCCGTCGACATGAGCGAGATCTCGAAGACCGGCGGCGGCATCCACTGCATGGCGCAGGCGCTGAAGCGCGAACCGGCCTGAGGAGTGGGATAGCGCTACGCTGCTTCGCTCACATTCGCATCAGCATGATCGGCATCCTGGCGGCCGGTTGCAAGGTCGCGCGCGCAAAACGGCTGAGATCGCCGGCTGGCGGCACCATGTGCCCCGCTTGCGAGTCGCAACGCTGGCCGACGCGAAACTTGCGCGATAGCTAATATAAGCGCACAGTAAGAACGTCTTTTGGGAGAGGACAGCTCATCTGCAACTCGGGAGGAAACCATGAATTCCATGAGCCTCACCACGCTTGAACGCGGCAAAACGACAATCGACGCTGCGGCCCTGGAAGCATTTTCGGCACAATTGCGCGGCACCGTACTGAGCGAAGGCGATGCCACTTATGACGAAGCACGAACAGTCTGGAATGCCACGGTCGACCGACGACCCGGGCTGATCGCATGCTGCGTCGGCGCTTCCGATGTCATCAGTGCCGTGAATTTCGCCAGGGAGAACAGGCTTCTCGTCTCCGTGCGCGGCGGCGGCCACAACATTGCCGGAAGTGCGGTCTGCGATGGTGGCCTGATGATTGATCTGTCGTTGATGAAGTCGGTGCGGGTCGATGTCGCGGCGCGGCGGGCATGGGTCGGGCCTGGCGCGACGCTTGCCGATGTCGACAAGGAAACGCAGGCCTTCGGGCTGGTGGTGCCGACCGGAATCAACTCGACCACCGGCATATCCGGCCTGACGCTGGGTGGCGGCTTCGGCTGGATCACCCGCAAATTCGGCCTGACCATCGACAATCTTGCCTCCGCCGATGTGGTCACCGCCGACGGCAAACTGCTCCGGGCCAGCCAGACCGAAAATCCCGACTTGTTCTGGGCGCTGCGCGGCGGCGGCGGCAATTTCGGCGTCGTCACGGCATTCGAGTTCCATCTCCATGAGTTTGGACCGCAAGTGCTGGCAGGGCTTGTCGTCCATCCCTTCGCCGATGCCGAAAAGGTGCTGCGGGAGTATCGCAAGGCGCTCGAAACCGCTCCTGACGAGTTGACCTGCTGGGTAGTCATGCGGCAGGCGCCGCCGCTGCCCTTCCTGCCCGCGGAATGGCATGGCAAGGAGGTTCTGGTTCTGGCCATGTGCTATTGCGGCGATATTGAGACGGGCGAAAAGGCGACGCAGAAACTTCGAGCCATCGGCACGCCGATTGCCGATGTCGTGGGCCCCAGCCCGTTCACCGGCTGGCAGCAGGCATTCGACCCACTGCTCACGCCCGGCGCCCGCAACTACTGGAAGAGCCATGACTTCACCGAGTTTTCCGAGGAGGCGGCTGCGGTCGTCAGGGGGGCAATAGCCAAGCTGCCGGGACCCGAGTGCGAGATATTTATCGGCCATGTCGGCGGCGCGGCAGGTCGCGTCAAGGCGGACGCAACGGCGTTCCCACAGCGCAGTTCGCATTTCGTCATGAACGTTCACGCCCGCTGGCGCGAACCGACGATGGACAAGGCTTGCACCGACTGGGCTCGTTCAATCTACGAGGCGGCCAAACCTTATGCCGCCGGCACCGCCTACGTGAACTTCATGCCGGAGGACGAGGTCGACCGGGTCGAAGCGGCCTATGGTGGCAACCATCGACGGCTTCTGGAAATCAAGCAGCGCTACGACCCGCTGAACCTGTTCCGCATGAACCAGAATTTGCGTCCAAAAGAAAGCTTGCGAGCCGCATGAGACGCGCCGTGCTGCAGTGAAAAAGCTCACGCCTCCGCTGGAGGCGCGGGCACATGCTGTTGGCGCCGGCTGTATTCTTGGGCCGGCCCATCAGCAACAAACCCAATACTGTGTCTTCGCCGCCCTTGTGAGTGCTGGAAAAATGGAGGAATAGTCTCCCGGAATGCATCGCCCTGAAATTGCCGGTTTGCGGTTCTCAGGTCGTGCAATTGCTAGCCGGATTCCGAATGGCCAGTCCCGAACCGCGCAAAAGAAGAGGTCCGATCGCCGCTCGGCTGCTGGCGCTCGATGCGTGGATCGATTCCTCGCTCTATGAGATCGGCTTCAAGGCGCGCCAGTTCTGGGAATCAGCGACGATCTTCTCGCGGCGCTTCCGCGTCAACGGCTGGCGCCGTGGCATCATCGAACTGTTGAGCGAAGGTTTCACGCTCGGCGCCGTCGGCATCGTGGTGATGCTGGCGCTGGCCATTCCGGCTTTCCAGGACACGGCCGGCGACTGGCGCGCCCAGGGCGACTTCGCCGTCACCTTCCTTGACCGCTACGGCAACGAGATCGGCCAGCGCGGCATCATCCAGCGCGATTCCGTGCCGGTCGACGAGATGCCCGATCACGTCATCAAGGCGGTGCTTGCCACCGAGGACCGTCGCTTCTTCGATCACTACGGCATCGATGTGCTCGGCCTGTCGCGCGCGATCTTCGAGAATGTGCGGGCGAACTCCGTCGTCCAGGGCGGATCGAGCATCACCCAGCAGTTGGCCAAGAACCTGTTCCTCACCAATGAGCGCACGCTGGAGCGCAAGATCAAGGAAGCCTTCCTGTCGCTGTGGCTCGAGGCCAATCTGTCGAAGAAGGAGATCCTGCAGCTCTATCTCGACCGCGCCTATATGGGCGGCGGCACGTTCGGCATCGAGGCTGCCGCCGACTTCTATTTCGGCAAGAGCGTCAAGGACCTGAACCTGGCCGAGGCGGCGATGCTGGCCGGCCTGTTCAAGGCGCCGACCAAATATGCGCCGCACATCAACCTGCCGGCGGCGCGCGCGCGCGCCAATGTGGTGCTGTCCAACCTTGTGGATGCCGGTTTCATGACCGAAGGCCAGGTTCTGCAGGCCAGGCTGCATCCGGCCGATGTCGTCGACCGCGGCGAACAGAAAAGCCCTGACTATTATCTCGACTGGGCGTTCGACGAGGTCAAGAAGATCGCCAAACCTGGCCAGCACTCGCTTCTCGCCCACACCACCTTTGACGCCAACATCCAGAAGGCGGCGGAAGAATCGGTGGAGTTCCACCTGCGCCAGTTCGGCAAGGAGTACAACGTCACCGAAGGTGCCGTCGTCGTCATCGAGACCAACGGCGCCGTGCGCGCCATCGTCGGCGGCCGCGACTATGGGGCCAGCCAGTTCAACCGCGCCACCAAGGCGCTGCGCCAGACCGGCTCATCATTCAAGCCCTATGTCTACGCAACCGCGATGGAACACGGCTTCACCCCCAACTCCATCATTTCCGGCGGCCCGATCAGCTGGGGCAGCTGGTCGCCGCACAATTACAACGGCGGATCGGCCGGCAACGTCACGTTGATCATGGCAATGGCCAAGTCGATCAACACCGTGCCGGTGCGGCTGGCCAAGGATCATCTCGGCATCGGCCCGATCAAGGCCATGGCCGAGGCGATGGGCGTGGAATCGCCGATCGAAGCACATAAGACGATGGTGCTCGGCACCTCGAGCATGACGGTGATGGACCAGGCGACGGGCTACAGCGTGTTCGCCGACAACGGCTTCGTCGGCTCCCGGCACGGCATCAGCCAACTCGTCACCCGCACCGGCGAGGTGGTCTATGATTTCGCCAAGGACGCGCCGCCGCCACACCGGGTGCTGTCCGAGCAGGCGCTCAAATCGATGAACACCATGCTGGCCGCAGTGCCGGTGATGGGTACGGCGCGGCGAGCCCAACTTCCCAACATCGTCGTCGCCGGCAAGACAGGCACCACGCAGTCCTACCGCGACGCCTGGTTTGTCGGCTTCACCGGCAACTACACGGCGGCGGTATGGATGGGCAATGACGACTTCACGCCGACCAAGAACATGACCGGTGGCTCACTGCCGGCGATGGTGTGGCAGCGACTGATGGTCTACGCGCACCAGAACATCGACCTCAAGCCGATCCCTGGCATCGACAAGCCCTTCGTCGATGAGGAGATCGCCGCCAAGGCCGAGGAAGCACAGAAGAAGAGCGACGATCAGGCGGCGGCCGATGCAGCCGCCGAACGGCCGCCGGTGCTGTCCAGCCGCACGACCCAGACGCTGCGGGACATGACCACGCTGTTCCATTCGGCGCCCGTCCTCAGTACGCCGCAACTGCCGGAGACGCTATCGGCGCTGTGATTGGCGCCGAGACAGTTGAGGGGTGATGGCCGGATCACCGCCATTGCCAAGCTGGAACACCCCTCATCCGACCGAGCTTCGCTCGGCCACCTTCTCCCGCAAGGGGAGAAGGGAGAGCCGTCTGCAATTCTACGTCGGCCCGCTTGCCACAAGGCCCCACGCCGCGATATCCCCGAGCGGCAACTCTTCGTGTTCCCGGCCCCTCATGCTCAAAACTGCCTTCCTGACGCTGCTTTCGCTTGCCATAGCCATCGTCGGCGGTGGCGGCAGCGTCTGGTATGCGCTGAAAATCCAGGATGGGGTCGGCGCCATCAGGATCGGCCAATGGACGGCCTTTCCCGATATCGGCACACCGGCCGCCGATCCCTATTCCAAGGCCCGCGTGGCGCGCGAGGGTGTGCTTGCGCTCGGCCGCGCCGAGGGGCTGTCCTTCGTCGCCGAGCGAGACGCGGCCGGCGCCGAGCTCAAGCGCGAATGCACCTACACAATCGAGGGTGATTTTCCGACGGCACGGTTCTGGACGCTTTATGCCGCCGACCAGTCGCTCGGCGTGGTCAAAACCGGCAAACCCCGGCTGGCGGCGCTGCAATCCTACGGGGTGGTGCGCCAGCCCGACAATTCGGTGATCATTTCAGCCGGCCATCACCCGATGCCGGGCAATTGGCTGCTGACAGACGGCTTCGGCAGGATGTATTTCGTGCTGACCTTCTACGACACGCCAATCGCCAGCAGCACCGGCCTGTCGGACGTCTCGCTGCCGCATATCGTCAAGGTCGGCTGCAATGCGTAGTTTTTACGCTGCGATGCGCGGACTTCTGCATGCCGTCCTGCTCGGTCTGCTCGGCGCCGGCATCGTGCACATCGCCGTGCTGCTGCTGGTGCCCGAGTTTTCCGAACGCGATGCCTGGTCGCGGCTGTCCATGGCGTCGGATCTCTACAAGATGACGCGGCTCGATGCCGAGGCCGGTGGCGCGCCCGTGGTGAAATCCGTCGACCCGCTGTTTTACGCGACGGCCTGCCGTTTCGATCTGGGCGAAGGCATGGTCCGCGTCAAGGCACCTGGGCATGTCCCGTTCTGGTCGGTGTCGGTCTATGACCGCAGCGGCCACAACATCTATTCCTTCAACGACCACACAGCGACCGGCGGCGTTCTGGATGCCGTCGTGCTGACGCCGGCGCAGATGATCGACGTGCGCAAGGATCTTCCCGAGGATCTTCAAGGAGCGATCTTCGTCGAAGCGCCGATCGAGGAAGGCATCTTCGTCATCCGCGCCTTCGTGCCCGACAGCAGCTGGAAGCCGATCGTGTCGCGCTTCTTCGAACAGAGTTCCTGCGAGTTGCAGGACTTCTAGAGCGTGTCGCGTCTGAACGGATTCAGACGACCCGCTTTGGATCTTTGTTTTTATGCATGTCGTTCTCCCAAAACCGAGGTCACTTTTGGGCGACATGCACTAGACATGACCCCGGACCAAAGGTCCGTGGCCGCCGAAACTCAGTGGTGCGGGACCGGTTTTGTTCCTGGCGAGCCCGGCTTGTCGGGATCGATCGGCCGCACTTCGCCGGCATGCGGCCGCTCGTAACGGATGCCGGGAAAGATGATCACTGCCGCCGGCATTTCGGCGGTTTGCTTTACTCTGGTGTTTGGTGCCGTACGCGGCACGAAAGACAGTACCATGCCCATGGTTCGCGCATTCCTCTCGGTTTCCCCGGAGCACAACGCAACGCCTCCAAATGTCATTAAGGCCGGCAGAGGGTTAACGGAACGCTAACGGATCGTCGCTAACTTGAACTTTGTTCTTGGCACTCTCGGAACCGGCACGGTCCCGGTCGAGCGTCGTCAAGGTTGTGTCGAGTACGGGCGTATCCTTCGTGTCATCTTCGGACTTCAGGCAAATCGCGGTGCGAAAAGACTCGGGAAAGGCCGAAAGGCTGTTCCGAGCCGCGGTGTCGGCGTTCTGTTCGCTCACCCGCCCATCACGCCGCGAGATCGGTCAACTCGAAGACCTGACGCTGCCGCTGTTCAATGACGTGTCCGTCGAATCTCGCCGTTACGTGGCAGCCGCCCTTTCCGAATGCGAATACGCCCCCGCCGCCCTGGTGCGCCGCCTTTGCGAGGAACCGGTCGACATTGCCGCGCCGCTGCTCATCCGCTCACGCGCCGTCAGCGACATCGATCTCATCGCGCTGATCGGGCGACATGGCCTGCCGCATGCGCGTGCCATCGCGCGCCGCAAGGGTTTGAACCCGACCATCGCTGATCTGATCAAGGCCCTCGAGAGGCCAACCCTGGTGCGCGCGCCGCAACCGGATGCGAATGCCGCCGCGGCAGACAAGATCGCGCCAGCGAGCACGGTAACCGCCTCTGACGAGCCCGCCCGGGAACAGGCACTCGGCATCGCGGCTGAGAATGCACGGCGCAGGCTGCGCTCGATGATGCGCACGGGCGACGAGGCGGCAGCGACGAACGCCGATCCTTTCAAGGGCGCCGACATCTATGTGAAATTGCGCGAGACAGCGCTGACGGGAAACGCCGCGTTCTTCCAGACCGCGCTCGCCGATGCACTCGATATCGATTTCGAGATCGCGCGATCGCTCACCGCCAACCAGAATTATGCCTCGCTGCTTGCCGCCTTGCGCTCGCTCGACCTCAGCGAAGACAGGGCCTTCCTGATCACGGTTGCCGTCTATCCCAACCAGTTCCCGCATCCGCAGGCTATCCGCACCTTCCTCGACCGTTACCGGCTGCTGCATCGTGAAGCGGCCCAGGACAAGATGCGGTCGTGGCGGGCGGAAGCCCTTTCAAGGGTGGTTCGCGGCGCAGCACCTGCCAACGGCGATACACGCACCGCCTCGAACAGCGACGATGCGGCGGCTTCGTCCGGCCTCAGGGCGTCTTCACGGAAATAAGCTCCTCGACGGGCACGGTGCCGGCCTCGATCTCGACCACCCAGATATCGGGATCGAATTTTTTCTCCCTTTCCAGCCTGGCGTCGAGCACTGTGGCATCCTCGCCGGTTCCGAGCTGAGTGAAAAACCGGTCGTCGGGCTTGGCCGAATCATAGCTTGTCTGCGGCGCCGGCCCGAACAGGGCAACCTCGCCCAGCCTGCCCCGCGCCAGGACGAACACAGCGCCGGCCTCGGTCGCGCCGCGCTTGACCACGGCAGCAAATCCCCCGGCGCCGAAAACCCGGCGCAACAGGGCCGAGACCCACAGATCCGATGTGACGCGCATGAGAGAGCTCCCTAAACTGCCGGTTCTCCATCGATATTTCCGCCGCTGGCCGAGCCGTCGTTTCAGCCGTCAGTTGGTCAGGCCGATCTCGCGCATCTTGACGTAGACGATCTCATCGGGCTCGCCGGTCTGCGGCAGCCCGAACAGCGACTGGAATTCCTTGATCGCCGCCTTGGTGCGCGCGCCGACGACACCATCCAGCTGCATGTCGTCATTGCCGAACGCCTTGAGCCCGGCCTGGATCTTGACGATGCGGGCATCGGGCGCTTGCGTCTCGGCATCCGCCTGCCCGGAATTTGTCTGTCCTGAACCTGTCTGCAAAGACACCGGAACGGCGGCCGGCATATCCGGGCGCGGCTGCGGCCTGGGTACGACGGAAGCGGTTTTCGGCGTCGCGCCCAGTTGATCGAGCAGAAGCGCGTCGATCTCGCCGGACGCGTTGAGCCCGACCTTCTGCTGATAGTCCTGGATGGCCTTGCGGGTGTTGGGTCCGGAAATGCCGTCGACCGTTCCCGAATAGAAATCAAGATCCTTCAATATGCCTTGCACCTGCTCGACAACCGGATCGCCCTTGATCGGTGCCGGCGCGCCGGATGGCCGCACGATGTTGAACGTCGTTTCCGGCTCGTCGGGCGCCGCGTGCGGAAAGCCCGCAATGCTGCGGGTCGCGAAGAATGCGCCGGCATGCGGGAAAGGCTGGTACCACAAGGCATTTGCGGAGACGTAGAACAGCGTCACCAGGAATGCCGTCGAGCCGCCCACCAGGACAGGATTGCGCGAGATCATGCCGCCGACGGCAACAGCGCCGTCCTGAAAGGCATTGCTGCGGCGCTTGACCGCCTTAGCCGGTTTTGCGGAGCGAGCCATCTCTGTCCCCTTTCGCCATCGCTACAGGCATGGTCAGCACGCCGGCCTTCTCCGCCTGATGTCCCTTCGGTCCGTTCACCGGCAGGCTGATGGTCACCGTGGTGCCCTCGCCCGGCATGCTTTCGATGGACATCGTGCCTTCGTGCAGCGCCACCAGGCCCTTGACCAGTGAAAGGCCAAGACCAGTCCCCTCGAAACGGCGGGTATAGTCGTTCTGGATCTGCATGAAGGGCTTGCCGAGATTGGCGAAATCCTCCTCGGCGATGCCGATGCCGGTATCCCTGACCCAGAAATGCAGGCGCGAACCGATCCGCTTGGCACCGACGACGACGTCGCCGCCGTCGGGGGTGAACTTGATCGCATTGGAGACCAGGTTGATCAGCATCTGCTGCACGGCGCGCTGGTCGGCATTGATGTCGCCGGCGTTCGGCGCGATCTGCGCCCGCAGATCGATGTTCTTGGCCTGCGCCTGCAGCTGCATCATCGACTGGCACATGTCGACCGCTTCCGCGAACCGGAACGGCTCCGGCTCGGTCGCATAAACGCCCGATTCAATCCTGGACACGTCGAGTATCGAGGTTACGACGGCGAGCAGATGCTGGCCCGAATCCCTCACCAGGCCGACATATTCCTTCTGGCGCGGATCCTTGAAGCCGCCGAACATCTCATGCAGCAGCATATCCGAGAAGCCGATGATGGCATTCAACGGCGTGCGCAGTTCGTGGCTGACCACCGCCAGGAAGCGCCCCTTCGCCACTTCGGCGGATGCGGCCGCCTCATTGGCCGCCGCGAGATCCTCGCGCAACCGGGCGATCTCGTCATTCTCGCGCAGGACGAGCGTAAAGACGTCACCCTGTTCCTCACCGCGCACCAGATCAAGCGAGAACGGGCGGTAATTGTCGGCCGTCAGGCTATTGCCGTTCTGAGGCAGGCGGATGCGCAATTCGAGCCGGCGCGACAGCGCACCGTCGCGCATGTCGGCCATTGCGCTGAGATAGGAAACGCGATCCGACAGATGGACGCGATCGAAGAGGCCGTTTCCAGACAGCAGTTCGGGCGGCAGTTTCAAAAGCGTGCGCGCTTTCGGCGACGCGTCCAGGACCTCGCCATGGCGGGCGACCCGCAAGACCACCGCATCGATGATTTCTTCGAGCCGGTCGGCAGTGTCGACCACAGCCGCGTCGGCCGTGTTTTGAAACGCCGATGCACGCGGCATCAGCGTAAGCGCCCACGCCAACGGCACCAGCCAGTGCCACGCCGCGATCTGCGCTCCTGCGAACGGAAATACGGTTCCAGCCAAAGGCTGAGCCAGGATGGCGACAGCGGCCGACACGGCTCCCCACAGTGCTGCACGTCGCGAGCCGCCGATCCACCAGGCTTCGAAAGGCAGCGCCAGGACAAGCATGGCGACAGGCGAACTCAGCCCGCCCGCGGCGGCAATGAGACTGCCGAGAGAAATGCCGGCCAGCACCAGGGCGAGCCCACTCGCTATCGCCATCTTGCCGGTCGCCGCCACCAGCAAGGCGACGAACCAGCACAGGCCAAAGGCGGCGAAGATGGCGGCCATGGTGACGGCAACGCCCATGCCTGAAGTGACCAGGGTGACCGCGGTGCCGGCGGCAAAGAAAGGAGCGGCGAGCATGACGCCGATGAAACGGCGCTGGCGCTCGCGGTGGCTCCGCCCAAGGATGGACGGATGGACCATACGTTCGCAACCGGCAGAAATCGCGCCAGGCAATTCAACGTATCTGGCCTTGATTGAACTCAACTCAACGCACTCGCACTTGTCGTGGACAGCTCTGCTTTGCAGATGGTTCTGGTTGGCTTTGAAACTGGCATCCAGCGTTTAAGGAATGGATAAGGCAAGGCCGACCAAGGCCCTGGCCTGCGGCAAATATCGGGATGCCGGCCGCCGAAAGCACGGGCAAATGCAGCCATAGTAAACGGAGAGTTATCCGGCGACGGCACCTATCGGACAGGCACACACGGCACCCGGACTTCCACATTCCACAAAAAATAGAGCAAAATCATAGGGATATATGGTTATTTGTTGTTAGGGAAAATCACTGGCAATTGAGACAAATCGATTACAGAATGCTTCGTTTCCAATTTGTCTAAAATTTGAGGAAAATTCTCTCTTTGCCCGCAAGCCGTCCTTTGCGCCTGTGTGCCAAGATCCTGCCTACAAAAGAGGTCATGCCATATGGATGCATGATCCGGTCACGACGAGAGGGCAAGGGCATGGTCTTCCTCATAAGAATGGCTTTCTGGTTTTCGCTGGTGCTGCTGGCGCTGCCGCTGGCTGTCGGCCCCGATGAATCGGGCCGCGAAAGCGTCGGGCCGATCCAGGCCTTGTTTGCGGCACGCGAAGCGGTTGGCGATATCGCCGGCATTTGCGAACGCAAGCCCGATGTCTGCGAGACCGGCAAGTCGGCAATGCACACCATCACCGCCCGCGCCAAGGAGACCGCCAAGATCGCGGCAGCGATGATGGACGACAAGTCCGCCGCCGGCCCCGACACGTCGACGATGACCGGCAGCCTGCCCGAAGAAATCGTCTTGCCCGAGACCGTCAACCTGCCGCCTCAGAATTAAGCCGCTTCGACGGCGCACCGCGGGCTGTCTGCCCTCTCGACGCCCGCGGTGTCCTTGTTTTTTCCGTGACGCGGAGCCGCCGCGTGACTATATCCGGCATTATGACCACCACGATCCAGACGATCCGCGACGATTTTTCGTTCCTCGAGGAATGGGAAGACCGCTATCGCTATGTCATCGAACTCGGCGAGGCGCTGCCGCCATTTCCCGACGAGCAGCGCAGCGCCGCCAACAAGGTGCCGGGATGCGTCAGTCAGGTCTGGCTGACCACCGAACGCGGGGCTGGAGCCGACCCAGTCATCACCTTCACGGGCGATTCGGACGCTCACATCGTGCGTGGACTGGTTGCGATCATACTTGCGCTGTTTTCCGGCAGGACCGCCAGCGAAATCCAGCAGACCGATGCGGAAGCGACATTGAAAGAACTCGGCCTCGACGAACATCTGTCGCCGCAGCGCGCCAACGGCCTTCGCTCGATGGTCAAGCGCATCAAGCGCGACGCCGAGGCAGCGCTCAAGCAGACCGCCTGACACCTTCATACCGGATCCGCGCCTCGCGGCGCAAAAATCAAACGGCGCCCGAAGGCGCCGTTGATGTCGATCCGATCTGGCTTATTTTGACGCTATTCCCAAGGGAGAGCTCTATGCGCTTTCCCAGGAAAACCGTTTCACTTTTCCTTGAATTGCTCTGGCAGCGATTACCGCGCTTTGCGCTTGCGGCCGAGGCCCATCTTCTTGGCAAGCTGTGACCGGGCAGCCGCATAGTTGGGTGCAACCATCGGATAGGTCGGGTCAAGGTTCCACTTTTCGCGATACTGGTCCGGTGTCAGGTCATAGTGGGTCATCAAATGGCGCTTCAGCGACTTGAACTTCTTGCCGTCTTCAAGGCAGACGATGTAGTCGTCATGAACCGACCGCTTCGGGTTGACCGCCGGCTTCTGCTTGTCGGCAGGCGGCTGTTCGGCGGTTCCGCCCACACGCCCGAGCGCAGCATGGACATCGGATATCAGGTTCGGCAATTCGCCGACCGGCACGGGATTGTTACTGACATAGGCGGCCACCACATCGGCGGTCAATTCGATCAGCGCATCGCTGTTTCTGGAAGGTGTTTCGACAATATCCATGGTCTTCGGGCCCCAACAAGAGTTACATCGATCTGCGCCCTTTTTTACAAGCAGGGCATCGCACGAATTTTGTGCAGGTAGAGTTTCTACGATTCGTGTCGCGGGCACATCAATGAGCGCCCAGACCAAGTAAGTCAATTCGGCCCTTACACTATATTGAACGATATTGATCAATTATTCCGCGATCAGCTTCAATCTTTCGTGCATTGTGTAATTTATCGATATTTCGCGCGCTCGTCGGCAACGGCTGACGCAACGTCAGCTCACCGTTACATTCGCGGCATCTCACGAAATGGGTTTTAATGTTTGATTTTGTTTGGCTATCGCCGGGCAATATTGGTTGTTCGCATTCGTCCACAAAACCACAGGTTGCCGCGGTCATACGCAAGCAATCAGGCGACATGCCTGTCATCCGGCGGATCGGCTGATTGCTGCCGGATCAATCAATGCGGCGTGATGTATTTACCATACGCCCAGCCGGTGACGAATTTGCCGTTCTGGGCCGGATCATGCCAGACTTCGCACCAGCGAAAACGAATCTTTTGTTCCTGCTTCCATGCCGGCTGGTTGGCGATGTCGAGCAGGTTTATTCCGCCGGTGCATCGCCCGGTCATCTGCAGAACGGTCCCGTTCGGATATGCCGCCTGCTTCTGGGATGCGCCCGAAGGGTATTTGCGCACATTGAGCGTGTCGCCGAACGGCACATTGGCCACTTGCCAAGCCGCGAATACGGTCGCATGAGACTGGCCGGCAAAGGCCAGAGTTAGTGAAGCAACGGCGAAAGCCGCAGCAGTCCGAGGCCAAATAGTCATCATCTCTCCTCCCGGCTCATCTCCTGGAGCCGACACAACCCATACGCTGTGGCTCTTGAACCTGCCCTGAGCGGCGTGTTCATTCGCCGTTCAAGATATTTCTCCATTTGAGATGGTCCATTCAAGATACTGGCCTATTCAAGATACTGGCCTATTCAAGATACTGGCCCGTTCAAGATACTGCAAAGCGAGACGCAATGACCAAGACATCCATATTTCCGATCGTCAGCCCGCCAACGCCCGAGAAGCGGCCGGTTTCCGACACGCATCACGGCATCACGCGAACCGACGACTATGCCTGGCTGCGGGCCGGCAACTGGCAGGAGATGTTCCGCGACCCCTCATTGCTCGATGCGGGAATCCGCGCAGAACTCGAGGCGGAGAATGCCTACCAGTCGAAGCTGATGGCCGACACGGTCGAACTGCAGAAGCAGCTTTTCAAGGAGATGAAGGGCCGTATCAAGGAAGACGATTCTTCCGTGCCGATGAAGGACGGACCCTATGCCTATGGCTCGTCCTTCAAGCTTGGTGGCGAGCAGCCGCGCTATTTCCGTATGCCGCGCGACGGCGGTGCCGAGCATATCCTGCTCGATGGTGACGCAGAGGCCGCGGGCAAGGCCTATTTCCGTCTTGGCGGCGTCGACCATTCGGCCGACCACGCAAGGCTGCTGTGGGCATTCGACGACAAGGGCTCCGAATTCTACACGCTTCGCGTGCGTGACCTTGCCGACGGCAGGGAACTTGCGGACCAGATCCCCGACACCGGCGGTTCAGGTGTCTGGAACGCCGCCAATGACGGCTTCTTCTATACACGTCTCGACCCCAACCACCGCCCATCAAAGGTGCTGTTCCATGCGCTTGGCGACAGCCCGCAAAGCGACCGGCTGATCTATGAGGAAACCGATCCCGGCTTCTTCATGAATGTCGACGGCACCCGCAACAACGAGTGGATCATGATCGGCATCAACGACCACGAAACCTCGGAATACCGCCTGATGCGCGCCGACGATCCGTTTGCCGAACCGAAACTGGTGTCGCCGCGCGAGATTGGCCTGCAGTACGAGCTGGAAGAAGGCGGCGATATCTTCTTCATCCTGACCAATGCCGACGGCGCCAAGGACTTCAAGATCATGACGGCACCAGCGGGCGATCCCGTGCGCGCCAACTGGCAGGAACTGGTGCCGCACGAGCCCGGCCGGCTGATCCTGTCGGTGATCGGCTTCAGAGACCACATGGTCCGGCTCGAACGCAAGGAAGGCCTGCCGCGCATCGTCGTGCACGACCGCACCAGCGGCGAGGAGCATCTTTTGTCCCTCGACGAGGAGGCTTTCTCGCTCGGCCTGTCGGGTTCCTATGAGTACGACACCGAGATCATGCGCTTTTCCTATTCGTCGATGACGACGCCTGCGCAGGTGTTCGACTATAATATGCGTACCCGCGAGCGGGTGCTGCTGAAGACCCAGGAAGTGCCATCCGGCCATGATGCGGACCACTATGTCACGCGGCGCCTGATGGCGCCGGCCAGCGATGGCGAACTGGTGCCGATCTCGCTTTTGCACCATCGCGACACGCCGCTGGACGGATCCGCACCTTGCCTGCTTTACGGCTACGGCTCCTATGGCATCACCGTGCCGGCCGCCTTCAACACCAACTGGTTCTCGCTGGTCGACCGGGGCTTTGTCTTCGCCATCGCTCACGTTCGCGGCGGCAAGGACAAGGGCTATGGCTGGTACGATGACGGCAAGCGGGAGAACAAGATGAACACGTTCACCGATTTCATCGCCGTCGCGCGCCATCTGGTGACGGAGCGTTACACGGCGCATGACCGTATCGTCGCCCAGGGCGGTTCGGCCGGCGGCATGCTGATGGGTGCCGTCGCCAACATGGCGCCGCATTGTTTTGGCGGCATCGTCGCAGAGGTTCCCTTCGTCGATGTGCTCACCACCATGCTCGATGAGACCCTGCCGCTGACGCCGCCGGAATGGCCCGAATGGGGCAACCCGATCGCGTCCGCCGACGATTACCGGACCATTGCCGCCTACTCGCCCTATGACAATGTCGCTGATCACGACTATCCGCCGATCCTGGCGCTGGCCGGTCTCACCGATCCGCGCGTCACCTATTGGGAACCGGCCAAATGGGTGGCCCGGCTGCGCGACCGCAAGAGCGGGGACAATCCGGTTCTGTTCAAGATCAACATGGATTCCGGCCATGCCGGTGCCTCCGGCCGGTTTTCGCGGCTGGAGGAGATCGCCTACACCTATTCCTTCGCGCTGAAGGTGATGGGTAAGGCGCAGCCTACGGGAGAAATCGACCGATGATCGATCTCGCTACACTGATTGCTTATGTCGCGGTTGTGCTCGGCTTCGTCTTCATCCCCGGCCCGGCCACGCTCCTTACCATAGCGCGGGCAACGAGTTCCGGAACCAAGGTTGGCATCGCGACCGGCGCCGGGATCGCTGTCGGCGACATCTTTCACACCGTCATGGCCATGATCGGCATATCGGCGATCATCGCCGCATCGGCGACGCTGTTCAGCGTCATAAAGTACATCGGCGCGGCCTACCTGGTTTATCTCGGCATTCGCGCGATCATGGAGAAAACACCAGGCGGCCCGGCTGCCGGCGCGCTTGCGATCTCTGCCGGGAAGGCGTTTCGACAGGCTGTCCTGACCGAAGTGCTCAACCCCAAGACCGCTCTGTTCTTCCTTGCCTTCCTGCCTCAGTTCGTGCGGCCTGAAAACGGGACGGTGATGCTTCAGATGACCGTGTTGGGGGCCATCTTCGTCGTACTGGGCCTTTTCAGCACGGTCGTCTTTGCCGTGAGCGCTGGCCGGCTCGGCACGTTCCTGCGCCGAAATCCGTCGGTGTTACGTTGGCAGGGCAAAGTTGTCGGCGGCATCTACTGCGCTTTGGGCGTCCGTCTGGCGCTGCAGCAACGCTGACTCCAGACGATGATCGACGCGCCTTCCGAAGAGGCTGCGTGATCAGGGTTTTTTAAGTTCCCGTTGCTCATTTTCACTCGCAATTGCGATGACCGCGCGCTACCCAGTGCGCGGTTTTTCCCGGCCCGACAGCCTCCAATCGCGTAAAGGTCCATTATGCTGCTCGTCGACGTCTATCTCGACAAATCGCCTATCCAGGGAATCGGCGTCTTTGCCAAGAACCACATTCCTCGCGGCACTCTGATCTGGAAGCTGGACCCAAGGTTCGATCGGCTCATCGAGGTCGAGACTTATGAACGTGCGGCCGGTCCGGTGAAGAGCTATCTCGATCGCTACTCCTATCCCGACCGCCGCGATCCGAACTACATCGTCTTCGAAGCCGACGACGCGCGCTACATGAACCATGCCGACGAGCCGAACTGCGACGTCTCCTCACCGGAGGAGAGCTTTGCGCTGCGCGACATCGCGCCTGGCGAAGAGCTGACCTGCAACTACAACCATTTCTTCGAGACGGGTTTCGATTTTCTCGGCGACCGCCACCTGTCCGAAGACTCGGTCTAGTTTGCCGTCTTCTTGCGGGCCGGATAGCCGTTTGGATGCGCCGGTATCGCCTTCAGATAGGCGGCGATGGCCGCACGGTCCTGCGGCGTCAGTTCGGCCATGTTCCGTTGGACATCGACCATGGCGCCGCCGACCGAATCGAAATCGGGCGTGAAGCCGGTTTCGAGATAGTTGGCGATATCGGCCTCCGACCAGTCGGCGAGACCGCCCTCGCCCGATGTGATGTTCGGCACGATGCCATTGCCTTCGGCGGCCACGGCGCCCGCCATCCACTCGTTCTTCTTCGTGCCGCCCGCAGGATCGCGCGGCGTGTGGCATTCGCCGCAATGGCCCGGACCCTCGACCAGGTAGCGGCCTGCCATCACCGGATCAGGCGTGCCTTCGGGGAAGGCAACAACCGGCTGATCGCTGAGATAGAGCAATTTCCACAGGCCGATGCCGCGGCGGATATTGAAGGGGAAATCGCGCGAATTGCCCGCTGCCTTGCCGGCGACGGCCGGCAACGTCTTCAAGAAGGCATAGAGATCGCCAATGTCAGCCGGATTCATGCGCGCGTAGGATGCGTAGGGAAACGCCGGATAGAAATGCTCACCAGACGGCGACACGCCCTTCAGCATGGCATTGGCGAGGTCCTCGACAGACCATGCGCCGATACCGTCCCTGGGATCTTGCGAAATGTTGGGCGGCACGAAGGTTCCGAACGGCGTCTTGAGTTCAAGGCCACCCACGAGTTGAAGCCGGGCGTCGCCCTGTGAGCCCGGCTTTGCATGGCAGGATGTGCAACCGCCGGCATAAAAGATGCGCTTGCCCCTGGCTGCGTCACCAGGACCGAGCTTGGCCAGGGTTTCCCTGTCGAGCCTCACCGGCGCCGACAGGACCCACCCGGCAACCGCGCCGACGCCGCCCAGAATGACGACGGCGCCGACAAGTTTCTTCAGCCATGCCATGGCTGGTGATCAGCCCTTCTTGATTCTGTAGCCTTGATGGCAGGTGCCGCAATCCGAGCCGATAGCGCCGACTTGCGCCTTCAGCGCGTCGGCATCGGCGGGAGCCGCAGCGACCGCGGCCTTCACGTCTGCGAGATATTTGTCCTCGGCTGCGTTGAAGCCAGCCATGTCTTGCCAGATCTTCGGCGAGGCCGTGGTGTCGCCGGTGTCGCTGCCGGCCGGAAACAGCGCATCGGCATCAAATTTTTCCGCATTCGCCTGCAACGCCTGAAGTTGCGT
Source organism: Mesorhizobium sp. WSM4822 (assembly GCF_055811155.1). Classification (NCBI taxonomy): domain Bacteria; kingdom Pseudomonadati; phylum Pseudomonadota; class Alphaproteobacteria; order Hyphomicrobiales; family Phyllobacteriaceae; genus Mesorhizobium; species Mesorhizobium sp. WSM4822. Next base: position 295,767 of record NZ_JBVVQM010000004.1, on the reverse strand, counting down.
CAGCACAGCCGCGGCATCAAAGGGCTCCTCGCCCTTGACAACTTTCGACAGGCCGCCGACGATCTTTCCACGTTCCTTCATCAGTGCCTGCCGGTCGAGGACCGGGTCGGCAAAAGCCGCCGAGGCCGCGAGTGCGAGCATAGAGATGGCGATAACAAGCTTTCTCATTCAATTGGCTCCATGATGAAGGCATTTCGGGACAGGACGTTAACGGATGCCGCAGGAGGAAAATTCCCTCCCCGGACGACTTTTGCCAGATCTTTGCTTTTTATGGGACACTGAAAAAGAAAAGCCCCGGGTGATACCGGGGCTTCCTGGAAATCGATCACTTCGCCTTTTCGTACAATTCAAGGACATGGTCCCAGTTGATCAGGCTGTCGACGAACGCCTCGAGATATTTCGGCCGGGCGTTGCGATAGTCGATGTAATAGGAATGCTCCCAGACATCGACGCCGAGGATCGGCGACGCGCCATGGACGAGCGGGTTCTCGCCGTTCGGCGTCTTCGAGATCGCCAGCTCGCCATCCTTGACGGAAACCCAGGCCCAGCCGGAACCGAACTGGGTCGTGCCGGCGGCAATGAAGTCGGCCTTGAACTTGTCATAGCCACCGAGATCGCTATCAACTGCCTTCTGCAAGGCGCCCGGCAGCTTGTTGCCGCCGCCGCCTTTCTTCATCCACTTCCAGAAATGGATATGGTTGTAGTGCTGGGCGGCATTGTTGAAGAGGCCGGCATTCTTGCCGAACGACTGCTTGACCACCTCTTCGACCGACAGATCACCCAAGCCTGCCTCGGCGGCGAGCTTGTTTCCGTTATCGACATACGCCTTGTGGTGCTTGTCGTGGTGATATTCCAGCGTCTCTTTCGACATGTAAGGCTGCAGGGCCTCATAGTCGTAAGGCAGAGCGGGCAATTCAAAGGCCATGGATAGTACTCCCTCGTGGAAAAATCCGGTGTCGATACCGGAGTAAGATAGGTCTGGAATGGATTGGGACAACTCCGGATGAAGCGTCGGTCGCCTTTTTATCCGCTCAAGCAGCGGAAGTCGAATGCGCCCAATCCCAATAGAGTTCGCGCGCCTTTTTGGCCACCGGCCCGGGTTGCAGATTGCGATCCTCGATACGCGTGACCGGCACGACCTTGGAATGGTTCCCGGTCGAAAAAATTTCGTCCGCTTCGAGGAAATCGCGCACCGACAGCGTCTTTTCCGTGGTCTTGAACCCATACTCGCCAAGCAGCGTTATCGTGCGCGAGCGGGTGATGCCGGACAGGAAGGTGCCGTTCGGCGCCGGTGTAAAGACATGACCGTCCTTGACCAGGAAGATGTTCGAGGTCCCGGTCTCGGCAACGTTGCCCAGCATGTCGAGCACCATTGCGTTGTCGAAGCCGCGCATCTTGGCTTCGAGAATGGCCCGACCGTTGTTGGGGTAAAGGCAGCCGGCCTTGGCGTTGGTCGGCATGGTTTCGATGGTCGGACGCCGGAACGGCGACACGGTCACCGAAAAGCCAGTCGCCGGAATCATCGGCGATTCATAGAGGCAAAGGCAAAAGCGGGTAGACGCCGGATCGGCCGGGACGCCCATATAGCCGCCATGCTCGGCCCAGTACATCGGCCTGATATAGACCGCCGTCTTGCCGTCGAACTTCTTCAACCCGTCCCATGTCAGCCCGACGATCTTGTCGGCGCTCATGTTCGGCTTCAGGCCGAGTGCGATCGCCGAAGAATTCACCCTGGCGGCATGGAGGTCGAGATCCGGCGCCACGCCTTCGAACCAGCGGCCACCGTCGAACACGCTGGTGCCGAGCCACATGGCGTGGCTGCGCGGCCCCAGAATGGCGACGTTGCCCTCGTGCCAATCACCATCGACGAAAGTCCATGTCGCGGATTGCGCCGCAGCCGCCAGTGTCATCGTGTGGTCCCGCCTCAATCGGTCTCGTGTGACGGCCATTGGAAGATGCTTTGGCGGGCGCCGTCAACCGGCATCATGGAGTTTTGTTGAGGCCAGTGCCGGGGCGCAATGCAATCAAAGCTTGCACCTTGTCGCACCTGCCCTCAAAACTGTTGTCATGCAATACGCCGCCTATGTCTTCGACGCCTATGGCACACTGTTCGACGTGCATGCCGCCGTGCGTCGTCATGCCGACCGGATCGGGCCGGACGGCCAATTGTTGTCCGAGATCTGGCGCGCCAAGCAGCTCGAATATTCCTGGGTGCGCACGCTGATGGGCGCCTATGCCGATTTCTGGCAACTGACCGAACAGGCGCTCGATTTCGCCTTGCGCAAAGTTCCCTCGGCTGACCCCGGTCTCAAGGCGATATTGCTGGATGCCTACTGGCGGCTGGATTGCTATCCGGAAGTGCCGGCCGTGCTCAAGGCGCTCAAGGCTTCGGGAGCGAGGCTGGCGATCCTGTCCAACGGCTCGCCCGAAATGCTGCAGGCGGCGGTCAAGTCCGCCGCGCTCGACCAGGTTCTGGATGACATCTATTCCGTCGATAGGGTGCGGCGCTTCAAGACCGACCCGGCGGTCTACGATATGGTCGCCACCGGCTGGCGCCTCTACCCCGGCGCGGTTTCCTTCCAGTCCTCCAATCGCTGGGACATTGCAGGCGCCACCAAATTCGGTTTTCGCACGGTGTGGATCAACCGCTCCAACCAGCCCGAAGAATACCGGGATTTCCCACCGGCCCTTATCCTGCCGTCGCTCGAAGCCCTTGTGCCCGGCAGCTAGGAAACCTGTGTCTCTGGCGCCACAGTAGCAGCCTGGTCACAGCTTCGCCTTTGTTTGCCCACGTTCGGGCCAGAATCGGAACCGCCTATCGTCCCAGGTGTTGTCAGGCACCCGCGCAACTGTCGGCGAATTCACGTTTTGTTGCGATTTGAGACTTAAAGAAGGCAACCATGTCCATTACCGAAATCGAATCTTTTCGCCTGAGCCGTCGCGGCTTTCTCAACGCCGCAGCCCTGGGCGCCGCTTCGATCGCGGTTTCCGCATGCGCTACCACCGGGCCGGGTCCGGTCGAGCCGCCGCCACCAACCTATGTCGAGCCGCCTCTGGCCGATTATGTGACGATGTACGCCGCTGTCAGCGACGGCGGCTTCGACTTGCCGGCCATCCCCGTCGACAAGATCGATCCGCAGTTCCTGCGTCAGATCGTTCCCGACCCGACGGGACAGAAGCCGGGAACCATAGTCGTCGATACCACCGGCCACTTCCTTTATCTGGTTCGCCCAGGCGGTCAGGCGATACGCTACGGTGTCGGCCTTGGCCGCGCCGGCTTCGAATGGTCTGGCGACGCCGTCGTTCAGTGGAAGCAGAAATGGCCGAAGTGGACGCCGCCGGATGAAATGATCGCCCGTCAGCCGGAATTGAAGCCCTATAGCGCCGACAATGGCGGCATGCCCGGCGGCCTGAAGAACCCGCTCGGCGCACGCGCGCTCTATCTGTTCCAGGGCAATGTCGACACGCTCTATCGTCTGCACGGCTCGCCGGAGTGGCGGTCGATCGGCAAGTCGGTCTCGTCAGGCTGCGTGCGTCTGATGAACCAGGACATTATCGACCTCTATGATCGCGTGCCCTCGAAGACTCCGGTCGTCGTGACCAGCGACGCCAGCCAACCCATGGTGGCGACGGCCAACCGACAGGCGATCCCGATCGACGCCGGCGTGCCGGACGGATCGGTGCTGCTTGGACCGGTCAAGGCGATCACCAATTCGATCTTCTGATCTGCGGGGGCGTGACGAGGTTTGCCCCTGAGGAGCTTTAGCTGTTCCTCAGCGGGCGCCAATGTAGCAACCTTCATGGACCATGCAGAGATTGCCGTCGCGCCGTGCAGGACGTTCACACCCTGATCTCACTGGGGAGCGCACTTTAGGCGAACGGGCTCACTTCAGTCCCAGATGCAAGGACAGTCGATTTGCAGCTCCTCGAAGGTGCTTTTCCGCAGCTTTGCGAGCCTCTTGTGGATTCCCCTCCGCGATCGCATTGAATATGGCGATATGCTCTTCCTGAACTTGGGAGAGTAGGGCATTTCGCAGCGAACTGGCGCGAGCCTTTCGGATAAAATTCCGTACATGCGACTCCAGAAAATTGGACATTTCCTTGAAATGCGGATTGCCGCAGGCATCGACGATTTCTCTGTGAAAGGCCATATCCTCCTCAACGCCGGCTTCATCGTTGTCGAACGCCCGCTGGATGGCATGCAATTGCATTTCAATCGCCGCAAGCTGCTTTGCGGAGCGCCGTTCGGCAGCCAAAGCTGTTGCAGCCGATTCCACCGCCATCAGAAGCTCGATGATGTTTTCAACATCCAATGCATCGGTCAGATCAACACCGGCCAATCGAAACGCCATCTCCTTCGTCTCGATTACGAACGCCCCTAGACCCTGCCGGGTTGCAACGAGTCCGTCGCGTTTGAGGATGCCGATTGCTTCCCTGACGATCGGCCGGCTCACACCATATTTTTCCGATAGCTCGTGCTCCGTTGGCAGCTTGTCGCCCTTGGCGTGTGCGCCCGAAGTGATGTCACTCCTGATCCTCGAGGCTACGGAATCGGCAAGTGAAGGTCCTCGTCTAACCTTTTCATCATAAACCATACGGTGCTCCAACCATCGTCGCTTTCGGACGGCACATCTAAGCCGTTGTGGCTCTGTTGTACCCACGCTGCCGCGAATTTTCTTTTGTCAGAATAGCAGATTTAACTTGTCAGGCAACCTGGCAATATGGTTCATTGGCAACTGCGGGCATGCGGTACCAACGCCTTGCTGCTGCGCGAACGCTGGGATGTCGTGTCGGCATCGGTCCGAAGCGTGAGAACGCTCAGTCGCTGAGGTGACCGGTCGGGTCTTCGCAAGAACGGATAGAGAAACGGGAGGAAGCGCATGAATATTTTTGATGATCCGCAACGGTTACGCCGGCTTGCACAAGAGGCTACCGAATACACCGATTTCAATCGCCGGACTCTTCTGAAGAGTGTGGGCGGTCTGATCGGCGGTGCGGCGCTTGCAAGCACATCGATACTTGCCAGCGCCGAGGAAATAACGCCGCCCGCTGCCGGCAAGAAGGTGCGCATTGGCGTCCCGCTGACCTACGGGCCGTTCAATCAGCCGTGGCGCCGTGGCTGCTGGCAGATCGTCAAGGCGGTGCTCGATGCCGGAGGCGAGGTCGTCACGATTCGCGGCGAGCCGACAAAGCCAAGCGAACAGTCCGCCGAGCGGGCGCTGCTCGACCGCGGGATCGACGCGCTTGTGATGGGGATCTACTCGCAAGAATCCGAAACCGCCTATATTGCGGACGAGGCGCACAAGAGAGGCATCAAGACGGTCGGCTTCACCATTCCGGTCAAGAATTCACCGGCCGTCATGGACGATGTCTGGGGAACTGCGACCACGCTCGGCTACTTCGTTCAGAACTATACCGGCCGCCAGGGCACCTTCGCCCAGACCGCGGAACAGCGTGGTTATTTCACGCCGTTCGACATGGAAGTGGACATGTTCGAACTCATGTGCCGCTACGAGCCGCGCATGAAGGTGCTGCCCTTCATCGACGGCGGTCAGGGCACGACCGATGAGATTTCGGTCGGCCGTAAGAACATGCTGTCGCTTTTGCAGGCCCATCCGGAGCCTGGTTCGCTTGCGGCCTTCATCTCGTGGTGGTGGCCATTCACGCTCGGCGCGGCGCAGGCGCTGAAACAGATGAACAGGGCCGACGTTCCGCTGTTCAATCACTACCTGTCGACCCAGTTCCTTGAAGCCTGGGCGGCCAAGCAGGTGCCGGTGGTCTTCAGCTGCGACTCGCCCTTCCCTGAAATCGGCCGCAAGACCGGCGAACTCGCGGTTAAGCTCGCGCGAGGCGAGGACGTGCCAAATATCGTCTACCGCATCCCCGTGATCACCAAGACGCCGGATCAGGCGAGCGAGGCCCTCGCCGAACTCAAAAGCTGGGACGAGCAGGCAATCGCCCTGCTGAAACAGTACGGCGGCTAGACGCGAACTGGCATACGGCGAGCAGAGCGTTGCCGCCGTATGCCCCGCTTTCAGCAGAACGCGACTCGTGCCGAAGGGTGCCGGGATCCAATCCATTTGGTGACGGCAATCGCGTGGCACTGGACCGTACCCTTGCATCTGATCAACGAACGACTGGAACCTAAAAAGTGACGCATGTGGAGCAGGAAAGCCTTGCCAAGGCGAACACAGCCAAGGGTACTGCCGTCAACGCAGTGCCAGCGGGAAGACGCGAATCCGCCGTCATGCGGTTTCTCAGGCAATGGGGAACAATCATCGTCCTGGTCGTGGCCGCCGTTGGATTTTCCATAGCCTCGCCCTACTTCGCCACCGCTTCCAACTTGAACAACATCCTCTTTTCGATGATCGTCAGTGCGTTGGTCTCTATGGGATTGACCTGGGTCGTGATCGCGGGGAGCTTTGACCTTTCGATCGGTCTCACAGTGACGACGTCATCAATCCTCGTCGCCTTTCTGATCCCTATCACCGGCCCTTGGCTTGCAATCGTGTTTGCTCTGCTTGCCGCATGCCTGATCGGTGTGGTGAACGGACTTCTGGTGACCTATGGACGGCTATCGGGCATTGTCGTCACGCTTGGCGTGATGTTCGTGCTCGATGGGATCAACGTTTTTATCACGGGCGGTTATCAGGTCCCTGTTAGCTACGACGAAACCGCATTCCTTTATCTCGGCCAGGGTAAGCTCGGAATCGTCGGCGTGCCCGTAATCATCCTGGTAGCGGTGTTCATCGTAGCCCTCATCGCCGCAGCGCGGACACGGATCGGCCACTACATCGCGGCGGTCGGCGACAATCCGATGGCGGCGTTCTACTCCGGGATCAACGTTTATCGATGGGTCATCCTCGCATTCGTGCTTTCGGCATTGATGTCGGGGATTGCGGGCGTGATCGTGACCGCTATCTCATCCTCGGCGCAACCGGTCGGTGGCGAGGGCTACCTCCTCGAGGCCTTCGCCGCGGTGTTCCTTGGCGCAACCGTGCTCGGAAAGGGCAAGCCACATCTGTTTGGCACTCTCGTTGGCGTCTTTTTCCTGTATATGGTGGATTCCGGGATGAATATGGTCGGCTTCCCCTTTGCCGCCCGCCACATCTTCCAGGGACTGGTGCTCATCGTCGCGGTTGGAGCAAATGCGCTTCTCAACCGTGAAGAAGTCCATCTCAAGTTTATCTGAGGTGACGGCGATGAACGCGACACCACTGGTTGAACTGAGGAATCTCGAAAAGGAGTTCGCCGGCACCAAAGCGTTGAAGGGCGTAAGCCTTAGCTTTCTGCGCGGCGAGGTGCACGGCCTGCTTGGTGAAAACGGAGCGGGCAAGTCGACCCTCATCAAAATCTTGACGGGTGTCTATGCCCCGAGCGCCGGTGAGATTTTCCTTGAAGGGTCACCGGTCAGGGTTTCCAGCCCGCCGGAAGCCCATCGGCTGGGCCTCGGAGCGGTCTATCAGGACGCAGAACTGGTATCCAGCTTCACGGTTGGGCAAAATATCCTTCTCGGCAATGAGCCTGGGAGGATCGGTATAAGCGACCGGGCGATCCATGACGAAGCTGCGGAGATTCTGTCGCAAATGGGCATCGAGCTCGACGTGCGGCGGCTTGCCGGCGCACTGTCCGCAGCCGAGATGCAACTCGTCACCTTGGCGACCTTGTTCCATCGGCGCTACAAACTGATCGTTCTTGATGAGCCGACAGCTCGCCTTTCGGCAGCGGAATCGGAAGTCCTTTTTCGGATCGTCGATGGCTTCAAAGCGCAAGGGATAGCCATCGTTTACATCTCCCATCGGCTTCGAGAGGTCCAGCAGATCTGCGACCGCGCCACGATCCTTCGAGGGGGACTTGTTTCCGGAACCCTTAATCGTGGCGAGGTCACCGAAGACCGCGTTACTGAACTCATGGTGGACCGCAGCCGCTCTGAGCTTGCGACCTACAATGATGGCAATAGCGTCCGTCCAGAAGTCCTGGTTGAGGTTGCTGGCCTCGGCACGGCGCAGTTGGCGCCCCTCAGCTTCAAGATACAAGCCGGAGAGGTGCTGGGCTTCACCGGTCCCGTTGGCGGCGGGATGGAAGATGTCGCACGGGCGCTTGGCGGCATCAGCCGGCATTCCGGCACGGCAAAGGTGCGGGGCAAAGCGGTCAATCTGGCCACCCCGATCGCTGCACGTCGTTCAGGCATCGCGCTGATCCCCGAGGACCGGCGCAAACAAGCCCTTTTTCCCGCACTCTCGGCTGCCGAAAACATCTGCCTGCCGGTCCTGCATTCGCTGCAACATTTTTTGATGATCCGGCCCGGCACCATGAAAAGATATGCAGAAGCCGTGCTGGACCAGCTTGCGGTGCGCCCACGCGCTTCCTCCACGCAGGTGCGCTTCTTCTCCGGTGGCAATCAACAGAAGCTGGTCATCGGCAAATGGATGAGTGCGAAAGCCACCGTCTATATCATCGTGGAGCCGACCAACGGCGTCGATGTCGGTGCGATCAAGGAAATCTACGATATCATACTGCAACTTGCCCGCGATGGCGCCGCAGTCCTGCTCATTTCGTCGTCCCTGAACGAAATGCTCGCGCTCGCCGATCGGATCATGGTCATTCATGACGGCAACTGCGTCGCGGAGGCACCGAAAAAGAGCTGGACATATGACGACCTTCTGGCCGTCACCCTGAGCGGCAAGTCGCGACACACGGCGTCGCCGCCGCACGTCACCCGTTCAACAGAAGAGGAAAGCAGATGAGCACGGATATCAGGCTCTACATGTTCCAGACTGGGCAGATTCGACAGAAGGAGGTCGATATCAAGCTTGGCTACAGCCAGGACGAGTTCTTCACCCCAATCCCCTGGTACCTAATCGTCCATCCCAAGGGAAACATCGTTATCGACGGCGGCACAGCGGTTGAAGCAGCGCGTGATCCGGTTGGCTGGTGGGGCGACACCACCAAGAAATACTATCCTATCATGGATCCCGAAGAGGGCTGCGTGAACCAACTCGGCAAGATCGGAATGAAGCCCGACGATATCAAGTTCGTGCTGCATTCGCATTTGCATCTCGATCACTCCGGCGCCTGCGGCAATTTCCCAAAAGCCCGCCATCTTGTGCAGCGGCGGGAGATTGCATGGGCGTTCGCCGCCGACTGGTTCATGCAAGGCGGCTATATCAAGAAGGATCTGACCAAGGATGGCATCAACTGGGACGTGATGGAGGGCGAGGACCAGTATGATGTCTTCGGCGATGGCAGCGTGCAGACTTTCCTGTCTCCGGGACACACCCCCGGCCACCAGTCCATCATGGTACGGCTGCCCAACACCGGTTCGATCCTTCTCGCAATCGACGCCGCTTACACGATGGATCACTGGGAAGAGAAATGCCTGCCCGGCGCGCTGACGTCCGCGCAGGAAGCCGCTGCTTCCGTCAGAAGGCTGCGGCGCATCGCCGAGAAAGAAAACGCGATTGTCGTGCCAGGCCACGACATGGAAACCTGGAAGAAGTTCAAGAAAGCTCCGGCGGAATACTATGACTAGGTTCCGCTGAAATATGCGGCCGGCTGAAGATCGCCGGCCGCACCGCTAAAAACCAAAATGGTCCTTCAAAATCAGTTGCGCGCGCGGACCGCCTCAACAAGGCGGCGCGGTACGCGTGGCGGGTTGCACGAGAGTATTTACCAGATGCACAAGGCTGCTCTCGATCAAATCCAGCAGCGCTGGAACGAGGCCTCCGCGCCATGGGATAAGAAATTGCTCTCCCAGATTTATACGCAGGACGCTCTTTTTTTCGGTCTACTGCCTAGGTTGTACGTCGGACGATCTGAAATAGAGGAGTATTTTGGAAGCTATCAACTCATACTAGAAAAAGTGAATTTAACGCTTGTCGACCAGAATACGAGATCGTTGAGTCGAGGTCTGTTCGCGGCGCAAGGGTTTGGCGATATCATTAATTACTATCGTGACGGCTCTGTCGTAAAAAATAGGGTCAGGACTTCGTTCGTTGTTTCAAGAATCAATGGTGACTGGCAGATTTATCTGCACCATTTCTCTGAGCTGATCCGGGATAAATAAAGTCTGCGGACAGTGGCGAGGCTCGCCAGGAACCGCGCTGAGCAACGGGTGTTCTACTCGCGCGACGGGTGGCGCATAGCTGCCGCTCCTTACCTGCCCCTCGACAGACTCCCCAATATCCCGCGCACGATTGCCCGGCCGACCGACGAGCCAACCGAGCGCACCACCGACTTGATCGCCGCCTCGGCCACCGTCTGGCGGTTGGACGGGCGCGGTGCAGATGTGCGCCTGCCACCGGATTGCGGCGCGGGATCGTCATTGCCGAAGCCCGGAATGGTCCAGCGCGAGCCGCCGCTGCCGGCCTGCTGGGCCTGCTCTTCGGCATCCTGCGCGTCCTTGGCCTTTTTTTGCAGCATTTCGAAAGCCGACTCGCGATCGACGGCCTGATCGTACTGGCCGGCGACCGGGCTTTCCTGGATCAGCTTTTGTCGCTCGGCTGCCGTTATCGGTCCAAGGCGCGACGACGGCGGGCGGATCAGGGTCCGCTGCACCATGGACGGGACACCCTTGGCCTCCAGCGTCGAGACCAGCGCTTCGCCCGTGGCAAGCTGGGTAATGGCGGTCATGCAGTCGAAATCGGGATTTGGCCGGAACGTTTCGGCCGCCGTCCTCACCGCCTGCTGCTCACGCGGCGTATAGGCGCGCAGCGCGTGCTGGACGCGATTGCCGAGCTGGGCCAGGACTTTTTCAGGGATATCCAACGGGTTCTGCGTGACGAAATAGACGCCGACGCCCTTCGAGCGGATCAGTCGGACCACTTGTTCGACGCGATCGATCAGCACCTTGGGTGCTTCGTCGAACAGAAGATGCGCCTCGTCGAAAAAAAACACCAGCTTCGGCTTGTCGGGGTCGCCGACTTCCGGCAGCACCTCGAACAGTTCCGACATCAGCCATAGCAGGAAGGTCGCGTAGAGCCGCGGATTCATCATCAGCTTGTCGGCGGCAAGCACGCTGATGGCGCCGCGTCCGTCGCGGGTGGTGCGCATGATATCGGCGATACGCAGTGCCGGTTCGCCGAAGAAATTTGCGGCTCCCTGTTGCTCCAGGACCAGCAGCGTGCGCTGGATCGCCCCGACCGATGGCTTCGTCACGTTGCCGTAGCGCGAGCCGATCTCGTCGGCACGCTCGGCGATGTTGGCCAAGAGCGCCTGCAGGTCCTTCATGTCGAGCAGCAGCAGACCTTCCTCGTCAGCCAGGCGGAAGGCGATGTTCATGATGCCTTCCTGCGCCTCGGTCAGGTTCATCAGGCGCGACAGCAACAACGGCCCCATTTCCGAGACCGTGGCGCGGATCGGATGACCCTGTTCGCCGAACAAGTCCCAGAAGATGACGGGGAATTCCTGGAAGTTATAAGGATCGAGCTTGACCTGTTCGGCCCGCTTGACGAGGAAATCCTGTGCCGTGCCCATCATCGCGATGCCCGACAGATCCCCCTTGATGTCGGCGCAGAACACAGGCACGCCGGCGTTGGAAAATCCTTCGGCCAGGATCTGCAAGGTGACGGTTTTGCCGGTACCGGTGGCGCCGGTCACCAGGCCGTGACGATTCCCATATCGTAGCAACAGTTGCTCGGCACGCTGATAGCTGTCGTCGGGCTTGCGGCTGGCGCCGATGAAAATACTGGTGTCGTCAGCCATATGTCCGGTCTCCGCAAACTGATGTGTCTAAAGCCAGTGGCCTTGCCGCAGGTATAGTGAGGCCATTGCACAGCGACAATGCCATTCGTCCAAATCGGGGCCATTCGTCCAAATCCGGGCCATTCGTCCAAATCCGGGCCATTCGCCCAAATCCGGGCCATTCGCCCAAATCGCCCCATTCGTTCAAATCGGGTTTTTGGAGCTTGCGGATTTTGCCGCTGTTTGGCAATCGTCGTCCACGCGGATTGACCTATATCTGATGGATCGAATCCGGTCTCTGGAAGCGCATTGCATTGCGATATCGGACCAGGGACCGTAGACTGCACCGCTCCCGGCCGGTGCGGCCGCATGAAACGAGGAGGACGGATGGGCGCCGGAGCCTTGATCCAGGACGTGGAACCCGAAAACATCGAGCGTCAGCGATGGCTCGCCTTGGCGGAAAAGGCTTTGGCAGGCGCTTCCTTCGAGGAAAGGCTGGTCTCGCACAGCGACGACAACATCCGTATCGAACCGCTCTACGACCGCAGCACCGCGGCGGAACCGATCGTACGCGCAAACCCGAAATCGCCATGGATCGTCAGCCAGCGGGTCGACGATCCCGACACCAACCGCGCCAAAAGCCAAGCGCTGGAGGATGTGGCACAGGGTGCCACGGGATTGTCGCTGGTCTTCGAGGGGGCGCCGAACGCGTTCGGCTACGGCTTGCCGAGAACAGCGGAGGCGCTGGAGGCGGTGCTTGACGGCATACCGCTCAACCGCATCCAGGTTCGCATCGACGCCCATCCCTGGAGCCGCGCCGTGGCCGACTGGCTGGTCGCTTTCCTGAGCAAGCGGCGGTCGGACCCGGCAAAACTCAACCTCTCCTTCGGCATCGATCCAGCAGCGATCTTCGCGGGAACCGGTCGGCTGCGCATGTCGATCGAGGCGCTGCGGGCCTCCATGCCGCAGTCGCTGGCGCATTTCTTCGCGATGGGCGTTCCGGGCGTGCTGCTGGAAGCTGACGGGCGCGTGTTCCACAATGCCGGCGCCACGGAAGCGCAGGAACTTGGCATCATGCTGGCTTCGGCTGTCTCCTACCTCAGAATGTTCGAGACGGCGCGGCAGCCGCTTGTCTATGCCGCACCTCATATCGGTTTTGCACTCAGCGTCGACCAGGACCAATTGCTGTCGATAGCCAAGATGCGGGCGCTGCGCAGGCTCTGGGCGCGGGTGCAGGAGGCTTGTTCGATCCCGACATCCACGGCCAGTATCCATGCCGAGACGTCGTTTCGCATGATGACGGCGATGGACCCGGAGACCAACATCCTGCGCACCACCATTGCATGCTTTGCCGCGGCGTGCGGCGGCGCCGATTCGATCTCCATCCTGCCGCACACGATCGCGCACGGTCTGCCGGCGGGTTTTGCCCGTCGTGTTGCCCGCAACACGCAGCTGATCATGGCCAATGAAAGCCATATCGATCATGTCACCGATCCCGCCTATGGTTCCGGCGCTGTGGAAGCGCTGACCGCGGAATTGTGCGAACTGGCCTGGGCGGAGTTGCAGACGATCGAAGCCGAGGGCGGTGTCCTGTCCAGCCTTCAGGACGGACACATCCAGAAGCGCGTCCACGCAGCGGCGGAGCAGCGCAATGCAGCCTACCGCACAGGTGAACGGGCCATCATCGGCACCACGCTCTATCCATCGAAGGACGAACGTCCGGTCGAGACGCTGGCGGCGGAACGGCGACCGGCCTTCACCGAAGGCGTTGCCGTCTGCGAGCCGCTGTTTCCAGTCCGCATCGACCAATCGATCGGAGCCGGCTCTTGATCCCGGACTTCGGCCAGATCGGCTGGGTCCTGCCACGCCGCACGCCTGTCGAGGTCAAAGGCCAGCGGACCACGCCGGAAGGGCTCATTGCCAAGCATCTGTACAATCAAAGCGATCTCAAGGGGCTGCCGCATCTCGACACCTATCCCGGCCTGCCGCCCTTCGTGCGCGGCCCCTACCCGACCATGTATGTCCAGCAGCCCTGGACGATCCGGCAATATGCCGGTTTCTCGACCGCCGAAGATTCCAACGCCTTTTACCGGCGCAACCTTGCCGCCGGCCAGAAGGGGCTGTCGGTCGCCTTCGATCTCGCCACGCATCGCGGCTATGACAGCGACCACCCGCGCGTTGCCGGCGATGTTGGCATGGCGGGCGTTGCCATCGATTCCATCCTCGACATGCGGCAGCTCTTCGACGGCATTCCGCTCGACGAGATGACGGTATCGATGACGATGAATGGCGCGGTGCTGCCGATCATGGCGCTTTACATCGTCGCCGCGGAAGAACAGGGCGTTGCACAGAGGGATCTCGCCGGGACCATTCAGAACGACATTTTGAAGGAGTTCATGGTCCGCAACACCTACATCTATCCGCCAAAGCCTTCGATGCGGATCGTGTCGGACATCTTCTCATACACATCGAAGAACATGCCGAAGTTCAATTCGATATCGATCTCCGGCTATCACATGCAGGAGGCCGGCGCGACGGCCGACCTTGAGCTCGCCTACACGATCGCCGATGGCATCGAATATGCCCGCGCCGGCGTCGCGGCGGGCCTCGACATCGACCGCTTTGCGCCTCGCCTGTCCTTCTTCTGGGCCATCGGCATGAATTTCTTCATGGAAGTCGCCAAGCTGCGGGCCGCGCGCCTGTTGTGGGCGACCCTGATGCAGAAGAATTTTTCGCCCAAGGACGAGCGCTCGCTGTCGCTGCGCACCCATTGCCAGACTTCTGGCTGGTCGCTGACAGCGCAGGATCCCTACAACAACATCGTCCGCACCATGATCGAGGCGATGGCGGCAACGCAGGGCCACACCCAGTCGCTGCACACCAATTCCTTCGACGAGGCGATGGCGCTGCCGACCGACCACTCGGCGCGGATCGCCCGCAACACCCAGCTCATCCTCCAAAAGGAATCCGGCACCACGCGCATCATCGACCCGTGGGGCGGTTCGGCCTATCTCGAACGGCTGACGCATGATCTGGCGGCGCGCGCTCTTGCCCATATCGAGGAGGTCGAGGCGCTCGGCGGCATGGCGGCGGCGACCGAACAGGGCATTCCCAAGCTGCGCATCGAGGAAGCCGCCGCGCGCACGCAGGCGCGGATCGATTCCGGCGAGCAGATGCTGGTCGGCGTCAACGCCCATCGGCCCGAGACCGACATCGAGGTCGACGTGCTGAAGATCGACAATGCCGAGGTCCGGGCGCGGCAATTGTCGAAGCTGCAACGGCTGAAGGGCACGCGCGACGTCGCCGCCGTCGAAAGCGCGCTCGATGAGCTGACCCGTGCCGCGCAAGGCAATGAAAACCTGCTGGAATTCGCCATCCGAGCGGCGCGCGCCAATGCCACGGTCGGCGAGATTTCATTCGCGTTGGAAAGGGCGTTTGGGCGCCACGTCGCCACGGTACAGACCATTTCCGGGGTCTATCGCAAGGCGCTTGGCGATCATCCCGTGGTCGACGGTCTGCAGGACAAGCTTGACGCCTTCGAGAAGAAGATCGGCGGCAAGCCGCGCATCCTGGTCGCCAAGATGGGACAGGACGGCCACGACCGTGGCCAGAAGGTCATCGCCACGGCCTTCGCCGATCTCGGCTTCGACGTCACCGTCGGCGCGATGTTCCAGACACCGGAGGAGATCGCCAAGCTGGCGGTCGCACAGGACGTCCACATCGTCGGCGCCTCGTCGCTGGCGGCGGGACATCTGACGCTGATCCCCGAACTGCGCGACGCGCTGAAAAAGCTCGGCCGCGGCGACATGCTGATCGTCGCCGGCGGCGTCATCCCACCGCAAGACTATGACGCGGTGCGACAGGCCGGCGCTGCCGAGATCTTCCCGCCGGGAACTGTTATTCCGGAGGCGGCGGATCGGCTGCTGGACCGGCTGCTGGCGGTCCGCTAGGCTTGTTATAATATCTGTTGCAACTTCTCGCCGATCGAGTTATAATCGGCGTTGCAACAGGATATCTGTCATGAACACGACCATTCGCAAGATCGGCAATTCGGAAGGTGTGATCCTGCCCAAGGATCTGCTCGATCGTCTGAACATGAAGACAGGTGATCAGCTCCAGATCGTCGAAACGGACAAGGGCATTGCCCTTGAGCCGATGGACGACAGTTTCGAGCGGCAGATGGAAGCTGCTCGCAAGGTCATGGACAAATACAAGGTCGCGCTTCAGAAGCTCGCCGAATGAGCTGGGAGTTCCTTACCCGGCGTGCGGTTGAAGCGATGCATGCCGAGCAGTTGCGCAGGCATGGCGGTGCTCAAGGTTTGAGAGATGAAAATGCTCTCGAATCTGCGCTCGCGCGTGCCGAGAACAAGGCCAACTACGAAAACCCTTCGGTTGAAGACCTAGCAGCCGCCTATGTCTTCGGCATCGCAAGAAATCATGCCTTTGTCGACGGCAACAAGCGCACGGCCATAGTTGCAGCCGGTGCATTTTTGATCGTGAACGGCCATGTCCTGACAGCCGACAACGGCACGCTCTACGAATTCGTCATGGCCGTTGCTTCAGGCGAGATCGATGAAGCCGGAGCCGCGGCGTTCTTCCGCGACCATGTCGTCAAGATCGAGGATTAGCTCTCGGAAAGCTTGACGATTTCCCATTCCTTGCCGTTGACGCTGGCCAAGTCGCCGATCTTCTTGCCGAATAGGGCGACCGCCATCGGCGAAACATGCGAAATGCTACCCTTGGTGGGATCAGCCTCGTCTTCGCCGACAATTTTCCAGTGGACCTTCCTGCCGTCGTCGCCCTCGATCGTGACGCCCATGCCGAAGCGCACCACGTCGCTGCCCGGCTCCGGTACGGAGAGTTCGGCGCTTTCACGCCGGGCGGTCCAATAGCGCAGGTCGCGCGACACGACCGCGATGCGTTCGCGGTCGGCTTTGCGTTCGGCCTTCGCCAGGATGTCGCGCAGATCGGCGAGATTGTCCTCGATCTGCGCCAGGCCGCGTTCCGTCACCAGATTGCGATGGTGGCTGACCGGCCGTTCACCGACGCCGGCGATGGCGTTTTCGCTGTCTTCCTCGCGGGTGAAAGCTCTGCTCATTTCCTGAACTTAGGCGCGCAGAGGCTGCTCGACAAGCCATCGTAGCGGTCTCGGTGGGAGAGACATAACGGCTGGCACGATTCCTGCGATATCAGGCTTGAACACTGAGATTCTGTGCCAATGTTGAACAGGCGAACACTGCTGACCGGGACCGCAGGCTTTGCCGTTATGGGCCTTGCGCTCGGCAAGGCGGTGGCCGCAAGCTTGAGCGGCATCGAGAAAGCCTCGATGCGCGGCTCGATCAATGCCACAGAACTCGGCGTGCAGCCCGGCACATCAGACGATCAGAGCAAGGCCTTCGCCAAGCTGCTGCGTGACGCCAATGCCCGCGATATGCCGGTGTTCCTGCCGCCCGGCACCTATGTCGTCTCCAATCTTTCACTGCCCGGCCGCGTACGTCTTTCCGGGGTGCCGGGCGCGACGCGCGTCGTTTACGGCGGTGACGGCCACCTTTTCATGGCCGAACAGGCTGACCATATCGAACTCAGCGGTCTGGTCTTTGATGGTTCGAACCGCACGATGGGCGGTTACACGCAAGGGCTGCTCGATCTGCGCCGTATCGCGCACCTCGCCATCGACAATTGTCAGATCACCGGCAGCGGCAAGAACGGACTGGCGCTGGAACACGCGATCGGCCGGATCGAGCGCAGCGAGATATCGGGCGCCGCCGATGCCGGCATTTACTCGGTCGAGGCTGGCGGGCTGTCCATTACGGGCAACACCGTCTCCGATTGCGCCAATGGCGGCATCCTCGTGCACCGCTGGCAGGTGGCCGAAGACGGCACCATGGTCACCGGCAACCGCGTCCAACGGATCCAGGCACGCAGCGGCGGAACCGGGCAGAACGGCAACGGCATCAATGCCTTTCGCGCCGGCAATGTCGTCATCTCGGGCAACATCGTCTCGGACTGCGCCTTCTCGGCGATCCGCGCCAACAGCGCCAGCAACCTGCAGATATCGGGTAACACCTGCTCGCGCTCGGGCGAAACGGCGGTCTATTCCGAGTTCTCGTTCGAAGGCGCCATCATCAGCAACAACATCGTCGACGGCGCCGCCAACGGCATCTCGATCGTCAATTTCAACGAAGGCGGCCGCATGGGCGTCTGCTCCGGCAACATCGTGCGCAATCTGTCGACCAGCGGTCCCTACCCCGCCGACTCGCCGGGATTTGGCGTCGGCATCGGCGTTGAGGCCGACACCACCGTTTCCAACAACGTCATCGAGAACGCGCCGCTTTATGGCATGCAGATCGGCTGGGGTCCCTACCTGCGCAATGTCGTCGCTACGGGCAACATCATCCGCAAGGCCGGAACCGGTATCGTCGTGTCCGTGGTCGAGGGTGCCGGCACGGCGGTCATTTCAGACAATATCATCGACGGCGCGCTCAACGGTGCGGTTGTCGGCCAGCGCTGGGCCGAGCCCGCAACAGGCGACCTCGCCTCGTCAAACGATACCGGCTATGCGCATCTGACCGTCGAGCGCAATCACGTCAGTTGAGGGCTGCCGTCGGCCTCAGCGCCCCGACCTTGGCACCGTTGCGGTTTTCGATGGGCGTGTTTGCCAACTCGCTCAGCTTGAACGCCAATGCCTCGTCGGCGCGCAACAGTTTGGCGAGGACGGTGGCAATCATGGCTTCGCCGGCGCGGCCGGCGCCATCATCGCATTTGAGCGCGATGCCGAGACCAAGCTCCGGAATTGCGGCACAATGGACGCCCTCGGCGCCGCCTTTGGTGAAAATCCGCCCTGGTGCGGCCTCCATCAGTGCGACGTCTTCGCGGCCTGTGCCGGCAACGAAGAACGGCTCGGCCATGCAGGCGGAAAGTAGCCGCCTCGCGGCCTTGGCTCGCTCGGGGCCAAAACCTGATGTCGTGGCCATGCGGGCAAAGCCGATCGCAAAACTCCTGAGCGGCACCGCATAGGTTGGGATCGAACAGCCATCGATGGCCCGCTGGTCCTCACCATGGACAGCGCCCGTCACCGATTGCATGGCGTCGCGCACCAGTTCCTGCAGGCCATGTCCCGGCTTGACATAGCCACGATGCGCAATGCCCGCGTGGACGCAGGTGCAGAGGAAGCCGGAATGCTTGCCGGAGCAATTGTTGTGCAATGCGTTCGGCGAGCCGCCGGCGCGGGCGAGCGCAATCTCGGCGTCATGATTGGACGGCCAATGCGTGCCGCATTCGAGCGCCGACCCATCCAGCCCCACCTTGGACAGCATGGATCGCGCCAGTTCGACATGGGCCGGCTCGCCCGAGTGGGACGCACAGGCGAGCGCCAGTTCGCGGTTGCCGAAGCCATAGGCATCGGCCGCACCGCTTTCGACCAGCGGCAGTGCCTGGATCGCCTTGACCGCCGAGCGCGGAAACACCGGCTTGGCTGTGTCGCCGATCTCCCAGACGGGCTTGCCATCGCCATCGAAGACCGCGACTGAGCCGCGATGCGCGCTCTCGACGATCGCGCCGCGCAACACTTCGATCAGAACCGGATTTGTCATGAACCCTCCCGTAAATGCGGGCGGTTTACCTGATCCGGTCGAGAATGGAAACGTAGTTGGCGACCGCGGCACCGCCCATATTGAAGATGCCGCCAAGCTTGGCGCCCGGCACCTGGATGCCGCCGGCCTCGCCGACAAGCTGCATGGCGGTCAAGACATGCATCGACACGCCCGTGGCGCCGATCGGATGGCCCTTGGCCTTCAGCCCACCGGAGGGATTGACCGGCAGGCGGCCATCCCTGGCCGTTGTGCCGTCCAGCGCCAGCTTGGCCCCCTCTCCCGGCTTGGCAAGACCCATCGCCTCATATTCGATCAGTTCGGCAATGGTGAAGCAGTCATGCGTCTCGACGAAGGACAGATCGTCGAGCGTCACGCCGGCTGATTTCAACGCCCGGTTCCAGGCCTGTTCGCAGCCTTCGAAGGTCAGGATGTCGCGCTTCGACATCGGCAGGAAATCCTGCACATGCTCGTTGGCGCGGAAGGCAACGGCACGGCGCATCTTCAGCGCCGTGGCGGTGTCGGCAAGGATAAGGGCGGCGGCGCCGTCGGAGACCAGCGAGCAGTCGGTGCGCTTCAGTGGGCCGGCAACGAACGGGTTCTTCTCGCTCTCCTGGCGGCAGAACTCGTAGCCGAAATCCTTGCGCATCTGTGCATAGGGGTTGTCGACGCCGTTCTTGTGGTTCTTGGCGGCAATCATGGCCAGCGCATCCGACTGGTCGCCGTAGCGCTGAAAATAGGCCTGCGCGATCTTGCCGAAGACGCCGGCGAAACCCGCCGGTGTCTCGCCGTCCTCGGGCAGATAGGACGCCTTGAGCAGGTTCTTGCCGATCTCCGGCCCCGGCGTCGTCGTCATCTGCTCGGCGCCGACCACCAGCACGATGCGGGCGGCATTGGCGTCGATGGCGCGGATGCCCTGACGGACCGCGGCCGATCCGGTGGCGCAAGCGTTCTCGACGCGCGTCGCCGGCTTGAAGCGCAGCCGGTCGTCGGCCTGAAGCACCAGGCCGGCGGTAAAATCCTGCGCCGAAAAGCCGGCGTTGAAATGTCCAAGCACGATCTCGTCGACCTCGTCGGGACCGATGCCGGCATGGTCGAGCGCGTCGGTTGCCACCTTGACGATCAGATTTTCGAGCGTTTCGCCCTCGAGCTTGCCGAAGCGCGAATGCGCCCAGCCAACGATGCATGCGGTCATGGCGGTCTCCATCCTTGGCGCCAGCCTAACATGTGGGCTCACGGCGCATTTCGCCTTTATTGTTCAAATATAAACAATCCTGCCCACTTCGTGAAGGGCGGGAGGCGGACAATCGCTTGGTACAGCCAAGATCGCGGTCGATTTTTTTGTTGATTGACGCGTCAATAAAAAATAATCCTGTTTTCTCAAAGGATCATCGCGAGATGCCGAAAGTCGGAATGGAACCGCTGCGCCGCAAGGCGCTGATCGACGCGACGATCTCGGCGATCGGCGAGCGCGGCTCGCTCGACGTCACCATGTCCGAGATCGCCGGACGCGCCGGGGTTTCGTCGGCTCTTGCCCATCACTATTTCGGCGCCAAGGACGAGTTGTTGCTGGCGACGATGCGGCACATCCTGGCCGAACTGACCATCGACATGCGACGCGCCCTTCAATCGGCTGGTACCGCGCGCCAGCGCGTTTCGGCGGTGGTCGCCGTCAACTTCTCCGACATCCAGTTCCAGCCGGAAACCATCGCCGCCTGGCTCGCCTTCTATGTCGAGGCGCAGAAATCATCGGCCTTGCGCCGGCTGCTCAGGGTCTATGCGCGGCGGCTGCACTCGAACCTGATGAGCGGGCTTGTCGGCATCCTGCCCAGGGCCGAGGCCGACCGCGCCGCCGAAGCGACTGCGGCGATGATCGACGGGCTCTACATCAGGCGGGCGCTGAAAGACGGCGTGCCTGATGCCGCGACCGCAATCGCGCTGGTCGAGGACTATCTCGAAACAAAACTTGGCGAGCGGCGCAAACAGTGACAACGAAGCGACCCAATTTTCTGATCGTCATGGTCGACCAGCTCAACGGAACCTTGTTTCCGGACGGCCCGGCGGATTTTCTGCACACACCGCATCTGAAAGCGTTGGCTGCGCGTTCGGCGCGCTTTGCCAACAACTATACGGCGTCGCCGCTCTGCGCACCGGGCCGTGCCTCGTTCATGAGCGGGCAATTGCCGTCGCGCACCGGCGTCTATGACAACGCCGCCGAATTCGCCTCATCGATCCCGACCTTCGCCCATCATCTGCGCGCCGCCGGCTACTACACCTGCCTGTCGGGCAAGATGCATTTCGTCGGGCCGGACCAGTTGCACGGTTTCGAGGAACGGCTGACGACCGACATCTACCCTGCCGATTTCGGCTGGACGCCGGACTACCGCAAGCCCGGCGAGCGTATCGACTGGTGGTATCACAATCTGGGCTCGGTGACCGGCGCCGGCGTTGCCGAGATCACCAACCAGATGGAGTATGACGACGAGGTCGTGTTCCTAGCCACACAGAAGCTCTATCAGCTTTCGCGCGAACAGGACGATGCGAGCCATCGGCCATGGTGCCTCACCGTCTCGCTGTCGCACCCGCACGATCCCTATGTCGCGCGCAAGCAGTATTGGGATCTCTATGAGCATTGCCAGGCGCTGGATCCGGAAACCGGGTTCATCGCGCATGACGAGCAGGATGCGCATTCCCGGCGGCTGTACCACGCCAGCGATTATCCTTCCTTCGAGATCACGCCGGAACAGGTGCGTCGTTCGCGGCAGGGCTATTTCGCCAACATCTCCTATGTCGACGACAAGCTGGGCGAGATCCTGGATGTTCTCGAGCGCACCCGCATGGCCGACGACACAATCATCCTGTTCTGCTCGGACCACGGCGACATGCTCGGCGAGCGCGGCCTATGGTTCAAGATGAGCTTCTTCGAGGGCTCGGCGCGCGTGCCGCTGATGATTGCCGGCAAGGGCGTTCACGCCGGGCTGATCGAGACGCCGGTTTCCAATCTTGACGTGGCGCCGACGCTTTGCGACCTCGCCGGCATCGACATCGCTGCAATCGCGCCGTGGACCGACGGCCAGTCGCTGCTGCCGCTCACCAAGGGTATTGAGCGCACCGCGCCGGTGCTGATGGAATATGCGGCCGAAGGGTCCAACGCGCCCTTGGTTGCGATCCGCGACGGCAGATACAAATTCGTCCATTGTGAACTCGATCCGCCGCAACTGTTCGATCTCGAAGCCGATCCGCTCGAACGGGACAATCTGGCCGACGACGCGGCCAATGCGGGCCTGGTGGCGGCATTCATGGACAAGGTCCAGGCGCGCTGGGACATGGCCGGCTTCGACGCCGCTGTCCGCGAAAACCAGGCGCGCCGCTGGGTCGTCTATCCGGCGCTGCGCAACGGCGCCTATTACCCCTGGGATTTCCAGCCGCTGCAAAAAGCGTCCGAGCGTTACATGCGCAATCACATGAACCTCGACAATCTCGAAGAGAGCAAAAGGTATCCGCGAGGCGAATGATGTCAGACCTTCTCGTCCCCTCCCTCGACCATCTCAAGCAGGCCTATGCCGTCACCTCCAGGGCGACGCAGATCACACCGCTGCTGGAATCGGCGGCACTGGCCCGCGAGACGGGTGCGGCCCGCGTCTTCATCAAGCCGGAATCGCTGCAATGGGCCGGATCGTTCAAGGTGCGCGGCGCCTATTGGCGCCTGAAGCAGCTTTCCACTGATGAGGCCAGGAAAGGCGTCGTCGCCTACTCCTCCGGCAATTTCGCGCAAGGGCTGGCGGCTGCCGGCCAGGCGCTCGGCATTCCCGTCACCATCGTCATGCCGATCGACGCACCGGCCGCCAAGCGTGATGCTACGGCCGGCTATGGCGCCCGCGTCGTGCTGACCGACCATGGCGAACGCGCGCGTGAGGAAGTCGCCGCCGCCAAGGCACGCGAGATCGCCGAGACCGAAGGCTTGGCCCTGCTGCATCCATTTGACGATCCGGAGATCGTTGCCGGCCAGGCGGGCGCCGGCCTCGAAGCGCTTGACCAACTCGAAGCCAAAGGCGCCAGCGCCGATCTTTTGTTCTGCTCGGTCGGTGGCGGTGGGCTGATCGGCGGCGTTTCGCTCGCCTTCCACTATCTGTCGCCCGCCACTGAGATCATCGGCGTCGAACCTGAAGGTTTCAACGGCATGGGCTCGTCGCTGGCACATGGCAGCATCGAGACGATGCCGATCGGGCCGAAGTCGATCTGCGACGGGCTGATGTCGCGACGGCCGGGCGACGCGCCTTTCGCGGCAGTCAAGACCGCCGGTGTTCGCGGCATCACCGTCGACGACCAATCGGTGCGCAGCGCCATGCGGATCGCCTTCGAGCGCATGAAGCTGGTGCTGGAGCCGTCTGGTGCTGCCTCGCTCGCCGCACTGCTCGGCGGCAAGGTGGATGTGAGGGGCAAGACCGCCCTTGTTGTGGCTACCGGCGGCAATGTCTCGCTCGCCGATTTCATGGCGCATATGAACCATGCTTGAAGCAGATTTCGTCATCATCGGCTCCGGCTCGGCCGGCTCGGCCATGGCCTATCGCCTGTCTGAAGACGGCAAGCATTCGGTCATCGTCATCGAATTCGGCGGCAGCGATATCGGGCCGCTGATCCAGATGCCGTCGGCGCTGTCGATCCCACTCAACATGAGCCTCTACGACTGGGGTTTTGCCAGCGAGCCGGAACCGCATCTCGGCGGCCGCGTGCTGGCGACACCGCGCGGCAAGGTTATCGGCGGCTCGTCCTCGATCAACGGCATGGTCTATGTGCGCGGCCACGCCCGCGATTTCGACCATTGGGCCGAAGAGGGTGCGGCCGGCTGGGGCTTCGCCGACGTGCTCCCCTATTTCAAGCGTATGGAAGATTCGGACGGCGGCGAGGATGGCTGGCGCGGCCACGGCGGGCCGCTGCATGTGCAGCGCGGCTCGCGTAAAAATCCGCTCTATGGCGCCTTTGTCGAGGCTGGTCGCCAGGCCGGGTTCGAACTGACCGAAGACTACAATGGTTCCAAGCAGGAAGGTTTTGGGCCGATGGAGCAGACCATCAGCGGCGGTCGCCGCTGGTCGGCGGCATCGGCCTATCTGAAGCCGGCGCTGAAGCGCAAAAATGTGAGTCTGGTCAAGGGCTTTGCGCGGCGCGTGATTATCGAGAATCAACGCGCCATCGGCGTCGAGATCGAAGCTCACAAACAGATTCAGGTCGTTAAGGCGCGACGTGAGGTGATCGTCGCCGCATCGTCGATCAATTCGCCCAAGATACTGATGCTGTCCGGCATCGGCCCGGCCGAGCATTTGCGCGAAAACGGCATTCCGGTGGTGGCCGACCGGCCCGGTGTCGGCCGCAATCTGCAGGATCATATGGAGCTCTACATCCAGCAGGAATCATTGCTGCCGATCACGCTCAATTCGGTGCTGAACCCGTTCTCGAAAGCACTCATCGGAGCGCAGTGGTTGTTCCTCAAGACCGGGCTTGGCGCCACCAACCACTTCGAAGCGGCAGCCTTCGTGCGCTCGCGCGCCGGCGTCGACTACCCCGATATCCAGTACCATTTCATCCCGGCGGCAGTCCGCTATGATGGCAAGGCGGCTGCGAAATCGCACGGCTTCCAGGCGCATGTCGGACCGATGCGCTCGAAGTCGCGCGGTTCGGTGACGCTGCGTTCGCCGGACCCGAAATCCAAGCCGATGATCCGCTTCAACTACATGTCGCATCCAGACGATTGGGAGGAGTTCCGCCACTGCATCAGGCTGACGCGCGAGATCTTCGGGCAGTCGGCGTTCGACCCCTATCGGGGCAAGGAAATCTCTCCGGGCAGCCACATTCAGTCGGACGACGAGCTCGACATCTTCATCCGCGATCATGCCGAGAGCGCCTACCATCCTTGCGGCACTTGCAAGATGGGCCGCGCCGACGACATGATGAGCGTCGTCGATCCGGAATGCCGGGTCATTGGCGTCGAAGGATTGCGGGTCGCCGATTCCTCGATCTTCCCGCGCGTCACCAACGGCAATCTCAATGCGCCATCGATCATGACCGGGGAGAAGGCTTCCGATCACATCCTTGGCCGGACACCGCTGGCGCCGTCCAACCAGGAACCATGGATCAATCCGCGCTGGCAGGCGTCGGACAGATAGAGCATGATCGTGACTGCACGATCATGCATGCCGCGAAGACGATTTGGAGACCTCCCATGCGCGCCCAGCCCACGGCATCGCACTATGTCAACGGACGCTACATCGAGGACGAAGGCGGCGCGCCGCTGCCGGTCATCTATCCGGCAACCGGTGAGACCATCGCCATGCTGCGTTCGGCGACGCCGAACGTGCTGGAACTCGCCGTCGAGGCGGCGCGGGCGGCGCAGCCCGCCTGGGCGCGGCTGAAGCCGGTCGAGCGCGGGCGCATCCTGCGCCGCGCCGCCGACATATTGCGCGCCCGCAACGCCGACCTCGCCCGCATCGAGACACTGGATACAGGCAAGGCGATCCAGGAAACGCTGATGGCGGACGCCCCATCGGCAGCGGACTGCCTTGAATATTTCGGCGGTGCGGTTGCCGCCTACAATGGCGAGTCGGTCGATCTCGGCGGACCCTTCGCCTACACAAGGCGCGAAGCGCTCGGCGTCTGTGTCGGCATCGGCGCCTGGAACTACCCGATCCAGATCGCCGGCTGGAAATCGGCACCGGCGCTCGCCATGGGCAACGCCATGGTGTTCAAGCCATCGGAAAACACGCCGCTTTCAGCACTCGCACTGGCGGAGATCTACAGCGAGGCCGGGCTGCCTGACGGCCTGTTCAACGTGGTGCAAGGCTATGGCGATGTCGGCGCCGGGCTCGTCGGCCACGATGTCGTCGCCAAGGTCTCGGTGACCGGCTCGGTGCCGACCGGCCGCAAGGTGCTGTCGCTGGCCGGCTCGAAGATGAAGCACGCGACGATGGAACTCGGCGGCAAGTCGCCGCTGATCGTCTTCGACGATGCCG
This sequence comes from Mesorhizobium sp. WSM4822, assembly GCF_055811155.1. Classification (NCBI taxonomy): domain Bacteria; kingdom Pseudomonadati; phylum Pseudomonadota; class Alphaproteobacteria; order Hyphomicrobiales; family Phyllobacteriaceae; genus Mesorhizobium; species Mesorhizobium sp. WSM4822. The sequence continues at coordinate 269,492 of NZ_JBVVQM010000004.1, read as the reverse complement.
ACATCGAGAACGCCATCGGCGGCGCCATGCTCGGCAATTTCTATTCGACCGGGCAGATCTGTTCCAACGGCACGCGCGTCTTCGTGCAGAGCGGCATTCACGACCGCTTCGTCGAGCGTCTGATCGAGCGGACCAAGAAAATCCGCATCGGCGACCCGCTCGACCCCGAAACCCAGATGGGGCCGCTGGTTTCCAAGGCGCAGCACGACAAGGTAGTGGGCTATATCGAGATCGGCAAGCAGGACGGAGCAACGCTTGCCTGTGGCGGCAACGTGCCTTCGCTGCAGGGTTTCCAGGGCGGATTCTTTGTCGAGCCAACGGTGTTCACCGGCGTCACCGACACAATGCGCATCGCCCGCGAGGAGATTTTCGGGCCTGTCATGAGCGTGCTGAAATTCGACGGTGAGGACGAGGTGATCGACCGCGCCAACGACACCGAATTCGGCCTTGCCGCCGGCGTCTTCACGCGTGACCTGCCGCGCGCCCACCGCGTTATTGCCGAGCTGCAGGCCGGCACCTGCTGGATCAACGCCTACAATCTGACGCCGGTCGAAATCCCGTTCGGCGGCTTCAAACAGTCGGGCATCGGACGTGAGAATTCATTGGCGGCGCTGGCACTCTATTCGCAGCTGAAGTCGATCTATGTCGAGACGGGCGACGTGGCGAGCCCGTACTGATCAACCCTCTACGCCTTCGGGTCGGCCGTGCTGTCCAGATACTGGGTCAGCGCACAGACCAGATGATAGAAGATGCTGGCGGGCACGTCCGATGCCAGTGAGCGGCCGCGCTCGTCGATGCGATCGATCCACAGGCCGAGCGGCGCCGGGTCGATGTGCCAGCGAAACAGCCGGCCGACGCGCGCTTCGATCTCGGGCTTCAGGTCCGGCCCGCCCGAACCATCCAGCGCGATAGCCGCCTTCACCGCTTCGGCCTGCGGCCAGCTGCGTGATATCAGGTCGAGCGGCAGGCCCTGCCGCGAGACGGCGCCATAAGCAAGGCCGGTGGCGCGGTTGAGGCCATTGGCAGTGGCCGACGCGTAGAGTTTTCTGGCAAAGCCGCTCAATTCGGCCTGGCCGCTGCGTCCAGCGAAATCAACCAGCAGCGAGGCCCACTCGAAATGGTGGCCAGGCTCGGTCCATGACCCTTTCTCTCCTGCGGATGGCTTCCATTCGGCATCGAAATACTCGCCAAGCGTCCAGCTTTCCGGATCGAAGAAATGACTTCGGAAGAGGTCGATGATGCGCGCTGCGCGGCGCAGATGGGCGCGCTCGCCAGTCGCCTGATGCCAAGCGAGGAAGGCCTCGAGCAGATGCATATGCGGGTTGGAGCGGCGCTCGCCTTTGCCGTCCGATGTCTCGAGGAAGCCGGTCATGCGGCTGTCTTCGAGATGCGCATCGAGAAAGGCGAAGGTTTCCTCGCCGAGGCGCAAGGCGTCTGGATTGCCAGACATATGCGCATGCGCGAGCGCCAGGAGCACGCAGGAATGATCGTAGGCATCCTCGGTGGCGTCGGCGACCGAACCGTCGACATTCAGCGCCCGAACCCAGCCGCCCTTGTCGGTGCGGCCCTTGCCGGCCATGAAGGCGATGCCGTGGCTGATCAGCCGGTCGGCCGGACCGTCCCAGCCGCGCGCTCGGGCGACGGCGAAAGCATAGACCTGCCTTGCCATGGTGCGCATGCGCTTGGGCTTCATCAGCGGCGAGGCGTCCAGGCCGAGCGCTTCGTGAAAGCCGCCATGGCGTTCGTCGACCCCCGATGTCGACCACAGCGGCAAGGTCTCCTGAAACAGCCAGTGATGCACGCGCCGGCGCCAGGCGCCGCTTTCGATGACGCGGTCATGCGCCGGCGTGAACCTGGTTTCAAGGCGACCCGATTTTTCGAGCTGCTCGACGATCTTCTTGACGTGCTGGCTGTGGCTGACCGGGGCGACGAAGGTGGCATCCGATGTCGAAACGATGGCGATGTCCTTCATGCCGATCGCCGACAGCAGGCGGCCATCACTGCGAATGTAGGAATTCTCGCAATCGATAGCGACGACATCGCCGATGATGACATTGCCCCGGTCGTCGGCGGGGCCGACATCGAGCAGCGACTGCCAGGAGCCGAGATCGTTCCAGCGGAAGCCGGCCGGCACCATGGCGATGTCTTTTGCCCGCTCCATGATGGCGTAGTCGATCGAGTTCGACGGAATGGTGGCGTAGAGTTCTAGCGGCATGTAAAGGCCGGACAGATCCGATGTCGCTGCCCTGTAAGCTGCTTCGGTGGCCAGCCAGATATCCGGCTGGAACGCTATGAAGGCATCACGCATGGCGACGGCGCGAAACAGGAAGATACCGGTGTTCCAGTAGAAATTTCCGGCCTTGAGATAGCTTTGCGCAGTCTCAATATCCGGCTTTTCGACGAAGCGCGACACATCGAAGGTGCCGCCGCTTTCGGCCGCGACCTCGATATAGCCGTAGCCGGTCTCGGGCTGTGTCGGCTTGATGCCGAACACCACCAGCCGTCCACTACGCGCTGCCTCGGTGCCGGCTTCGACGCTATGCCAGAATTGGCGCGGGGTCGATATCTCATGATCCGACGGCACCACCAGCACCAGGCTGTCACCGAATTCGGACAGCGTGCGCAGCGTCGCCAGTGCGACGGCGGCGGCTGTGTTGCGCCCGGTCGGCTCGAACAGCGGACCGCCGCCGGCGAGGTCGAGACCAGCAAGATCGGCGTGAACGCGATCAGCATGGCGCTCCGCGGCGATCAGGAAGATCGGCGTTTCGCCTTCCGGCCGGGCCGTCAGCCGGCGCAAGGTCTTGGCCAGCATCGAGCCATCGCCGGACAGATCGTGGAACTGCTTGGGGTTGTCCTCGCGCGACAGCGGCCACAATCTCGAGCCGACGCCGCCGCTCATGACAAAACTGACAATCCGCTCGGTCATTCAACTACCATTCAAAAGGTCTGGTTGTAGGCGCCCACCTCGGGGCTGCGGCGCAGCACGGCGTCGACAGCCTCGAACATCTCCCGTCGACGCTGCGACGACACCGGGCTTTCGACCACCACGACCAGTTCCGGTTTGTTCGATGAGGCGCGCACCAGCCCCCAGGTGCCGTCGTCGGCGACGACGCGCACGCCGTTGACGGTGATGAGGTCTGCGATCTTCTGGCCAGCGAAAACCATTCCATCCCGCTTCATGGCCCGAAAGTCGGCAACCACCCGCTCGACAACGCCATACTTCACGTCGTCCGCGCAGTGAGGCGACATGGTCGGCGTGCCGAAGGTCAGCGGCAGGGCGCGATAAAGATCGGCCATCGAATTGCCCGGGCTGCGATCCAGCATTTGGCAGATGGCGATGGCGGTGATCAGCCCGTCGTCATATCCGCGCCCGATCGGCGGATTGAAAAAGAAATGACCCGACTTTTCGAAACCGGCGACAGCACCGAGTTCGGCGACGCGGCGCTTGATGTAGGAATGGCCGGTTTTCCAATAGTCAGTGACGGCGCCATTGGCGCGCAGCATTGCGTCGGTATGGAACAGGCCGGTCGATTTGACGTCGACGACGAAGGTCGAGTTGGGATGCTGGCTGGAAATATCCCTTGCCAGCATCACACCGACCTTGTCGGCAAAAATTTCATTGCCTTCATTGTCGACGACGCCGCAGCGGTCGCCATCGCCGTCGAAGCCAAGGCCGATGTCGGCGCCTGATGCCAGCACCTTGTCCCGGATGGCATGCAGCATCCGCATGTCCTCGGGATTGGGATTGTAGCGCGGAAATGTATGGTCGAGCTCGACGTCGAGCGCGATGACCTCGCAGCCGATGCGCTGCAACGCCCGCGGCGCGAAGGCGCCGGCGGTGCCATTGCCGCAGGCTGCGACCACTTTCAGCTTTCGGGCGATGCGCTTGTCGCGGGTCAGATCGTCGAGATAGGTCGCGCGAAAGTCGCGGATGAAATCGTAGGAGCCGTCGCCGACGAGATCGAAATCACCTGCCAGCACGATCGCCTTCAGCGCGCTCATCTCTTCCGGGCCGAAGGTCAGCGGCCGCGCAGCACCCATCTTGACGCCAGTCCAGCCATTTTCGTTGTGCGAAGCGGTGACCATGGCGACCGAGGGCGTATCCAAAGCGAACTGGGCGAAATACGCCATCGGCGACAACGCCAGTCCGATGTCCCTCACCCGTGCGCCTGCGGCCATCAAACCGGACACCAGGGCCAGTTTGATCGACAGCGAATAGGAGCGGAAATCATGCCCGGTGACGATATCTGGACCGGCGCCGAGACGGCGAATAAGCGTGCCAAGCCCCATGCCGAGCGCCTGGACGCCGATCAGATTGAGCTCCGGCAGTTGCGCGGAGCCGGGATGGCCGAACCACCAGCGCGCATCATATTCGCGAAAGCCGGATGGCTTGATCAGCGCTTCGGTTTCGAATTCGAAACTGTTGGGCCGGGCGTCGCCAACGATGCTGAAGGACAAGACTGGAAACTCCGAATGGCAGAAATTACGAATTGTCGAGGGCTGCGGCTTAGCACACAAGGCTTTAGGCCACGTTTATTCCGGAAGGGAATCCGGGCCTTTCGGGCAATGCTCGACGAAAGCCGACGAAATGCGACAGAAGTGCCGCCGTGCCGCTTGCAGGAACCAAGTGTGGCGGCTATAAGCCCGCGGTCTGGTCACGGAGTGTAGCGCAGCCTGGTAGCGCACCTCGTTCGGGACGAGGGGGTCGCAGGTTCAAATCCTGCCACTCCGACCAGAAAAAACAAAGAGTTAGCGCATCCCGACTTCGGCGCTCCACCTGCCCCTCAAGCGAGACTGCTCGCGTCCCCCGTCAGTCGGATGGGCGAATTTCTATTCGCCGTGCCTCTGTGACTCGGCCGACAGCGATGCCTGTTGCACTGGACAGTAACCGGACGGTCCAACCGGCCGCCTGATGCTTTCATGCGTGCGCTCGCGGACAGATTCTGGAAAGATCCTGACGGATACGCGCGTTTCCGCTCAGCGGAGGCCAAAAAAGCTCAAGATCGCTATCACGATGACTACAGCTCCAACGAGCCAAATGATGTTGTTCATGATCTCTCTCCTGTTGCCTGGGGAAGCCCGCGCCTCTGGCGGAGAACGCGGGCCGACCAGCCTTTGCCGACTGATCTGCAGCAGACACCAAATCGTGATCCCGGCTGCGAGAAATAAACCATCAGGCACGCCTAATGTTCCGTCGTGCGTCCCATGATCATAGGCGCCGGCATCATCACCACGACAGCACTGTCGTGACAGGTTTCGTCCTAACCCATCGGCACCATCCCGTGGTGATCGAACGACGGGTACCGACGCAGGGATCCGGCCCCGATTCTTGATGGGAGTCGGGTCTTAATGGGAGTGGGGCCACGAGAGGCCTTTGGCACGCATCCCAATCATGCCCGCAACCAGACTTAAGTCCAGCCCCTGCCCGACCGAAGTCCAGGTTGGAAACGCTTGCCCTTGCCCCAAATTCGGGTGGTGGGCGAAAAACGATTAATGAAAAACTAAAGAGCAGCAGCATGTCGAACCGTGAGACCAAGAAATCCCATGCCCTGGGCATGCGCATGACAGAGATCAAAGCCAGGATGCAGGAAGCCCAGATTACCGAAGACGAGATGAAGACCTTCCAGAAGGTCGCGGCCATCATGGAGGGCGACGAGGGCCGAATCGAGATTGACGACCTGATTGCCGCGTCATTCCTCACCGACACGACGCTGAACAGCCAGAAGCGTTAAGCGACCATGCCGACGATTAGCAGACTTTTTGATTCCCCCGCCGATGCGGCGCGGGTCGCCAGCGACTTGGTGGCGGCCGGAATTCCTCGCGTACAGATCGCCATCATCGGGCCTTACAATAACGAGGCGGGATCTCTTAGGGTTTCCGCTTTGGGATCGTTACTTGGCGCTGCCGCCGGCGTGTTGGCCTGCCTGAGCGCCGTTGCGGCCTATGGCACCAATCCTCTTGCTGCGAGCGTGCTGCCAACAGCGGTGGCGGGCGCGGTCTGTGGCAGCGTTGCCGGCGGTCTGTTTGGAACATTCGCCATGGCCGCCATGAAGGCGGATGATCAAGACGTTGCCGAGGGGGTGGTTCTGGTGATGGCGCATGTCGATGAAAATGACGCCGACATCGCTCAGGCAGTGCTCGGCGGTTGCCCCCCGTCGACGTTCGTGGCTGAAGCAGCGTAGGAAAGGCCCGCCCGACGTCGCCGGGACGGGCTCTCTGCGTTCACCAGTGATTGAACCCAACACGCGCCAGATAGCAATTCGAGTGGCAGAGAATGTTCCTGCGCCGGACGCAAAGGCTGGCCGGTGGCAGGTTTCTTCGCGGGCCGCATATTTTGACGAAAAGGTCCGTCGGCTTTAGGGTCGATGGACCTGATGGAGTCAGCGAAAACGGCGGGCCGAGTGCGACATGAATTTGAATTCAACCACAGCCCCGCCCTTGATTCTTGTGATGGCGCTGGTTCTCTTCGCTGGCTGTTCATCGCTCGGCAGAACCGTCGATGCAGCGAAATACGATTCGATGACGTGCACCGACCTCAACAGGGCGATGGGAGACGTCGCCCGTGACATCTCGCAAACGGCAATCACGCGCGGCAAGGTGGCCAACACCAATGTTCCACGCTGGCTGCTCGGCGGCTCACGCGTGAAGACGGCGGTAGCCAACCGTGAAACAGCCAGGATCGACCGGCTTAAGCAGCAACAGGATGCCATTGCCGCTGTGCGAGCACGCAAGTGCCCCAGGTCCGCGAATTGAGCGGACAGCCAATGCCTCGGTGCGGAGCCCGGTTCAGGCGCTCAGGCGAAATCGCGTCACGTCGATCGCCGCGGCCATCAGCGTCTGTGTGTAGGCGTGCCGCGGATCGCTGAAGATCGCCTCAGTCGGCCCTTCCTCGACGATCTTGCCCTGTTTCATGACGATGATGTAGTCGGCCATGGCGCGCACGACCGACAGATCGTGGCTGATGAAGAGATAGGACAATTCGTGGTCCGCCTGCAGCTTGCGCAGCAGTTCGACGATCTGTTTCTGCACAGAGCGATCGAGCGCTGAGGTCGGCTCATCCAATACCACCAGCCTGGGCTTCAGGATCATGGCGCGAGCAATGGCGATGCGCTGCCGCTGGCCGCCGGAGAATTCGTGCGGGTAGCGATTGCGTGCGTTGGGGTCGAGGCCGACCTCGCGCAAGGCGTCGACCGCGCGTTGATCACGCTGCTTGCCCGAAAGATCAGGCTCATGCACCAGAAGTCCTTCGGTGATGACCTGGCCGACGGTCATGCGCGGCGACAGCGAGCCGAACGGGTCCTGGAAGACGAGCTGCATCTGGCGCCGCAGCGGCCGCATCGCCTGCCTGTCGGCTTGGGAAATGTCGCGATCGCCGAAACGGATAAGCCCGTCGCTCGGCAACAGCCGCAGCAAGGCGCGGCCGAGCGTCGACTTGCCCGAGCCGGATTCACCAACGATGCCGATGGTCTGGTTTCGCTGCAGCCGGATCGAGATGTGATCGACGGCACGCAGCATCAGCGGTTCACCAGCAAGAAACCCGCCGCCAATCCTGAACGTCACTTCGACATTTCTGCCTTCGAGCAGCACCGGAGCATTGGCGGGCGGCGGCGCCTTGCTGCCGGCCGGCTCGGCCGCCAGCAGCATTTTCGTGTAGGCATGCTGGGGATTGACGAAGATGGCCTCCGCCTCCCCCTCCTCGACAACCTCGCCCTGGCGCATGACATAGACCCGGTCGGCAAAGCGGCGGACGATGCCAAGATCGTGGGTGATGAAGACGATCGCCATGCCGAGCTTGCGCTGCAATTCGGCCAGAAGCATCAGGATCTGCGCCTGGATGGTCACGTCGAGCGCCGTCGTCGGCTCGTCGGCGATCAATATGTCAGGGTCGTTGGCGAGCGCCATCGCGATCATCACACGCTGGCGCTGGCCACCGGACATTTCATGCGGATAGGATTTCATCCGCCGCTCGGGATCGGGAATATGCACCAGCCGCAGCAGCTTGAGCGCCTCTTCCCGCGCCTCGGCGGCATTCAGGCCCCGGTGCCGGCGGATCGGCTCGATCAACTGGTTGCCGATCGAATAGAGCGGATCGAGCGAAGTCATCGGCTCCTGAAAGATCATGCTGATCTTGCGGCCACGAACCTGGTTGAGCTCGGATTTGCTGAGCGTCAGAAGATTGCGGCCGCGATAATCGACGCTGCCTGTCGCTTCGCCATTCGATGCCAGCAGGCTCATCGCCGCCATCATCGTCTGGCTTTTGCCGGACCCGGATTCGCCAACCACGGCAACGGTCTCGCCCGCATTGACGTGGATGCTGATGCCCTTCACCGCCTCGACTGCGCCGTCGAGCGTACGGAAGCGGACACGCAGATCCTTGACGCTGAGGATCGTTTCGGAAGCAGCCATCTTAGCGATCCCCATCTTTATCGATCTCTCGGGTCCAGTGCGTCGCGCAGGCCGTCGCCGACGAAGTTAAGCGCGAACAGCGTCGAGACGAGGAAGAAGGCGGGAAACAGGAGCAGCCAGTTGGCGGTGCCGATGTTCTTGGCGCCGACCGAGATCAGCACGCCCCAGCTGGTCATCGGCTCCTGCACGCCGAGGCCGAGAAACGACAGGAAGCTTTCCAGGATGATGACCTGAGGCACCAGCAGCGTCATGTAGATCACCACCGGGCCGAGCAGGTTGGGGATGACGTGGCGCAGCAGGATACCGCGCTGGCCGACACCCATGGCTTCCGCCGCCTGAACATATTCCTGCCGGCGGATCGACAGCGCCTGGCCGCGCACGATGCGCGCCATGTCGAGCCACAGCACGGCGCCGACCGCCAGGAACATCAGCACAAAGTTGCGGCCGAAAAACACTACCAGCATGATGACGAAGAAGATGAAGGGCAAGGAATAGAGCACGTCGACGATGCGCATCATCACCTCGTCGACCTTGCCGCCGGCAAAGCCGGCAGCGGCCCCGTAGACCACGCCGATGACCACCGCCACGACACCCGCGAGCAGGCCGATGGCCAGCGATATGCGCCCGGCCATCAGCGTGCGCGACAACAGGTCCCGGCCGGTGTTGTCGGTGCCGAACACGAAATATTGCTGCTTGATCGAGGCGCTCATCGTCACTTCGAGACCGTCGGGCGACTTGCTCTCGATCTTGGTGTCGTCAAAGGCATCGGAACGGTCGAGATAGCGGATGTTGCGATCGTCGATCGGCCTGGTCGACTTGACTGTGACGAAGACCTGGTTGCCCTCCTGCCGCCACTCCTTGATGTCGACCCGCATGCGCTTGATCGCTTCGGTGAGCGCCGTCTCGATCATGTCGGCCTTCGGATAGGCTGACAGGCTTGGCGGCATGCGCACATAGTCGGCATAGATGGTTGTGTATTGATGCGGCACGAACCACGGCCCGAACACGCTGACGACACCGATCAGGGCAAGGTAGTACAGGCTGAACATGGCGGCGCGATTGGCCTTGAGCCGCGCCCAGGCGTCCCCCCAGAGCGAACGGCCGATGACGGTGGGGGCTGTGGCTGCGATGTCAGTCATAGCGCACCCTCGGATCGACGACCGCGTACATGACGTCGACGATCAGGTTGAAGACAATGGTAAAGATGGCGATCACCACCACCGTTCCCATCACCAGCGTGTAGTCACGATTGAGCGCGGCATCGACGAAATAGCGGCCGACGCCTGGAATGGAGAAGATCGTCTCGACAATGACCGAGCCGGTCAGCAATGCCGCCGCCGCCGGACCGGTGAAGGAGACGATCGGCAGGATGGCACCGCGCAGCGCGTGCTTGACCACCACCGACCAATCGGACAGGCCGAGCGCGCGCGCCGTGCGGATGTGGTGGGACCGCAAGGATTCGATCATCGAGCCACGCATCAGCCGGGCGACGATGGCGATCTGCGGCAGAGCGAGCGTCAACACCGGACCGACCTTGTTGATGAAAGCGCCATCGCCCCACCCACCGATCGGCAGCAGCCTCCAGGTCAGCCCGAACAGGAGTTGGATCACCGGCGCGATGACGAAGGTTGGGATGGTGCTGCCGGCCGTCGCCAGCGCGATCACCGTATAGTCGCCAAGCTTGTTCTGGTTAAGCGCCGCAATGGTGCCGAGCACACAACCGAGCAGCAGCGCCAGGACGAGCGCCGAGGCACCGAGCTGAACCGATATAGGCAGGCCCTTGGCGAAGAGTTCGGTGACGGTGAAATCCGGCATGTTGTAGCTCGGGCCGAAATTGCCGCGCAGCAGATTGCCGAGATAATGGACGAATTGCAGCCAGAGCGGATCGTTGAGGCCGAACTGGGCTTCGAGATTGGCCCTGATCTCGGGGCTCAGCCCCCGCTCCTGGTTGAATGGGCCGCCCGGCGCGACGCGCATCAGGAAAAACGCCATGGTCACGATGACGAACAGCGTCGGGATGGCGGTCAGAAGCCGCCGTAATACGTATCGCAGCATCGGTGCCCCGCTTGACCCAGAGCAACGCGCGTCCAGCTGGACGGTTGCGCTCTAGCCTTCAAATCTTCGCACCGACATGCCGAAAATCGATTCCGGTTCCCGGGCCGATGCGATGGCAAACCGGCACCGCCGCGCATCTCGTTGCGCGGCGGCCCGGCTAAGGATCAGTCCTTGCTGATGAAGCGGGACGGATGGATGTCCATCACATTGTCGTCGAAGCCATGCAGCTTCGAGGAAACGATGTCGTGGAAGCTGTAGTAGAGAAGCGGAATGTTACCGACGTCATCGACAAGGATGCGCTCGGCCTCAGTGAGGTCCTTCATGCGCTCTTCCGGTTTGCCGCCGGCAGCCGCAGCCTTGTCCATGGCCGCTTCATATGCCGGGCTGACATAGCTCGAATAATTGTTGCCGCTGGCCTTGCGGGTGATGCCGAGGAAGGTCTCCGGATCCTTGTAGTCGGCGATCCAGGCGGCACGCGCCACGTCGTAGTCGCCCTTCTGCTCGAGGAAGGAGTAGTGGGTCTTGGTGTCGGTGTTGACCAGCGAGACGTCGATGCCGAGCGGCTTCAACTGTTCCTGGATGGCGACGGCGGTGTTCTTGTGGTTTTCCGAAGTGTTGTAGCGGATCTCCATCTTCAATGGATGCTCGGGCGTATAGCCGAGTTTCTCGAGGGTCTTCTTGGCAGCGTCCTCGCGGTCGATCTGCGACATGTCGGCGTATTTGGCCATTGCCGGCGTGTAGCCCGCGATGCCCGGAGGCACCATCGAATAGCCAGGCAGCATCGAGTTCTGCCAGACCTTCTCAGCGAGGAAGTCGCGGTCGATCGCCATCGAGATGGCGTTGCGCAGTTCGACATTGTCCCACGGCGCCTTGTCGGTCTTGATCGCATAATAATAGGTGCCGAGATAAGGTCCGACGCGGACCTGGTCGCCGAACTTGGTCTTGAGATCCGCGAGCTGTTCGGTCGGCAGATCGCCGTAGCTGTCGAGTTCGCCGGCCTCGAAGCGCTTCATCGCCGATGAGCGGTCTTCGGTCGGGATATAGTTGACGACGTCCATCTTGACGGTCGCGGCGTCCCAGAATTTCGGATTCTTGACCAGCTTCATGTGGTCGTTGGGTATCCACTCGGCCAGCGTATAGGCGCCGTTCGAAACGAGATTACCCGCCTTGATCCAGTCGGCGCCGAGCTTGTCGATCGAAGCCTTGTTGACCGGATAGGCGGCCTGGTGGGTCAGCATCTCCAGGAAGTAAGGCGTCGGCGCCTTCAGCGTGACTTCGAGGGTATTTGCGTCAATCGCTTTGACACCCATATCCTCCGGCTTGCCCTTCTTGGTGTTGACGTCCTCCGCACCCTTCACCGGGTACAGCATCGAGGCGTATTCGGCAGCGGTGGCCGGGTCTTCCAGCCGACGAAACGAATAGACGAAGTCGTCCGCCGTCACCGGGCTGCCATCCGACCAGAGGCCATCCTTGCGCAGCTTGAAGGTGTAGACAGTCCCGTCGTCTGACACTGTCCAGCTTTCGGCCGCGCCCGGAATGAGGTTCGTCTTCTGGTCATGCATGACCAGGCCCTGGAACAGGTCGCGTATGATATCGGCTTCGTAGACTGTCGAGGTCTTGTGCGGATCGACCGTCTCCGCTTCGGCGGCGCTACCTCTGTTATAGACGGTCTCGGCGAAAGCCGGCGTGTAGAACGTGCCGGCGGCCAGCGCCATGGTCGTGGCGAGCACCGTCGCCTTCAGCATGTTTTTCAGCATGAAGTTCTCCCTGTCGGCGCTGCCGTTGGCGCGCCTAGTAAGTGTTGACGCCCTGGAGTCGATATCTGACCCCTTTGAGCGCGCCGCTGGTTCCCGTCCTGCGGCTCGTGCCCAGACACTAACGCGGAGAATTTTTATTTCAACAGACTCTCTGGGTCACCCAAAGTAAGGCGGACGAAAGCTATGGCGTGGCCACTGAAACACCAGCCGAAACCAGAAGCTTGACTTGGTTTCTTCACCTCGACGCCATTTTTCACCGCGAATCGGAGCCATGCCAGTTTGCCGGAATGTCTTAATGCGTTCTTAAGCAACCTGGGGTTACATTATGAGTACCTTCTATATGGTTCGAACTTCAGACGCGTGGCGGCTATGATTAACAGAGCAAGTAAATTGCCCAAAATCCGTCAATTAATGCGGAAATTTCAAGAAGAACACGGCACTTCTGCGGTCGAATTTGCCTTGCTTTCACCGATTTTCATTCTTCTTCTACTCGGAATGGTTGCATATGGTATATACTTCGGCGCCGCCAACTCGATCCAACAGATCGCAGCGGATGCCGCCCGCACGGCAATTGCCGGGTTGAACCAGACCGAACGCCAGACGCTCGTAGCCAGTTTCGTCACCAACAATGCCGGCGGTTATCCCTTCGTGGATGTCAGCAAGTTGACCTACCAGGCCAACGACAGCACGGCTGATGGAAGCCAGTTCGTGGTTTCCATCCAGTACGACGCCCGCAACCTGCCGATCTGGAACCTTTTCCCGGGCATAGCCATGCCCGGGACCACGATCAAGCGCCAGTCAACGATCAGGGTCGGGGGCATTTGAATGCTGCTGCATGCGTGCAATGGGATCGGTCGGCTTGCCCGGTTGATGCTGAGTGACAGGAAAGCGAACTTCACCGTCATGGCGGCATTGAGCGCGCCGGTGGCGCTGGCGCTGGCCGCGGTGGCGATCGACGAAGCCTCGATCTACACCGAGCGCCGCGAAGCCCAGGCAATGGTGGACCTGGCGGCGATCACCGCCGCCTCGAACATGACCAAAGTCAACACAGCGGTTGTCACCACACTGACCGACAACGGCATGCCAGGGGTTGTCGTTCAAAGCTCAGGACAGACGATCGAGCCGGCGGCCGGCAAAACCGTCGTGACGGTCACGCCCGGGCGATATGTGGCATCCGGCGCCAATGTGGGCCAGCGTTTCCAGGCCAGCGTAACACCCTACAATGCCGTCCGTGTCACCCTGAAGAAGATCCCGGCCCGCTATTTCGCGAGTTCGCTGATCCCAACTCCCGTCATCGGCACCCAAGCCATCGCCAGCATGACGCCGCAGGCGACGTTCTCGGTCGGATCGAGGCTCGCAAGCCTCAATGGCGGTATCCTCAACGCGCTTCTCGGCGGACTTCTCGGCAGCAACATCTCGCTCAGCGTCATGGACTACAACGCGCTGCTCTCCGCCGATGTGAGCGTGCTCTCCTTTGTCGACGGCCTTGCCACACAGCTGAACCTGACCGGCGTGTCGTATTCGGATGTGCTGGCATCGAAGGCGACCGTCGGCCAGATCGCCACTGCCATGGCCAATGTGCCCGGGCTTGGCAACACGGCCAAGGTCGCCCTGCAGACGATCGCGTCCAAGTCGACCGGTACGGTCCAGATCCCGCTCAGTCATCTGGTCGATCTCGGCTCCGTCGGCAAGTTGGGCCTCGGGCAAAGGCCCGCCGGCCTCGGCGTCGACGCCAGCGCCTTGGGAATGCTGACGGCCGCCGCCGGGCTGGCAAACGGTTCAAAACAGGTCGACGTCGCCCTAGGCGCCACCATTCCGGGCGTGCTGTCGACCACGCTCGCCATCGCCATCGGCGAACCGCCGCAATCCTCGCCGTGGCTGGCGGTTGGAGAAGCCGGCACCGTGGTTCGCACCGCGCAAACGCGCATCAAGCTGCTGGTCACGGTCGGCGTCGGCAATCCAAACCTGGGCGGCGGTATCAGCCTGCTGTCAGTCAAGCTGCCGCTGAATGTCGAAGTGGCCTACGCCGAAGCAAAGCTGACCGACATCAGTTGCCCGACCGGCCCCGACAGCCTGAAGGTTACCATTGCCGCGAAGCCCGGCATCGCGGCGGTGAACCTTGCCGCCAGCGATGCCGATAACAGCCCCACCGCCTTCGCGGATTTCAGCAACCCGCAGTCGTTCTCCGACGCCAACATCGCGGATGTCAGCCTCAATCTGCTGCTGTTAAAAATCCCGCTAATACTGGTGAAGGGTTCGGCGGGTGCCGACATCACCAACGTCAGCCCGACCAACCTGGTCTTCAACAAAACCGAGATCGCCGCCAAAACCATCAAGACGACGCCAACACGGGACATTACCCAGACGCTGACAACGTCACTGGTCGACAAGTTGTCGCTTTCCGTCAATGCGCTTGGTATCCTCGGGCTTGACATAACGGCGTTGCTCGGCACCGTGAAGCCAGCTGTGACGACGCTTTTGAAAACCGTAACGGCACCAGTCGACACATTGCTTTACAACCTGCTCGATACGCTCGGCGTGCATCTCGGCGAGGCCGATGTCCGGGTCACCGGCGCGACATGCGGACGTGCCGTGCTGGTGCAGTAACGGTCCGGGTATCAGACGAGCCTGCCAAAAAAGACTCCGAGCGCTGGCAGCAAAAGCTCGGTCGTGACGATCGCGGCATTGCCATCCAGCTGAACAACCGCTCCGATATTCCCCGGCAACGGCCAATTGGCCGGTCCTCCGGCGAAATTGAAGACACAGAGCAGTCTTTCGCCGCCGCCCTCGCGAACGAAAGCCAGCACGTCACCCTCGGCGTCGAGAAGGCGGATCGAGCCTGATACCAGCGCCTCATGCTCCCCGCGCAAGGCCAGCGTGGTCCGATAGGACTTCAGCACCGAGGCCGTGTCGGCATTCTGGACGTCGACCGCGCGGGTGCGATGGCTGGCCGGTATCGGCAGCCAGGGCCTGGCCGTGGAGAAGCCTGCATTGTCGGCGCCGGCCTCCCAGACCATTGGCGTGCGACACCCATCCCTGCCCTTGACGCCTGGCCAGAAGCGGATGCCGACGGGATCGCGCAGATCCTCATAGGCCAGCTCCGCCTCCTCCAGGCCCAGCTCCTCGCCCTCATAGAGGCAGATCGAGCCGCGCAGGCAGGACAACAGCATGATCGAGAATCTTGCGACGGCGTCGGGATCGCTGCCCGGCCTTGTCCAGCGGCTGACATGGCGCACCACGTCATGGTTGGAGAACGCCCAGCAGACCCAGCCGTCGGAGACGGCCGCCTCGAAGGCTTCGACGCAGCCACGCACATGCGCGGCCGAGAACTGCGGACCGAGCAGGTCGAAGGTGTAACACATATGCAGCTTGTCGCCGCCTGAGGTGTAAGCCGCGAGCGTCTGCAGCGAGCGGCCTTCATCGCCGATTTCGCCAACCGCGGCGCGGTCGTCATATTCATCGAGCAGCGCCCTGAAGCGGCGCAGGAACGCCAGGTTTTCCGGCTGCGTCTTGTCGAACAGATGCTCCTGGTAGAGGTAGGTGTTGGTCTCGCCGTTGGTGCCGGCGACGCTCGACGCCAGGGGCGGATTGCTGCGCAGCCAGCGGTCGTGGACATAGTAATTGACCGTATCGAGCCGGAAGCCGTCGACGCCGCGCTCCAGCCAGAACCGCACCGTGTCGAGAAGCGCGTCTTGGACCTCCGGATTGTGGAAATTCAGGTCGGGCTGCGAGGCAAGGAAATTGTGCATGTAGTATTGCCGGCGGGTCGAATCCCATTCCCAAGCCGGGCCACCGAAGACGGAGAGCCAGTTGTTGGGCGCGCTGCCATCGGGCTTGGTATCGGCCCAAATGTACCAGTCAGACTTGGGGTTATCGCGGCTGGCGCGGCTTTCGACAAACCAGTTGTGCTTGTCGGACGAATGCGACAGCACCTGGTCGATGACGATCTTCAGGCCGAGACGATGCGCCTCGGCGACCAGCGCATCGAAATCCTCGAGCGTGCCGAACATCGGATCGACATCGCAGTAATCCGACACGTCGTAGCCCATATCGGCCATCGGCGACTTGAAGAAAGGCGACAGCCAGACTGCGTCGACACCAAGCGAGGCGACATGAGCGAGCCTCGACGTAATGCCGGCGAGATCGCCGCTGCCGTTGCCGGTCGTGTCCTGGAAGGAGCGCGGATAGACCTGGTAGATGACGCAGCCGCGCCACCATCCGGTCCTGTCACCTGCCGCCATTGCGCTTCTCCCCTGCGCCGGCTTGCGCACGTTCGATCATGAAGATCACCGCCCGTCCCGATATCGGTCGCGAGCTGTCCGCCGCATCCGGCGCTTCGATGGCTGGAGCCCAGAAGAATCCGTCTCGCTCAGGCAAGGTGAACATGCAGGCCCGGCGATCGCCGTTGATGATGACGGCAAGGCGGCTGACGCCACCCAGGATCATGACGAGGCGGTACCGCTGCGGGTCCTGCCAGCACTGTTCATCGAACGGCGCGCCTGTCTCGGTCAGCCATGCGACGTCCGGCATCCCCGAGCCCGCCTGCGGCTGGCCAGTTAGGAAGCTTGTGTCGGAAAGCGCGGGCATCGCTCGGCGCAGCCTCGAGAGTTCCGCCGTGTAGCGCTCCAGCACCTGGTCACGGCCGGCCCAGTCGAGCCAGGTGATCTCGTTGTCCTGCGCATAGGCGTTGTTGTTGCCCTGCTGGGTACGGCCGAACTCGTCGCCCGCGGTCAGCATGATGGTGCCGCGCGAGGCAAACAGCGTGGCGAGCAGCGCGCACTGATCGTTCTGGCGAGACTCCCATACGGCCGGATCGTCCGCATCCCCTTCGACGCCGCTGTTCCAGGACAGGTTTTCATTGTGACCGTCGCGGTTCTGCTCGCCATTGGCTTCGTTGTGCTTGCGCTCGTAGCGCACGATATCGGCGAGCGTCATGCCGTCATGGGCGGCGATGAAATTGACGGTCCGACTGGCGTTTTGCCTGTTCGTTGCGAACACATCGGACGAACCGGCAAGCCGGGTCGCCAGCGCACCGACCATGCCGGCGTCGCCGCGCCAGAAGCGCCTGACGTCATCGCGATACTTGTCGTTCCATTCGAGGAAGGGCGGCGGGAAATTACCGAGCTGATAGCCGTCGGAACCGATGTCCCACGGCTCGGCGATCAACACGCGATCGGCCAGCAGCGGGTCGTCGCGCATCGCTCTCAGCATCGGCGCCTCGGCATCGAATGTTCCTTCAACCCTGCCCAGAATGGGCGCCAGGTCGAAGCGGAAGCCGTCGACGCCGGCATCCCTGACGAAATGGCGAAGCGTGTCGAGGACCATCTCCTGGACGACAGGATGATCGCAAGCGACCGTGTTGCCGGTGCCGGTATCGTTGGCCAGCCCGCCGTCTGATGAGTGCCGGTAGTAGGCCTGGTTGTCCAGGCCGCGCAGCGACAGCGTCGGGCCAAGCCAGTCGCTCTCGCCGGTGTGGTTGAAGACGAGGTCGAGGATGACGCCGATGCCAGCCTCACGCAGCACGGCGACCGTGTTTCGCAACTCCATGATGCCGCCTGGCGCCAAACGCGGATCGAGGGCCATGAAAGTCACGGGATTGTAGCCCCAGGCGTTGCGCAGCCCGAGCGGCGGCAAATGTCGCTCGTCGATCGACGCGGTCACCGGCATCAGTTCGACCGCGTCAACCCCCAGTTCTTTCAGATGCTCGATAACCGCCGGGTGAGCAAGTGCGGCGACTGTTCCGCGCAATTTTTCGGGAATGTCCGGATGCAGCATGGTGAAGGCGCGCACCGGCACTTCGTAAATAAGGCCGCCCGGCTGGAATAGCGGCGGGGCAGCCTGCACCGGCTTCGGCAGCGCAGCGGCAATCGCCTTCGGCATCAGCGGCGCGGTATCGGCGCCCTCGCCCCGGCGCCGGGCCAGCCGCCAGTCATAGACATAGGACCTGTCGATCTCGACGGCATAAGGATCGGTCAGGAGCTTAGCGGGATCGAACCACAGTCCGCGTTCCGGCGCGTAGTCGCCATCGGCGCGAAAGCCGTAGCGGATGCCCTGGCCAAGGCCCGCAACGAACAGCGCATGGACGCCCTCACCTTCCGGCTGCAGTTCGAGCCGTTCGATCTCCCGGTTGCCCTGCTCGTCGAAGATCGAGACCCAAAGCCGACGGGCCGCCTGCGACCAGGCGGCAAAGCGGATGCCTTCGCGGGTGACGGTGGCGCCGAGCTGGGTCATGCAGTCTCCCCCTTCGCCCCTTGTGGGAGAAGGTGTCGCCGAAGGCGACGGATGAGGGGTGTTCCAGCTTGGCAAGGACAGCGATCCTTCGCGCACCCCTCAACCGTCTCGGCGCTACGCGCCGATCCACCGCCCTGGGGCGAGCCACGGGTCTCGCCCCGTCCTTCGAACCCCACAAGGGGAGAAGGGAAAGCGCGAACCGCCACCCTCAAGTAATCACGCTTGGCTTGGGGCGGCCGGTATGGCTGTGAATCCCGGCAATATCATCGGCTGCGGCTATCAGATCGGCAAGGGCGGCCTGGGTGTCGAGGTCGTGCCTCGATTTGTCCGGCTCGTAACGTTCGATGTAGACGCGCAGCGTCGCGCCCGACGTGCCGGTGCCGGAGAGGCGGAAGACGACCCGCGAACCACCTTCGAACAGCACCCTGATGCCCTGATGCTCGCTGATCGAACCGTCGACCGGATCGCGATAGGCAAAATCGTCGGCGCTGGCGATTTTCATGCCGCGCACGCTGGTACCCGGCAGCGCGCCGAGCTTGGCGCGCAGTTCGTCGACCAATGCGTTAGCGCGGTCGCTCTCAACCTCTTCATAATCGTGCCGCGAATAGTAGTTGCGACCGTAGGTCGCCCAGTGCTCAGTGACGATCTGCTTGCAGCTTTCGCCGCGCGCGGCAAGGATGTTGAGCCACAAAAGCACCGCCCATAGGCCGTCCTTTTCGCGGACATGGTTGGAGCCGGTGCCCGCACTCTCCTCGCCGCAGATCGTCGCCATGTCGGCATCCAGCAGATTGCCGAAGAACTTCCAGCCGGTCGGCGTCTCATAGAGGGCGATGCCGAGTTTTTCAGCGACGCGGTCGGCAGCGCCACTGGTCGGCATCGAGCGGGCGATGCCCTTCAAACCGGCCTTGTAGCCGGGCGCCAGGCGGGCATTGGCGGCGAGCATGGCAACTGAATCCGACGGGGTAACGAAAATGCCCTTGCCGATGATCAGATTGCGGTCGCCGTCGCCATCCGAGGCAGCGCCGAAATCCGGCGCGTCCGGTCCCATCATCTCGTCATAGAGGTGCTTGGCATGGACGAGGTTCGGATCCGGGTGATGGCCGCCGAAATCCGGCAGCGGCTTGAAATTGCGGCAGGTGCCGTTGGGCGCGCCGAGCCGGTTTTCCAGGATCTCCTTGGCGTAGGGGCCGGTCACCGCGTGCATGGCGTCGAAACGCATGCGGAAGCCGGATTTGAACAGTTTGCGCAGGGCATCGAAATCGAACAGGCTTTCCATCAGTTCGGCATAGTCGGCGACCGGGTCGATGATCTCGACCGTCATGCCGGCGGCCTTGACCGTGCCTGTTGTGTCGATTTCGATCGGATCGATATCGGCGATCTTGAAGCTTGAGATCGTCTTGGTTTTCTCGAACATCGCGTCGGTCAGCTTTTCGGGCGCCGGGCCGCCATTGCCGGCATTGTACTTGATGCCGAAATCCTCATGCGGGCCGCCGGGATTATGGCTGGCCGACAGGATGATGCCTCCAAAGGTCTTGTACTTGCGGATGACATACGAGGCGGCCGGCGTCGACAGGATACCGCCCTGCCCGACCATCACCTTGCCGAAGCCGTTGGCGGCGGCCATGGCGATGGCCTTCTGGATGACCTCGCGATTGTAGAACCGGCCGTCACCGCCAATCACCAGGGTCTTGCCCTTGAAACCGTCGAGCGCGTCGAAGATCGACTGGATGAAATTCTCGGCATAGTGCTCCTGCTGAAAGACAGGCACCTTCTTGCGCAGGCCCGACGTGCCGGGCCTCTGGTCGGAATAAGGCTTGGTGGGGACGGTCCGTATCATGCTTCAGGCAACCCTTTTCGAAAGTAGCGAGCGATAGAGTTCGACATATTTTTCGGCGCTCTTGTCCCACGACACATCGGCCTTCATGCCCTGGCGCTGCAGCGATTCCCAGACCGTCGGACTGGCGTGGGCGTTGACGAGGCGGCTAATGGCGTGCAGCAACGCACCGCCATTGTTGGGCGCGAACTGGAAGCCGGTGGCGACACCGGCAGAGACGGCGGCCTCATTGGCGTCGATGACCGTATCGGCGAGGCCTCCGGTGCGCGCGACCACCGGCACGCAGCCATAGCGCAGGCCGTAAAGCTGCGTCAGCCCGCACGGTTCGAAGCGCGAGGGGATGACGATGGCGTCACAGCCACCCTGCATGATGTGCGACAGCCCCTCATCGTAGCCGACGACCACACCGATACGGCCGCGATGCCGGGCGGCAGCGGCAAGCAGCGCGCCTTCGAGACCAGCATCGCCCGATCCCAGGATGGCCAGCCGCGCGCCAGTGGCAACGATGCCGTCGATCACCAGCGCCAGTATGTCCATCCCCTTCTGCCAGGTCAGCCGGCTGACCACGCAGACGATCGGGCTGTCGTCACGCTCAAGACTGAAGCGGTCCTCCACGGCAGTCCTGTTGGGCGCGCGCGCCTTCAGTGTGCTCGCCGTGTAGGGGGATACCAGATGCTTGTCGGTTTCCGGATCCCAGATGCCGGTGTCGATGCCGTTGACGATGCCATAGAGATCGCTGGAGCGCATGTTGATGAGGCCGTCGAGACCCATGCCGAATTCCGCCGAGCGGATCTCCTGCGCGTAGGTCGGGCTGACCGTGGTGATCGCCCAGGCGGCCTGCAGGCCAGCCTTGAGGAAGCCGACACCACCATAATATTCGACGCCGTCGAGCGCCATCGCCGCCGCCGGCAAGCCGAGTTCACCGAAGATGCCGGCGCCGAACTGGCCCTGGAAGGCGAGATTGTGGACGGTCATCATCGAGGGAATGCCAACTGCCTTGCCGTAGCGCATGTAGGCCAGGGTCATCGCAGACTGCCAGTCATGGGCATGGACGATGTCGGGCTGGTAGCCCGAGATGGCGCCGCCGGCGATATCGCCGCCGACCTGGCTTAGTGCTGCGAAGCGCCGCCAGTTGTCTGGCCAGTCCACGCCGGTGGCATTGCCGTAGGGACCGCCGGGACGGTCGAACAGATGCGGCGCATCGAGCACGAACAGTTCGAGCCCGGCGAGTTGGACTGAATGGACGGAGGCCTTGCCGCCCTGCAGCAAGGGATATTGCAGAACCGCCCGCTTCTTCTTGAAGGCGGCCATGACGGTCGGAAAGCCCGGGATGAGCGTGCGCACGGTCACGCCCTTGGCCGCCAAGGCGATGGGCAGCGCGCCGGTCACGTCGGCAAGCCCTCCGGTCTTGATCAGCGGAAAGATCTCGGGCGTGACCGACAGAACCTGCATGCGTTAGAGCCCTAACTTGTCGATCATGTCCTGCGTGACCAGGCAGATGCCCTTTTCGGAAACGCGGAAGCGCTTGGCGTCGAGAATAGGATCTTCGCCGACCACCAGCCCTTCCGGTATCCTAACACCATGGTCGATGACCACGCGCTTCAACTTTGCGTTCCGGCCGACATGAACGTCGGGCAGCATGACGACTTCTTCCAGCGTCGAATAGGAATTGATGCGCGCGCCGGTGAAGATCAGGCTTTTTTTCAGCGAAGCCCCCGAGACGATGCAATCGCCCGAGACAAGCGAAGACACAGCCGAACCGCGGCGGCCATCCTCGTCATGCACGAACTTTGCCGGCGGCTTCAATTCGGCATAGGTCCAGATCGGCCAGTCGCGGTCGTAGAGATCGAGCTCGGGCGTGATATCGGTCAGGTCGATATTGGCTTCCCAATAGGCATCGACCGTTCCGACGTCGCGCCAGTAGGCTTCGTTCTCGGCGGTCGAGCGGACGCAGGATTTGGCGAAGCGATGCGCGATCGCCTTACCGTGCTGGACGATATAGGGGATGATGTCCTTGCCGAAGTCGCGGCTTGAGCCCGCCTCGGCCGCATCGCGGCGCAACTGCTCCATCAGGAATTTGGTCTTGAAGACGTAGATGCCCATCGAAGCCAGCGCGAATTCCGGCTTATCGGGAATGCCGGGCGGATCGGCGGGTTTTTCGACGAAGGCGATGATGTTGTCCTTGGCATCGACATGCATGACGCCGAAGCCGGTGGCTTCCATGCGCGGCACTTCGAGGCAGCCGACGGTGACGTCGGCATTGGCGTCGACGTGCTGGCGAAGCATCATCTCGTAGTCCATCTTGTAGATGTGGTCGCCGGCCAGGATGACCATGTATTCGGGGCCGTAGGCCTCGATGATGTCGATGTTCTGATAGACGGCGTCGGCGGTGCCTTCATACCACTGCGTTTCCGAGACGCGCTGGCTGGCCGGCAGGATGTCGAAACTCTCGTTTCGTTCAGGGCGCAGGAAGTTCCAGCCGCGCTGCAGATGGCGGATCAGCGAATGTGCCTTGTACTGGGTGGCGACGCCGAGGCGTCGAATGCCGGAGTTAAGCGCGTTGGAGAGCGCGAAATCGATGATGCGCGTCTTGCCGCCGAAATAGACGGCCGGCTTGGCACGCCGATCGGTCAGTTCCTTGAGGCGGCTCCCACGGCCGCCGGCCAATACATAGGCCATGGCATCGCGCGCCAGCGGCTGGGTCCGTTTCAAGTCTGCCATTTCTACCCTCCCAAGTTACTCGATATCGACATGGCTCAGTCGGCAACGAGTTCAAGCATGATCGTCGACAGCGGCGGCAAAAGCATCGTCGCTGAGATGTTTCCTCCCTCCGCCCGCGCCTCGACCATGCCGCCATTGCCCTTGCCGGAACCGCCATATTCCGAAGCGTCGGTGTTGATGATCTCGCGCCATTTGCCTGATTTCGGCAACGGCACGCGATAATTGTCACGCGGCACCGGCGTGAAATTGGAAATGACGGCCACCGGGCTGCCGCCCGGTGCGCTGCGCAGCCAGGCAAAAACCGAATTCTGGCTGTCATCGACGATCAGCCAGGAAAACCCTTCCGGCTCACAATCACGGCCATGCAGTGCCGGGCGCGAACGGTAGAGATAGTTGAGATCGCGCACCGTCTGCCAGACGCCGCGATGCGGCCGGAATTCAAGCAGGTTCCAGTCGAGCGCGCGCGCCTCGCTCCATTCGCGGCGCTGCGCGAACTCCTGCCCCATGAAAAGCAGCTTCTTGCCGGGATAGCCCCACATGAAAGCGTAGTAGGCGCGCAGCGTCGCAAACTTCTGCCAGTCGTCGCCGGCCATCTTGCCAAGCAGCGTGCCTTTGCCGTGCACAACCTCGTCGTGCGAGAGCGGCAGCACGAAATTCTCCGAAAAGGCGTAGGTCAGGCCGAAGGTGAGGTCGTTGTGGTGGTGTTTTCGGAAGATCGGTTCCTTGGAGAAATACTCCAGCGTGTCGTGCATGAAGCCCATATTCCACTTGAAGCCGAAGCCCAACCCGCCTTCATGCACCGGTGCCGAGACCTTCGGCCAAGAGGTCGATTCCTCGGCGATGGTCATCACGCCCGGATGGTGGCCGTAGACCTCCTTGTTCATCTTCTGCAGGAAGCTGACCGCCTCGAGATTCTCGCGGCCGCCTTTCTCGTTGGGGATCCATTCGCCGGCCTTGCGCGAATAGTCGAGGTACAGCATCGAGGCGACCGCATCGACGCGAAGACCGTCGACATGGTATTTCTCGGCCCAGAACAACGCATTGTTGACCAGGAACGACACCACCTCGCGGCGGCCGAAATTGTAGATCGCGGTGTTCCAGTCGGGATGAAACCCCTTGCGCGGATCGGCATGTTCATAGAGCGCGGTGCCATCGAAATTGGCCAGGCCGTGCTCATCGACCGGGAAATGCGCGGGCACCCAGTCGAGAATAACGCCGACGCCGGCACGGTGGGCGCCGTCGACGAAGCGGGCAAAGCCGTCCGGATCGCCAAAGCGGGCCGATGGCGCGTAGAGGCCGGTCGTCTGGTAGCCCCAGGACGGGTCATACGGGTGTTCGGAGATCGGCATGAATTCGATATGGGTGAAGCCGGTCTCGACCACATAGGGGATCAGCCGGTCGGCCAATTCGTCCCATGACAGGAACGTACCGTCGTCGCGAAGCTGCCAGGAGCCGGCATGGACCTCGTAGATCGAAATGGCTTCGCGCCGGTGATCGGCATTGCGCCAGAAATTGCGATGCGCCTCGTCGCCCCACTCATGCGCCGGCGGCACGGCCACGACCGAAGCGGTGGCCGGACGCAGTTCGGACTTGAAGGCGAACGGATCGGCCTTCAGCGGCAGCCTGACGCCGTCGGGGCCGATGATCTCGTATTTGTAGGGCCGGCCGGCACCGATATCGGGAATGAACACCTCCCAGATGCCGGTGTCGCGGCGATCCCGCATCGAGTGCCGGCGGCCGTCCCATTCGTTGAAATCGCCGACCACAGAGACACGCCGCGCATTGGGAGCCCAGACGGCGAAATGCACGCCCGTGGCCCCTTCGTGCTCGATGACATGGGCGCCGAGCTTGTCGAACAGCCTGAGATGCGATCCCTCGGCGATGTAGTAGTCGTCCATCGGCCCGAGCACCGGACCGAACGAATAGGGATCGGTCAGCCACCAGTCGCCGCCGGCATTGCGCGCGTGATAGCGAAGCGGCTGCCGCTTCTTGATCGAGAGCTTGCCTTCGAAAAAGCCGCCATCGTCGCGCCTGGACAATTCACCCGCGATGATGCCGGTCAGCGTATAAGCGGTGACGAATTCGGCATTCGGAACAAAGCAGCGGGCCACAAAACCCTTCCCAGCCTCCTGAACACCGAGAACGGCAAACGGATCGCCATGCGTGCCGGCAACAATCGCCGCAACATCGCTGGCTGCCGCCAGTCCGTCCGGCCCGCTTGTCGCAGCGGTCGCGCGCGGCTTCTTCATCAGGCAGTGTCCCTCCCCAGGCACCGAGTGTTTGTTTCTAGTGGTGTGATCCGACTTTCAAGTTCACACCACCGGGACCACATTGTTTGCGGCCTCATGCAATCACATCAGGCAGGCACGTTCCAGATTTCTTTCGCATATTGGCGGATCGTGCGATCGGAGGAGAACCAGCCGACACGCGCCACATTGCGGATTGCCCTGGCGTACCAGTCGGGACTGTTGCGCCAGACCGCATCGACCTCGCGCTGGGCGGTGGCATAGGCATCGAAATCGGCGGCGACCATGAACCAGTCGCTGTTGTAGAGGCCGTTGACGAGGTCGCGGTAACGCTCCGGATCGTCCGGCGAGAAGACGCCCGACGAGACGGCAGCGACCGCTTGCGCCAGCTCAGATGATCCCTCGATGACGGCGCGAGGGTCGTAACCGTTGTTGCGCCGCTCGGCGACCTCGGCGGTGGTCAGGCCGAAGATGAAGATGTTGTCGTCGCCGACGCATTCCTTGATCTCGACATTGGCACCGTCGAGCGTGCCGATGGTCAGCGCGCCGTTGAGCGCGAACTTCATGTTGCCGGTGCCCGACGCTTCCATGCCGGCGGTCGAGATCTGCTCGGAAAGGTCGGCAGCCGGCATCATGATCTCGGCCAGGCTGACATTGTAATTCGGCAGGAACACCACCTTAAGCAGACCGCGCACGGCCGGATCGCGGTTGATGACTTTTGCGACATCGTTGGCGAGTTTGATGATCAGCTTGGCATTGTGGTAGCTGGGCGCCGCCTTGCCGCCGAAGAATTTCACGCGCGGCATCCAGTCGCGCTCGGGGTGCGAGCGGATCTGGTCATAGAGCGCGATCGCCTCGAGAATGTTCAGAAGCTGGCGCTTGTATTCGTGGATGCGTTTGATCTGGATGTCGAAAAGCGCCGAAGGATCGACCTTGATGCCGAGCCGGTCGGCGACGAGGTTGGCCAATCGCGCCTTGTTGGCGCGCTTGACGGCGGCGAACTTGTCGCGAAAGGCGGCATCGCCGGCGAAACCGTCGAGATCCTTGATGGCGTCGATGTCATCGAGAAAACGGTCGCCGATCGCCTCGCGGGCGAGCGACGTCAGTCCGGGATTGCATTGGATCAGCCAGCGCCGCGGCGTGATGCCGTTGGTCTTGTTGTTGATGCGATCGGGATAGAGCTTGTGCAGGTCGGCGAACACCGTCTCCTTCATCAGGTCGGTGTGAAGAGCCGAAACGCCGTTGATGGAATGCGAGCCGACAAAGGCCAGATTGCCCATGCGCACCCGGCGGTCGCCATTTTCCTGGATCAGCGAGATGCGGCCAATCTGCTCGTCCGAGAACTGGTTGGAAGCACGCGCCTCCAGAAGCACTTCAGCGTTGATGGCATAGACAATCTGCATGTGGCGCGGCAAAAGCCGCTCGAACAGCGGCACCGGCCAGCTTTCCAGCGCCTCGGGCAGCAGTGTGTGGTTGGTGTAGCCGAAGGTGCGCTGGGTGATATCCCAGGCCTGGTCGAAGTCCATGCCGTGGACGTCCATCAACAGGCGCATCAACTCCGGCACGGCGATGGCCGGATGGGTGTCGTTCAGGTGGATCGCAGCCTTGTCGGGCAGCGATTTCAGGTCGCCATATTGGCTCAGATGGCGCTGCACGATGTCCTGCAGCGAGGCGGTAGAGAAGAAATACTCCTGCCGAAGCCGCAGTTCCTGCCCGGCCTTGTGGGAATCGGCGGGATAGAGCACGCGCGACAAGGCATCGGCCTTGTTGCTTTCGGCGAGCGCGCCGATGTGGTCGCCGGCATTGAATTTGTCGAGCAGGATCGGATCGATCGGCATGCCCGACCAGAGCCGCAGCGTGTTGACGCGATTGGCCCGCCAGCCGACGACGGGCGTGTCATAGGCGACGGCCAGCACATGCTCGGTCGGTTTCCAGACATGGCGTTCGAGGCGCCCGTCCTTGGAGGTGATCGATTCCACCGAACCGCCGAAACCAACCTCGAAGGAGCGTTCGCGACGTTCGAATTCCCACGGGTTACCGTGATCAAGCCAGGTCTCTGGCAGTTCGACCTGCCAGCCGTCGTGAATCTCCTGCCGGAACATGCCATTGGCATAGCGGATGCCGTAGCCATGCGCCGGAATGTCGACGGTCGCCATGCTTTCCATGAAGCAGGCCGCGAGCCGGCCGAGGCCGCCATTGCCGAGCGCCGCATCGGGCTCGAGTGCTGCAATCAAGTCGAGGTCGACACCCAACGACGACAGCGCCTCGCGCATGTTGTCCATCAGGCCCAGATTGGAGAAAGCATCGCGCATCAGGCGGCCGATGAGGAATTCCAGCGACAGATAATAGACGCGCTTTTCCTTCTGGTCGTAAGCCTCTCTCGTCGCCTGCATCCAGTGATCGACGATCCGGTCGCGCACGACCTTGATCGAGGCGGTTAGCCAGTCGTACTGGGTCGCAACGGTGGTGTCCTTGCCTACCCTGTATTTGAGGGCAACCAAGACTTCACGTGCGAGTGTCTTTGGGTCAGGATTTTCGAGCAGTGGCGGAAGGGGTTCGGATGTCATCGCGCTCGTCATGATGCCTCTCGTGCGGTTGCCATGATCATACCGGCTTTCATCGCTCCTCCCAGCCCATGCTAGCTGATACCGCCATATATTCAATCGATTTAAACAGGTTCGATCCGGCTTGCCCCCTGCGGCAATTTGGCAATTCTGAAGTGTGACGCGCCAAGACGGCCCGCGCGCCGCGCTTCAAATCCCTGTTCCGTGCTTGCCGTGTCGCCATGCGCCAGCCACTTGGGCGACATGTATCAAGCCGCCAGCGCCGCCTCCGGCGGGGCCTTGGCTCCTGTCATGAAGGCGACGGCGTCGGACATCGTATATTGCTTGGGGTCGATGACGGCGAGGCGACGGCCCAGCCGATGGATGTGAATGCGATCGGCCACTTCGAAGACATGCGGCATGTTGTGCGAGATCAGCACGATCGGGAGGCCGCGCTTCTTGACGTCGAGGATCAGCTCGAGCACGCGGCGGCTTTCCTTGACGCCAAGGGCGGCTGTCGGCTCGTCCATGATCACCACACGACTGCCAAAGGCGGCCGCACGCGCCACGGCAACGCCCTGCCTTTGGCCGCCCGAGAGCGTCTCCACAGCCTGGCTGATGTTCTGGATGGTCATCAGGCCAAGTTCGGTAAGCTTGTCGCGGGCGCGCTTTTCCATCGCCGGGCGATCGAGCATGCGAAGCCAATCGCCCAGAAAACCCGGTTTACGGATTTCGCGGCCAAGGAACATATTGTCGGCGATTGACAGCGCCGGCGACAGCGCCAGGTTTTGGTAGACGGTCTCGATGCCGGCTTCGCGGGCCTCCATCGGCGATTTGAAGGAGACGGGTTTTCCTTCAAGCCGGATCTCGCCTTCATCGGGCACGGCAGCGCCGGAAATCGCCTTGATGAGCGACGATTTGCCGGCGCCATTGTCACCGATGACAGCAAGGATTTCGCCGGGGTAGAGGTCGAAGTCGGCGTTGTCGAGGGCGGTGACGCGGCCGTAGCGCTTGACCAGGCCACGCGCGGTGAGAATGGGCTCCTGGGTCATGGTCATGCCGAAACCTTTCTGATCCATTGGTCGACCGCCACGGCGCCGATGATCAGCACACCGGTGAGCAGCACCTTCCATTGCGGATCGGCGCCCAGCATGTTGAGGCCCATGGAGACGACGCCGACGATCATCGCGCCGAACAGCGTGCCCAGGATCGAGCCGCGTCCGCCGAACAGGGAAATACCGCCGATCACCGTCGCGGTGATCGCCTGGAGATTGTAGTCGGTGACGGCAGCCGACGGCGAGATCGAGCCGTTGCGGCCGATGGAGACCCAGGCAGCGAAAGCGGCGATCAGCCCGGCAAGGGTGTAGACCGTCATCAGCACCTTCTTGGTCTGGATGCCCGACAGCTTCGCCGCCTCCTGATCATCGCCAACGGCGTAGACATGGCGGCCCCATGCCGTGTGATTGAGCACGTACCAGAGGATCATCACGAGCACGACCGTGGCAATGACGCCGAGCGTCAGCACCGCCGTGCCGACCTTAAAGCTGATGGCAAAGAGATGCAGGAGCGGCGCCTGGGTGTCGACGTCGGTGTCGCGGATCGTCTCGTTGGCCGAATAGATGAAGTTCGTGGCCATGACGATGTTCCAGGTGCCAAGCGTCACGATGAAGGGCGGCAGCTTCATGTAGGCGACAAGCACGCCGTTGAGCAGTCCGCAGGCCGCACCGGCGGCAAGCCCTATCGCCACGGCGAGCGCGCTCGGCATGCCGTAGGAGACCGCGCAATTGCCCATGATCACCGCTGAAATCACCATGATCACGCCAATCGACAGGTCGATGCCCGCGGTCAGGATGACCAGCGTCTGCGCAGCACCCAGAATGCCGATAATGGCGATCTGCTGCAGGATAAGCGTCAGCGTGTAGGACGAAAAGAACCGCCCACCGATGGTGATGCCGAAGACGATGATCGCCAGAACCAGGACGATCAGCGGCACTGCGGCCGGCGTCGAATGCAAGAAATGCTGGATGCGCTTGACGGCCGACTTGTGCTCGTCAAAAGCGGCAACGCTGGTGTCGCTGCTCGAGAGAACCTTCTCGAATTCCTGAGCTTGAGCCATGTTTACTCCCCGTAGGCTTCAGCCAAACGCCGACGCCAGTCCACGCCTTTCCGGTCTGCTGCCGGGATTGTTCGCGGTCACGCGAGCCATCGTCCACCCGAAGCGGCCGGGGATCAAGCCCCGACCGCTCAGGTTCCCTGGATGCCGGTCAGACCGACATCAGCCCCAGCACTTGGCGAGGCCTTCCTTGGTGTCGATGGACTTGACGCCGGTGGCCGGCTTGTCCGTCACCAGGTTGACGCCGGTATCGAAGAAGTTCTTGCCTTCGGTCGGCTTCGGCTTGGTTCCGTCCTTGGCAAAAGCGGCGATCGCCTCGATGCCGAGTGCTGCCATCTGCAGCGGGTATTGCTGCGAAGTGGCGCCGATGACACCTTCGGCCACCGACTTCACGCCGGGGCAGCCGCCATCGACGGAAACGATCAGCACCTGGCTTTCGAGGCCGACAGCCTTGAGCGCCTGGTAGGCGCCGACAGCGGCAGGCTCGTTGATGGTGTGGATGACGTTGATGGTGTTGTCCTTCTGCAGGAGGTTCTCCATCGCCTTGCGGCCGCCCTCTTCGTTGCCGTTGGTGACGTCGTGGCCGACGATGCGGGGATCGTCCTCATCGCCGATCTTGTTGGGATCCTTCACGTCGATGCCGTAGCCCATCATGAAGCCCTGATCACGCAGCACGTCGACAGTCGGCTGCGAAGGCGTCAGGTCGAGGAAGCCGATCTTGGCGTCCTTGGCCTTGTCGCCGAGCGTGGCGGCTGCCCAGGCACCGATCAGCTTGCCGGCTTCGAGATTGTCCGTCGCAAAGGTCGCGTCGGCGGCGTCGATCGGATCGAGCGGCGTGTCGAGCGCGATCACCAGCAGGCCGGCGTCACGCGCCTTCTTCACGGTCGGCACGATGCCCTTGGTGTCGGATGCAGTGATCAGGATACCCTTGGCGCCGTCGGCGATGCAGCTCTCGATGGCCGCAACCTGGCTCTCGCTGTCGCCGTCGATCTTGCCGGCATAGGTCTTGAGGTCGACGCCGAGTTCCTTGGCCTTCGCGGTGGCGCCCTCCTTCATCTTGACGAAGAAGGGATTGGTGTCGGTCTTGGTGATCAGGCAGGCACCGACACCAGCCGCGGATGCGGACGACGCAAACGCCATCAGCCCCAGAGCCGCGGCGGCAAACACGGTCGATTTCAACAGTTTTGTATTGGTCACGATTTCCTCCCAGTGGAACCATCCGGATGCCGGCCAACCGGCACCTGCAGCGCGTCCAACGAAATTCTCCCAGCGTGGACGCGGCCTCAACAGACACCAGCACGAAGCCTCTGTCAATAATTAAATCACTCTTATTTATTATTGACAGCCTTGCTTCGTTCACCCATTCTGGCCCAAAAGCATTGAGGGGAAACGACGGGAGGAACAGGGTGGAAACGGCCATTGCGAGGCACGGTTCGCCCGAGGTGAATGACAGTCTCATTCACCGCGGCACCAACCAGAGCGGCATGCGCGACCACAATGAGCGGTTGGTGCTGTCGCTGGTGCGCCAGCACGGCAGCCTGGCAAAATCCGACATCGCCCGCATGACCGGCCTTTCGGCGCAGACGGTTTCGGTCATCATGCGCGAGCTGGAGGAAGAAAGCCTCCTGCTGCGCCAGGCGCCGTTGCGCGGCAAGATCGGCCAGCCTTCCATTCCGATGGCGCTCAATCCCGAAGGCGCTTTCTTCATTGGCCTGAAGATCGGCCGCCGCAGCGCCGAACTGGTGTTGATAGATTTCCTTGGCCATGTCCGTTCGATGCTGCAGCATTCCTATCGCTACCCCGCGCCGCGCGAGACGGTGGACTTCGTCACCAACGGCATGCGGCAGATGCGCGGCGCGCTGACGCCCGCGCAAGACAAGCGCATCGCCGGGCTCGGCATCGCCATGCCGTTCGAATTGTGGAACTGGGCCGATACCGCCGGCGCCCCCCGCGACGTGATGGACGAATGGCGCCACCGCGACATCCGGGCCGACATCCAGGCGCAATGCGATTTTCCGGTCTATTTGCAGAACGATGCCACGTCGGCCTGCGGCGCCGAGCTCGTCTTCGGCCAGGCGGGCGCTGCGCGCGACTTCGTCTATTTTTATATCGGCGCCTTTGCCGGTGGCGGCATTGTGCTGAACGGCCGGCTTTTTGGCGGCCCGACCGGCAATGCCGGAGCGCTCGGCTCCATGCCGGTGCCCGGGCCGGACGGCAAGCCGACCCAACTGATCGATGTCGCTTCCATCGCCATGCTCGAAAAGGCGCTCAATGCGCGCGGCGTCGAAGCCTCGCATCTGTGGACCTCGCCGGAAGATTGGGGCGAGATCGGACCCGAGCTTGACGACTGGATTGCCAGCGCCTCAAGGGCGCTCGCCTACGCCATCGTCGCCGCATCCTCGATCATCGATTTCGAAGCGGCGGTGATCGACGGCTGGATGCCGAAAGCGGTGCGCCGCCGGCTGGTCGACGCCATCATCGCGGCAATCGCCACGATCGATGGCGAAGGCTTGAAGCTGCCCGCCATTCGCGAGGGAACCGTCGGCATCCATGCCCGGGCACTCGGCGGCGCCAGCCTGCCACTTTCCGAACGCTTCCTGATCGGCTCGACGACGATTTCCAGGAGCGCCTGATGCTGATCGGAATTCCGGCGCTGCTCGGTCCGGAGCTTCTGGCGATCCTGCGCGGCATGGGTCATGGCGACGAAATCGCCCTTGTCGACGGAAACTATCCGGCGGAACAGCAGGCAACCCGGCTGGTGCGCGCCGATGGTCACCCTCTTATCCCCGTACTCGACGCGATCTTGAGTGTGCTGCCTGTCGATGACGCGGTGCCGGAGGCGCTGTTTCGCGCCTCGGTCAAGGGCGATCCCTCGCTTGCCGATCCCGTCCATCATGAGATCGAGGCGATCTGCGCCAAACGGGCGCCAGGCCGCAAGGTGGTTGCGCTGGCCGGCGCCGACTTCTATGCACGGGTCAAATCGGCGCATGCCATCGTCGCGACAAGCGAGCCGCGGCTCTACGCCAACATCATCATACGCAAGGGCGTGATCCATCCGCCGGAGACCAGGAAGACATGATCCTCTGCTGCGGCGAAGCCCTGATCGACATGCTGCCGCGCACGACGACAGCGGGTGAGCCGGCCTTTGCGCCTTATGTCGGCGGCGCGGTGTTCAACACGGCGATCGCGCTTGGCCGGCTCGGCGCGCCGGCAGGCTTCTTTTCAGGCCTGTCGTCGGATCTGTTCGGCGGCCAGTTCCGGGATGCGCTGGGGGCAAGCAAGGTCAGCTCCACCTATGCGCACACCTCACCACGGCCAACGACGCTGGCCTTCGTCAAGCTCACCAACGGCCAGGCGACCTACACTTTCTATGACGAGAACACCGCCGGCCGCATGCTGACCGTCGACGACCTGCCGCAGCTTGGCAGCGAGATCGAAGCCATCCTGTTCGGCGCCATCAGCCTGATTTCGGAGCCCGCCGGCAGTGCCTATGAGGAGTTCATGCGGCGCGAGCATGAAAGTCGAGTGATGATGCTCGATCCCAACATCCGGCCGAACTTCATACCGGACAAGGCCAAGCACCTCAGGCGCATTCGCGCGATGATGGCGATGGCCGACATCGTGAAATTGTCGGACGAAGACCTGAACTGGTTCGGCGAAGCCGGCTCGCACGAGGATGTCATCCGCAACTGGCTGGACCGAGGCCCGAAGCTGATCGTCGTCACCCATGGCAGCGAAGGCGCCGTCGGCTATACCAGGGAACATGCCGTCACCGTCATGCCGGAAAAGGTCGAGGTGGTCGACACGGTCGGCGCCGGCGATACCTTCAACGCCGGCATCCTCGCCTCCTTGCATGAGCAGGGCCTGCTGACCAAGGCGGCGATTTCCGGCTTGTCGAAAGACGCCATCCACAAGGCGCTGGCGCTCGGCGCGAAGGCGGCGGCAGTGACCGTGTCGCGGGCCGGCGCCAATCCACCCTGGCGACATGAAATCGCCTGAGCAACGCTCAACATAAGTTGAGCCCAATCGATCACTTTATGTTTCGCAGGGGCTCTTTACAGGGCTATAAGGGCGGGATGGCGCCCGACGAAGCCCGGATTTCCGGCATCTGACTGACATTCGCCGGGAAATACTGGTAACGGACTGCGACACTTGGGCAATTTGGGGCTCCGCCTGCCCGGCTTTCTCGGCAAGCGCAACTCTGGTACCAGCGGCCGATTATCTGGCTAACCCGTTTTGAGGCCGACATGCAGTTCATCGATCTTGGCGCGCAGCGCGAACGAATCCGCGACCGGCTGAAGGCCGCGATCGACCGTGTCGTCGACGAAGGCCGTTATATTCTTGGCCCGCAAGTCACCGAATTCGAGAATAAGCTTGCCGCCTATATCGGCACCAAGCATGTCGTGGCCTGCGCCAACGGCACCGACGCGCTGCTGTTGCCACTGTTTGCGGCCGGCATCGGCCCGGGTGACGCGGTGTTCGTGCCGAGCTTCACTTTCGCCGCCACCGCCGAAGTGGTGGCACTGGCCAAGGCCGAGCCGGTGTTCGTCGATGTCGACCCGCATAGCTACAACATCGACATTGCCAGCCTCGAAGCGGCCATCGCCATGATCAAGAAGGAAGGAAGGCTGAAGCCGAAGGCTATCATTCCTGTCGATCTGTTTGGCCTAGCCGCCGATTACGAGGCGATCATGGCGATCGCCAACCGCGAAGGGCTGATGGTGATCGAGGATGCCGCCCAGTCGATGGGCGGTTCGCTCGACGGCAAGATGTGCGGTGCTTTCGGCCATGTCGGATCGACCAGCTTCTATCCGGCCAAGCCGCTTGGCTGCTACGGCGACGGCGGCGCGATGTTCACCAATGACGATGCGCTGGCCGAGCAGCTTCGCTCCTTCGCCTTCCATGGCAAGGGCGAGACGCAGTACGACAATGTCCGCGTCGGCATCAATTCGCGACTCGACACGATCCAGGCGGCGATCCTGATCGAGAAGCTGGCTATCCTGGAAGACGAGATGGTCGCCCGGCAGGTGGTGGCAAAGCGCTATGCCGAAGGGCTTGGCGATATCGTCACTGCGGCGCGCAATCTGGACGGCAGCCGTTCGGCCTGGGCGCAATACGCGATCGAGACGCCCAAGCGCGACGGGCTGAGGGCGCATCTCGGCGAAAAGAGCATTCCGTCTGTCATTTACTACGTGAAGCCGCTGCATGCCCAGGTCGCTTATCGCGACTACCCGCGCACGCCGACCGGCCTTGCCGTATCGGAAGACCTGCCGAAGCGGATCCTGTGCCTGCCCATGCACCCTTATCTCAGCGAAGCCGACCAGGACCGCATCATCGAGACGATCCGCAACTATATCGGCTCGAATTCGGCGCAGGCCGCGGCAGAGTAAGCTGCCGAGCCTTTCTCAGCCGGGGCCCGCCGCCCTGCCGCTGGCAATGAAATGCGGATTGGCAAAATCCTCGTCGTCGCTTTGCCTGCGCTTGCCATAGACCAGAGGTTGGCCGTCGAGCGTGCGCGTCATGCCGCCGGCGGCGCGCAGGATGGCGTCGCCCGCCGCTGTGTCCCATTCCATGGTGCGGCCGAAGCGCGGATAGACATCAGCCTCGGCACTGGCGAGAAGGCAGAACTTCAAGGACGAACCGACCGAAACGATTTCGGCGGCACCGAGGTCGCGAATATAGGCCTCGGTTTCCGGTGTGTTGTGAGACCGACTGGCGACGACGGCCAGCGGCGTCGCGGCCGTTCTCGCCGCGATCGGCCGGCGGCCGACGATCTGGTAATCGCCATCGATTTCGAGTGATTCCGCCCTGCCCGGCAGGCCGGAAAAGAAGCGGCCCGTGCAGGGCGCAAAGACGACGCCGACTTCCGGCACGCCATCGCGAACCAGCGCGATGTTGACGGTGAAATCGGTGCGGCGGTTGACGAACTCCTTGGTCCCATCGAGCGGATCGATCAGAAAAAAAGCCCCGTCCAGGTCGGGCGGCACGATGCCGGCGGAAGCTTCTTCCTCGGCCACGCAGGGGATATCGGGAAATGCGGCACGCAGTCCGGCGAGAATGATCTTTTCGCTCTCGCGGTCCGCCTCGGTCACCGGCGAGGCGTCGGACTTACGGTCAACCGCACAGCCGGCGTGGAACACGCGCATCACCTCGCGCCCGGCCGACAAGGCCAGGCGCTCGAAGATTTCAAGCATCAGCCTGTCGTCAGATGCCGCCGCCGCTATCGTATTGGTCTTCGGCAATGTCGCGCTCGTTCAGCCAGTGTTCCAGGGCGTCGACCATCTCTTCGGCCGACTTGCCGAGTGTCCGCAGATGGACCTCCGGGGTTTCCGGCGCTTCATAAGGGGAATCGACGCCGGTGAAATTCTTGATCTCGCCATTCAGCGCGCGCGCGTAGAGGCCCTTCGGATCACGCCGGGCGCATTCCTCGAAAGGCGTATCGACATACACCTCGACGAATTCGCCGTCGGCCATCAATTCACGTGCCATGCGCCGCTCGGCGCTGAAGGGCGAAATGAACGAAACAATGACGATCAACCCGGCATCGGCCATCAAACGCGCCACTTCGGCGACGCGGCGGATGTTCTCGACGCGATCGGCGTCGGTGAAGCCAAGATCGCGGTTGAGACCGTGACGGACGTTGTCGCCGTCCAGGATATAAGTGTGGCGGCCGGTGGCGAACAGCTTCTTTTCGAACAGGTTGGCGATGGTCGACTTGCCGGAACCCGACAGCCCGGTGAACCAGAACACGGCGGGCCGTTGGTTCTTCATGTCGGCGCGCACGCGCTTGCCGACATCGAGCGACTGCCAATGGATGTTTTCGGCGCGGCGCAACGAGTGCAGGATCATGCCGGCGCCGACCGTGGCGTTGGTGATGCGGTCGATCAGGATGAAGGCGCCGGTGGTGCGGTTTTCGGCGAAGGGATCGAAGGCGATCGGCGTCCGCGTCGAGATGTTGCAGATGCCGACTTCGTTCATTTCGAGCGACTTGGCCGCTTCATGGGCAAAGTCGTTGACGTTGATCCGATATTTCAGGTCGGTGACGGTGGCGCTGGTCTGGTCGGTCTCGGTGCGCAGGATGTAAGAGCGGCCTGGCAGCAACGCATGCTCGTCGAACCAGACGATGTTGGCGGCGAACTGATCGGCGACCTGCGGCCGTGCGGCAGGCGAAACCAGCATGTTGCCGCGCGAGATTTCGACTTCGTCATCGAGGACGAGCGTGACGGCCTGGCCGGCGGCCGCCTGGGCGAGATCGCCGCCATACGAGACGATCCGCTTGACGCGCGAGGATTTGCCGGACTTGGCGACAACGACCTCGTCGCCGGGCGCAACCGAGCCGGAGGCGACCGTGCCGGCAAAGCCGCGAAAGTCGAGATTGGGACGGTTGACATACTGGACAGGGAAACGAAACGGCAGTTCGACCATCGCTTCGTCGACCGATATGGTTTCGAGATGCTCGATCAGCGTCGGACCGGAATACCATTCCATGCTTTCCGACCGGCGGCTGACATTGTCGCCATAACGGGCCGACATCGGGATCGGCACAATGGTCTGGAAGCCGAGATCGCGCGAGAATTGCCCGTAGTCTTCGACGATCCGGTCGAAAACCGCCTGATCGAAATCGACAAGATCGATCTTGTTGACGGCCAGCACGACGTGGCGGATGCCGAGCAGCGAGGCGATGATCGAATGCCGCCTTGTCTGGCGAAGCACACCCTGCCGGGCATCGATCAGCACGATCGCCAGGTCGGCGGTCGAGGCGCCGGTGGCCATGTTGCGGGTGTATTGCTCGTGGCCAGGTGTGTCGGCAACGATGAATTTGCGTTTCGGCGTGGCGAAGAAGCGGTAAGCGACGTCGATGGTGATGCCTTGCTCGCGCTCGGCCTCCAGACCGTCGACCAGCAGCGCGAAATCAATGTCGTCGCCCGTCGTTCCATGCTTGCGCGAATCGCGTTCGAGCGCGGCGAGTTGGTCCTCGAAAATCTGCTTGGTGTCGGACAGCAGGCGCCCGATCAGCGTCGACTTGCCGTCATCGACCGAGCCGCAGGTCAGGAAGCGCAGCAGCGACTTCTTCTCCTGCGCAGCCAGATAGTCGCGAACGCCGTCGGTGGGGGCGAGGCTCTTTGCCATGATGTGGCGCATGGTCAAAAGTACCCCTCGCGCTTCTTCTTTTCCATCGAGCCGGCTTCATCGCGGTCGATCAGGCGACCCTGCCGTTCGGACGTGCGTGCCGTCAGCATTTCGCCGACGATGGCTTCCAGCGTGTCGGCATCCGATTCGATGGCGCCGGTCAGCGGATAGCAGCCAAGCGTGCGGAACCGCACCAGCCTGTTCTCCACCGTCTCGCCGGGGCGCAGTTTCATGCGCTCGTCGTCCCGCAGGATCAGCATGCCGTCGCGTTCCACCACCGGTCGTTCCTTGGCGAAATAGAGCGGCACGATCGGGATACTTTCCTGCAGGATGTACTGCCAGATATCGAGTTCGGTCCAGTTCGACAGCGGAAAGACGCGGATCGATTCACCCGATGCGATGCGGGTGTTGAATATCTTCCACATTTCGGGGCGCTGGTTCTTCGGATCCCACACATGCTGGGCGTTGCGGAAGGAAAAGATGCGCTCCTTGGCGCGCGATTTCTCCTCGTCGCGACGAGCGCCGCCAAAGGCCGCATCGAAACCGTATTTGTCGAGCGCCTGGCGCAGCGCCACGGTCTTCATGACATGGGTGTGGGTGTTCGAACCATGGTCGAACGGATTGATGTTGTCGCGCACGCCGTCTTCATTGACATGAACCAGGAGATCGAAGCCGAGTTTCTGCGCCATCTGATCGCGAAAGGCGATCATCTCGCGGAACTTCCACGTCGTGTCGACGTGAAGAAAGGGGAACGGCGGCTTGGCGGGATAAAACGCCTTCATCGCCAGATGCATCAACACGGATGAATCCTTGCCAACCGAATAGAGCATGACCGGCTTGGCAAAAGCGGCCGCAACCTCACGGAATATATGGATGGACTCGGCTTCAAGCCGCTGAAGATGCGTAAGCGCTGTTGTCATGGGCCGTGGGCGTTCTTTCGTATCTTCCAACAGAAGACCTTGCCTCAAATCATCGAGCTCTTCGCGCCCGGTTCGAGCCTTGTTTCTGGACGTTCTTTCTCGTGCCGGCGTTCTAGCAGATCGCCATTGTCAAGAACAATGCTGGACTGACCCAGCCGCACATGGTTCGAGAATGAATTTTCCACAGATGCCGGCAAATCCGGAAATTCCTGCCTGCAAGCTCAACGGCCCAGAAAACGCGGGGAAAATATTGCTTGAATGGACCGGCTGCGGCTTTCAAGGGACTTCCTCTGGTCGGCCCGCGCCTGCCGCCGATTTTCGGTGGCAATCTGCCCTATACACTATCGAAAATGGGGGGCAGCCGCTATACCAGCCTCGGGAAACGGGCAAGTGCATCATCAGGCATGGGGCAATTTCGAGGCGAGCGTATTCAACTTCGCTAAACAAGATCCGCCGCATGAAACTTGCCGAAGACAGCGAGCCCGAAAATTGACCCGGCTTTCACCCCTGAGACAGCAATTCACGCCTTCGCGGATCAACAACTACTTCTCCATCCTTTGCTTCTTTTTTCCACCGGTTCTGGGGTCGGTGGTCAGCTTTGTGTTCAATGGCGGAGGCCTTTCGTCAGCCCTGCTGATTGCTTCAGGGAAAAGGCGCTTCAACGCCGACCGGCCCGTGATCTGGATGACGGTCGCGATCTATGCCTACTGCGCCTCCAATCTCCTGGCGTCCATCGTCAACAACTCGTTCGCCCGGGATGCGCCACATCTTATCCCGCTCGTCACCTTCCTGTTTTTTCCCGTGTCCTATTCGACCTGGAGCATCACGCAGAAAACCACGCTTACCCGCATCATCGTGCTTTCCAGCATGGCCGCCTGTTTTGCCGCGCTGCTCATGGCCGTCATCCAGCAATATTGGATTGGCGTCAGGGCCGAGGGGGGAGCCGGAAATCCGATCGTCTTCGCAACCGTCGTCTGCCTTGCCGTGGTGATGTGTGTGGCTGGCGCCTTGTCCGGTGTTGAGCAAGCCCGGACACCCCTCTTCTACGCGGCACTGGCAGGGACGATCGCCGTCATCTATTCCGGCTCGCGTATCGTCTGGCTGGCACTGCTGATCGCCGGCATCGCCGTCATGCTGATCAACCGGCACAGGCTCAGAGGCAGGAATGCCGTTCGCCTGCTGCTGCTGCTGGCGGCGGTCGGCGTCGTGATCGCCGCTTCCAGCTTCCAGGAGATATCCGGGCGGGTCGACTTTTTGCGCTCCGATTGGGGTGCGCTTGGGGCTGGCGGCAATTACGACACCTCGTTGGGAATACGTGTTGCGCTTTGGGAGATCGGCCTCAAAGCATTCCATGACATGCCACTGTTCGGGCACGGTGTGGGTGCAACCCAGCATCTGATCAAGCAGGGCTTTCATGAGCAGTTCGCGATGGACACAGGCTTCAACCATTTTCACAACGGCTTCCTGACCGCCTTGGTGCAAGCGGGAATTCTGGGTGCCGTGACGCTGGCGGCGATCTTTATCGTTGCCGCTGGAAATGCCGCCCGGGTCTTGCGAAACAGCAACGATCCGAGCGAGCGGTTCGGCGCGACCATGATTGTTGTCGTGGTGATCACCTATCTGACGGCCGGAATGACAGGCATCCTGATCGGCCATGACATTCTGGACTCGGTGCTGATGGTCTTCATGGTGAGCGGAACATATCTCGCCTCCGGACGCCATGTTCCTTTGTTGGAAGAGCAGGCACTTGCACCAGTGATGGAAGAGCGAGCACTTCCATCAGTCACCAGAGAGCTGTTTCGGGTAAGGCCATGAAGGTTCTGGTCACGGGCGCGACAGGTTTCATCGGGCGCCTTGTCGTGCGCCACCTTCGCGAAGC
Organism: Mesorhizobium sp. WSM4822; assembly: GCF_055811155.1. Lineage (NCBI taxonomy): Bacteria > Pseudomonadati > Pseudomonadota > Alphaproteobacteria > Hyphomicrobiales > Phyllobacteriaceae > Mesorhizobium > Mesorhizobium sp. WSM4822. The sequence continues at coordinate 228,657 of NZ_JBVVQM010000004.1, read as the reverse complement.
CGGTGCCGAGCTTCGCCTCGCCTCCCGCCATCCCGAGAGGCTTGGTTCGGAGAACGAGACTGTGCCGATGCCCGGCTTCGATGCGCCGGCCGCCGCCTTCCTGGAACTGACCCGGCATATGACTGACGTCGTCCATTGCGCCGGCCTCAACAATGATCAGGGAAATGCAACCGAAGCCGATTACCAGGCGGCCAATGTGGAACTGAGCGCAAGGCTGGCGCATGCCGCGGCCGCCCAGATAAGCGGACGTTTCATCCATCTCTCCTCGATCCGAGCGGTGATCGGCGCGCATGTCAGCGCAACGATCGACGAGGACACGCTTCCTGCGCCACAATGCGCCTATGGACGCTCGAAGCGCGAAGGCGAGATCAAGGTTTTGGACGCCTACGCGTTACACGGCCGCTCGGACGCCGCCGTGTTGCGCCTGCCTCCGGTTTATGGAAGCGGCATGAGGGGGAATCTGGCAACGCTGATGCGCCTTGCCGATACGCCGCTGCCGCTGCCGACGGGTGCCTTGACCGGAATCCGCTCGCTGATGTCTTCCGAGGCCGCGGTGCGAGCAGTGTCGCACCTGCTCAGCCATTCCGGACCGCTTCGCCCGATCTATGTCGGCGCAGATGTGCCGCCGGTCGCCGTCGAGGCCATCATCGCCGCCTTTCGCAGAGGTTTGGGGCGGCCTGTGCGCCTGATGGCTGTGCCGGCCGGTCTGATACGGCCGGTCGTGGCCGCGCTCGGCAGGCGGGCGTTCTGGGACAGCCTGACCGCGACACAGATATGCGACCCCGCCCTGCTGGTATCGCAGGGGTGGACGCCTGAAGCCGGCACGCTCGAGCGGCTGGCCGAGCTGGCGCGGCTCGGTAGATCCTGACTTTCTTGCTTGACCATGATCTTTTCCAAAAACCGGCTTCCACTTTTTGGGATCATGGTCTGCGGTAGAGCGTTCCAAACAGGATCCGAAGGTCGAGCCAGAACGACGCAGTGCGGAGGTAGGCAGCATCCGTTTCGGCCAAAAGCTCCGGGTTCGACATGTCGATGCCCCTGATCTGGGCCAGGCCGGTTATGCCCGGCAGCGCCGCCAAAACCCCCAGCCGCCTGCGACACTCGATCAACTCGGTTTGGGTCGGCAGGCAGGGGCGCGGCCCGACCAGGCTCATTTCGCCCTTCAGGACGTTCCAGAATTGCGGCAGCTCATCGAGCTTGAACTTCCGTAGGACCTTCCCGACCGATGTCACGGAATCCGCCGGCGCCTCATGCGAGGGTAGTGACGGCGTCCCGATATACATCGTGCGCAACTTGTGGCAGCGGAAAAGCCGACCGTCACGGCCGACCCGCACCTGCGAAAAAATAGCCGGGCCCGGCGACGATGCCCGAACGGCAAGGACGGTGAGCGCCAAGACAGGAGATGTCGCCACCAGCAGCAGAGCCGCACCGGCAATATCGAAGATTTGCTTGGCTGCCTTCATGAACGGCCGATAGTACTCCCTGCCGAAGTCCCGAGGCAACGCCGCAGGCCAATGCCGTCAATCCGGTCGACGTAGCATGAGCCGATCTCTTGACCAAGCGCGCCACGCAGCCGTCGCAATGTTCAGATGCGCCCCAGGATGAAGGCGAGATAGAGCCCAATGTTTCCGGAAACGGTCTGCCGATAGACGCCGCTTTGGCGCAAGCCTGCCAAGCGGCGGGAAAGGCCACCGTTGCGCCCGCGGATGAAAAGGTCGAGGCACGCCGTCGCGTCCTCGGTCAGGAGATCGCGATTGACGGCGAGACCGTCGAGGTTGAGGTCCGTCCAGCCGGCGAATTCCCCCTTGAACAGGCGGCCAAGCCGAGAGAACCTTGCTTTCCAGGACACGTTGGCGCCGACCAGGTTTGCCGCGTGCTGCCGGTAGCGCACCAGCGGTCGCGGATCGTAGCGGACGATGCCGCCGGCGGCGGTCACTATGAGATAGGCCCACCAGTCATGGCTGACGAACCCGGTCCGCGTGGAGGCCCTGGCCAGCAGGTCGCGTGCCGCGGCGTTGAGCAGGATTGTGTTGCCGCCGGCGATGCTTTGCACAAGCGCATTGCGAAAGGATGGCGGCCGGGCAAACAGCGGCGAATGGCCGACAAGGCTTCCTGTTTCCGTCATGGTTGCGGTTCGCGAACAAAACATCAGCGGGGTTTTCGCATCCTGGGTCCGCATCCAGCTGATAGCGCTCTCCAGCCTGTCGGTCTCCCAGATATCGTCCTGGTCGCAGAAGGCATAGCAGTCCGCCTCGATGCGTCGGTCGACGATCATGGAGCGGAAATTGGCGGCGAAGCCTTGCCGCGGCCCCTCTACCAGCGTCATCCGCCCCTTGGGCCGCCAGCGGGATTTCCATGTCTCGATGATGGCGGTCGTGCCATCGGTGGAGCCATCGTCTGAAATCCACAAGTCGACCAGAGGGTGCGACTGCTCGAGCAGGGACTGCAGCTGCTCCTCGATGAAGGCGGCGCCGTCTTTCGTGCCCATCAGGACCGCGATGCGCAGGTCATCTTTGCTCACGAGCAAGATCGCTTTCTGAATTCTGAACCGGGCCTAGCTCGCCTGCCCCGCCGTTTTCGGGATCGCGTCTTGACGTGCACTTGCCCTGGCCTTCTTGGCGCGGTCAAGGCTCGCCAATGCGGCGAGCGCGGCAGCCTTGTCCTGGTTTTTCGCCGACTGCTGCAGGGCCGAGAGCGCGACCTGGACATCCGACCATTCCACGACGTCCGTGCTGAGACCGAAAACCTTCGAGATGCCGAGTTCGACGAGTTCCTCGTCTTCGCCATGCAGCGTTTCGTGAAGTTTTTCGCCCGGCCTGATGCCGGTGAACCGGATCGCGATGTCCTTGTATGGGCTCTTTCCGGACAAACGGATCATCGTTTCGGCCACTTCAAGGATCGGCACCGGCTTGCCCATGTCGAGCATATAGACGGCGTAATCGTGTCCGCTCTGCCGCGACGCGGCATCGGCCGCCGACATGATGACGAGATCGACGGCTTCGGCCACGGTCATGAAATAGCGCGTCATGCGCCGGTCGGTGATGGTGACGGGCCCCCCAGCCTCGATCTGCGCCTGGAATATGGTCGCCACCGAACCGTTGCTGCCGAAGACATTGCCGAACCGCACCGCAATGAATTTGGTGGCCGGGCCACGCCCGCCCGGCTCGCCATGCAAGGCGCTGATGATCTGTTCGGCGGCCCGCTTCGTCATGCCAAGCACTGATGAGGGATCCACCGCCTTGTCGCTCGATATCAGGACAAATTGCGCAACCCCGCACTTGGCGGCAACCTCGGCGCAGACGAGCGTTCCGAAAATGTTGGTTTGAATGGCCGAATCCCAGTTCTCCTCGAGCAGCGGAACGTGCTTGAGCGCCGCGGCGTGAAAGATGATGTCCGGCCGGAATTCCGTGACGACACGCGTTATCTGGCGCCGGTCCGAGACATCGACGATGCGGACCTTGAGCCGGTCATGGTCCTTCTCGTCAACATACTGGCTCAGCTGGAAGATGCCGAATTCGGAGTTGTCGGCGACCAGCACCGCCTCGGCCCCCAGTTCCAGCGACCGCTTGACCAGCGTCTGGCCGATAGAACCGGCGCCGCCGGTCACCAGAACGCGTTTGCCGCTGACAAAGGCGCCGATGCGCTGGATGTCGGACGCGACCGCCGGACGGCGCAGGATCGTTTCCATCTCGACGGTGTCGAGAACCAGCTTTCCGTGCTGTTCCAACTCCGAAAGGCCTGAGAACTGCACCACATTTATATCGCCGTGCCGGGCAATGCGCACGAGTTCCGAATACTCTTCGATCTCGTGCTCGGCGCCGCTGCCAAAAATCAGCAAGTCCAGGCTTTTGGTGCCGGTCGCGTAATCTTCCAGGACATCGATCAGGCGCGGCAGGGTCGCCACCACGGGAACACCTTGAATCCGCGTGCCCAACGGCGCGCCGCGCTCGGTCGCCATGATGCCTGCGATGGAATAGTCAGCCGGCTGCGCCGTGCGCGTGAAACGAATGATCAGGTCGGCCTCGCCGAGCCTGCCAACGAACAGCGCGCGCTTGGGCTCAGTATCATCGGACTTGCGGCCAAGAATGCCCCAGCTCGCGCCGTCACGCAGGAAGCGGTAGAACAGCCGGGGTGCCGATATGATGGTGAAGGAGACGAGGAAGAAGACGATGAACTGACGCTCGTTGAGCCCCGCCACCGGCCGGTAAAAACGCAGCAGCAGCGATGCCATGTAAAGAGTGAACGTCAAGATCGCGCAACTCTTCAGGATGTTGAAAAAGTCCGGCGTCGAGGCGAAGCGCCAGACGGTGGTATAGAGGCCACTGTAGCGGAACAGCAAATGGCTGATGACGACGATGCCCGCCCATGTCGCCAGACCCTCCTTGGAGAGCGCTTCGAACGAAAGATTCGACCGCGAAAGGATAAGGCTGAGCGCCACGGCGACCAGGACCATGACCACGTCCTGGACCATGATGAAGACGCGCCGCATCTGTGGCCTGAGCCCGAACACAGCTTCGAGGTGGGAATTCATTGGACGGCACTAGACTCCAGGCTCAGGGGCATCAACACCAGCGAGGTGCGAACACGAAGATACTTCGCGGACCAATCACCTTACTCAAGTGCCATCCCCGGCCCCCGCCAGGCTGTATCGCATACTGCGGGTTGGAGGGCATAGCTAGAGGTTTTTTCTGGAGAGCGAATAAGTTTGCTGCCGCGTGCCATCGGCCGATGCCCCCTGCTGCCCGCCTCAAAGTCACCGTATTATGATCACAGGAGGATGTCGGTATTTTCAGCATACCGATGCTCCGAACCAAAGGGACCGCCCCAAATTGACGCTGCAGCCGCAATCAAGACGTTAACCGCGCGCCAGGCCAGAGCATCTTGCCTGGTTAGTGCGCATTGTTGACACTCCCCTCATTCACTTGGAACGACAGGAAATAACCGATGACCCGAGACTGGGATAATTGGGACGTGAGTGGAATCGCTGATGAAATTCAGGCGATCTGGCAGAACTCGCCTATTGAAGATGCCCATCGCCAAGAGCTAGTCGATATCGTTTTGCATCGCGTTACTCTTCCTCCTGAACCTTCCATTCTGGAAGTCGGCTGCGGAACTGGTCTCATTTACGAAAAACTTGTCACCGGCCTGCCGAGTGGCGCCATCTATACGGGCATCGACTCATCTGTGAAAATGCTGGAAAAAGCGAGGGAAGGTTTTCCAACAGGCACATTTCTTTTCGGAGATGGCTACAATCTCGGTTTCGAAGATCACCAATTCGATGTGGTCCTGTGTTTCGAGGTGCTCGGTCATATTCCTGAAATAGAGCAATTCGTAGCCGAACTACTCCGTGTGACAAAGAAGATATGCATCTTCACCACTTGGCCAAGCGACGGTGAAGAAATAGTGGAAAATTATGAAACGATCGGTGGTGTTCAGTTTTTGCACCGACGATATTCAGATGCCTATATTCGAAACACCATTTGCACCATGGGGCCGAAGAATCTGGGTGGCACCGAGTCTGTTAGCCTTCGCTCCGGGGGCGAAGCCTATATTGTTGCGCGCCATACTTGACATTCCTAAGCGCGATTTTTGCCCCAACTGCGCTCGCGGTGCACGAGGCAATCAATTGGTGGCTACTCGAACCGAGCGAAAGGGAAACGCTTTAACGCGCCGTAAAGCACCGCTGGGCGCACCACCTCATAGATGGTGACCGGTACGTCCGCGTCGCGCACGAAGACTCTGAGCCGCCATCCTGCCTGAAGATCGAGGACAGGCGTGTTCAACGAAAATTTCGCGGGCAGGCCCACTTCAACGTCGGCGAGGGAGCGCGTCGTGGAGCCCAGAATCTTGGCTTCGCTTGACACGACCTCAATGCCTATGAGCCCCGCCGACGCCCGAACAAGCGGCACGATCCCAAGATGGATGGCCGCGAGGGAGGGAAGCGCGAAATGGACGGTATACTCCCTGTAGGATATGCCCGAGAGATTCTCGCTCAGGCGCAGTTCATCACGTCGCGTCCGGCCGAAGTGCCGGCGGCTGAACAAATCAAGCGGAGCAAAGACGGAGGAAATCATATCCCACATCTCGCTCGACTGCCAAGTAACGGCCCTCGCCAGCCTGAGCGGACGCGAGAAATGCTGGGCTTCCACCTCCGAGTGGAGCCTGGCAATTGTGGAAGCCACACCGGGCTCGAACCTCTCAGGGAGCACACCCAGTAGAGCGCTCGAGATGTCAGTGATCGCCTCGATCGACTTCTCGGACGCCGACCTGCTGAAAGCGCTCCCATAGAGATCCATTAATTCCGCTCGGACATAGCTTGGGCGTCCCAGAATACCTATCGTCCGGTAGGCACTTCGCAACATTTCCGCTCGCCGTGCGGCTGAATACCCTAGAAACTCATTGACGGCATTCGCCAGTTCTTCGGGGGACGCATCCTTGGCGATCAAACCACTGTAGCGATGCCTGATCAATTCGGATACACCGCCAACGCTAGGCGATACAACAGCGACACCGGATGCCATGGCCTGAAGCATCGCCTGCGGCATGGATTCGTCTAGCGCGGATATGAGTAACACGTCGCAGCTTGCATAGAAGCGTTCCGGATCGGAAACGAACCCGTGAAAAATGACGTGGTTTTCCAGATCTTGTTCCGACACATAATCGCGGCAAGCCTTTGCGTAATCGCAGCGGAGATCATCGTAGCCGATCACGTGGACTGTAACCTCATGTCCAGCCTTGCGCAGAAGTAGAGCCGCCTTGATGGCAGCGAGTTGATTCTTGCGAGGCTGCAGCGTTCCCGAGACGACTATCTGCAGCGGATCTTGTAAGGCAAAGTTCCGAGCCTCCCGTGGCGGGAAAAGCGAGAAATAGACGTCGTCGACGGGACAGACAATGCGGCGCACGGGGACCCCCGACGCTTTCTTCCATCGTTCACCATGTGTTGCCGAGGAGCAATGAACTGCGTGGGCGAAGGCTCGTGTATCAGCCCCTTCATAGTATTGGTGAACGCTAGCGACAACTGGAACGCCAAGTTCCAATCCGAGGGCCGTCATGGCTGGCTGCCATGTGGCGAAATGAAGGAGACCTACATCAAACTCGGCTAATTTTTCCGCAATGCGTTGGGCGACCTCCATGTCCATCACATCCCGTGAACGTACTTTGGAGTCGTCGGCGCTATTCATTCCGTGCTGCCAACTTTCCTCCAGCAGGGGGGCATCCTTCGTTGCCTCGCGCCAGAGACGAGCAAACTCCGGTCCAAACCTCTCGTCCTGCCGGATCAAGCCGACAACCCTGAAGCCATATGAGGATACAAGCGCCGCATGCCGTAGCAAATGAAGCGTTGCCCCTCCCATAGCGGCCTCATGAAAAGCGTAGAGAATTGCCTTATCCTTTAAACGCGCATGAACTTCTGTCGCGGCGAGAGCACCATAAAAATCGTAGTATTGGATTTCCGTGGTATAGCAACTTTCGACATATGCTCGTGCCCGCTCCAAGATTTCATCGCGTTGCTCCGCCTTGAGTTTTAGCAGACCTTCAATCGCGTCGGCCCAGTCCTCGGGTCGATTGCGCACTTTGACACAAACCGCATCAGGTAAGCGGCTATAGGGCGCTACATCACTCATCACGCTAATTGCACCGGCGGCGACCGATTCCAACAGTTTGACCGGACTCTTACTCCGTTCTGCGCGTGTATCGCCCTCAAGAGGCGTGAGCGAAAGATCGAAATACGTTCTGCCTAGCTCCGCAAGATAGCTGTCGTAGGAATGCGTGAAAGGCTTGAAATGGACATCGCACTCCAGAGCAGGGAAACTACCCGGATCGATACCCCAGAAATGAAACTCGATTTCATTCTTGTAACGGGACGCGACGCGCTGAAATCCCGGCCAGAGCTTGGCAATGACCGGCCCGCGGAATTTATTGCTAAAAATTGCGATGCGAACCTTTCCAGACCGGTTGTAATCACGACGTTTTATATACCGCTGCTGGATATTCGATTTAAGATGAATTGCATGAGAGTTATACGTTCTGAAATCATCGATGATTTCATCGCTGTATCCGATCACAGCATCAGCGGCGGATATCTGCGCCACTATGCTGCGGTATGCTGGTGTGCCAGGCGCGATAGAGGAATGCTCCGGCCCCACCTCGTGGAAGCGAAGCATGTTGTCATCCATGAGATAGGCACAAGGAACTCTCTTCCGCTCCTTATCGGTCAACAACTTTTCCGCCGACCCCACAGTACGGTACAGAATGGCGATGTCCGTGTCCGACGTGTCGAAGGATGAAATATCCCGTTCCCTTACGAAGGTGCTGGTGAAGCCTCTCTGGTTTGGAAGCTTCTCGAAATTGCGAATGACCACATCCACAGACGTGCTGTAATCAGGCTTCGACACCATTATGCGTTTATGTTCCATGGCTCCAGATGCCACTACTGCCAACTCTGAAGGAGTGCAATAGTTATTGAACCTGGAAACAAACGGCAATGCCTCTTCTCTATAGTATCGCTTTACCTCTGCGATTGAGAATCTATTTCCCCAATTTTCGGCTGCAATCATGTCGTATTGAGCAATATTGGTGGGATTCAGCTGCTGATCTCGAGAAAGCTGCAGATATTTCAAAGTGCGGGTAAAATCTGCGTGCACATCCCGGCCAAGCGAGTTCTCCATGTTGCCGCGAACGACCGAACACGTCGCATCGACCCATTGGAAGGGAGCCGTTCTTCCGAAACGCAGCCAGAGATCGTAGTCCGAATATCGCCTGGCCACCAAGTGAGGGTCATACATGCCGTGCCTCTCGAAGAGAGCAGCATGGTGGATTACCGAGTTGTTTGCGATATAGTTACCGTGTAGCAGGAGGCTGTAGTTGAACTCCTGCCCCAGTACACGCTGAAAGATCTCGCCTTCGTCCGTCGCGCGATAAGCGTCGCAGCTGCCATAGACGACGCTTGGGTCGGATTGGCGCTCAAGCCACGCCATGCGCACCTTTAAACTGTCCGCCGTCCAAATGTCATCGTCAAACTGGTAGGCAATGTACTTGCCGCGGCCGTGAAGCACAGCCTGATTCACGCGCATGGCAGGAAGACCACTATTGTACTTATATGAGTGGATGACGATCCGGGAATCGGCAAGCTGGTACTCACTTAGTACATCGGCGGTTCCATCGCGCGAACCATCATCCACAACGATGAGTTCGAAATCGCCATAGCTTTGCGAAAGAACACTATCAATCGAAAGCTGCAACAGCCCGTTCGCACGCGCAAAAGTGGGAAGGACCACCGTAACTTTGGGTACCGATTGCCCTTTGTCGATGCGCCTTATAGAAAGATCGTGGCCACAATCACCGAATTTCATGTTTCCCCCGAAACCCGCATTCCGCGGGCATCACGTATCGTTCCGCTACAGCGGAACCTGATTACCTCTGTGATGACTCGTACTTTGCGATCACATCCTCAGTTCCTCCGTCCATGACGATGCGCCCTTTCTCCAGCCATATCGTCCGGGCGCAAAAGCTCTTCAATAGATCAAAGTTGTGAGATGAAAAGACAAGAATCTTGCCTTGCTCCATGAATTCGAACATGCGGTCTTTCGCTTTTTTAGCGAAGCGGATATCGCCGGCTCCCATGACCTCGTCTATAAGTAAAATTTCTGGATTTATGCTAGTCGATACAGCAAACGCGAGGCGGATGAACATCCCCGCTGAATACGTCCGGACGGGATATTTTAGAAACTCCCCAAGCTCGGTGAATTCCTCGATCTCCGGCAGTTTCGCCTCAATCTCGTCGGATGTCATGCCAAGCAGCAACCCACGGATGCGGATATTGTCTCGACCGGTTTGATGCATTTCGAAACCGGTTGCGAACTCGAACATCGGGCAAACGTGTCCCTCCGTTTCTGCGATTCCACTGGTCGGCATGTAGATACCCGCCATGACCTTCAACAGAGTGCTCTTGCCTGCCCCGTTGAGGCCGATAAGACCCACCCGCTCGCCCTGTTGGATAGCAACAGTCACGTCGTTCAGAGCCTCGACGGTATAGGCACCAGGAGCCGACTCCCCGCTCCGCTTTCTGGCTAGCCAGCCTATCAGGCCGTCGGTGTTCATGTCGCCGGTGAAACGCACGCCGACGTTCTGTAGTCGTATGAAGTTCTGGGTCACAGGAGAAACACCACTTTCTTGTCCAACCGCGAAGCCACATACCAGGCAATGCAATACACGATCAGAATATAGCCAAACACAAAACCGTAGGTGGAAAGAGGCGCTAGACTTGCAGTTAGGATTGGATGGCGAACGACTTCAATCAAGTGATAGATCGGATTGACGAGATAAATGAATTCTAGGCCGTGGCTCTTGAGGACGCTGGCTGGAACGACGATTGGGGTCAGGTAGAACACTACCTGTAAGACACCAGCCAAAGCATGTGGCAGATCACGGAAGGCGGTACCTAAATAAGCAAAAATAGTTGTGTGTCCCAATAGAGCTATATAAAGCAGCAGAAGGCCCGGGATGGCCAACAGCCATCCGGCAAATTCGAAGGTGCCGAGAAAAAGCTGCACGAGAGCCACAGCTGCTAGACCCATTACAAAGTTCATAGCGTTGCTGACAAGCGCCCGCAGGATATAGATTTGCTTGGGATATGAAAACTGCTTGATGTAACCTTCGGCACTTACGAAGACCATACCAGCGTCGACCACAGACGCGGAAATCAGCCCCCAGGCGACGAAACCCAGCATCAGGTAGGGGAGAAAAGCCTTCAGCTCTTGCCCGAACATGATGCCATAGACGAAACCTATGGCGCCAACGTACAGGCCAAGATTGATAAGGATCCACAATGGACCAATGAACGAACGGCGGTAGCGACGCTTGACGTCTTGAATCCCGATGAAGAACCAGACGCGATGCAGCAGCAGCGAGCGGATAACATCTCGGAGCAACCTGCTCTTGTCCACACTTGAATAGCTATGTTTCATGATTCGCACCGGGTTGCCATTTCGTTTGAGTCACGCTGCCATGCTGGGAGATTCCAGCGCTGCGTAGTAGCGATCGTCGGCTTCGACCGGCGGGGTGTCGGCGATGGGGACCAAAGTCCACAAGCACTGTGCCAGCTTGCAAGAGATCATACTCCCGGACAGGCTGTCAAGAGCGCACGGAGTACGCCATGAATAATACACTAAACTAACCTCAATACTTTTTTCACGATGCGTCTTGACACCATATAAAGACCCTCATTTTTATAAACGACCCAAAAACTCAGCCAATATCTCTGTATAATTCTCCAGAATTTCTTAATCGTAATCCTTCCACCCCTGAGCGGCTTAGCATTAACTGAGCGCACTTCGTCGAATCTAATGAATACATTTGCCCACTCTCTGGAAACTACATTCAAATCGTACCGGGTTTTAACATCCTCAAACGCCATCCTCGTCAATACTTCTCGCTTTTGCGGCGACTCCATCATCACCGAGATTGCCTCCAACCACGAATCTTTCGTATTGGCGACGAGTAATCCGGTCACTGACGACCTTACAACATCGCTATATGGGGGGATATTGGAATATATTCCTGCTATACGAAATGCGCCGTATTCGCGATACTTGTTGTCGGTCTTACTACGGTTTGCTTCATGGTCAATCAGGGGCGCCAAGCCAATCGCCCAATTTCTCGAAGCTTGGAATTTGACGTAGGTATTGTAATCGCTGGTATGTGGAAAGAAACGGACTCTCGCCTCTGCCTTAACTCCCCTTGGAAGAACACCAGCAAACTCGAATACAGCTCTCGGAAACCTCTCTAATATCGGCTCAATAAGTGTCGATATCATTTCCAAATCATCCACTCTGGACGGACTTCCGGCAAAACCTATTCGTATTTCGTCAGTAGAAGACGGAGTTACTTCTTCAATAAGTGAAAAGTCAAAGAATGTTGGGAGAATCTCTACCCGAGTATTATACCTTGATATGAATCTTGCTAGTTCTGAGGAATTTACCATTACGATGGCAGCGTGGGATACCGCAAAATCCAGAGATTTCCTGACAATTGGGTGCCGATAATACAGCGCGAGAGGGTTATCTCCAAGAATGCGCCAGAAATTATCATCAATATAATAGACATATGACCTATTGGCATCGGCCAGCAATTGTGTCCATGATAGAACGTGCGGATCCGCACATCGTACAAACATTGGAATGGTATCCAACGTTATGTCGTCGACCTGAAGTTCATTTAGAAATTTTACTTTGTGATCGACGCCATGCACTCGACAGGCCCCCATAATTTGCTCAAGCAAATATGTGGTGGCGATTTTTGCCTCTATTATCATCAGAACATTCGCCATTTAGGCTCACATGACCGCTTGTCTCGGCGGCGAGAGGTTCGGCGTGAAATCGCGCCTGAGGATCACGAAGGTCGACCCCGGCCAAAGCCCATGCGGATCAAGCCGCCGGAACGGCCTTCTTCAACGAATCCCTCCCGTGCGTAGAGGCGAATAGCCCTTGAATTTTGCTCCATAACTTCGAGGTAGAGATAGGGTAATTTCATGAATTTCGTGCCGAAGCGGACGATCTCTGCGCAGGAACGAGCAATATAGCCTTTGCCGGCCATTTCTGGTGCGACCAGAAATCGGCCGACTTCGGCTCTCCCGAGATCTTTGTCGATATCATAAATTCCACATTGCCCGACCGGGCGCCCACCCACCTCCACCAGGAAGAAAAAGTCGTCATCCTTCTGGAGATAGCTGTTGTACCAGGCGAGATGCTGGTCGAACGCGAGCCTGTCGGATGTCTTGAACCAGACACGTGCGTCGTCGCGGTTGCGCCAGTCGAGGATTGTCTTGAGATCCCGCTCCTCCACGAGCCTCAAGACAATCGTGCCGTCTCCAAAAGGGGCGATTTGCGGTTTCATTGAGCGTATTTGAGAACCAAGTCAGAAATCAGATCGACATCTGCCTTGCTCATACGAAGGTGCAGTGGCAACGAGATGATTTCCTTGCTTGCCGATGCAGCATTCGGGCAAGTGCCGGCGGCGAAAGCGTACATTCGGTAGTCCGTGTTGTCGCGATAGTGAACTCCCGGATAGACGCCGTGCTCGTTGAGGGCAAGCATCAGATTGTCTCGGTTCTGAATCCGTATCTGGAGAAGATGCTGGGCAGACTCACACCCTGGCGCTGTAGGCACGACATTGACGTGATTGTGGCCATCCAGATGCTGGCGGTACCACATCGCTAGCTGGCGTCGAAAGGAATTGTCGACGTCGAGATATTTGAGCTGGACGATGGCAATCGCGGCCATGATCGAGTTGCCGTGATATTTATGCCCGATCTCCTCGACGTCATACATCCATTTATACGCCCCCTGGGCAGCAGTACGGGCGTAGGTATCCTTGTTGATGCCCAGCCAAGTGAGCTTGCGAACACGCTCATCATCCTCTGCTTCCTTGAAGCAGATCATTCCAGAATCGGCGGTTGGAAGATTTTTCACCGCCTGAAAACTGAATACCGATGCGTCAGCATCACCGCCAATGTGCCTACCGTCGACACGGGTGCCTGACATGTGGGCCGCGTCGAGCACCAGCTTGATGTCGCGCGCGCGGCAAATCTCCAGTATCTTCTGATACTGGCCAACGTTGCCCCCCATCCCGACGAATATCAGCGCCTTCGTTTTGTCAGTGATCCGCTCAAGGACGCTTTGGGGGTCAAGGCAAAGATACTCGTCAACATCGGCGAAGACTGGCTTGAGGCCAGCGTACAGAATAGCATGATTTGTCGAAACAAACGTCAAAGGCGTTGTGATGACCTCACTCTCGTCGTCCCACCCGTATTTGGACTTGAACAGCTGAAACGCCAGGTGAAGCCCGACCGTGTTTGAGTTCAGAAAATGGGCGTGCGGAAGACCCGTATAGGTCTTCCACGCTGTTTCAAATTCGGCGGTTTTAAAGCCTAGCCCGGTCCATCCTTTTTCCAGGCACTCACGGATTCCCGCAAGACATTCTTCGATGCGGAAACTCGGTACGAATAACTGAACGCTCATCAAAAACTCTCCGTGGCGGTGGCGGTCACACGTTGCTGGCGTGTCCCGTCTGACCATCCAGGAGACGAGATACGATTTCTTTTGCCGATTGCTGCCATTCCGGCGCTGTCCAACCATAGGTCGCGGTGAACTTAGCCGTAGACAACCGTGAATTGGCGGGGCGGCGCGCCTTGGTTGGGTAGTCCATCGTAGCAATGTCCCGTACCCGCGCCCAGGGACCACCCAACACGCGGCTTGTGTCCAGGATGTGGCGGGCAAAACCGCTCCAGTTGGTCTCGCCCGTGCCGGCCAGATGATAGATGCCGAACGCGGCGGAACCCTTGTTTTCGTGCAACATCGTCGCCGCATGCAGGATTGCGTCGGCGATATCAAGCGCGGAGGTGGGATTTCCCCACTGATCGGCCACCACCGCGATCTCGTCGCGGTCGTTGGCAAGCTTCAGCATGGTCTTGACGAAATTCCGGCCGAACGGGCTGTATGCCCATGCAGTACGAAGAATGAGATGGCGCGGGTTGGCCGCGGCCACCGCTTGTTCGCCGGCGAGCTTGGAAACGCCATATGCGTTGCGCGGTGCGGTCGCGTCGGTCTCGACATAGGCGGCGTCCTTGGTGCCGTCGAAGACATAGTCGGTCGATAGATGGATGACGGGAACGCCAAGCAGCGCCGCGGCTTGCGCCACCTTGCCGGCGCCGACGGCGTTCACCGCGAACGCCAGATCGGGCTCGTCCTCGGCCTGATCCACCGCCGTGTAGGCGGCAGCCGACACGACGATATCCGGCTTCGCAGCCGCGATGGCTTCGATCACGGTGTCGGGTCTTGCGAGGTCGAGTTGCGGACGGCCAATGGCTATGACCTCAACGCCGTCGGCCGCCTGGCCGGCCTCCGCAAGGCTTGCCGCGACCTGTCCGTCGCGTCCGGTGACAACCAGCCTCACGCCGCCCCCTTGCGTGCTTCGCCCAGCCGTTCACCGGCATAGCGCTGCTCGCGGATCGGTCCCCACCACCATTTGTTGTCGAGAAACCAGTCGACGGTCTTGGCGAGGCCGCTGTCGAAATTCTCATTGGGCGCCCAGCCCAGGTCCCGGCCTATCTTCGAGGCGTCGATGGCATAGCGGCGATCGTGACCGGGGCGGTCGGTGACGAAGGAAATCAGGTCGCGATAGCTCTTGCCCCCTGCCCGCGGCCGCCTGCTGTCCAGGAGATCGCAGATCGTCTCGACGACGCCAAGGTTCGTCCGCTCGGAATTGCCGCCGACATTGTAGCTTTCGCCCGGCAGTCCCCTGGTCGCGACAAGTTCCAGCGCGCGTGCGTGATCCTCGACGAACAGCCAGTCGCGCACATTGGCGCCGGCGCCATAGACCGGCAGCGGCTTTTCATCGAGCGCATTGAGGATGACCAGCGGGATCAGCTTTTCGGGAAAGTGATAGGGTCCGTAATTGTTCGAGCAATTGGAAAGCACGACCGGCAGGCCATAGGTTTCGTGCCAGGCCCGCACCAGATGGTCCGAGGCCGCTTTCGAGGCGGAATAGGGCGAGGACGGCGCGTAGGGCGTTTCCTCGACGAACATGCCGCCGTCGAAGGGAAGATCGCCGAACACCTCATCGGTCGAGACATGATGGAAGCGGAAATGGCTCTTCCTGTCTTCGGGCAGGCCACGCCAATACTCCAGCGCGGCATTGAGCATCTTGTAGGTGCCGACGATGTTGGTCTCGATAAAGGTGCCCGGCCCATCGATCGAGCGGTCGACATGGCTCTCGGCGGCAAGGTTCATGACGATGTCGATATCGTCGCGCCGAAGGATGTCGAGCACCGCCTTTTCGTCGCAGATGTCGGCCTGCGCGAAGCGATAATTGTGTGCGTTCTCGATCGGCCGCAGCGAGGCCAGGTTTCCCGCATAGGTAAGCTTGTCGAGATTGGTCACCCGATAGGCCGGGTTGGCGCATAGATGCCGGCACACCGCCGAACCGATAAACCCCGCACCGCCCGTCACCAGAAAATTCATGCCGCTGTCCTCACGCAACCCATCAGGCGAACACCTCGGCGGCGGCCAGCAGCGGCGCCTTGAGGTCCTTGTCCGAGAGCTGGAACCCGCCGGCCAATGACGGCCATTCGATGCCGATGGCGGGATCGTCGAAACGGACCGACCGATCATGCGCCTGCGAATAGGTGTCGGTCACCTTGTACAGGACCTCGGTGTCGGGCACGAGCGTCACGAAGCCGTGCGCGAAGCCTTTCGGCACCAGAATCTGGTTGCCCTTTTCGGCCGATACTTCGAGAGCGACCCACTTTCCGAAGGTTTTCGAACCGCGGCGAATGTCGACCGCGACATCGAGAATGCTGCCCCGGATGACGCGCAGCAGCTTGTCCTGGGCGCGCGGCGCAAGCTGATAGTGAAGCCCTCGCAAGACGCCCGCCGCGGCGGAATAGGAATGATTGTCCTGCACGAAAGCCAGGTCTATGCCGGCCTGCGAAAACCGCTCGGCATTGTAGGTTTCCACGAAGAAGCCGCGCGCGTCGCCATGTCGCTTCGGCACGATTTCCAGCACGCCATCGATGCCAAGGGGCCTGACCTCCAACACCTAGCCCTCCGACAGGTCGACGACACGCCGGCGCAGATAGGCGGCATATTCATTCTTGCCCAGGCGGTCGGCGCGACGCAGAACCTGGTCCACTGTCAGCCAACCCTGTTCAAAGGCGATCTCTTCGGGACAAGCGACCTTGATGCCCTGGCGGTGCTCGATGGTGCGCACGAATGACGAGGCCTCATGCAGGCTGTCATGCGTGCCGGTGTCGAGCCAGGCATAGCCGCGCCCCAACCGATGCACATGCAACTGGCCGCGCTCGAGGTAGACGTTGTTGACCGCCGTGATCTCGAGCTCGCCACGCGCCGAGGGACGGATGGCAGGGGCGATGTCGACGACGTCGTTGTCATAGAAGTAAAGACCGGTGACCGCCCAGTTGGATTTCGGCACCTGCGGCTTTTCCTCGATCGTCAGCGCCGTTCCCGTGGCCTTGTCGAAGGAAACCACGCCATAACGCTGGGGATCCTCGACATGATAGGCGAACACCGAAGCGCCCTTTTCGCGCGAGGCAGCGTCGCGGCAAAGCTGCGACAGCCCGTCGCCGAAATAGATGTTGTCGCCGAGGATCATCGACACGTTGTCCTTGCCGATGAAATTGCGGCCGATGATGAAGGCCTCCGCCAGCCCGTTGGGCTGCGGTTGCTCGGCATAGGACAGGTCGAGGCCGAACTCCGATCCATCGCCAAGCAGATCGCGAAAAACCGGCAGGTCACGCGGCGTCGAAATGATCAGAATTTCACGGATACCCGCGAGCATCAGAACGCTCAGCGGATAATAGATCATCGGCTTGTCGTATATCGGCAGAATTTGCTTAGAGACTGCTAATGTTAGCGGATAAAGACGCGTTCCACTGCCTCCAGCAAGGATAATTCCTTTCAAGAAGCTCTCCTTGACATGCCTGAACCCCCCGGCCCCAGCCGACCGTGCTTAGGTTCCATGCAATGGCTTGTCAATCTCGGCGTTCGGCAAACGTCTGGGTCACGATCCAGCGCCAATCCATCGCCAATTCCAGGCGACGCATTGCTATCGTCTTGCCAGAGCCGGCCTGACGGGAACAAGCAGATTGTCATCATGGGCCTCGGTCGACTCGCCTCTCTGGCTTAACCGCCCAGCGAATCCCTTGTGAAAGATGATGCCATTCATAAAGGCGAAAGTCATCGCAAGCGCCGCCGTTCGCATGGGATAATCGACCAGGGAATGAACGAGCAGAAACGATACTGAGAGAAACGCCATTTTCTGCAGCGGATCTCGCCGTGCCGCCAGGGAAAACGCAAAAAGCAATATCGAGTAGGCCGCGACCAGAAAGACAACAGGCGCGCCACCTTCAAGCGCCAATTCCAGATAATCATTGTGGGCGTGATTGACGTAGGGCTTGAAGATCATCTCCCCCTTTTCGTAAATCTGGTAGACTTTCGGAAAACTCCCAAAGCCGACGCCCGTCGCCCAGTTCTCTTCAATTCCCGCGATCGTGGTGCGGGCAAATTCGGCCCGTCCAAAGGCCGGGTCAACCACTTCCGCATCGATCTTCGTCCACGCCCCGATCGTGTAGAGCGAAAGTCCGATGAAGACAGCGGGTATTCCATACCCGCCCAGCCTCGAGCGCGCGGACAGAAAGACGACCGATATTATGGTGATCGCCAGCCCTATCAGAATACCGGCGCGCGAACCGGCGGCCAGAAGCAGCAGCAGCAGCGTTATCAAACCGAGCGACCCGGACAGAAGGTGCCCGCGAAACAGGCCGTAGTAGACGACGAAGGGGATGGAGACGAAGAGCAAAGCTGAAAAATGGTTCTGGTTGGCAAACAGTCCCGCATTGATCGTGAACGGCAGCAAACCCTGTATGGCAACCGTATCGGAGAGCGAATACTGGATCGCCGCAGCCAATCCGTTACAGATGACACCCATCAAAAAGAAGGGCAGGAGGCCGTAGACCTGATCTGGGCGCAAGCGGGTGACGCTCAGAAAGAATGCAGCCATCGCCACGAAGTACAACAGACACTCGATCGTGCGTCCCACGCCGACACTGACGAAACGCAGCCCGGTTTCACCGCTCAGCCATGGATTTGCAAGTAAAACCTCAGGCCGCAATCCGCTCAACAGGGCGGCGGGCAACGGCACGATTTGGAAACAGAACACGGCAAGGCCCAGAGCAAGCAACCACAGGGCCGAGCGAGGGATGCCGTGCTCAGACGGCCTTGAAAAGATGGCCGCGGCCGCGACAATCGCCGCCACCTCGATCAGCGCTTCGGTGTAGAGACCGCTCGCGGTGCCGCCGCCAATCAGCACTGACAGGAAAAGAACCGACCCAAGCAGATATTTTTCCCATTCCGTGGACCGGGCTGACCGCGCTCTCAAGATGAAACTCTTTCGATGCTCAATTTGTGCATGACCAACGTGCCAACGTATCGAAATCGCCAGCTCTCAGCGATGGCAGCTGTTTCCAGCCGCAACACTTGCATGGGACACGCGCCTAGTCCGATCGCGAAATCCAGACTCAACTGCCGCCGATTGAATGTGCCCTCCGGAATGTTGAACCGAGCTATTTCTCCCGCCGGATCCGCGCATCTGATGGACCAGAACAACTGCTTGGGCAGCTTCAGGTTTCTCGCGGAGGCGATCAGGGAAATCCTGTAGGAGCCGGGAGGCAGTTCGACATATTGCTGGAGCGCGGCGTTCTTCACCGGCGTATTCAGAAACCGGACAGTCGCTCCGCTATCGCTTTCGCCGACGTCGCGCGCCCCGGCAAAGGTAATTTCCAGACCGGAGCGGTCGCGAACCTGCCAGTCGAATGGCTTGTCGCTGAGGATCTGTTCAAAGCCGCCGTTGAAGATGTATCCGGCCAGTGTCCGCTCCTGATCGGTCATACTGAACAGGAACAGCCGATAGGCCGCCTCGTATTCCTTCTGCCGGATGTACCCGTTGATTACGGCAGACAATTCCTTCGACGTCGGTTGTGAGCTCGATCCGGTAAGGTCCAGCAACAGTTGATTTGCGACGCGCAGGCCCCGCGGATCCTTACCAAGGGCGGAGAAAAGATTGGACCTCCACGGTGCCTCGATCCTTAAGGCTGCCAGGACAGCCTGATATCCGTCCGGGTTTGCAAGAATAGCCGGCAAGCCCGCCGCAATGACTGGAAATGTGTCCGGCCACCGGCGCAGCAACGTGTCGATCTCGGCGACGGCCTTTGACAGGTCGCCCATCTCGATCGAGCGATCGATCGATCTCTGAAGCGAATGGATTTCAGTCTTGGACAGCTTTCGAGCCTGGTCGAAGAGTTCAAAAGCCTCGTCTTTCTCGCCTTGTCGATACTCAATCTCGCCTATCAGGCTGTAGAGCCGGGCGTCCGCGACGTTGAAACGAAGCGCGCCCCTCGCCTTTGCTGCCAAGACGTCGAGATCAACACCGTCGCCTGTTCCGCTCAGCCGACCGGCAATTTCGCCTATCAAGGCATCTATGTTCAACGGATCGAGCGCAAGCGAGACGGCCGGCGTTTCCGACTCAAGAAGCCGACTTAGCCCTATCGACGAAACCGCCAACACCAGAACGGAGGCGACGAACCAAACGCCTGAACGCCGGAGATTTCGCGTGAGCGGGCTCGCCTGCTCCGTCATCGACTTTGCCCTCAATTTTCGGGGTACTCGCGCCATAGTCGTAGTACTGATAGTTCATGTATTTATAGGCGTAATTGTAATCGAACTTGTTGACCGTGAATTTCGACATCGCCGCTCCGATCACGTTCGCACCGGCTGAGCGCAGACGCTTGAGTGCCGTTTTGGCTGACTTGCGTGTGACCTGATTGGTCGAAACGACCATCAATGTGCCTTCGGCAAGCCGGCTGAGGATTGGTGCATCGGAAAGACCGACGACCGGCGGGGCGTCGATGATGACCAGATCGAAGCGTTTGCCGAGATTGGTCAAGATCAACGCCATCTTCGGCGACGAGAGCAGGTCGGCCGGATTCGGCGGAATCGTTCCGGACGTCAGCACGGTGACATTAGGGTATTTCGTCGGTCTGAAAATGCCCGGCAGATCGTCCTTGCGAACGGTATTAGTCAGCAGGTTGCTCAACCCGATCGCATTGTCGAGGCCGAACAGCCGGTGCAGGTTGGGTTTGCGGAGATCGCCGTCGACAAGCAGAACCCTTGCGCCGAGTGCCGCGAAATCCTGGCCAAGCTTGAACGACGTGGTCGACTTGCCTTCCGACGGTTCCGAACTGGTCACCAGCAGCGATCGCGGCGCGCCCTCCGCACCGGAGAACTGCAGCGATGTTCGCAGCGAACGATAGGCCTCGGAGAGCCCGGATTTTTGATCGGCGATGCTGGCTATGAGTTCGCGGTCACCGACAAGCGGCAGGATGCCGAGCATCGCCAGCCCCAGCTCTTTCTCGATCTGCTCTGGGTTGGTGAAAGTGTTGTTCAGCAACTCGATGATGTAGATGATCGATGCAGCCAGGGCCATGAAAAGCGCGAGAGCGACTGCAAGGTTGATGCTCAGACGTGGAGAATAGGGGGCTGTGGGCAGCGAAGCGAAATCGACTATCGCAGCGCTTTGCGTCTTGAGCTCCGAGCTGACGCCGACTTCATTCAGCTTGGCGATAAGGCTGTCATACTGCGACCGGTTGGAGTCGACCTCGCGCTTCAGAATCGTGTATTTGATATTCTTGTCGTTGAAGATGACCTGCTGCCTCTCCATCTCCGCGAGCTTGGACTTGAGGTCGGCTTCCTTGTTCTGTGCTTCCTGATATTTCAGCCGCAACGAATCGGTTATCGCCAGCACGCCGTTGTTGTAGATTCGCTGGAGTTCCTTGATCTGCGACTGCAATTGCTGCATTTCCGGAAAACCGGGCTTCAGGATGCCCAATTTCTGCTGATACTGGCTGGTCAGATCCGCCAGCTTTTCGCTAAGCTTCTGCAGACCTTCGCTTTCCAGAACCGGACCGAGGCTCGACCCGCGGCCTTTTTCTATCTGATCGACCACCCGCCCCGCATCAAGACGCTCCTGGATTGCAGTGGCCAGGGCGGTGTTCAGGGCTTCGATGTTGGAGCCGATCAGCGATTTGTCATCGCCGGTAACCGTGATGCCGGCATCTTTTGCATAGGTGACCAGTTCCTCTTCGGAGGTCTGCAGCTTTTGCTTCACCTGCAAAACCTGTTCCTGGATGAACTGCCGTGCCAGATCAGAGGTCTCGCTGGTCTGATCGAGACGTTGATCGATAAAGCTCTGCGCGACCTGATTGGCGACGTCGCTTGCGTATTTCGGCTTTTGATCGACGAAGGTGATCGATAGCAGGCTCGTATTGGTGACCAGATTGACCGTCAGATCTTCCTGGATGCGCTTGATCGCAATTGCCTCGCGCTCTTCAGGCGTTTTCTCCTCAATGGAGGGTGACTTGGACATCCCGAACGCACGGTAGACAATATTGCTCGGGGAAAAGCTCGGCGTCGGAAACAGAAAATCCGGTTTTTCGCTAAGCCCAAGCTGGAACACCACGCGCTGAGCCAATGCCCGGCTCTTCAGTTTCTCCCGAGCGGTCAGGAAGGCCCGGACGTCGCTGTTTTCGGAAACGACCTCAATGTCCTGAAACACTTTCGCCGAAGGCACCAGAACTTCGAGCTGCGTCGTCGCCAGATATTTTGGTGTCTGCATCATCGTCACGATGACGCCGGCAACGAGCCCGGCCGCCGCCATCATGACGATCAGCCAGCGATACTGGACGATGTATAAAAGCAGCTTGAGCGGGTTGAACCCCTCATCCTGGCCCGCATAGTCGCGACCATAGGGACCGTAGTTTTGCGGCACGTCGTAATAGGAGTCCGCGGACAGGGCCTGGCCATGTCCGGGTCCGGCAAGTTGGGGCTGCCTGTTGCGATCGAGCATGCGCGAGGTGATCCTGGGTTGTCCGTGTCTACGGAATGACCGCAATGCGGGCAGCGCTGGAGGCGAGGCCCAGCGCATCCTTCAAATTGTTCATCGCGATTTTCGACTTCGAAGCAAAAACGACGACCACGTCGCCGCCATAGATGCGCGGGTTGCGGTTCTTGCCGGCGCGGATTTCCTCGACATTGTAATTTGCGACCAGCTTGTTTTGGCCGACATTGCGATAGACGAAGACCTTGCCGGCATCACCGACCGGATTGAACCCTCCGGCAAGGGCGATCGCGTCGAGCAAGGAAGCGCTGCTGGACACCGGATAAATGCCGGCCTTGTTGACTTCACCATCGACCGTGATGCGCTGGCCAATCGACTCCTTGACGAAAATCGTCACGTCAGGCGACTGCAAGTACTTTTCACCGTAGGCAGTCTCGATTTCCTTCTCGAGCTGACGAACGGTCTTACCGGCTGCAGTCATGGTTCCAATCAGCGGAAGCGAAATCTGCCCGCCTGCGTCGACCTGAACCGTTCTGTTCAAATTATCGACCTGAAACACACTGACCTCGAGCACATCGTTGGCAGACAGAGGCTGCTCGCTGCCGTTCTGGGTATTCTGCGGCGGCGGGAGATCCTTGACCACCTGCAGCGTACCACCGCCAGAGAGCGCCGATGAAGACGCCGTCGGCTGCAGCGCATCGACAGAACTGGTGGAGGACGTCGATGTCGACGAAGTGCTTGCGCAAGCAGATATTGCTAGCGATGCGAGCAAAGCGGGCACGGTGCCCGCATGACTTCTTGCAAGATCGAAAATGCCCATCAAAGAGCCCCGCTCTTGAACAACCGGCCCAATCCGCCAAACCGCCCCGCACTGCTGCCGCCCGATTTTCTCGGGCTTTGCTTTCCGATGGGCACGAGCGGCCGATTTTGCAATATCGCGTCCGGGCGTTTCACTGCCATGTTGTAAGCCTCATCTTCCCCACACCGGTTCGCGATGGCGACAACCGCCTGCGAAAGCCCTGGCCGCCGCCGGCTGGCGCCGTGGGTGTCGGAGGCGACAATATCCACCCTGCCCTCATCCAGCAGCTTCTCCGAGTAGTAGAGCGCCGTACGTCCAAAGGCCCCCGTCACAGAATCAGCCGTGAGCTGAATAAGGCAGCCTAGCGTATTCAACCTCTCGATGACGTCGTAATTCGCCTTGATCCAGGTCAACCGCTCTGGATGAGTGAGGATCGGCACGAAGCCGGCCCCTATGAGACGGGCGGCGAAGTCTTCGAGCCGCGGAGGCAAAATGTGATGTGGCGGTTCGAACAGGAAATAGCGGGATCCGTTCAGAGTCGGCACCGTACCAAGCCTCAATCGATCGGGGAGATCAGGTGCGAGATGAACATCAGCGCCAACATATAGGGTAAGCGGTATGGCAGCGCGATGAAGCTCCAGTTCTAACGCCTGAACAGCCCCGGCAATCTTTGGCGTGGCATTCTCATAAACCCCAGGCATTACATGCGGCGTACATGCCATATGCGTTGTACCGTCGGCCACTGCCAGCCGTGCCATCTCCAGCGACATGGCCAAGTCAGGAGAACCGTCATCGAGACCGGGCAGGATATGTGAATGCAGGTCGATCATTGGCGTTTCTGGTTGAGAGGAGGCAAAGCTTCGCCTGGACAAAATAGAAACGCGTCACCCGCATGAAGGCGAATGACGCATTTGACAAATTTACGCAAAACAGCGGGGGTCGTATCCCGCCTATCGGCTGACCGCGTCGTCGTCATCCTGCAGGCCGATAATAAGGGCGGCGGCACCACCGACGGCGGCGCCGCCCAAGAGAACCGGCAGCATGCCAGGTTCTGAGCTGGCGGGTACGATCGTCGCAGACGGTGTCTCAAGCGAAACGCACATGCCGCCTTCGATAGGGTCGACCTTGACGGTGGCATTGGCTGGAATATCGAGCGCGCAATTGGCTCCGATAGCCAGCGAAGCAGACGCCTGCGCCCCGGTCATGATGCGCGCGCCCGCATACACCGGCGCCTCGGCATCCACCCCTGCATAGCCGCCGGCCTGGGACATCTGGACATCACCCCGGACCTGCGTAAGACGACCTATCGCGTCTGCGGACGCCGGCACGGGCGCAAGACAGGAACAGGTTTGCTGAGCTACAGCCTCGGGCGCGGCGAACAGGGCGCCCCCTGCGACGAATGCAACAAAAGCAAAAGCAACCCCGAACCGATGGCAACTCATCATTTTACCCCACCAAAACTTGTAACTCGCCCTGTTGGTACAAATTACAGCCCGCCCCGCCCCAAGCAATAGAACAATATGGTTAACAAACCCAATAAACCAGCCGGGCCGCCGACCTTTCCAGACCCTTCTCTACAGCGGCCGACGCCGCCATATCTTCGTCAGCGGCTGACGCCGTTGTCGTCGTCCTGCGTCGCCGCGAGCACGCCAGACGTCAGAAGCGCCCCGGCGAAAATCGCCTCCGGCGGACCGAACCCGGCGCCGCCGCCGGAGGGCTGAATAGCAGCCGTCTTCTCAGAGCCGACAAGCTTGAGGCAAATGTTGCTGCCAAGGCGGGAAACGTCGAGGCTCGAATTGGCCGAAACCTCCAGATTGCAGCCGCCGACCAGAACGGAGGCCGCGCCGTTGGCGCCAACCACCACACGGCTGCCGAAATCGAGCGCGCTTCCAACCTTGGCAGCGCCATAGCCCGCCGTCTGCGACACCATCACATCACCGGTGGCGGAACGGATGGATCCGATCGGGTTTGCCGAACCTTGATAGGGTGTCGCGCAGCTGCACGAAGCATCCTGGGCAAACGATGAAGCTGAACCAAACCCGATTGACACGACAAATACGGCAAGCGCAGTTTTAACCACAAGGCTCATCAGTCTTCGATCCCTTCTTGCTGCACCACTTCAGACGCACCCAGTCAAAGGCATTGCATCAGCGCGTACCAGTTTTTCGACACAATTCCAACCTGTTTCGCGCGCGCGAGGCGATTTAAGCTGACGCGTGTCTGTCCAAGCACAGTACTTTAGCCAGATCGCATTAATAGTCTTCGACTACCTGTCACAGATTTCTTACTATCGGAAAAAAATTTGAGGTCTCCTTTCCGCGGTGACTGGCTCGATAAGCTTTGACCAAGCTGAGCGCGCCAAACCTTTCGCCAACCAACCTAATATATTGAATTATCGATACATTTTTCGGTAGATATTCCTTGATGGCAGCCGCGCGATTTCGACCATTGGTCGTGCTGACAGCATGTAATTCGAGATCGGCTCGATACCAATCGCGGCCAACGGGGTAGACGGCCGGCTCGGCTACCCATTTCTCATCTCTCGGCCATAGAGATCTGGCTCCATGCCCCCACCTCGATCAAGAACCGGCATACCCAATAAAGGGCCCATAAATACCCAAATGCGGGCGCCGGCTAGCTTGAGAACAAGACCCACTCACTTCGCCGCAAGAGCCTCCGGTCTGTACTGGCGACCTGTTCAGCAAGGTTTGTACGTTGCGCCGGCCTGAACCGGCTGGCCGCAGAGAATTCCGCCCTGCGTAAGTATGGTGGCCAAATCTTCCCCCTCAGCCGTCAGGCACTGCACAACAAGGGTATCGCCAACCCTGGAAGCGATCTTGCCGTCGCAAGGTGTTCCGCCACCGACAGGTTTGCAGGCCAGGACGAGCCCCTGGTAGTCTCGGCGCGCCGCTTCCGTCACCAGGAGGCGCATGGCCTGAGGCCTGGAAAACGACGCCCCGCACAGCAGGATCCTGCGACCGCCGACACGCAGATCATCGACCGATGGAATGGCGAGCTTGCCGTCAAACCGCTTGAGCTCGGCTACCGGCTTCGCGGGGGACGGGCCGCCCCTCTGCATCACGATGATGCCCAGAAAGCCAACACCAAACAAAACAGCCACGACGGCAAGCAACGCTATGCTCCTGACTGACAAAACCATCCTCCATCCGACCCGGTGGGCCCGGTCCGCTCATTTCGTCGCAAGGGCGCTCAGTCTTTCTATCTGCTGCATGTACTTCTCGATGACGATCGTTTCCGAAAACTGCCGCTCGACCTTGTTTCTGCTCTGGGCCCCCATCCTGTCCCTGGACGAGTCGTCCAGCCGCGCAAACTCGACCATCTTGCTCGCAAGGTCATCAGGGTCCCTCACCTTGCATAGGAAGCCATTGACCGCGTGGTCCACCACTTCCCTGCATCCTGGCACGTCGGTTGCGATCAGCGGCTTGCCCATCGCAGCCGCCTCGAGCAGCGAGCGCGGCGTTCCCTCCCTGTAGGAGGGCAACACGATACAATCGGCGGCACGCATGAAAGGCCGCACATCGTCAGTGGAGCCGAGATATTCGACCAATCCCTCGCCAACCCATTTTTCCACGTGTTCGCGGCTGACCGCAGTCCGGTTTTCGACATCAAGAAAGCCGAGTAGCTGGAAACGCACTCCGGGCACCTCACGGCAAACCCGACGGGCCGCCGTGATGAACTCGCCGACACCCTTGTCCCAGAGAAGCCGGGCCACGAGAAGAAAGATGATGGCGTCAGACCCGGTGCGCGCTTCGGGCGAAGGGGCAAAACGCACGAGGTCGATGCCGGAGCCAGGCAAAAGCGCGGTTCGATCCTTGCGAACCAGGCGTTCGTCGACGAACAGCATCCGGTCATCGTCATTCTGGAAGAAAATCATTTTGGAACGGGCCAATGCCACCCGGTACAAGGCCTTGGCAATCCTGAGCAGAAGACCACCGCGGACGAACGCCGTCCCCAATCCCGAAATGTTGTTGATGACGGGAATGCCGTTCAGATTGGCCGCGATGGAGCCGAACACATTGGGCTTGATCGTGAAGCCGACAAACGCCAGCGGTCTCTCGCGCCGCAAGAGACGCCAGTAGCGCCACAGAAGGACCAAATCCCGCAACGGTGACGTGCCGGAATTGTCCATGTCGAGTTCGACATAGCGGCAGCCCATGGCCGCAATCAGCGGAGAATACTCGTCTCTCGGCGCGACGACGACAACGTCATAGCCACGGCTCCGCAGCGCCTCGATCAGTCCCTTGCGGAAATTGACGACATTCCAGGATGTGTTTATCGAGACGACTATCTTGTTGCGAGCAATGGCCGTCATCTCTGCCCACCCGGATATGAGGACGGCGCTCTCAACAGCATATCCGCAAACCGATCCGGCGATCTTTCCGGCAAGGTCTTTCCGTACAAGGCCGACCGATCACCGCCTTGAATGACCTTCAGCAGTGCTTCCGCAATTTCCGACGCGCCAAAGCCGGCTGAAATCTCCAGGCCCGACAGCATGTCCAGATCTCCCGCACAGGGGGTGGTGACGATGCCGGGAATCCGGCAAGCCATCATTTCCAGAAGGACGTTGGGAAATCCCTCCGTCGCCGACGTGAGCATGCCGGCACGCGCTGCGCGAAACAGCGGAAACGGGTTGTCTCTCTGGCCGAGCAGATTTACTCGCGAGGTCAGATCAAGCTTGCCGGCGCGGGCTCTCAACTCCGCTTCCATGGGGCCAGAGCCAACCATGGTCAGCTCATAATCCTCGCCGGTCCTTCGTCTGACTTCGGCCAGCACATCAACCGCGATCATCGGACGCTTCACATCAATCAGCCGGCCGCACCAGACTATCTGCGGACGGCGGGAAAGTATCTCGGCGTCGTGCCCGGACAATGCTTCCATGGACATTTTGACGATGAGATCTTCGTCGACCGGGTTGGGCAAAGTACACAGCTTGGCGATTGCTCGCCGGGGCAATACGTCACGCAGGCGTTCATTCATATAGCTCGTTTGCGCGACTATCATGTCCTGGCTGCCGTAGGCAGCATAGAGCGCCTTGTAAGCGAGCGCGCGAGGACCCTTGAAGCGATCCAGAAGTACCGTGGACTCGCGGGCGACCAGCCTATGGCTGCGGAGAAGTCCAACGCTTCGGGCGGCAGCCAGAAACGAGTTTACCCGTGCGTGGCTCGAGAACACCAAATCGTACCGACGCCGGATCAGCCGCGGGGCGAGCAAAAACTCGCTCATGGCCTTGCCGCCGCCAAAGCCGTAGCTGCACCGAATTCCGTCCTGGTGTGATCCAGCGGCCTCGCCCGCCGCCTGGCTACCCAAGAAGCCGATTTCGACGTCCCAGTCGGGTCGCCTCGCGAGTGCGCGCGCAACAAGTTTCAGGATGGTTTCGGCACCGCCTCTTCTGTCGAGCGGAATGGCGATCAGCGCGAGCTTCCTTTTCATGGGCCGCGGGAACTCACTGTTTTCGCCGAAAGACATAGGCGTAGGTTTCAGCGGCATCCTTGCGGAGGAACAGGGCGGAAACGCCTAACCAGATGCGCCAGGCAAGAAAGGCCGGCACGAAAAAATAGAAGTAGGAGCTTTTCCAGAACAGACGGCGCTCGATAAGTTCCAGGTCGTTCCGTTTTGCGATTGTTTCGACGTCACTGGGCAAGCACTTGTCGTAGAAGGCCGGAAACCCGTCATGACCCATGCCCTTTTCAGGATAGATCGCAAAAAGCAGCCGTCGCTTCATCCCCTCCGGCAGGACCCGATTCAATCTGGCAAAAACGGCGTTGCGCGAGGGCGAGAAAATGGCAACCATGCCTCCCGGTTTCACGCAACTGGCAATGCCGCGCAGGGCGCCCTCGCCATCACGGACGTGCTCGAGCGTTGCCTGGCAAATGACGACGTCGGCATCGCCCCTCCCCCTAAACGAGGTAAGGTCCGCTTCAATCTCCTCGTCGTATATTCCGCGTGGCGCTTTCGACAACTCTTCCGCGTCGAGGTCGAGCCCAACGACAAAAAGCCCCAGGCGCCGCTTCTCCGAAAGACTGACGAACGGCCTGGCACCCCCGCCAAGATCGTAAACCCGTGCGTTTGAGGTAAGTAAGGGAGGTGCTATCTCCGTCGCAAAGGTCCGGTTGCCGTCGATGCGAAGGCGCCGCGGCAGAGCACTGTCCAGGAACTCGGAGATGGCCACATTCGTGCGAACAAACTTTCGCAATATCGACACTGCTTCACCACCGGTTTCGTTTGGCGATCTGCGCCCACTCGGATTTGACATCCGCGCTATATCCTGTGGAAGACGTAGAGCCGCGTATGATGCGAAAATGGGCCGAGCAACCGGTCCACAGCAGCACGCAAGCCTCTCAGGATTCCATTCTTGCTGTCGTACCAGGCCTGCATCGGCTTGGAGAAAAATGTCTCGTCCTTCAGCCCCTTGAAGCCTCCCCTCGGCTGTGATTCCAGAAGCTTGAAGCCGTGCTGTTCGAAACTGGAAACAATCGAAGACGGCTCAAGAACGAACTGGTAAAATCCGGCCTGTTCACCTGGAAACCTGGGATAGAGACCCATTCTGATCTTCAGCCGTCGGAGAGGAGAAATGCTCGGCACTGTCACGAAGGCAACTCCTCCTGACCGGATGATGCGCTTCATCTCCAATGCGATCTCATCGTAACCGTCGAAGAAGTGCTCGATCACCCCCAGAGACCACACCCCATCGAAGAATTCGTCCGCGAAGCCCGTTGCTCGAACATCCCCCACGGTCACTTGCAAATGGGGCGCGGCACGATTCACCATCCCCACGGTCTTCTGCGCGAAGTCGATCCCGTAGGCGGAAAAGCCTGCCTGGTCGAGGCCATGGACCGTATTGGCCAAGCCACATCCAGCGTCCAGGATCTTGGCCGATCCGGTCAGGTATCGCTTGGTGGTTTCAACGACAAAGCGATCCGGCCTCAAGACAATCCCTTCGGCCCAGTGAGAATCCCAATAGTCGTCATCAGCCACCGTGCCGACATGGACGATGCGCCTGTTTTTCTCGTCGTAGAATGCTTTCTTCTCATTCATTTCTGGCATCCGGACCGACCATCAAAATGGTGCGCTGTTTCGCACCAGGCCCTTGATCTGCAATCACATTCCTCAGTGCGAAAAAGGAACAGCCAGCGGCAACGACATATCCGAACAAAAATGCCATTTCACTGCCAAGAGGCACCCGCCACCAAAGGCCCAATGCCGCCAGACAACAGCAAGCCAACGCCCCTATCGCGTAGGAATAGGTCAACGTCATCGGTTTGCTCGACCGAAGCGCAAACGGATCGATGATCACTTTTTTCGTCCTGTTGACCAGAACAGCACAAGAAACGATCCCGAACACCACAGGATCAAAAGACTTCCCCAGCCATCCGGATGCATGGCCCGAGAAAAACAGGCCAACTATTCCGACCGCGGCCACGGTCGCAAAAATGAGTGCGATGGCCGCTCCCTCGAACAGTCCGCGCCGAAACTCCCTGACGTTTCCATTTGCGGCACTGAGAAACGCCCTTGGCACAAATACGAAGCTGGCCGCATTCATGAAGAAGCCGACGGACCGTTGTGAAAGATCGACGCAAAACGAGAAGACACCGAGATGGGTCTCGGAGCCAAGCAACAAAACAATGTATCGAATGCCGACAAACACGCCGCTCTCGGCCAGATTGCTCAACACAAATCCCCAGCCTGTGACCAGAGACCCGGCAAGATAGGAAAAGCCAGGCCGTCTCAGATTCATAGGTCCCAGGAAGGCAAATGAAATCAGCGCTCCGACGAAATAGCTGAGCGAAAAGGCTGCAAGAGCCGAGCCTACTTTCGCATCGCCGACAAGCAGGATTATGGCTCCTGCCTGGTATGCGACGGCCTGGCCAATCGCCGACCAACCGTACGCCCACAAACGCAGTTGTGACCTCAAAATCTCTTGAAGTGCGGTGTGCAAGCCGAAAGAAACGATGATGGTCGCGGCAACGGCATTGCCAAATCCCAGCCACGTCAGTGCCAGTCCAGCCAGGACGACAAACAACGCCACAACTGCCAGCACGGTCAAAATGGACGATACGTACTCTCTACCCATTCCCGCGGCATGCATTTTTGCGGAAATCGGCATTATCGAATAGGTCGCGACTCCAAAAACAAGTGTCGAAATAAATGAAACTGTCGCAATCGTCGTGCTGAAAATACCGTACTGTCCAGTCTCCAGATGGCTGCCGATGTACAGCAACGTCGCTATGTTCAGAAGACCAGGAACAATTCGTATTACGATGGCTTCCACCAACTTCCACAAGCTGGCTTCTTTCATGAAGTCACCCGCACGAATGACCTCTTGAGCAAGAACGGGAAACTCAAGACACCAAAGCTCAAACAGGCAAGAACCGCCTTGCCCAGGAACCGAACCGACCGATATCGTCCTAGCCAGAACGCCTTGATGTAGTTCAAGTTCAGCAACAACATCGGGTATGCATTTTGTCGCTGAAGAAGCCGAATCCTTGCCGTCATCCCCTCCGGCAAATATCGTTTTCGTCCAATCTCGACATTGACACAGATAACGTCGTATTCGATCGCCAATCTGGACCAGAGAAGAGATGTTGGAACGCGGCGGAACCGCCCCGCTGGGGGCACGGCAACCCGTTTAAGCAAAGGAGTTTTGATGACCTCCTTCTTGTCGCCGACCACCCGTTCGTCGGCCCGCATCTTTATCAGGTTTGTCCGTTCCGACGGAAACGGCTCTGCTGCGGTCTCTGGGTGGCCAAGAGCCATCGAGAACACAAAACCCGCAATCTTCTGATCGACACCTCTCTGCGAGAGGTGCTCACAGACCTCCGGCAAGCGATCGGTGAAGAGATCGTCGTCATCATCGAAGACCATGCAATAGTCGCCAGTGGCGGAAGCAATCGCCGAAAACATCGCACGGCCTCTGCCGTCATTCGGGCCGGTGGTGACCACCAAACTGGCATCGCGAGACGCGATTTCCGCAAGCGCTTCGTTCGTTCCGTCGGTCGAACCGTCGACATGGACGCATATCTGCAACGGACAGTCCGTACGCAACAGTTGCTGAACCAGCGCCGCAACGCGATCCCGCCGATTGAACGTGGGGATGCAGACGCTCAGTAGCGCCTGGGACTGCAATGGATTGCAGACTGCCTGTTTGCGAGCCGTATCGATTCCATCTGCTCCTGGTTACGTGATCATGGAACAGCGCGGATCAGCCGGGAAACGCCGAACCCTATCCCCGCCCGAAATACGCCTGGTACCACTCGACGAACCGCCCCACCCCTTCGGTCACTGTCGTCGTCGGGCGGTAGCCGACCGCCTGCTCCAGTGCCGAGGTGTCGGCGAAGGTATCGGGCACGTCGCCGGGCTGCAGCGGCAAGAGTTCGACGATGGCTTTGCGGCCCAGCGCGTTTTCCAGCGCCTCGACATAGGCAGTCAGCTTCACCGGGTTGTTGTTGCCGATGTTGAAGAGGCGCCAGGGGGCGCTGCTTGTGGCCGGATCGGGACGGCTGGAGTCCCAGGCGGCATTGCCCGTGGCCGGGCTGTCGCTGGCGCGGATCACGCCTTCGGCGATGTCATCGACATAGGTGAAGTCGCGCGTGTGCTTGCCGTTGTTGAACAGCTTGATCGGCTCACCGGCAAGGATGTTTTTGGCGAACAGGAACAGCGCCATGTCCGGGCGCCCCCAGGGACCATACACCGTGAAGAAGCGAAGACCGGTCGTCGGCAATCGGAACAGATGGCTGTAGCTGTGCGCCATCAGCTCGTTGGCGCGCTTGGTCGCGGCGTAGAACTGCAGCGGATGGTCGGCCGGACGATGCTCGGAAAACGGCATGTCGGTGTTGGCACCGTAGACACTGGATGTACTGGCATAGGTCAGGTGCGCGACGGCGCTGTTGCGGCAGGCCTCCAGCATGTTGGTGTAGGCGATGATGTTGCTTTCGACATAGGCATGCGGGTTTTCCAGGCTGTAGCGAACCCCGGCCTGGGCGGCGAGATGGATCACCCGGTCGAATGCATGGTCGGCAAAGCAGGCGTCGACCACGCTCTTGTCGGCGAGATTGCCGCGGATGAAATGATAGCCGGCATTGGTCTTGCGGCTCGCCTCGTCCAGAAGCCGCAGCCTCGCCTCCTTGATCTCCGGATCGTAATAGTCGTTGACGTTGTCGATGCCGACGACCTCGTCACCGCGCTCCAGCAGCCGCTTCGCTACGTGATATCCTATGAAGCCGGCCGCGCCGGTGACCAGAACCTTCATCAGAAACGCCCATCCGTGACATGCCTGGGGAACAGACCCTTGATGTCGTAGATGACGCCCGGGGTCTTGCAAAGCGCCATCAGGCCGTCGACGCCTAACGCGCGGAACTGCCTGTGGCCGACGGCCACGATAACGCCGTCATAACGCATGTCGGGAATGTCCTTCATGCTGGCTACGCCGAAGGCACGCGCGCATTCCTGCGCGTCGACCCAGGGGTCCCATATGTCGATGCCGGCATTGTATTCCTTCAGTTGGGCAACGATATCGGCTACCTTGGAATTCCTCAGGTCCGGACAATTTTCCTTGAAGGCCGCGCCCATCACCAGAATCCGGCTGCCAACGACAGGTATTCCCTTGCGCATCATCAGGCGGGCCGTCTGATCCGCCGCGTGCCGACCCATGCCGTCATTGATACGGCGGCCAGCAAGAATCACCTCCGGATGATAGCCGAGTTCCTGGGCCTTGTGGGTGAGATAGTAGGGATCGACGCCGATGCAGTGGCCGCCGACGAGACCAGGCGTGAAGCGCAGGAAATTCCATTTGGTGCCGGCGGCTTCCAGCACTTCGGACGTATCGATGCCGAGCTTGCCGAAGATAAGCGACAGCTCGTTCATCAGCGCGATGTTGAGGTCGCGCTGAGTGTTCTCGATGACCTTGGCCGCTTCGGCGACCGCAATGCTCGAGGTACGGTGTGTGCCTGCCGGCACGATCGAGGCATAGAGCGCATCGATACCTTCGGCCGCTTCCGGCGTCGAGCCGCTGGTGACCTTGACGATCGTTTGCAACCGATGCTCGCGGTCGCCCGGATTGATGCGCTCGGGACTGTAGCCGAGGAAGAACCCCTCATTGTAGCGCAGGCCCGAATGTTTCTCGATCAGCGGCGCGCACACCTCTTCCGTGCAGCCGGGATAGACCGTCGATTCGAAGATCACCACCGCGCCTGGCGATATGACCTCGCCGACCAAAGTCGATGCCATGATCAGCGGTTTCAGATCCGGACGGTTGGCCCTGTCGATCGGCGTCGGAACAGTGACGATAAAAATCCCGCAATCGCGCAGATCGGCCTTGTCGGTGGTGAATGTCAGCCGCGACGCAGCACTGATCTCATCGCTGCTGGCTTCCAGCGTATGGTCGTCGCCACGCCTCAGCGCGTCCACCCTCGACTGGTCGATGTCGAAACCGACGACATCCCTGCCGGCGCCGAAGGCGACCGCCAGCGGCAGGCCGACATAGCCAAGCCCGATGATCGCTATTTTCCTGGAGGCGAGATCCATCTGCTTCCTGCGCTTGCTATTCCAGAGCCATGCTTCGCATTGGTTATCTCGCACCAAAGCCGGTAAGCATCGTTTTCAGCGTCTTGAGAGTTATCAAAACGTCCAGCCAAGGCGAAAAGTTCTTTATGTAATAGAAATCATAGTGCAATTTTTCCATAACGTCATCGACGGCAGCCACATGCCCCTGATTTACTTGTGCCCACCCACTTATGCCCGGCCTGACGATATGCCTGTAGCGGTAGAATGGCAGCTCAGCCTCGTACCACTGCGACAGCACGACAGCTTCCGGCCGCGGCCCGATCCAACTCATTTCGCCACGCAGGATGTTGATGACCTGCGGCAGTTCGTCGATCCTGGATTTTCGCAGGAAACGCCCGACTCTGGTGATGCGGTCATCGTCGTGCCTGGTGATCGCCCTTTCCTTGTCGCTGCCGGCGCCAGAGTGCTGGCGCATCGAGCGAAACTTGTAGACCGTGCAGATCTTGCCCCGGTAGCCCATGCGTTGCTGGCGAAACAGCGCAGGACCATCGGAATCCAGCCGGATCAGCAGCGCTATCAACGCCAGAACGGGGGAAAGAACGATGATCAAGACAAGTGCCGAGACCCAGTCGACCGCCTGCTTGATCTTGAGATAGGCCTGGTTTGGATTGAGCGAACCAAGCGTGTTTTCCGACAAGTGCTCGATCTCGACCCGACCGGTCAGCGACTCTCTGACCTGCTTGACGTGGTATACGGGCGTTCCCGAAAGGGCCCGATCCGCGATGTATCGTTCCCATTCCGCGCCAAGATCGGCACGCAGATCAACGACCACGCCGCTGGCTCTTTCGATTATCGTACTGGTCGACTTGATCCAAAACCAATGCACACCCGGTAACGTCTTGAGGCGCTCGACATCTCCGCCGGGAATCACCACGAGCCGGTACGGATCGAGACGCCGGGTCAACAGGCTCAGGCCGAAGTACCAGAACGTGGACTGCGTGAAACTGGCGGCAGCCTGAAACCGGCTGTACTCGAACCGAAAAAAGAAGATGGTCAGGAAAACAGCCCCGTAGGACAGGGCAAATGTCGGCAAGATGTAACTTGCCGCGGCCACGCCCGGGAAATTTCCGATGCGGCGATAAGACAAGAAGCCCACAAGGTGCGCGATGACCGCAGCGGCTACTGTTACCTGAAGATTGGCCGAATAGATAAATTCAGGATTGAAGACAATCCGGATGATCGCCGGCGCAAAAATCGCGAATGTCAGTCCGCCAAGCAGTTGAAACCGAATCCTGAACAGGAAGTGCCGGCTTCCGACAATAGTCGACGCTGCGACATTCAACGTCTTCCCCCCTTCCCCGAAGCTGCCGTATCGGCGACAGACCAGCGCGATAGTGCATCTGACCTGATCGTTCACAACAACGAATCGGACGTCTCGCCCCCCGGCGATTCGATACAGTCGAAGACCAAGAGCTACGACAGCGCGGTCGCGCCAGCAAGCATCTATTTCTCAGATCAACAGTTCGGGAAATTGAAAAGCCTGGGCTAATAAAGCGACTTAATGATCATTACTGAAGATGTCGCAGCGTCTAGGGCGATATAACCGACAATCTATCGAGGTTGGCGGACATCAGACCGGAAATCCGCCAGTGACGCCGCTCCGGCCAGTGGCTTGATTGCCCCTGGCCGTTTCTTCGATCGCGCGCTTCAGCCGCGCTTCAGCAGCGTCCAGACGGCCGGCACCAGGCTTGCCGCGAGCGCCACCTTGATCAGGTCGCCGACGATGAACGGCACGACGCCGAACTGCCACGACTTTTCCGGACCGATGAGCAGCGCCAGCCAGGCAAAGCCCATTGCCATCATGACGACTTCGCCAACCAGCATGGCGTTGAAAAGCTTGATCGGATGGCGGTCCCAGCCGCGATCCGCCGCCCAGCCGACAATTGCCGCCATGACCACGAAGCCGGCGAGATAGCCGCCGGTCGAGCCGAGCATGTAGGCAATGCCGAGACCCTTTTCAGGCGTGCTCTGGAAGACGGGGAAGCCCATGGCGCCCTCGGCCATGTAGAGCAGCAGGGTGGCGACGCCGAGACGCATGCCGAAGGCGGCGGCGATCAGCAGCACGGCCAGCGTCTGCATCGAAATGTCGACCGGCCCGAGCATTACCTTGGTCTTGGCCGACAGTGTCAGCACAAGCGTTCCGGCGATGGCCAGGAAAAGCTGCGTTGCCAGCCGCGCCGCGCCGTTTTGCGGCAGAGCCAGAGAAACAAGCGGACGCATCGTAGTTGCAATTGCCATGGTATTTCCCCAATCCGATTGCCGCACTCCGATGTTCGCGGCCTCACATCCTCCTATATTGGCTTGCGTGTTGTGCGGCAATCGGTTTTGCCGTTTCCCGAAACAAGGCACCGATGCATGGCACTGAAATTCGATACCGGCTTCGACCCCTTCTATGGCCAGGGGGTGAATGTCGCGCCCGATGTCCAGCGCATCACGGCCCGCAATCCAAGCCCCTTCACCTTTCACGGCACCAACAGCTACGTTGTTGGCCGCGATACGCTGGCGGTGATCGATCCGGGGCCGGAGGACGAGGCGCATCTGCGGACCCTGATCGAGGTGATCGCAGGCCGGCCGGTCAGCCATATCTTCGTCAGCCACACGCATCGCGACCACTCCCCGCTGGCGGCCCGGCTGAAAGAGCGCACCGGCGCCCTCGTGCTGGCAGAGGGGCCGCACCGGCCGGCAAGAGCCCTGCATATCGGCGAGACCAATGCGCTCGATGCCAGTGCCGACACGGCTTTCATCCCTGATGTCGCCCTGCCCGACGGCGAGGTGGTCGACGGCGACGGCTGGTCGATCAGGACGGTTCTGACCCCGGGCCACACCGCCAATCATGCGGCGTTCGCGCTGCAGGGAACCGGCATCCTGTTTTCGGCCGATCATGTCATGGCCTGGGCAACCTCCATCGTCGCCCCGCCGGACGGGGCGATGGCCGACTACATGGCCTCGCTGGACCGCTTGATCGAACGCGGGGACCGCTTGCTGTTGCCAGGACATGGCGGGCCGGTGACAGCACCGCGCGCTTTCATGCGCGGGTTGAAGACGCATCGCAAGATGCGCGAGCGCGCCATTCTGGAGCGGGTCAAAGAGGGGGACCGGACGATCGTGGACATGGTCAAGGCGATCTACAGGGACACCGACCCGCGGCTGCATGGCGCCGCCGGATTGTCGGTGCTTGCCCATCTCGAGGATCTGACGGCGCGCGGCCTGGTTGTGACCGACGCCGCACCGGCCATCGACGGCATTTTCACGCCGGCCGGATAGGCCAACCTGGACCGCTGCCAAGTGCCGAAGCCTTATTCGGCTGGCGCGGCGCCGACCTGACCGGCGACTTCCTGGTCGAGCTCCGCCAGGAATTCGGTGATGCGCGCGGCATTGTCGCCAAGGTCGTAGCGGCCGTAGCGGGATGCCGACCGCATATCGACGATGACCGTGTCGCCATCGTCCGTCACGCGGATCGCCACATCGGCGGGAAGGCCGATCACGAAGCCCTTGGCGACGGCGGTGATGGTCACCTCGCTTTGCCCGGCGAGATCGGGATAGGGCTCCGACAGCTCCCAGTCGCGCCGGTCGAGTACGGTTTCGACGGCATTGACGACAGTCTCGAACGGCAGGTCGTAGCTGCGTGCGCTGACCAGCGGATAGCTATCGGCCTGCAGCCGCTGTTCCCCAGGCGTCGACGGCGCAAGCACGTTCATATCCTTCGTCCGGTCGCTCACGTCGAGCGCCGGCGGTTCGTCGAAATCCGTCGAGATATCCCTGAGCGGCGGATAGATCGTCGCCCAGTAGGCGGCGACGCCGTAGGGTGCGAGCACCAGCAGTGCCAGCAGCGCGCCGACCGTCAGGTCGCGGCCGCCGCGGTCACCGAAATTCCACAGCCGCGAAAAGGCAAACCCGGCAAACAACAGCGCCATCGCCGCCAGCAGCGCGACAATGCCGAGCACCCACAGAAAGACAGGAGTTTCGACGAGATCGAAGCGATGGCCCACAAAGACCGTCAGCAGCAGCACCAACGAAAAAGCGGCCGTGCGCCGCGACCAGCCGGCCGCCTTCGACGTTTGCCGTTCAGGAATGCTAACCATCGTTTTCCGTGCTGCCCCAACCCGAACGGAGACTTAGTGCCTTTTTGCGATGGCATGAAGCCGAAACATGCACCATCGCGTCAATCGGTCGGCAAGCGATAGTCCTTGAATTGCTGGCGCAAGGTGATCTTCTGGATCTTGCCGGTTGCGGTGTGCGGAATTTCGCCGACGAAAGCGACATCGTCCGGCATCCACCATTTGGCCACCTTGCCGTCCATGAACCCGAGAATGTCAGCCTTGGTCGGTTCCTTGCCCGGTTTGCGGACGACGACCAGCAGCGGCCGTTCGCCCCATTTCGAATGCTGAACGCCGATGGCTGCCGCCTCGGCGACATCGGGATGGCCGACAGCCAGGTTCTCGAGGTCGATGGTCGAAATCCATTCGCCGCCGGATTTGATGACGTCCTTGGCGCGATCGGTGATCTGCATGTAGCCGCCGGCGTCGATGTGGGCGACGTCGCCAGTGTCGAACCAGCCATCCTCATCGAACTGCTCCACGCCGGCGTCGCCATAATAGGCACGGGCAACGGCCGGCCCACGCACTTTCAGGCGGCCAAAAGTCTTGCCGTCCCAGGGCTGCTCGTTGTTGTCGTCGTCGGTCACCTTCATTTCGACGCCGAAGGGCGGGTAGCCCTGTTTCTGCTGGACGTCGAGCCGGGCTTCGCCCTCAAGACCGGCATGGTCCGGCTTCAGGGTACACAGCGTGCCGAGCGGCGACATTTCGGTCATGCCCCAGGCGTGGATAACCTGGACATCGTAGTTCTGCTGAAACTTGGTCATGATCGCGCGCGGGCACGACGAGCCGCCGATGACGACCTTGTTGAGATAGGGAAGCTTCTTGCCGGTCTCCTCCAGATGCTGCAGCAGCATCATCCAGACGGTCGGCACGGCGGCGCTGAAGGTCACCTTCTCGGTGTCGAGCAGCTCATAGATCGACGCGCCATCCATCTTGCAGCCGGGCATGACCAGCTTGGCACCGATCATCGGCCCGCTCTGGCCAAGGCCCCAGGCATTGGCGTGAAACATCGGCACGACAGGCAGGATCGTATCGCGCGACGACAGCCCCATGGCGTCGGGCATGGCAGCGATCATGGCGTGCAGCACGTTCGAACGATGGCTGTAGACGACGCCCTTGGGATCGCCCGTGGTCCCGGACGTGTAACACATGCCGGCGGCGGTGCTTTCGTCGAAGGTCTTCCAGGCGAAGTCGCCATCCGCTTCGTCAAGCCAATCTTCATAGGCGACCGCGTTGGGCAATGTCGTCGGCGGCATATGCGCCCTGTCGGTCAGCACGATCACCTGTTTCAGCGACTTGACGGCGCCGGCGATCTTCTCGAGCAGCGGCACGAAGGTCAGGTCGACGAAGACTGCCTTGTCCTCGGCATGGTTCATGATCCAGACGATCTGCTCGGGAAACAGCCGCGGATTGAGCGTGTGGTAGATGGCGCCGATGCCCATGATGCCGTACCAGGCCTCGATGTGGCGCGCGGTGTTCCAGGCCAGCGTGGCGATACGGTCGCCCATCCCATAACCGTCACGCTCCAGCCGCTGGGCGACCTTCAGGGCGCGACGATGGATGTCGGCGTAGGTGGTGCGCACGATCGGCCCTTCGATCGAGCGCGACACGATCTCGCGCACGCCATGCTGCCGCTCGGCATTGTCGATGAGCTTATGGCAAAGCAGCGGCCATTCCTGCATCAGTCCCAGCATTCGGTCCTCCCTCACGCTTTTGCGTTGTGCTTTTCGGGCTATTGTGGAGCGAACCGGCGGATTGTCCAGCCGCCAGCACCCCTGAGCGCCGCATTGGTGGAAAACCGCCACAATCCGGCCATCGTCGGCGTTAAGTTTCGTTAACGGGCAAAGGGGGCGATTGGCGACTGAAAGAGGTTCGCATGGACGCGCAGCTCGACGACAAGGC
The DNA here is from genome assembly GCF_055811155.1 of Mesorhizobium sp. WSM4822. NCBI lineage: Bacteria > Pseudomonadati > Pseudomonadota > Alphaproteobacteria > Hyphomicrobiales > Phyllobacteriaceae > Mesorhizobium > Mesorhizobium sp. WSM4822. The sequence continues at coordinate 187,815 of NZ_JBVVQM010000004.1, read as the reverse complement.
TCTCGAGAGTACGCTTGCCGAAAGTCTGGCCGATCTGGTGCCGGACACGAAGACTGTTTCCGAAGATGAATTTGTCGAAGTTGTCGGCGGCGCGCTGGAAGCGGTCGGCGGCACGCTGCTGTTCAAGATGTGCGTCCAGAATCAGGGCGAGGACCAGCACGTCGCGGCCGCGTCAGTCGGCGATGGCGGAAACCGCCAGTTCCTGCTGCTCACCTTGCCTACCGGCGGCGGTTCCCTGAAGGTCGAGACCGTCTCGAGAAGCAGCAACCCGGTCGCCGGGATCGCTGCCGCCTATGCCGGTCTCATGGACGTGTTCAAGGCCGCTGCCTGACCGCTGACGACAAGTATCCCGAGGATTCCAAGGGGCGATCCATCGGCGTCGGCTAGGCAAGTTTTGCGTGTTGGATGGCGATAGCGGCTTGCGCAATGCGCTTGCGCGACACACTTAAAGTCGACGCAAGGAGAGCCCCCCGCATGGATCAGACCGCCAACCCCGCACCCGGTTTCCAACGCAACCCGGACAAAATCATCACTGTCGAGCCCTATGCCGGCACCGTTACCGTGCGTGTCGGAGACGTGGTCATCGCTTCAACAACGGAGGCCAAGGTGCTGACCGAGGCCCCCTATCCGGCGGCCTTCTACATTCCGTTCGCCGACATCGATTTCGGCAAGCTCGGCCGCAACGACCACTCGACCCATTGCCCCTACAAGGGCGATGCAAGCTATTGGAGCGTGCTGCCTGCCGGCGAGACCGGCCAGAACGCCATGTGGGCCTACGAGCGGCCTTTCGACGAGATGGCTGAAATCCGCAACCACGGCGCATTCTACGCCAGCAAGGTCACGATCGAAGCCAAACCGGACTGAGCCAACGCCGAAGGCATCGAGATATGCTCGGCTGGCCACTCACTCCGTCGTACCGTTATTGCCGATGCCCTCGGCATCGTCGAGCCGCACAAAGGTCAAGCCCTTGGCCTTGAGCGCCAGCAGCCCCTGCACCACGCCTTCGCCGGCCGCATGGGTCGGCTGGTTGATGTGCGAGATGATGACGTCGCCATCCTTGGCCGCCGCGATGCGCCGGGCGGTCTCCTTGGCGCCAAGCAAAGAGCCGCCGTCGCCGTTTATCGAGAACCCCGCGACCTTGAAGCCAAGCTTGCGGATCATGGCGATTGCCGACGGGCTGTATTCCGCGGTTGCGCCACGAAACCATTTCGGCGCCGGCTCGCCGGTCCCGGTAAGAGCGGCAGCTCCCGATTCGACCTCGGCCAGCACCGCATCCGGGCTGCCGGCGCTGCGGATGCCGTAGATTTTCCGCGGCGTGTCGACCGCCGGGATGTGGTGGCCGCCATGGTTTTCCAGCTCGAACAGATCGGGATGCGCCCGCATGATCTCGACGGCGGCGGCGTTTCGCTTCAGCCAGATGCCGGTCACGAAAATGGTGGCGGGGATCTTGTTGTCCACCAGCGCCGAAAGGATCCGGTTGTCGGTCTGCCCACCGCACGCGTCGAGCGTAAGCGCCACACGGCCGGCTCCGCTCGCCTGCGACTTGATGTGCAGCGTCGGCTCGACGAGGGGCGCGGCATGGCTGGCGGATGCCATCGCCCACGACAGGGCGATCATGCAGAGATTTTTTTGCAGCAGGCGCATCAAACCGATTCCCGGACCCGTCATTTCAAGCAGGCATCCCAACGACCCGCATGAAGGCGGAAATCGGGATGGCGCATAGCAGAAAAGCGCTCCGCGACAATGTGACCGTTCCTGTGGGCGACAGGTCATTCCACCGCGTCGAGAGCGGTCGTGCATGCGGCGCATGATCTCAGATGGCGTGTTCCAGTTTCATTTCGGTGCGCGAAAGAACCTCGCGCACGGCATCGACCACAGGCTTGACCTCCAGGCCCCAGACGCAGCATGCCTTGCTGGGATCCGGCGCGCGGCAGAGGTTTTCGGCCATGCAGGCGCAAGGCATCGGCGGCTGGAGCGAGATGCTGGGCACGCCGACGGGACCCCAGCGCGACGGCTCCGTCAGACCGAACAATCCGACAACCGGGGTTCCGGTGGCTGCGGCCATGTGCATCGGGCCGCTCTCATTGCCGAGAAACAGCCGGGCCTGTTTCAGCACCGCCAGCAGGCTTTCAAGCGACAGGTCACCGACGAGATTGACGACCGACGGCGCGGTCCTGGCGACGATACGTTCGGCGATCTCGCGCTCGTCCGGGCCGCCCACCAGGACTACGTCCAGGCCGGTCTCGCCGGCAATCTCGACGATCGCCGCTGCAAACCGCTCCGGCTGCCAACGTCGGCCCTCGAAGCTTGCACCCGCATGCACGGCGATGAATGCGTTTGGCCGCAGATGGCGCTTACCCAGCAGCGCCAATGCTTTAGCCGTTTCCATTGGCAGCGGCTGAAGGTTTGGAATCACCGTGCGAAGTTCGATGCCGAGCGCTTCGAGCGGCGAGAGGTAGCGGTACAGGAAATGCTGACCATCAAAGCCGTAGGGCTTGGCAAAAACGTTGGCGGGTTGCCGCTCCAGCATACGCAAGGGTCTTTCGGAAGGACTGTAACCGACACGGGTCTTGGCGTTGACGAGCCCGGTGACGATGCGCGACGTCTTCGAGTCGGTCAGGTCGATGGTCAGGTCGAAACGGAAGCGGCGCAACGCCCGCACCATGGCGTAAAGCTCTTTCCCGCGCTCCAAGGACGTGCCGCGCATGCGGTCGCGCCTGAATGTGACCACCTCGGAAGCTATATCATGGGCGATCACGAAGCTCTCGAAGCGAGCCTCGCACAGAAAGACGATGCTGGCGCCGGGGAATGCGAGCCGCAGGTTCTTGGCGAGCGCCGAGGCGAGGACGAGATCGCCTATGAACTTGGTTTGGACGACCAGGATCGAGTGGAACGGCGCGGGAGAAATCTGCAGCATCTGTTTCCGGGAGCAATTTGCGGATAGCCGCAAATTGGGCAGGAACAATGTCGAGATTGCGCGACGCCGCCAGCACGTTCGCGTGAATTGCCTTACAAAACGGTAAGCTGGATGGATCCTATCGGCGGCCTGCCTTCGCAACCAGCACCGCAGCCTGCGCGGCCGCCAGCCTGGCGATCGGTACGCGATAGGGCGAACAGGACACGTAGTCGAGGCCGACCTCTTCGCAAAAGCGGATCGAGGCCGGATCGCCGCCATGTTCGCCGCAGATGCCGAGCTTGATGTCTGGCCGCGTCGCCCTGCCCTTTTGCGCGGCCATGCGCACCAGTTCGCCGACGCCGTCGATGTCGAGCGAGACGAACGGGTCCTGATCGATAATGCCCTTCTGGCGGTAGGTTTCCAGGAACGAGGCCGCATCGTCGCGCGAGATGCCGAAGGTCGTCTGGGTCAGGTCGTTGGTGCCGAAGGAGAAGAATTCGGCCGACTCTGCAATGACATGGGCACGGATCGCGGCGCGGGGGAGCTCAATCATGGTTCCCGTGAGGTAATCGATCTTGACGCCGGTTTCGTCCATGACGCTCTTGGCAACCGCATCGATGCGCGCCTTGACGTAATCGAGTTCCTTCACCAGGCCGACGAGCGGCACCATGATCTCGGGGACCACCAGCGCGCCGGCCTTCCTGCCGGCCTCCACGGCCGCCTCGAAAATGGCCCGCGCCTGCATCTCGGCGATCTCGGGATAGGAGACAGCCAGGCGGCAGCCACGATGGCCGAGCATCGGGTTGAACTCGTGCAGTGCCTCGGTGCGCTGCCTGAGCTTGTCCGGCGACACCTTCATGGCGGCGGCGACCTCGGCCACCTCCTCCTCGGTCTTCGGCAGGAATTCGTGCAACGGCGGATCGAGCAGGCGGATCGTCACCGGCAGGCCGGCCATGATCTCGAACAGTTCCAGGAAGTCCGAGCGCTGCATGGGCAGAAGCTTGGCAAGTGCGGCGCGCCGGTCCTTTTCGGTGTCTGCCAGGATCATCTCGCGCATGGCGACGATGCGGTCGCCATCGAAGAACATGTGCTCGGTGCGGCAGAGGCCGATGCCTTCGGCGCCGAAGGAGCGCGCCATGCGCGCGTCGAGCGGCGTTTCGGCATTGGTGCGCACTTTCATGCGGCGGACCGCGTCCGCCCACTCCATGATGGCGGCGAAATCGCCGGAAAGTTCGGGCTGCAGCATCGGCACGGCGCCCTTCAGCACCTGGCCATTGCCGCCGTCAATGGTGACGATGTCGCCCTTGCGGAAGGTCGAGCCCATCGCCATCAGCGTGCCGGCCTTGTAGTCGACACGCAGCGAGCCGGCCCCGGAGACGCAAGGCTTGCCCATGCCGCGTGCCACCACCGCGGCGTGGCTGGTCATGCCGCCGCGCGTGGTCAGGATGCCTTCCGCCGCATGCATGCCGTGGATGTCTTCGGGGCTGGTTTCGATGCGCACCAGGATCGCCTTGCGGCCCTGCGTCTTCAATTCCTCGGCGTCGCCGGAGGAAAAGACGATCTCGCCGGTGGCGGCACCGGGCGACGCCGGCAGTCCGATGCCGATGACATCGCGCGCGGCCTTGGGGTCGATGGTCGGATGCAGCAACTGGTCGAGCGAGGCCGGGTCGATACGGGCGACGGCTTCCTCTTTCGTGATCAGCCTGTCCTGCGCCATCTCGACGGCGATTTTCAGCGCCGCCTTGGCGGTGCGCTTGCCGGAGCGGGTCTGCAGCATCCACAATTTGCCGCGCTCGATGGTGAATTCGAGATCCTGCATGTCGCGGTAGTGCTTCTCCAGACTGTCGGAGATGGTGACAAAGGACTGGAACGCGTCAGGCATCAGCTTCTGCAGCGACGGCCTGTCCGAGCCAGCTGCGATACGTGCCGCTTCGGTGATGTTCTGCGGCGTGCGGATGCCGGCGACGACGTCCTCGCCCTGCGCGTTCACCAGGAACTCGCCATAGAGCATCTTTTCGCCGGTCGAAGGGTTGCGCGTGAAGGCAACGCCGGTGGCCGAGGTTTCGCCCATATTGCCGAACACCATGGCCTGGACGTTGACCGCAGTGCCCCAGCTTTCGGGAATGTCGTGCAGCCGGCGATAGGTGATGGCGCGGTTGTTCATCCAGCTCGAGAACACGGCTGATATCGCGCCCCAGAGCTGCTCATGCGGATCCTGCGGAAAAGGCCTGCCGAGCTCTTCCTCGATCTTGGCCTTGTACAGCGCGATGACGCCTTGCCATTCGAGCGCCGTGAGTTCGGTGTCGAGCTCGTGCCCGAGCCCGCCTTTCTGATCCTCCAGGATTTCCTCGAACACCTCATGGTCGAGGCCCATGACGACATCGGAATACATCTGGATGAAGCGGCGGTAGCTGTCATAGGCAAAGCGCGCGTCGCCGGAATCGGCGGCCAGCGCCTCGACCGTCTCGTCGTTCAGGCCTAGATTGAGCACGGTGTCCATCATGCCGGGCATCGAGGCGCGAGCGCCCGAACGCACCGACACCAGCAGCAGTTTCGACGGGTCGCCGAACCGACGGCCGGTCAGCCGGCCGATGTGATCGAGCGCGACCGCGACATCGGCTTCCAACCCGGCCGGATAAATACGGCCGTTGGCGTAGTAGGCGTTGCAGACCTCCGTGGTGATGGTGAAGCCCGGCGGCACCGGCAGCCCCAGGCTGCACATCTCGGCCAGGTTGGCGCCCTTGCCACCCAGGAGATTCCTGTCGCTGGCACGGCCTTCCGCCGCACCATCGCCAAAGGTGAAAACCCATTTGCTCATGCATCGCTCTCCGGTTGCAGGAGACTGGAAAGATTGGCGAAACGGAAAGTTCCGCCGGTCCGTCCTTGGAGCGATATGATGCTGCAGTGCGAAAGGCAAGACATCGGCAAAGCCACCTGGCCACTACAATCGATTAAGCAAAGCCGTGCTCCAGCATGCGGCAAAAAGACTTGCCAAGTCAGGAATTCTGGTGTAGAACATACAGTGAACAAACAGGTGCGCCATGAAACTGCCGGGAAAACTCGACTATCTGGAAATGCCCGCGACCGGTGGAACGCTGGACCGGCTGAAGGCTTTCTACAGTACCGCCTTTGCCTGGTCGTTCACCGATTATGGGCCGACCTATTCGGCCTTTGCCGAAGGCCTGGACGGAGGCTTCCAGGCAGATGCCGCGGAAGCGCCATCAAAGCCGCTGCCCGTGCTCTACAGCAGGGATCTGGAGCAAACCCTCGACGCTGTCGAAAGCGCCGGCGGCACGATCGTCAAACCGATCTTCCCGTTCCCCGGCGGCCGGCGCTTCCACTTCGTCGATCCAGCCGGAAACGAGATGGCGGTGTGGTCCGAATAGCCCGCTGCATATCATTTGCCAGCGCTGCGTTGCCTGCCCAATTCGAGCGTTCCAACCGTCACTCATAAGGATTGTGCTTTTTGGCTGCTCTGCTAATAACGCGCCGCACAAGCGACTCTGACGGCAATTGGGGCGTCGCCAAGTGGTAAGGCATCGGTTTTTGGTACCGACATTCCCAGGTTCGAATCCTGGCGCCCCAGCCAATTACTTTTTTTCTGGTGATGGCAGCGCGCTTGTCCACAGCCCAGGCATGCCAGTGTCGTTGCAGACCAGCCTGGTGCCGTTCTCCTCCGACAGGGGGGCGTGCTCGACCAAGCAGTCCATTCCAACCCGCGCCGCTTTCTGCTTGAATGACCCTCGACGTCCCGCAACGGAGCATCGGCCTATCTCAAACGATCCCTTCGCTTCCTTGCAGCAACGTTTCCTTGCCCGGTGTGCGGATCGGCTCGTGGAGTTGAAGGCCGCCCGTGAGAGGAGGGCTGTGCCCGGCAGCAGTTCCGGCGATACGCTGATCGGGATCGCTCACTCGCTCGCAGGGGGGGCCGGAACGTTCGGCTTTCCGGATATCAGCGTGCGAGCGTCCGAGCTTGAGACGTTGCTGATCGAGCGGTCGGATGTCGCACATACTGCGCTCGATGCGCTTATTGCGGAGATCGAGCGGACGCTGAAGTGACGTCAGCCGAAGAGGCTCACTTCTTCGGTCCAGTCAGGCCGGTCCTGGTCATCTCGCCCCAGCTCTGGTCGGCGCGCAGATACTGCCACCAGCCCTTCACGCGCCAGAAATTGTTGAGCTGGCGGTAGCCGAAATTCTCGATCACCGCCACGGCCGTGAGTACGGCAAGGTCCCGCGCGCGCGGAAAACGCTGAAGCTCGGCTTCTTCGAGAACCAGCGAACACACGCTCACGCAAACGCCGTAGGTGAAAACCAGCGACGTGAATGCCAAGAGATATTCGGTCGAGAGGATGCCGAGTAGCCAAAAGGCCGGGATCAGCACATAGCCCAGCACCTCCGATATGGGCCCAAGCACATCGACAATCAGTATGTGACCAAATCCGAGGAAGCCGACCCGCCCATAGCGGGGGTTGAAGAGCATGGAGCGGTAGCGGAAGAAGCACTCGAGCGCACCGCGCTGCCAGCGCGTGCGTTGCCTGGCCAGAACGCGCAGTGACTCGGGTGCTTCTGTCCAGCACACCGGCTCCGGAATGAACTGGATGCGGTATTTGCGTTTGGTGTCCATCATGTGGCGATGCAGCTTGATCACAAGGTCCATGTCCTCGCCCATCGATCCCTTGGTGAAGCCGCCAACCGCCACCACTTCGGCGCGGCGGAACACGCCGAAGGCGCCGGACACCAGCATCAACGTGTTGATGCGGCTCCAGGCCAGCCGTGCCATAAGGAAGGCCCGCAGATATTCGACCACTTGGAACAGTGCCAGCAACCGGCTGGGTAGGCGGATCTCGCGCACCCTGCCCGCTTCGATCCTCGATCCGTTGGCGATGCGGATCGTGCCGCCGACGGCGATGGTGCGCTCGGGATCGTCGATGAAGGGCTGGGCCGCGCGCATCAGTGCATCGGGCTCGAGGATGGAGTCGCCGTCGATCACACAAAAGAGCGGCGCGCGGCAGACATTGATGCCGGCATTCTGGGCATCGGCCTTGCCGCCATTTTCCTTGTCGACCACGAACAGCCGTTCGGTCATCGGCGAGGAATAGAGGCCGCGGATCGGCTTGTGCGTCAGGGCCTCCTCATAAGGCCGGTGGAATTTCACCAGCTTGAAGCCTTCGATAAGGCGCTGCAGAGTCTGATCCTTCGAGCCGTCGTTGATGACGATGACTTCGAAATTCGGATATTCGAGCGCCAGCATCGAGTGCACGCTCTCGACCACGTTCACTTCCTCATTGTAGGCGGGCACCAGCAGCGCGATCGGCGGCGCTACGTCGCCATAGCGGTGCCACAGCAGAGCCGAACGCGCGACCGGCGGGCGCTTGGACAGGGCGTAGGCGGCGATGATGAGCTGCAGCAGGTAGACCGCCGTCTGCGCCAGCCCCGCCCCGATGATGAACCAGGACAGGATGGAGGCCCCCAGAACGATCTCTTGGCTCCAGTCGAACATCAGGTGGCTGGCCCCTCGGCAAGGATCAGCGAGGCCGTGCGCTGCCTGCGCGAGACGTCGCTGGCGGCGATCTCGCGCAGCACCTGCTCTCCCTTCTGGCCGAACGAGCGGAGCGCGTTGGCAGCGGCGTAGCGCACAGTCCATGCCTCGTCGTCCATAAGCTGCGCGAGGGGCGCGGCGAGTTCAGACAGGCCGAGGCGGCCCGCCGCGTCGGCAGCGTCGGCGCGTACATCCCAGCCGCCATTTTCCATCGCCTTGATCAGGATGGCCGGCGCATTGGCATGTCCGGTCAGGCCGAGTGCCCGCAATGCGGCTGCGGTAACCTCCGGCGACGGATCGCCGGCCGCGCGGGCAAAGAACTCACCAAACCGGAACCCGCCGTTGCGGGCAAGCGCATCGATTGCGGCCGCCCTGATGAAAGGCACCGCGTCCTGACGTCCGGCGTAATCCCTGAGCTCGTCGAACCGCTTTGGCGGAAAGCGCCTGAAAAGCTCGATCAGGCGTCGCGAGCGCTGCCCCGCCACGCCGATCTTGCGCAGCGTTACGACCAGCGGCGGCAAGGCGCCAATATCACACAGCGCGATGGCGACGGCGATCCTGACTTCGCGCGAGCGGTCACGATCGAGCGCCGAAAGCAGGTTTGCCACCGCGTTTTCCGAACGCAGCGCCGCCAGCATCTCGGCCGCGTGGATGCGTTCGGCGCCGTTGCCTTTTTCAAGCTGGGTGCCGACAAGGGTCGGCAGGCCACATTCATTGAAGGCTGAAAGGAGCTCGTCGTGCTCCTCGCCGCGCAACAGCGAAATAAACTCGAAGCCGGCATCGATCGCCACCCTCGCCGGTACCGCAAGCAGCGCCGTCTTCAATGCCTCGCGATCCCGATTTTCGGTGAAGGCGATCAGCGCCGTCAGAAGAAGGCGCCGCTGATCGGCGCCCGCCGTCCCCCGGCGCTCCTGCAATACCCGACGCACGATCAGCAGAAGCATGATCGCCAGGGAAAGGGCACTGAGCAGGATGGATAGGTGCCAGATGTACAACATGATCAGAACCGCGCGGTTAGGCCGAGCCCGAATGTGGTTCGGTCGAATGTCGGGCGCTGCTCATGGGCGAGGCTCCCGCGCAGCGTCAGCGGATCGGTGACGTCCCAGGAGATGCCGGCAAAGATGGTACGCGTCGGCACCAGCGTGCCGTCGGAGATCTCGGGTGCATCCCCATAACCACCAAACACATTGACGCTCGGGACAACTGCAACATCGGCTCGCAGGACATAACCATCGGCGCGCGTGCCGATGTCGTCGGCTGCGTGGACCCAACGTGCCGAAAGCCCCAGCCGGCCGTCCAGGACATAGACCTGCACCCAAGGCGAGATTGTGGTGACCTCGGCGGTGGCGAAATTGTCATAGCGAGCATCGATGTTGAGCGAGAACGGACCGAGCGCTTTCGCGGGCGCCATGATCCGCCACGAAGCGCCGGCCCCGACCGAATATCGTGCCAGGAAGTCGGCATCCGGCGTCGCCGCTGCCAGCACATAGGCCGAAACCGTGGGAGAAAAGGCCTGGTCGATGCGGCCGTCGATCTGAACATCGGTGCGACCGTAGCGAGTCGCCATCCGGGTGCGGCCCGAAATGGTCGTTTGCGGGGTGGGCCGATAGGCAAGGCCGGTCGAACTGTCTGTCCAATCACCAAGTCCATCGGTGAGGTCGCTCACTTCGCTACCGATATCGAGCCGCCATTTGCGCGGCGGTGACGCAGCTAGTCTCTGCTCGATGTCGCGCGAGCCGGGTTCGAGGGCAAGCGCCTGCCGGTAGGCATCGCGCGCGGCGTCGTCGTCGCCACGGGCGCGGCGCACATCGCCGATTCCCACCAGCGCTTCGGCATTGCGCGGATCAATCGCCAGCACCCGCTGAAACGACTGCTCGGCCCGCGTGTAATCCCGCTCGAGCAAAGAAATCCGTGCGTCGAGGGCGATCGCCTCGGCGTTGCCTGGCGCGGTGCCAAGCACATCATCGATCATCGCGCGGGCGCGCGGCACGTCGCCCTGCCAGATCGCCAGCCGGACCTTGCCGAGGCGGGCGTCGAGAAGGCCGGGCTTGATGGCCAGCGCCTGGTCGAAGAAATGCCCGGCCTCGTCGAATTTCTGTTGGGAGCCCGCCACGAGACCCATGGCGACCAGGATGTCGGTGTTTTTAGGCGCCAGCCCGAGCGCGCGGCGATAGGCGTTCTCCGCCTCGGGCAATTGTCCCGCCGCCCGCAATCTCTGGCCCTTCTCCATCAGGCCGGCGACAGGATCCGGCCGCGGCGGGCGCAGCTTCTTCCTCGCGGTCGCAGGCTTCTGCTTGCTGCTGTCGGCCTGCTGGGCCTTGCGGATGTTGGCGACAAGCGTCGCCGCGTCGGCATTGCCCCGCTCGGCACGCGACACCTCTTCTGCCAGTTGCAGAGCGGCGTCCAGATTGCCGGAGCGGAACTCGACCTGAGCGATGCCGAAGCTGGCATCCAGATAGGTCGGCGCAAGCGCAAGCGCCCTGGAAAAGGCTTCACGCGCCGCCGGCAGATTGTTGCGGCCAAGCTCGGCGAAGCCAAGTTGCACCAAGGCGTCGGCACTGTCGGGCTTGATCGCCAGCGCACGCCGCAACAGCTCCGCCGCCTCGTCGAAATGCTGAGCTTGCCTGGCCTTGACGCCGGAAGCGTACAGTTCGTCGACCGCCTGGGCCAGCGCGGCGGCAGGCGCCGATTCAACCGCCAGGAAAACGCATGCCGCAAGGACGGCGCGACGGCCACGCCACATCAGCGTTTCCCGCTCTTGCGCGCCAGCAGGCGCGCAAGCCGGGCCAGGAGCTCCTCGGGAATGAAGGGTTTCACAAGGTAGTCGTCGGCCCCCTTCTCAAGGGCCGAGACGATGTCCCTTTCGCCCTTGCGGGCGGTCAGCATGACAACCGGGATTTCCGACAAAGCCGGGTCGCTCTTGATCCGGGCAAGAACCTCCAGGCCGTCGGCCTTGGGCATCATCGCATCGAGCACGATGATGTCCGGCGCCTCATGCTCCGCCTTCAAGAGCGCTTCCGCCCCGTCTATGGCCTTGATGACCTCGTATCCCTTTGCCCTGAGCCTGAATTCCATCAGTTCGAGCAAGAGGGGATCGTCATCGCAAATCAGAACTCTTGCCTTCGCTCCGTTCATCAGCCTTGCTCCGGTTCGCGCCTCGTTTTGCCGCTTGCCCCCCGGAGTGATTGATCCATGAACCGACATCCGCCAACGCGGTTCATGCAGACAGACACATTCTTCTCAATCTCTCGCCGAGCTCCGCCGATGCCGCGCGATTATAGACAACCTGATTCGCTACGCCTGCACCTCGGCACAATCAGTAGATGAATAAGGCGACATGGTATAGGAGCCGTGAACGGCGTCGCACAGTCTGCAGCCAGACTGCGCTCGGTGCCCACGCCAAACGTCGGCTCAGGCGCGCGATAGAAGCAATCTTTTGACTTCACCGGCAAGCGCAAGCGGGTCGAACGGCTTGGCGATCACCCCTACCGCCCCCATCGCCAGATAGCGTTCGACTTCATGCGTCTGGGTGCGCGCGGTGATGAACACCACGGGTATCGAAGCCGTCGGCCCAGACTGGGCCAAGCGCCTCAGCGTCTCCGGCCCATCCATGTCCGGCATCATTACGTCGAGCAGAATGAGATCGGGCCGCCATTCGGCGGCATCGACCAGCGCCTGCATGCCGGACGGGCAGGACCGCACCTCGAATTCCGGCTCGAGCTCCAGCGACATCTGGGCGATTTCGCGGATATCGTCCTCGTCATCCACATAGAGAATCCTTGCGGGCATGAGCGTCACTCCTCGGCGTGCGCGGCAGGTTGAGTGCGGGGCGAAACCAACATGCTCCTGACCAGCTTTGCCACATCGATTTCCGACGCCCTGGTCTTGGTCATGATGGCCTGAACCCGATCACCGAGTTTCTGGTCGAGCTCCGCCGCCGAAAACACGATGACCCCGGTCTCGAGCGGCAGATCGACCAGCAGGTCCAACCCCGAGCCATCGGGGAGTGCAATATCCAGGATAACCAGGTCGAAGAGATGCTGCGCGATCGCCTCCCGGGCGTCCTTGAGCGTCTTCGCCGAAGTAATCGAGACACCCGAACCCAGCCCCTCCGACATCACCGCAAGCACGCCCTCATCGTCCTCGACATGGAGAATCTTCGGCCTCTGCTCGGTCCTGCCAGCAAGGATCTTGGCAAGGGCGGCGTGAAGCCGCTTTGAATCCACCGGCTTCTCCAGCCAGTCGACGATACCGACGGCGCTGCCGTTGAGCGAGCGCCTGGCCTCATCGGCAACGGCGGAGATGACGATGACCGAAATGTCGGAATTCACCGGCGATGCCCTAATGTCGTGGAAGAGTTTGATGCCGGATTCCCCCGCCAGCTTGATGTCGAGGGTCAAGGCCACGTATTCGCGGGACCGCAGAAGCGCCTTTGCGGTGGCGATATCGGGTGCGACGTCGCTGGAAAAGCCTTCCGCATCCAAGAGTGCCGCAATCACTGCGGCGACGTCGGTCTCGTCTTCACAGATCAGAACCCGTAGGCGCCCATCGGGCTTCCGCGTCAGGTGCGGTGGCGGATACGGCCTTGGGTGGTGCCTGCGTACTTCTGCAAGGTCCACGTGGAACGAGGTTCCCTTGCCTTCCTCGGTTTCGAAGGAAACGGCTCCGCCCAGTTTTTCGGTAATGGCCTTGACGATGCTCAAGCCTAGGCCGGTGCCGCCTATCTTACGGGTGCTGGAGGCGTCGGCCTGCTCGAACTTTCCGAATATACGGCTGCGGAAAGCCTCCGGGATGCCAGCGCCCTGGTCCATCACGGAAATCCGCAGCATGTCGTGGTCATGACGCTGGAATTTCACTGTGACAGTACCGTCGGCATGCGAGAACTTGATCGCATTCGACAGGAGGTTCGCCATCACCTGATGCAGGCGATCCGGATCGATGTTGGCCTCGGCGCGCGGCGCATCGTCGATCAGAACGATCCTGATCCGGCTGTCAGCCATGTAGTTGGAGCTGGCGGCAATGGCCTGCTCCAGGACCTGACGGACAGGCATCTGCTTGATCTTGAAGGTGATCACGCCCGATTCGATCTTCTCCATATCCAGAATGTCGTTGATGAGAAGAACCAGCCTTTCGCTATTGGTGTGCGCGATGTTGACGAGATTGGCGGCCTTGGGCGGCAGTTCGCCGGCCACACCGGCCGCAATCAGCCCAAGCGAGCCGCGGATGGAGGTCAGCGGGGTGCGCAATTCGTGGCTGACCGTGGAAATGAAATCATTCTTGAGCTGCGCGGTGCGCTTCTGCTCGGTGATGTCGCGATTGTAGGTGATGACGCCGACGATCTTCCCGGCCTCGTCGCGGAAAGGGGCCTTGAGCGTGTAGAGCCAACCTTGCCGGCCATCCGGGAAAAGCGCGGGCTGGTCGATCCGCAACGTCTGCCCGGCCTCCAGCGCGCCCATCTCATCCTGCCGGAAGCGTTCGGCCACCTCCCTGGGGTAGAAATCGAAATCCGTCTTGCCGATCAGATCGTCGACCGAAGCGGCGCGAACCATTTCGGCGGTGGCGGGGTTGGCGGCGATGAAGCGGCCGTCGACATCTTTTATGTTCAGGCAATCCGGCAGTTCGCGAACCATGGCCCGGTAGGTCATGTTGGACATCAAGAGCTCCCGCCTGCGCTGCTGCCGGTCGAGCAGGACGCCGATGATGATTGTGCTGAGAAAGCGGAACACGAGGGACGGGAACGTGCTCTGCTGCACAAGGCCGGTGACGGCTTGCGCCGGGATGACCAGGAGCGTGATCAGCCCGGCGAGAGCGACCGTTACGCCAAGACCGAATATGTCGTACATGGTGCGCGATCGGGCCGCGACGATGTGGTGCCACGCAATGCCGACGATTGCGGTGATGAGGATACCCATGACACCAGCACCCGCACCCTGTCCGCCGAGATGGATGCGATAAACAATGGAGCCGAACGTGGCGATGAGCATTGCCGGCCATCCGCCAAAGAACGCGGCAGCAGCAATGAAGGCGGCGCGCAGATCGACGACGAAGCCGGAGACGGACAGGGCCGTCGCCATGGAAATGATCGCGCCCACGCACATGACCACGCCGAGAAGCAGCGACTGCATCCGCCGCGAGAGACGCCCGGTGAAATCCGCCACAAGGTCCCAGGCGACCACGAGGATGGAGACCAGGGCAAGGTTGGCGAGGAGTGAGTGCCAGATGTCAGTCATGACTTCGGCTCCTTTTTTCCGATAAATACCGACAAAACCTATCCGAGGTCTAAAGAAGCTGCCCGGCCATGCCGTTCTATTCCCTTTTGGGCACATGGGACCCGAGAGTACCTTTGCGATCTTCCATGAAGCCGATCAGCTCATGATTCGACGGTGTCGTAAGCGCAGATGAGCAAGAGGCATCGCGGCAAATTCGGGTCTTGCACATGATCTGTAAAGTGTCGCCTTGAACATCTCCTTCTTTCCATACATAGGTCGACCAGGTGGGTGGCGGCTCAACATGGAACTTCAATGAACCTCCCTATCTTCGCCATCAACCTCGATCGCGAGACCCAGCGCTGGAGCGAATTGCTCGCCAGCGCCGAAGCGGCGGGACTGACCTTGCAGCGCATTGCCGCCGTCGACGGTCGGGCGCTTGCTGAAAAAGACTGGACGGAGATCGATCTTCCAGCCGCGCGCAAGCTGAGCGGGCGCGACATCCTTTCGGGCGAATATGCCTGTTACCGCAGCCATATCCGGGCGCTGGAAACGTTCCTGGCCGGTGGCAGCGCCCATGGCCTGATTGTCGAGGACGACGTCCTCTTCAGCGAAAGCACCATGCGGCGCATCGAGGCCATCATCGCGGCGGTGCCGGATTTCGATGTCATCAAGCTGACCAACCATCGCATGAGCTTCTTCATGCGCGCGGTCGAGACGGCGGAAGGCGATGAGATCGGTCGTGCGCTGCATGGCCCGCAAGGCTCGGCCGCCGCCTATCTGGTGACGCGAGAGGGCGCGCAGGGTCTGTTGTCGGCGCTCGCCGTAATGAAAATGCCATGGGACGTCGCGCTCGAGCGCTTTTGGGATACTGGCCTGAAAGTCTATTCGGTCCGCCAAAACGTGCTTGGCTTCGCCGCCAGCAGTGGGATCTCGGGCATAGCCGGTCCCTCGGGAAGCTACAAATCCGCAAGGCTGGGCGGGCCGAGCCGGCTACGTGCCGGGGTGTTACGGGCCAGCGACGAACTGCGCCGCCTGCATCACGTCCTGCTGCCGCCCCCTCTGCCGCGAAATGCCCTGGATGATGCCAAGGACAACGCGCCGCGCCACACCTTGCTTCTGTTGCTTGCGGCACTCGCCATTCTCGCTTTGGTCTCCGCGGTGTGGCGCGAGGCCGACACCTACCGCTATGCGGGCCTGGCGCTGGCCCTGGTCGCGGTCATCCGCTGGTTCAGAGTGGATTTGTGGACCTACAGCAAACCGCTGATCGGTTGGGTCGGCTTTCTGTGTCTGGGCTGGTCGCTCTACGTCTTCATCCGACTGGCGATCGTCTATTTCGGCACCCACCAGTTGGGTGGCGCCGAAGGCATTTACATGTTTCCGCTGTTCTACGCGACGACCGGCTTCGCGTTTCTGCTGTTTGTCAGGCAGCCCGCACGGCTCGTGCTCTGGTTCATGATCCTCAGTCTCGTCTTCCTAGCGGCGGACACCTTCTATTCGGACATGTTTCAAGGCGTCCAACCTGCCCCGTGGCTTTTCAACAATCCCATCCACGCGTCGGTGGCGGCCGGTTTCATCTTCCTCTGCACGCTGCAATTCATGGCCTACTCGGCGCAGAGAACGGACCTCGGAAAAGCAACCAAGAACCTGCATTGGGCCCTGTCGACAGCCGTCCTGCTGCTTGCCCTCGTCAATATCATCGAGATGCGCTCAAAGGGAGTGTGGCTTGCGCTTGCGCTCGCTCTGCTCTTGTTGGCGGTCATGACCCTGGCGAGAGGCCATCGCCGCGAACTGTTGGTTTCGGGTGGCGTGCTGGTGATCGTGGCGGCCGGCATTGTCGCGGCACACAACATCTTCTCGTCCACCGCCGACGATACCATGGCATTCGTCAAAACCTTGGTTCCGGATGTGTTCAGGCATGGGGTCCTCCCCGCCTTCGACCGCGCCATCGCGAGCGACGCGGTTCCGCTTGCAGCCAAGGAGAGGCTGATGCTGTGGGCGGATGCGATCAATATCTGGAAGCGCCACCCGATCTTCGGAGCCAGTTCCAGCTGGCTGACCGAATGGCAGAACAGAACCTATCATCCCATGATCTTCAATGTCTTCCACAATGGTTATCTGGAGATTGCCGTGCGTTATGGGGTGGTCGGACTGGCGTTCTTTGCCTTTCTCTACACCTGGTCGGCCAGGCAGGTTCTGCTGGCCATGCGAGCCAAGCTCGTCGCTCCGGCCGCATGGTCCTGCTACATCTCCACACTGGTCTTCTTCGCCCTAACCATCCTCACCAATTCCAACAACCGGCTGGCCATGGGCGAGGCCTTCATGTGGTTTGCCGCAGCGTTCGGCTTCTATTGTTTTTATGTTCGCCAGCAGAAGAACCTTGTCGCGCCGCGGACCTATTTTTAGGGCCTGCCGGCGCAGCACATATCTGACCAGCCGATTGCGACCAATGCACCTTTGACGCCCCGCTCAATTTCCCGATAATCGGGAAAGTCGATGCCAAAATCGATGGCTTATCGCCGGCAACCCCTTCGTTACGATCGACACGGATCACAGACAGGGGTTGTCACGGACATGCTGACGGACAGGCAGGCACGCGAGGCGGTGGAGCAGTACCGCGAGGAAGGATACGCGGTCGTTCGACAATTCGTCGACGGCGACGAGATGATCCGGCTGAAGAAGGAAACCGATGCGGTCTATGCCGAAGGCCTCAAGCATCACGCCACCTTCCGGCACGGCAACCTGAATTTCCAGATCCTGCCTGAATCGGACTTTGGCCAACGCTATGTGCTGCAGGCTTACTGGTTTTCCTGGATCAATTCCTATTTCGAAGAATTCCGCCGCAATCCCGACTATCTGAAGCTGCTCGAGAGCCTGATCGGCCGTGACATAAGGCAGATCGCCCAACAGCTGCACTGGAAGCCGCCCGGCGCCAATGTCACGGGTTATCGCTTCCACCAGGATCTGCGCTTCCGTAACCAGGCGGCCTTCGACAATGTCGCCGACGCCACCGTGACAACAGGCCTCGCGGTCGATCGGGCGACGCTGGACAATGGCTGCCTTCAGGTCGTGCCCGGCAGCCACAAGCTCGGCTATCTCGGCCTGTCGGACGAGGGAACCGGCGAGCTGATGAAGGGCCTGACCGCCGAAGAAGAGTTGCGCAAAGTCGGCATCGACCCGGCGACCATCGTTCCGCTGGTGCTGGAGCCGGGCGACCTTGCTTTATGGGGGCTGCTTACCGTGCACGGCTCCTCGCCCAACAAATCGCGGCACGACCGGGCCTTTGCGCTGTCCAGCTATGTGCGGGCCGATACGACGCAACGTGGCGAATGGGCGTTCAGGGACGGTGTCTCGGTGCCGCTCGGCAAGACGCCGGCACTGTGCAAATACGAAAAGCTCTTCGAGGAGCCTGGACCGATGTACGACACCACCGCCTGGTGGAAATGACGCTGCCGCGTCGGGCGACGGGGGCAGAGGGGGCCTGGCGTTCGCGCCAGGCCCCTGGCGGCGTTGGCCATGGACAATCGGGCAGCATTTCAGGCGGTGAAGTCGGCCGACAGTTCGCGGATCAGGAAATCGACGAACGCGCGCACCTTGGCCGCAATATAGGTGCGGTGCGGATAGAGCGCGTAGATCGGGCTGGAGCCGGGGCGAAACTCATCCAGTTGCACTTCCAGCCGGCCGCCCCTGATCGCAGCGTCGACCAGCAGGCTGGGCAGGTTGCCGATGCCGAAACCGGCGGTAGTCATCTGGTAGGCGGCCTCGACGCTGTTGGTCGAGATGCGCCCGCCGATAGCCGCATCGAAAGGGCCGTCGGGTCCGATGAATGGCCACGTGCCAAGGCGCTTGGCGAAATTGCTCAGCACGCAGGAATGGCTTGCCAGCTCATCCGGGTGGACCGGACGGCCGTTTGCATCCCAATAATCGGGCGTGGCGCAGACATAGTTGCGGACTTCACCAAGCCGGCGCGCAATCAGGGCGGAATCCGCCTGACCGCCGAAGCGGATGGCCACATCATAGCCTTCCTCGACAATGCCGACGACATAACGCGCGGTGAGGTCGAACTCGATCGTGGTGAGCGGGTTTTCTTCGAGGAATTTCGGCACCAGCTTGGTTATGCGCGTGTGGCCCAGAACATTGGAGCAGGAAACCCGGATCAGGCCGCGCGTCTCCTTGTGCAGGCCGCGCGTCGAATCCTGCAGTTCGGATATGTCGTCGAGCAGGCTGCGCGCACGCGGAGCATAGTCGCGGCCCGCCTCGGTGAGGCTGAGACGCCTTGTGGTGCGATTGATGAGCCGGACGCCAAGGTCGTCTTCCAGTTCCTTGATGGTACGGCTGACGGCCGTCGTCGACATGTTGAGATCGCGCGCCGCCGCCGACAGGCTGCCCAGCAGGCAAACCCGATCGAACACCCGCATCGCCGTCAGAAGATTCATCTTGCCTTCCCCTCGCCGTCGCGGCCCCGCCGCCATCGGCTGCGTCCTGTAGAAAACAGCGCCCAGCAACGACGCGGCAAGGGCATTCCACCGAATTTGGGCGTAAAATCAACAATGGGAGAACCGATATGACATCCAGACCTCTTCATCCCGCGATCGGCACATTTGCGAAAGGCGCGAAGAGCGGCGCGCTTGGCCGCCGCGAGTTCCTGGCGCTGGCCAGCGCCTTCGGCGCCAGCACGGCGATTGCCTACGGGCTCATCGGTCAGCCGGTCCCGGCGCGAGCCGAGGAAGCCGTCCAACCCAGGAAGGGCGGCGTGGTGCGTGTTGCCATGCAGGTGATGGAGCTGGAAGACCCGCGCAAGTTCAAGGTTTCGCAGATGGGCAACATCGCCATGCAGTTTCTCGAACCGCTGGTGCGCTGGAAGCCGGATTTCACCTTCGAGCCGGTGCTGCTGCAGAGCTGGGAGATCAATGCGGACGCGACGGAATATGTGCTCAAGGTGCGCCCGGGGGTGAAATGGTCGAACGGCGACGATTTCATCGCCACGGATGTTGCCTTCAACATCACGCGCTGGTGCGAGAAGGATGCCGCCGGCAACTCGATGGCCGGGCGCATGACCGCGCTGATCGATCCCGACACCAAGGTGGCGCGCACTGGTGCCATCGAGGTTCGCGACGGCCACACCGTGGTCCTGAAACTGTCTCAGCCCGACATCACCATCATCCCAGCGATGACCGACTATCCGGCATTGATCGTCCACCACACATTCAATCCGAAGGCGGCGCCACTGTCGGCCAACCCCGTTTGCACGGGCCCGTTCGAACTTAAAAGACTCGATGTCGGCGTTGCTGCCTCGGTGCGCAAGCGGCCGGACGGGTCGTGGTGGGGCGGCGAGGTGTTCCTCGACGGCATCGACTGGACCGACTACGGCACCGACTCGGCCGCCACCGTCTCCGCATTCGAATCCGGTGAGATCGACCTGAATGGGCAGACGCAGTCCTATGACGTCGCCATGCTCGACAGGCTGGGCCTGAAGAAAAGCGAGATCGTCACTGCCGCCACCCTGGTCTCGCGCTGCAACGTCAACGCCAAACCCCATGACGACAAGCGCGTGCGCAACGCCATACAGCTTGCGGTCGACAACGAAGCGGTGCTGCAACTGGGCGCCGACGGCATGGGTATCGTCGCGCAGAACGATCATGTCGGACCGATGCATCCCGAACACGCCGACTTGCCGCCGATCAAACGTGATCCGGTCCGGGCCAGGGCATTGCTCGAGGAAGCCGGCCAGCTCGATTTCGAATTTGATCTGATCTCGGTCGAAGCCGATTACCGCAAGGAAAGCTCCGATGCCGTCGCCCAGCAGATGCGCGACGCGGGCTTCAAGGTGAAACGCACTGTCATCCCGGAATCGGCATTCTGGAACGACTGGACGAAGTATCCCTTCGCGACCACCAATTGGAACGCCCGACCCCTCGGCATCCAGACCTATGCGCTTGCCTACCAGACCGGTTCGGCATGGAACGAGACAGGGTTCGCCGATCCCGACTTCGATGCCAAGGTCCACAAGGCCAACGCCATCGCCGATCCGGAGCAGCGCCGTGCGGTGATGAAGGAACTGCAGGTCATGCTGCAGGATTCCGGCATCATCGTTCAGCCCTACTGGCGAAAGCTGTTCTGCCATATGAAACCTGCCTTGATGGGTTACCAGATGCATCAGGCCTATGAGCAGGACTTCACCCGGGCCTGGCTCGCGGCCTGATCGCGGGCAACCCTTCCGATGGGCGGCGCATTTTCCGGCGCCGCCCATCGCCTGCTCACCGGGAAAGTTGCGCCGAAGCTTCGGCATCAAGGGCGTTCGAGGAGCAGTGCGGGCTTCGCATCGGGCATGATGCGCAGGTGCGGCCACACGCGCCATACCTTGGCAGGTCGGCCGGAATCCCGGGCCAGCGCACCGGACCGGCTGGCACATCAAGCGTGTTAAACATTCTGGTTTCCGCCTCTGTCATCATCAAGCTCCGGTTCATGGCTGGAGCTTACTTTTGAAAGATGGAAGTGAAACCCGCTTTCCCGGGCAACGACCTTCCCGAAAACCGGGAGAATTCGCGCTCTTGGTGCCGACAGGAACCGAAGCGGCAAGATCGAGCCGCATGAGCGGTCTGCCGCCGCCTGATGTTTAGGGATCTCAGGTCTCTGCCGCTCAATTGAACTGAATTCGCCTGCTTATTGCGCGGAACTCCAGCCTGTCTCGGGCGTTGGACGCCAATATCTGCAAGATATTTTCCGGTCGACGACGGGCAGTATTATGAAGCTGGCGAAACGCCCCGAGCCACACACGGTCTTCGGACATGAAGCAATTTTGCGGTTGAGATCGCGGAACATGCGGCGTTATTTCCATCCTATCTGGAGACCTTAAATTGCCAGTTCGAATATGCTGCGTCTTTGGCAGCTGGCAATTGCTCAGCCTGGTTGCCTCTCTTCGCCAGTCAACAATGGATGGAAGCTTCCCGGCGGGTGAGGAGCATGAGGATTACCTTCTGCTCTATGAAACGGCCGGCGTTTCCGAGCATTTCAAGACCGGTCTTGCTGAACTTGCGTCTACAGTATGGACCTGGAAACGGATCATATGGGCATACGACCTTCTGACGTCCGAGCGTAAATATGGGCAACTGCAAATTTTCCGGATCCATCGTCTGATCCGAGACACAATTGGCATCGACGCGAGTTCCGCGGTTGAAATCTGGGCCTGCTTCGTTAACCGGCCATCGGAAAAAATACTGCTGGACTCATACCCAGAAGCCAAGATCGTTTTGTATGAGGATGGCTTGACGTCATACCTTCCATTCGAAATTTCAACCATGTCATGGCCGCCAGGCACCAGGTTTAGACGGCGCATCACCGGAGCCTTGATTGCAGGACTCTCTACAATTTCACCGGCGTTCCGACTGAGGAAAGCGGCCGACAAGATAGAAAGACACCATCTGAGACGGGTGACAAAGTTTTATTCTTTGCTCCACGAAATCCCCATTCACGATGCTCTGGAGAACGTACCAAGATTCCAGGTCGGCGCTTCGCTGATGCGCGACGTAATAGATGAAGCCTGCAGGGATGCGCTTTCCGGCGGCAATGAACATTGCCGTGCGTCAGCCAACCCACGGCTCCTGCTGCTCGGCCAGGCATTGTCGCGAAACGGCATAATGTCGTACGCGCAAGAGGCGGCGATCTATAGACGCATTGCGGAGCAGATCGTTGAGAGAGGATACGACGTCGTCTGGAAGGAACATCCCAGAATAAGCACGCCCTTCTTCCCCGAATTGCTGGATACCATCGGCAATGTGACAGCCGACGCCAGCACCAGGATCATGGAGGCGAACCTTCCGCACATATACCCGATAGAGCTTGTCGTATCCCGGATGAACATTGTTGGGTGCGTCTCCGGCACGTCAGCTGCCCTTCTCTACCTGAAGTGGCTTTATGGCATCAAAACATACACATTTGCGGAAACCTTGATCCCCCTGATGACTGGCGCGGATATTCTAATGAGCGAAATGGTGAAAGCCCATGCGGAGCCCTTTTCAGCACTCCACTCTTTGAACGAGACGCAGACGGGGATCCGTTGAACGGCGGCAACGCCGCGCTATGTCCCGGCGCATCAAGACCAGGATGAGGCGGAACAGACCTGGCTGAAAAGGCTCAAGCAAAAATTGCGGCTTTGAAAGACAACGCCGTCGATCTGAGTTTCAGCCTGAACCGCCAATACCGAGCCGGTTTCGACCTTCGCGGCGGGCAGGCACAGATTGGAGCAGAATGAGACTTCATCCAGCCGCCGAACGGATTGCTTTTTTCAGCACGCTTGTCGCTGTTCTTGTCCTTGCACTGGTGCCTATACCCGGACTCGAGGAGTACGGGATCGATATCGGTTTCCATTACGACAAGCTGAATCACGCCAGCGCCTTTGCCGTCATGACTTTCCTTGGAGGGCTCGGCTGGCCTGATCGCAAGGTCAGGCTGATCGTCTTCCTTGCAGTTGTTGGAGCGGCGATCGAGGTCCTCCAGGGCACGGCGCTGATACGACGTGATCTGGACGTGTCCGACTGGGTTGCCGATTGCGTCGGCATCGCTTGTGGCCTCGTGGCCGTGATCTGTGTGAACTGGATCTTGCGGCGCAGAGGTTGAGCCTGTTCTCAAGCCCTTTGTGCACGGGGCCGATAGCCAGAGGAGTTCGCCCCCGGCTCCATTGACTCGGCGAAATCGGATTGCAACGGTCCGATCCGAGAGTGGGCGGTTTTTCGGGCGCGGCACCCAGGAAGCGCGCCATCAGTATTGAGGGACGATGACGATCAAGATCAGGCTTCCGGGTGGCGTGTTGAAGGTCAAGCAACGTCATGAGTTGCGGCGACGGGAGCACAAGGGCGAAGTCCCGGTCTGGCAGTTTGGCAAATATTTCGTCATCTGGTGGCCCAGTACAATTCCCGATCGACCCTCCAAGAGCTCGAATACTGACGATGAGCTTGAAATGAACATTCCATCGACTGGAGAAAGCACGTAAGCTCTATGCATCATGGCTTTGCGAATCAGATTGCCGGGGGGCACACTGAAGGTGAAGACCTACCGCGAACTGCGTGATCGCGAGCGGGATCGCAGGGTGCCTGTGCTAAAACTGGGATCGCTCTATTTCGTCTGGTCCTCGGCCAAGCATCATTCGCACAGGCACAGTCCGCGGCCCTGACATTTTTTGCCGGGCGAAAACCGCTTGCACACTTTTCCTGAATTGCTCCGGAGCGGCCCCTTCGCAGGCAGCGCGACCTGGGTCAGCTTGCCTCGCGCATCGCCTCGGCCGCCTGCAGGTCCACCGACACCAGTTGGCTGACGCCCTGCTCGGCCATGGTCACGCCGAACAGCCGGTTCATGCGCGCCATGGTGATGGGATTGTGGGTGATGATGACGAAACGCGTCTCGGTGGTGGCCGCCATCTCGTCCATGAGATTGCAGAAGCGTTCGACATTGTGGTCGTCGAGCGGCGCGTCGACTTCGTCGAGCACGCAGATCGGCGCCGGATTGGTCAGGAACACCGCGAAGATCAGCGACATCGCCGTCAACGCCTGCTCGCCGCCGGACAGCAGCGTCATGGTCTGCGGCTTCTTGCCGGGCGGGCGGGCAAGAATTTCGAGGCCAGCCTCGAGCGGATCGTCAGATTCGATCAGCTGCAATTCCGCCGTGCCGCCGCCGAACAGATGCGAGAACAGCCGCTGGAAATGGCCGTTGACGACCTCGAAGGCGGCCAGCAACCGCTCGCGGCCTTCGCGGTTGAGGCTCTGGATCGCCTGCCTGAGCTTGCGGATCGCCTCGATGATGTCCTCGCGCTCGGAGACGATCGCCTCCAGCCGATCGGATAGCTCCTTCTGCTCCTCCTCGGCGCGCAGATTGACGGCGCCGAGCCGTTCGCGCTCGATCTTCAGCCTGTCGAGTTGACGCTCGATCTCGGCCATCTCAGGCATCGGGCTGTCGGCCTCCAGACCGGTGTGGCGGATGACCAGATGCGGCGGCGTGTTCAGCGTTTCCTGTATGCGCGCCTCGACCTCCAGCCGGCGCTCGTCGGCCGCGGTCAGCCGCTCCTCGGCGCGAACGCGGGTCTCGCGCGCCTCGGCCAGGAACTGGATGGCGCCGGTGGCGGCCTTGTCCATTTCGGATTGCCGGTTCTCCGCTTCCTGCAGACGGTCGGCCGCCGCCTTGCGCAAGCTCTCGGCCTCGGTGAGCTGCGACAGCAAGGCACGCCGCTTGGCGTCGATTTCATCGGGAGCATCGGCCAACCGCTCGCGTTCGGCCTCGGCCTCGGCTCTGCGTTCGCCGAGCGATGCGATCTGCGTCGAGGCGTTTTCGGCCCGCTCCAGCCAATTGCTGCGCTCGGCGCCAATGGCATCGAGCCGGCGCGCGCGCGCCTCGGCTTCGCGCCGCAGCCCCTCATGCACCGCGCGCGCATCGGCAAGCGCGGCGCGGTCGCGGGCGACATTGGCCGAGGACTGTTCGAGCTGTAATTGCAGATCGCCAAGATCGGGCGCGTCCTGCAGCAGCATTTCCGCCTCGGCGAAGGCGGCCGAAATCTCCTCATGGCTGTCGACGATGCGGGCGCGTGCCTCATCGAGTGCGGCGCGCCGGCTCTGCAATTCGCCACCGGCCCTTTCGGCCTCGGCCAGCGCATTGCGGGCAGCGTCCAGCCGATGCTGAGCGTCACGACCGGCCTGGCGCGTGTTGCGCTCGGCCTCGCTTGCCAGGCGGAGCGCCTGTTCAGCCTCTCCCAGCGCATCCTCGGCCTGGCGCAGGACGAGCGTCGCTTGTATCGCCTCGGCATCGAGCTCAGCCAGCCGGTTCTTCTGCGCCAGCCGTTGTGCTGCGGCGGTCGGCGCATCGGCGCTTGCGGTAAAGCCATCCCAGCGCCAGAGCGCGCCTTCATGGCTGACCAGCCGCTGGCCGGGAGCAAGCAGCGACTGCAACCGGCGGCCGTCGCCGGCGGCATCGACGATACCGATCTGCGCCAGGCGGCGGGCGAGCTGTGCCGGCGCGTGGACCACGCTGGCCAAGCTTTTAACGCCTTCCGGCAAAGCCGCGTCGCCAGGCTGGATCGCGCTTTCGCCCCAATGCACCGGCGCGCTGCGGTCGAGCGGCACGTCGAGATCTTCGCCAAGGGCCGCACCCAGCGCCGTTTCGAAACCGCGATCGACGCTGATCTGCTCCAGCACGGCTGGGAAGAGATCGCCGCTGGCTGCATTCAGGATTTTGGCCAGCGTGCGCGCTTCGGTTTCGATCCGCGCCAGCTCGGCCCTGGCATCCTGAAGCGGTGGCCGGGCAGAACTTTCCGTGGCGCGGGCATCGATGACCGACTGCTCGGTCTCCGACACCGCAGCCTCGGCCTCCTCCAGCAGCGCCATGGCCTGTTCGACCAACACCCGCTTCTCGGCCGGATCGGGCAGGCCAGCGACCTTGGAGAGTATCTCCGACAATTCCCGGTCGACATCGGCAAGCTGGCGCGCGAAGCGGTCGCGGCGTTCGGCGGTGTCGCGCAGCGTCCGTTCGATCTGGTTGCGCGAGGCGGCAGCCTCGGCCCGTTCGGCGGTCAGCGCGGCGAGCTTGGCTTCGCTTTGCGAAAGCGTCGACGCCGCCTGTTCGAACGCCGCACGGGTGGTGGCTTCGCGTTCGGCGGCGCCGGCATTTTCCGAATTGAGTGCTGCCTCTTCGGTGCGAAGGCGCTCGAGAATGTCCGCATTGTCGCGGACCATGCGCTCTTCACGTGCGATATCGCCGTCGAGCTGCTGCAGCCGGCGCTCGAGTTCGCTCTGACGGGCGCGGATGCGGCCGGCTTCCTCCTCGATCTGCGACTTGGCGATCGACAGGCGCTGGAAGGCAGCGGCGGCGGCGGCTTCCGCGTCGCGCAAATCCGGCAACCGGTGAGCGCCGATACCTTGCTCCCTGGCAGCGGCCATCTGGGCCGCGGCGCGGTCGCCGACAAGGGCTGTCGCAACCGCCAGCGCCGAACGCGCCTCGCCTTCCTGGGTCTTGGCCAGCGTCCAGCGCAGATGCAAGAGCGTCGCTTCGGCCTTGCGAATATCGGCCGACAGGTTCTTGAAGCGGGAGGCCTGGCGCGCCTGGCGCTTCAGGCTTTCGATCTGGCTTTCCAGCTCGCCGACGACGTCGTCCAGTCGTTCGAGGTTCTGCTCGGCCGCCTTCAGCCGCAGTTCTGCCTCGTGGCGGCGGGTGTGCAGGCCGGAAATGCCTGCTGCCTCTTCGAGCAGCGCGCGGCGTGCCTGCGGCTTGGCCTGGATCAGTTCGCCGATGCGGCCCTGACCGACCATCGACGGCGAACGCGCGCCGGTCGACTGGTCGGCGAACAGAAGCTGCACGTCCTTGGCGCGGGCCTCCTTGCCGTTGATACGGTAAAGCGAGCCGGCCTCACGCTCGATGCGGCGCGACACCTGCAATTCGTCGGCATCGTTGAAGGCAGCGGGCGCCGAGCGGTCACTGTTGTCGAGGAAAAGTGTGACTTCGGCGGTGTTGCGTGCCGGGCGCGTGCCCGAGCCGGAAAAGATGACGTCGTCCATGCCGGACGCGCGCATGTTCTTGTAGGAGCTTTCGCCCATCACCCAGCGCAGCG
Organism: Mesorhizobium sp. WSM4822; assembly: GCF_055811155.1. NCBI lineage: Bacteria > Pseudomonadati > Pseudomonadota > Alphaproteobacteria > Hyphomicrobiales > Phyllobacteriaceae > Mesorhizobium > Mesorhizobium sp. WSM4822. The sequence goes on along the minus strand of NZ_JBVVQM010000004.1, from coordinate 160,588 downwards.
CCTCGACAAGGTTCGACTTGCCGCAGCCGTTCGGCCCGACAATGCCGGTCAGTCCGCGTTCGATGACGAACTCGCCGGGCTCGACGAAGGACTTGAAACCGAGGAGGCGAAGGCGCGAAAACTTCATTCGCGCCGCCCACTAAGCGGATTACCGTGGTTTTGCGATGAGAATTCGCGGCACGACAGGAAGCCGCGCACGCCGAAGCGCCGCCGCCTCAGGGCTGACTGGACGTCAGAGCAGAGGGTCGATGATGGCCGACATTTCCTCAATCGACATCGCCCCCTTGTAGGTCTTACCGTTGATGAAGAAGGTCGGTGTCGAGTCGACCTTGAATTCATTGGCGCCACGCTTCTGGACCGATCTCACATCGTCCAGAAGTTTCTGGTCCGTCAAGCAGGCCTCGAAGGACTCCTGTGTAAAACCGGCGAGCTTCGAGATTTGCAGCAGTGCATCCTTGGTGTTCTGAACGCCAGCCCAGTTCGCCTGCTGCCTGAACAGGACGTCGACCATAGGGTAGTAGTTGTCCTTGGCGCAGCGCGCCAGCATAAAACCGGCTTCGGCACTCGGATCGAACGGGAATTCGCGCAGGATGTAGCGCGCCTTTCCGGTGTCGATGTACTTGGTCTTCAGGTCCGGAAAGGTGGTCTCGGCGAAATGCGCGCAGTGCGGGCAGGTCATCGAGGCGTATTCGACGATGGTGACCTTGGCGTCGTCCTTGCCAAGCTGTTTGTCGGGCAGCGCACCCGGCTTCATCAATTCCGCCATGTCCACGGTGCCCTGGGCTTCCGGCGCGGTGGCGGCGGCCGGCGTGGCCGGCGTCGCGGGGGCGGCCGGGGCCGCAGGCTTCACATCCGCGGCCTTCGCCTCCTCGCCAGAGTCGCTGCAGGCGGCGAGCAGGGCCACCGCCGGAATGGCGGCCAGCGAAGACAGGACGTTTCTGCGAGACAAGCTTTGGCCAAACGGGGGACGGTTCATACGAATCACCTGACAAGGGTTGGATTTTGCAATGCAAAGACACGAAAAGGCGAGAGTTGGCGCGAATTAAGGCATCTCGATCCCCAATCCAATCGCGAAACCTGACAAGGGCGATCACGAATGCGAGATATTGACTACGAATCCATGACTTTCTTCAAGACGCCTATGATTTTCTCTCCCCGATAATGGTCGCGCCAAGTTTCTCCAGCGAGGCGCGCAGTTCATCATTGTCAACGAGGCCGACAGTTCCCGACAATTTCGTCTTCTCAGCCGCCGTCAGCGGCCTCAGGGCCGGTTTGCGCCTTCCTTTGTCGGTTGTCACCGGCTTCTGCAGGATCCTGATGCGATTGATGGCGGTGAAGCCGAGGAAGGCGTTGACCCGGTTGATGATCTCGCCCGTCTCGTGCTGCAGATGAAGTGCCGCCATGCCTTCGCAGGCAATGACCAGCACGGCCGGCTCGAACGGATCGTCCTCATGCATACGGCGCGGCCATTGGATTTTTTCGGGGCGCGAATGGCTGGCCAGCCGCGGGCCGGCGATCTCGTCCCATGACTGGACGAGGCCGATCGAAATGCCAGCCCGCTTGCGCAGCACCGGATCGAGGATCCTGGTCGCGAGATCGCTGACCGGGACGGGATTGCCGTAGGGCGTTCTGCCTGCCATGTACGTCCTCCAGCCACGACCCCAGCAGATAGCGGCCAGGCCGATACAGATCAATGGCACCAGCAGACCAGACCCGCAAGACCGTATCCTGGGATAGTGGCAAAGCCACATCCGAGGACAGCAGCAGAGCTGCATCCGGGCATATCGCGTCCCGCCTGCTAGGCTGGTACGATGTGCATCACCGTGAATTGCCGTGGCGCATCACGCCTCGTGAGCATGCGCGCGGCGTGCGGCCTGATCCCTACCGTATCTGGCTCTCCGAGGTCATGCTGCAGCAGACCACCGTCGAAGCGGTGAAGGCCTATTTCCGGATTTTCGTCGAGAAATGGCCCGATGTCGGGGCGCTGGCCGCGGCGCCGGCGGAGGATGTGATGAAGGCCTGGGCCGGGCTCGGCTACTACTCCCGCGCCCGCAATCTCAAGGCGTGTGCCGATCTTGTGGCCGCGCGTGGCGGCCGGTTTCCCGACACGGAAACGGCTTTGAGAGAACTGCCAGGCATCGGCGCCTATACGTCGGCGGCCATCACGGCGATTGCCTTCGACCGTCCCGCCGCCGTTGTCGACGGCAATGTCGAACGCGTCATCTCCCGGCTGTTTTCGATCGCAACCCCGCTGAGCGAAGCCAAGCCCGAAATCCGTGCCCATGTCGAGCGCATGGTGCCCGGGACAAGGCCTGGCGACTTCGCCCAGGCGATGATGGATCTCGGCGCCACCATCTGCACGCCACGCCGGCCGCGCTGCATGCTGTGCCCGCTGCGCGAAGACTGCAGCGCGGTCGTTTCAGGCGATCCCGAGCACTTCCCGGTGCGCCTGCCCAAGGCCGACAAGCCGCAGCGGCACGGCGCGGCCTTTGTCGCCGTGCGGGCCGACGGCGCCATCCTTCTGCGCAAACGGGCGGAGAAGGGTTTGCTCGGCGGCATGACCGAGGTGCCGACGACGGGTTGGACCGCGCGGATCGATGGGGCAACCACGGAAGCGGCCGCGCCCTTTCCTGCCGACTGGCGGCATGCGGGCCGCATTGCGCATGTCTTCACGCATTTCGCTCTCGAACTCGAAGTCTTTCACGCTCACATCAAAGGTGATGCGCCAGACGGGCATTTCTGGTCGCTCGCTCACGAGATTTCCGGCGAGGCGCTGCCGACTGTCATGAAAAAGGCAATCGAGGCTGCGATACCCGGCGCGACGAAAAAGCCGTCGCCACACAGTGCAAAGAGGCCCCATGACTGAAATACGCCACATCGTTTTCGACATCGGCAGAGTGCTGATCCACTACGATCCCAACATTCCGTTCAGCCGCCTCATTCCGGATGCCGAAGAGAGAAAGTGGTTTTTCGACAATGTCTGCACGCATGATTGGAACATCGAGCAGGATCGTGGCCGGACCTGGGAAGAGGCTGAGGCGCTGTTGATCGCGGACCATCCCGATCACGCGGAAAACATCCGCGGGTTCCGCCGCCACTGGCACGAGATGGTTCCACATGCCTATGACGACAGTGTCGCCATCATGCTCGGCCTGATCGAGAGCGGCCACGACGTGACCATGCTGACCAACTTCGCCAGCGACACGCTGGCCGAGGCCCGCGAGCGCTTCGATTTCCTCAATCGTCCACGCGGCGTCACCATCTCGGGCGAAATCGGCATGATCAAGCCGGATCGCGGCATCTACGATCACCACGTCGCCGCATTCGGCCTCGAACCGGCGGCCACGCTGTTCATCGATGACAGCCAGAAGAATGTCGATGGCGCCAAGGCGGCAGGCTGGCAATCGGTGCTGTTCACCGATGCAAAGGCGCTTCAAGCAGACCTCGAACGTCTCGGAATTAAGGCCTGATTTGAATCACTTCGCGCGATCCGTTGAGCCTTTGAATCAACGGCATTCGAAGCAATTGGCAGGGGTTCAGGCCCCTGCCCGCTCCATGCCGAGCCGCGCGATGCGGCGCAGCTCGTCGATCGGGGTCAGGCCACCGCTGCGCTCATAGTGCCAGAAGGTCCAGCCGTTGCAGGCATCCAGCCCCTGCACTTCGGCGCCGATCTTGTGGATCGAACCGGCGCTGTCGCCGATCGCCACAGTACCGTCGGCGCGCACCTTGGCGGCCCAGCGCTTCTTGGCGTCGTAGAGCGTCGCACCCGGCATCATCAGGCCGGTGTCGATCAGGCTGACGAAAGCAACGCGCGGCTCGGCGCGCTTGCCGGTCAGCACGGTGAGATCGGCGCCATCCAGTGGCCGCACCGCGTCGATGCGCTCGTTGGCGGCGTCGATATAGGCCTGCTCGCGTTCGATGCCGACGAAATGGCGGCCGAGACGCTTGGCCACCGCGCCCGTGGTGCCGGAGCCGAAAAAGGGATCGAGCACGATGTCGCCCGGTTTGGTCGAGGCCATCATGATGCGGGCAAGCAGCGCTTCCGGCTTTTGCGTCGGATGCAGCTTGTCGCCATTGTCGTTCTTCAGCCGCTCGCCGCCGGTGCAGATCGGAAACAGCCAGTCGGAGCGCATCTGGATATCGTCGTTGGACGCCTTCATGGCTTCGTAGTTGAAGGTATAGCCCTTGCCCTTCTGGTCGCGGGTGGCCCAGATCATCGTCTCATGCGCGTTCTGGAAGCGGCGGCCGCGGAAATTCGGCATCGGGTTGGTCTTGCGCCAGACCACGTCGTTGAGGATCCAGAAGCCGAGATCCTGCATCTTGGCGCCGACACGGAAGATGTTGTGATAGGAGCCGATGACCCAGATGGTGCCGTTGGGTTTCAGCACCCGGCGCGCCGCCAGCAGCCAGGCCCGCGTGAAAGCGTCATAGGCCTCGAAACTCTCGAACTGGTCCCATTCGTCGTCGACGGCGTCGACCTTCGACTGGTCGGGGCGGTGCAGGTCGCCGTCGAGCTGCAGATTGTAGGGCGGATCGGCGAAGATGACGTCGATCGATTTTTCGGGCAGCCGGTCGAGCGCGGCGACGCAGTCGCCCTTGAGGATCGTGTCCAGCCATTCGGATTGCTGGGGAGCGTGGGATAGCTCGTCGAGAAGACGCACGGCAGACATTCTGACACCCAGGGCACGCGTTACTGTTTACTCCTGGTTATGGTTACCGATCAGCGTAAATATTCCGTGAAGGCCAAGGGACGGGTGGGGCGAATTTGCGAAGGCGGCCCTGTTGGTGTATGCCGCGCCGCCTGAGCCTTCCGAGGCCACTTCGCCCTCCCATTGTCCGGATCACCATGCCCCAGCCAGACCTTGTCATCTTCGATTGCGACGGCGTGCTCGTCGATTCCGAGATCATCGCCGCCCGTGTCGACGCCGAGCTTTTGACCTTGGCAGGATACGAGATATCGGCTGAGGAGATTTCGGAGAGCTATGCCGGCCTGACCTTCAAGGACATCATGCTGCGGGTCGAGGAAAAGTCCCGCATCCCCTTCCAGGCCTCTCTGATCGACAGGGAGGAACAATTGGTCGACCGCAAACTGCGCAGCGACGTCCGCGCCATCGATGGCGCGCGCGAGGCCGTTGCCGCGGTAACCGTGCCGCGCTGCGTCTGCTCGAATTCACGCTCCGAGCGGATCGAATTCATGCTGGAGAAGGTGCATCTTTTGCCGTTTTTCGCCGACCGGATTTTTTCGGCGATGGAAACACCGACCGGGAAAACGAAACCGGCGCCGGACGTGTTCCTGTTCGCGGCGGAGAAACTCAACGCCAACCCGGGGAACACTTTCGTCATCGAGGATTCCGTGCACGGCGTCCACGGCGCAAGGGCGGCGGGCATGCGGGTGATCGGCTTCACCGGAGCCGCCCACAGCTATCCCGGCCATGCCGACGCGCTCACCGAGGCCGGCGCCGAGACGGTGATCCGCCGCTGGGCGGAGCTGAAAAGCGTGATCGCGGCGCTGTCGGAATGGTCGGACGCCTGAGAAGCGTGCGCCGCGACGCACGCCTCATGCAACTGCCGAGACCTAGTTCGTCGCGGCAGCCCTCTTGCGGCGGGTCTTCTTCGGCTTGTCGGCCGTTGCCTGATGCGCGGTTTCGTCATAGCCGGCAAAGGCCTGATAATCCTGCGCCGTCGGCTCGGGCACGACGACATTGGAATCGGTGAAGACGAACTGCGTGGCAACCGAAGGATCGGTGACCTGGACCTGATACTGGTGGAGCTGCGAGTAGAGGACCTCGGTGCCATGCATCACAGCCGTTCGGATCGGCATGGTGATGGTGCCTGGAGAAAACTTCGGTCCGGGGACAATCTTGCCGGCGACCGCGATCTTCATCGTCAACTGGCCGTTGGCACGGCTGCAGTCGCGTGTCACGTCGCTGACCGATGCCTGGTAGATGATGTTGGCCGATTCGTCGGGCGGAGTTGCAGCAGCGGCGTCGGCGTCGGCCTGGGCCGCGGCATCCTGCGCGGCGTCGCCGGTCTTCTTGATCCTGGGCTTGGGCTTCTGAGCTTCCCTGGAATAGGTATTGAAAAAAGCCGTGCCGTCGCGCACCGTCACCCGAGGGCAATAGGCCTGCAACTGGCTGGCCAGTATCTTGGGATCCTGGGGCGGCGGTGGCGCCGTCGGGTCCTCCTTCTTGCCTATGCCGAGGTTCAGGATGCCATTGTCGCCCGATTGGCAGCCGGCGGCGGCAAGCATAAAGCCGGTGAGCGCAAGACCCGCCAAAAAGCGACCACTGAATGTACGAAACGCCATGAAACTGCACTTCCCTCTCGCAAAGCTGGTGACGTATATCAACCGCACGGCAAAAATGCGACTGAGCCAGCGCAGAAATTAACCACCTTGCGGTGGATGGAAAAGCCAAGCAGTAACGGAATTGTGACATGCACTATGTGAGTACCCGCGGGGAAGCCCCCGTTCTCGGATTTTCCGACGCCGTGCTGGCCGGGCTGGCGCGCGACGGCGGGCTCTACGTGCCGCGCGAGTGGCCACAGTTTTCCGCCGCCGAGATCCGCGCCATGCGCGGCCTTGCCTATCCCGACCTTGCCATCCGCGTGCTGTCGCCGTTCCTTGGCGACGAAATCCCGGCCTCCGTTTTCGAGCGGCTGGTGCGCGAAGCCTATGCCACCTTCCGCCACGAGGCCGTCTGCCCGCTGGTGCAGACCGGCCCCAACACCTTCATCCTGGAACTCTTCCACGGGCCGACGCTCGCCTTCAAGGACGTGGCAATGCAGCTTCTGGCCCGGCTGATGGACCATGTGCTTGCCGAACGCGACCAGCACGCCACCATCGTCGGCGCCACCTCGGGCGATACCGGCGGGGCGGCCATCGATGCCTTTGCCGGTCGCAGCCGGACCGACATCTTCATCCTTTTCCCGCATGGCCGCGTCTCGCCGGTGCAGCAGCGGCAAATGACGACGTCGACGGCTGCAAACGTCCATGCGCTGGCGATCGAAGGCAATTTCGACGATTGCCAGGGACTGCTCAAGGACATGTTCAACGATCACGGCTTCCGCGACCGTGTGGCGCTTTCGGGCGTCAATTCGATCAACTGGGCCCGGATCATGGCCCAGATCGTCTATTATTTCTCCTCGGCGCTGTCGCTCGGCGCGCCGGACAGGCCGGTCTCCTTCACCGTGCCGACCGGCAATTTCGGCGATATCTTCGCCGGCTACGCCGCCAAGAAGATGGGCTTGCCGATCGAGCGGCTGGTCATCGCCACCAACGACAACGACATCCTGGCGCGCACCTTTTCGACCGGCGAATACCGCACCAAGGGCGTCTTTGCGACCACGTCGCCGTCGATGGATATCCAGGTGTCGTCCAATTTCGAACGCCTGCTGTTCGAGGCCTCCGGCCGTGACGCGGCGACCGTGCGGCGCTACATGGACGGTCTGAAGCAGTCCGGCGCTTTCACCATCGAACCCCAGCAAATCGCCGGGATGCGGTCGGAATTCGACGCCGGCCGGGCTGATATGGACGAGGTCGCCGCCACCATCCGCTCGACGCTCGCGGCCAGCAACTATCTGCTCGATCCGCACACCGCGGCAGCTGTGCATGTCGCTGCGGGCAAGGCGTCAGGCGCCGTGCCGATGGTGGTGCTGGGTACCGCGCACCCGGCAAAATTCCCGGCCGCCGTCGAAGCCGCCAGCGGCGTGTCGCCCGCACTGCCCGCGTGGCTAGGTGGGTTGATGACATCGGAGGAAAAATACACGGTACTTCCCTCCGACCTGAAAATGGTGGAAGATTATGTCGGCCGCCGCGCGCGGGCGGCGCGTTAAGGAGTACTAGCCATATGGGTGTTGAGGTAAGCCGTCTGTCGAACGGCCTGACAGTCGCCACCGAAACCCTTCAAAGCATCGAATCGGTTGCCCTTGGTGCCTGGGTCAAGTCGGGTGCCCGCAATGAACGTGAGGACGAGCATGGCATGGCCCATCTGCTCGAACACATGGCGTTCAAGGGCACGAAAAGGCGGAGCGCCTTCGAAATCGCCTCGGAGATCGAGGACGTCGGCGGCGAGATCAACGCCGCCACCAGCGTCGAAACCACTTCCTACTATGCCAGGGTGCTCTCCGACGACGTGCCGCTGGCCGTCGACATTCTTGCCGACATCCTGCAGGAGTCCGAATTCGACCCGCAGGAACTCGAGCGCGAACAGCATGTGATCCTGCAGGAGATCGGCGCCGCGCACGACACCCCCGACGATATCGTCTTCGACCGTTTCACGGAAACCGCCTATCGCCATCAGACGATTGGACGCTCCATTCTCGGCACGCCCGAAACGGTCAAATCCTTCACCTCCAAGCAACTCCACGACTTCATCGAGCGGCAATATGGCGCCGAGCGCATGGTGATTGTCGCCGCCGGCGACATCAAGCATGACAATTTCGTGCGCGAGGTCGAAAAGCAACTCGGCGGCTTCCGCAGCAAGGCCGACAGCACCATCCCGCAATATGCGCAATATGTCGGCGGCGACTTCCGTGAGGACCGCGACCTGATGGACGCGCAGATCGTGCTGGGGTTCGAAGGCCGGGCCTATCATGTGCGCGACTTCTATGCCTCGCAGGTGCTCTCGATGATCCTCGGCGGCGGCATGTCGTCGCGCCTGTTCCAGGAGGTCCGCGAGAAGCGCGGCCTGTGTTATTCGGTCTATGCCTTCCATTGGGGCTTTTCCGACACCGGCGTCTTCGGCGTCCATGCCGCAACCGGCCAAAGCGACATCGCCGAACTGGTGCCTGTCATCATCGACGAACTGCAGAAGGCCGGCGAGAAAATCCTGCAGGAAGAACTCGACCGGGCGCGCGCCCAATATCGCGCCGGACTGATCATGTCAGCCGAAAGCCCGGCCAGCCGCGCTTCGCAGATCGCACGGCAGTTGCTTCTGTTCGGCCGGCCGATCGCCAAGGAGGAACTGATGGAACGGCTGTCGGCGCTGACGGTCGAGCGGCTGACCGATCTATCGTCGCGTTTGTTCTCGACCAAGCCGACGCTTACCGCTGTCGGGCCTGTGGGCACACTGGCGCCATACGAGGCGATCCTCGAATCGCTCGCAGGCACGCAGACCACGGCCCGTAAGCTCGCCGTCTAAGCCCCTCGAAGCGTCGTGTTCGCGCTCCCTTTCTTTCGCCGCGACCTGCCGGCGCTGAAAGGCGACCGCGTCACGCTGCGCGTGCCGTTCACCAACGACTACCGCGAGTGGGCGGCGGTGCGCGGCGAAAGCCGCGCCTTCCTCGAACCCTGGGAGCCACGCTGGACTCCCGATGAACTCGACCGCAACGCATGGCGGCTGCGCATCAGCCGCTACCGCGAAGATTATGCGCAAGGAACCGCAATCGCCTTCTTCATCTTCGAGAGGAGCAGCGGCAAGCTTGCTGGCGGCATCACGCTCGGCAACATACGCCATGGCGTCTCGCAAAGCGGCCATGTCGGCTACTGGATCGGCGAGCGCTTCGGCGGCCGCGGCCTGATGACCGACGCGGTCAAGGTGGTGGCCCGCTTCGCCTTCGATACGCTGAGGTTGCACCGGATCGAAGCGGCCTGTATTCCCGACAACATCAGGTCGATCCGCGTGCTTGAAAAAGCCGGATTTCGGCGCGAAGGACTGCTGCGATCCTATCTCAGGATCAACGGCATCTGGCAGGACCACTACCTCTACGCCCGGATCGCGGACGATCCGCCGGGCGTTGGAACGAAGGACTGATTTTTGACGAATTTCCTGCGAAACGGGTCGCTGTTCGCCTTTGTCCTCGCGACACTCCTGACGCTGTGGGCGGCATCGTCGGCCTTCGCCGTGGAGCCGATCAAGATCGCCCGCGACGACGTCGCGCTCGACCTTTCCGGCGCCGTCGAGATCTACCGGAACCAGGGCGAGAATTTCCAGGTGTCGACCGCGCCGGGTCCGGACGGCATCGTGCGGCGCATCGAGGTCGAGGCCAATGATGCCCGTTCGACCGGCGACTGGGCTGTTTTCGCGCTCGCCAACACCACCGACCAGCAGCTCGACCGGCTGATCGTCGCACCGCATTTCCGCTTGGTGAATTCCGGCATCTTCTGGCCGGATCTCGGCTCGACCCGCATCGCCGCCATCACGCCCAGCGAGGGCTTCGCGCTCGACCGCCAGACCAGCCCCGATGCCGACGTTTTCCGGGTGACGCTGAACCCCGGCACGGTGATCACCTTCATCGCCGAACTGGCCTCGCCGAAGCTGCCGCAGGTCTACCTCTGGGATCCGGAATCCTACAAGGACTCGGTCAATTCCTACACGCTGTTTCGCGGCATCGTCATCGGTATCGCAGGCTTGCTGGCGCTGTTCCTCACCATTCTTTTCGTGGTCAAGGGAACCTCGATGTTCCCCGCGACCGCCGCGCTTGCCTGGGCGGTACTGGCCTATATCTGTGTCGATTTCGGCTTCCTCAACAAGGTCATCGAGATCTCGCCCGGCAATGAGCAGATGTGGCGGGCGGGAACGGAGGTGGCGCTGGCTGGAACCTTCGTGGTGTTCCTGTTCGCCTATCTCAACCTCAACCGATGGCACGGCCATTTCAGCTACGGCGCACTGGTCTGGATTCTCGGGCTGGTGCTGATCGCCGGGGTCGCGATCGTCGATCCGGCGGTTGCCGCCGGCATCGCCAGGCTGTCCTTCGCCGCAACCGCACTGACCGGGCTTGGCCTGATCATCTTCCTCGGCATACGCGGCTACGACCGTGCCATCATGCTGGTGCCCAGTTGGGTCATGGTGCTGTTGTGGCTATGCGGATCGTGGATGGCGATCACCGGCATGCTCGACAACGACATTGCCCAGCCGGCCCTGGGCGGCGGGCTGATCCTGATCATCCTTCTGATCGGCTTCACAGTGATGCAGCACGCCTTTGCCGGCGGCGCCCTGCACCAGGGCCTGTTCTCCGACCTCGAGCGGCAGGCGCTGGCGGTGGCCGGATCGGGCGACACGGTCTGGGACTGGGATGTGCTGCGCGACCGCGTCGTCACCAAGCCCGATGTCAGCATCCAGCTCGGCCTGGCACCGAACAGCCTTGGCGGCGCGGCCCGCAACTGGCTGCCGGTGCTGCATGCCGACGACCGCGACACGTTCCGCACGACGCTCGACGTGGTGCTCGAACACCGGCGCGGCCGGGTGTCGCAGAATTTCCGCCTGCGCGGCGCCGACGGCCACTATCACTGGTTTTCACTGCGCGCACGCCCGGTCATCGGCTCGGACGGCGAAGTCATCCGCTGCGTCGGCACCATGGTCGACGTGACCGAGCAGAAAAAGTCCGAGGAAAGGCTGCTGCACGACGCCGTGCACGACAATCTGACCGGCCTGCCGAACCGTGAACTTTTGATGAACCGGCTGGAAGCGATCATCTCGATCGCGCGCACCGAAGAGAAGGTGCGGCCGACCGTCTTCGTCATCGACATCGACCGTTTCAAGCAGGTCAATGACGGGCTCGGCATCTCGGCCGGCGACACCATCCTCTTGACCATCGCGCGCCGCCTGCACCGGCTGCTCAAGCCGAAGGATTCGCTGTCGCGCTTTGCCGGCGACCAGTTCGCTTTGATGCTGCTGTCCGAACAAGACCCGGCCCGCATCGCTGCGGTCGCTGATGCCATAAAGCATGCCATCAACAACCCGATCACCTTCGCCAAGCGCGAGATCGTGCTGACCGCGTCGATTGGGCTGATCACCTGGAATTCGCCGCAGATGTCGGCCGAGGACATGGTCAAGGATGCCGAGCTTGCCATGCACCAGGCCAAGCGCTTCGGCGGCGACAGGATCGAGCCGTTCCGTCCGGCTTTCCGCACTGTCGGCACCGACAGGCTGCAGTTCGAATCCGACCTGCGCCGCGCCATCGAGCGGCGCGAATTCACGCTTGCCTACCAGCCGATCGTGCGGCTCGAGGACGGCAGTGTCGCCGGCTTCGAGGCGCTGCTGCGCTGGGACCACCCGCGCCGCGGCATGATCCCGCCGGCGGATTTCATCCCGGTAGCCGAAAGCTGCGGTCTTATCGTGCAGCTCGGCCTGTTTGCCATGCAGCAGGCGGCGGAAGATCTCGCCAGCTGGCAAAAACAGATCGGCGACGCGCCGCTGTCGGTCTCGGTCAATTTATCCAGCCGCCAGTTGATCCGCCGCGACTTGGTCAGCGACGTCCGCTCGGTCATCGCGCGGGCCAATCTGAAGCCGCGCTGCTTCCGGCTGGAGCTCACCGAATCGCTCGTCATGGACAATCCCGAGCAGACCGCCCATGTGCTGACCAAGCTGAAGCAGCTCGGCATCGGCCTGTCGCTGGACGATTTCGGCACCGGCTACTCCTCACTGGCCTACCTGACGCGTTTCCCCTTCGACACCATCAAGATCGACAAGAGCTTCGTCGACGACAACACGCCCAAGCGCGCGGTGCTGCTGAAATCAATGGTCAACATGGCGCACGAGCTCGGTCTGTCCGTCGTCGCCGAAGGCATTTCGGACGAGAGCGATGCGCTGGAATTGCGTCAGATGGGCTGCGAATATGTGCAGAGCTTCATGTTCGGCGCCCCGATGCCGGGCGACCAAGTGCTGAAGACGCTGAAAGAGCAGTATCCGCTGACGCAAGCGTAAGCGGATCAGGCGTGTCCGGCCGCCAAGCTGAGATGCGCAAGGTCGATACCGATCGAGGCGAGGATCCGGTCGTATTTGCGCTCGATATCGGTGTCGAACAGAAGCTCGGCATTGGCCGGACAGGTCAGCCAGCCATTTTCGGCGATCTCGGTCTCCAACTGGCCGGCGCCCCAGCCGGAATAGCCGAGCGCCATCAGCGCATGACGAGGCCCGCGGCCGGACGATATGGCGCGCAATATGTCGACGGTCGCCGTCAGGCAGATGTCATCGGAAACGGTCAGCGACGATTCCACCCGATAGTCTCCCGAATGCAGGACGAAGCCCCGGCTGCGGTCCACGGGGCCGCCATTGCGCACGACGAAATCGCGGGCCTGAGCCGGCAATCGGATCGCCTCCTGCTCGTTCATGATGCCCAGTTGCACGAGCAAGTCCGGAAACAGCATCTGCTGCGTCTGGTTGATGATCAGGCCCATGGCGCCTTCATCGGAATGTGCGCAGACATAGATGACCGAGCGCGTGAAACGGTCGTCCTTCATGCCGGGCATGGCAATCAGGAACTGATCGTCGAGAAAGCCGCGACTGGCGACCGTCTTCTTGTGGCGCAACAAGTCCATGAAGGGAGCGTAACGCGTTTCCAAAGCGCCGAAAAGATGCGCCGTGCTGGATTCGACCAAAGCCTGTGGCGGCGGCTCGAACATTCTTCTCCCTCGAAGTCACGCAAATATGATACCGGCAAGGCCATGAAATCATTGCGCGGCCACGAACGGACGATCAAATCACCGACATGCGAAGCTTGAAAATCCTGCTGCTCGGCGCCGCCATCGGATCGGCAACCGCTCTTCCCGCCGCCGCCTCCTCATCGGCGTGGTACAACAGCGAAGGCGGCAAGGTCCGGCTGGTGACCTCAGGCAAAGCCGACGACACCGGCCGCATCCAGGGCGTTCTCGACATAGCGCTCAAGCCCGGCTGGAAGACATATTGGCGCGATCCGGGCGACGCGGGCGTGCCACCGCAACTCGACATTTCAGCCAGCACCAACATCGCCGACGCAGCGCTATCGTTTCCGGCGCCGCAGCGCCATGACGACGGCTATGGCAAATGGGCAGGCTACAACTATCCGGTTTCTCTGCCGGTGACATTCACGCTGGCGGCGCCGAACCAGCCGGCGTTGATCGATGCCGACATCTTTCTCGGCATCTGCGAAACGATCTGCATCCCGGTGCAGACGCGGCTGACCGTCGACCCGGCCTCCGATCCGGACAATGCCGAGGACGCAGCGCTGGTGAAGGCGAGTTTCGCGGCGCTACCAGCGCCCGCGAGGTCCGATTTCGGCATCGCTGTGCTGCCGGGCGACCACGAGACGCTGATTGTCGAGGCGAGCTTTCCCGGCGATCCGGAGGCGGCGGATTTCTTCGTCGCCGGCGAGCGGGACTACATGTTCGGCACCCCTGCCCGCAGCGAAAAGGACGGCAAGCTGATCTTCACCGTGCCGATCCTCGATCGCCCCTCGACGACGCCGACCGATGGCGGGCTTCACTATACGCTGACGAGTTCGGCGGGCGCGGTCGAAGGGGTTCTGCCTTTCCCTTGATCCAGCCCACCCCAACGGTTGCAGGAAGCCGTCGGGTTCGCTAGGCAAAGACACGTCCTTCCCCATTTTCCCAAGCGAGGAATCCATGACCATTTCCGTTGGCGACAAGCTGCCTGACGTGACCTTCAAGACGATGACCGCCGATGGCGCCAAGCCGATCACCGGGGCCGAGATCTTCCCGGGCAAGAAGGTCGTGCTGTTTGGGGTTCCCGGCGCCTTCACACCGACCTGCAGCAACAACCATTTGCCGGGTTATCTCGAGAACCACGATGCCATCCTGGCGCGCGGCGTCGACACCATCGCCGTCGTTTCGGTCAACGACGTCCATGTCATGGGCGCCTGGGCGCACTTCACCGGCGGTGAGGGCAAGATCATGTTCCTCGCCGACGGCAGTGGCGATTTCGCCAAGGCGGTAGGCCTCGACAATGACCTTTCCGCCAGCGGCATGGGGCTGCGTTCGAAGCGGTTTTCGATGATCGTCGACGACGGCAAGGTCACCGCGCTCAATGTCGAGACCAAGCCTGGTGTCGACGAGTCCGGCGCGGCTCATATTCTGGGACAGCTCTGAAGTTCAGCGCGGCGTCGGGTGTGGAACGACGATCGCGCTTGTAGCCCAGGGCTTGCGTTTGGGGGGATTCTAGCGATGTTTGACATGTTCTGGCGCGCTATCGCGATCGGCATCGGCGCCACCGTCCTGATGGATCTCTGGGCCATCTTCCTGCACAAGGCGTTCGGCCAGCCACGGCCGAACTGGGGGCCGGTCGGTCGCTGGGTCTGGCATCTCCGTGACAAGGTCTTCCACGACGATATCGGCGGTGCCGCACCGTACGTGCATGAAAAGGCGCTGGGTTGGGCCTTTCACTATTTTGTCGGCATCGTCTACGGCATCATCCTGGTGGTGCTGGCCGGAGCGGGCTGGCTTGCCGCGCCGACATTCCTGCCGGCCTTCATCCTCGGCATCGTCACCGTCGGCGCCGGCTGGTTCCTGCTGGCACCCGGCATGGGCGCCGGCTGGGCGGCCTCGAAGCGGCCCAACCCGATGCTGATCCGGGCGCTGAATCTGGTGTCGCACACCGTGTTCGCACTTGGGCTTTGGGGCACGGCGCTGCTGATCCGATAAGGGTCTACAACTGCGCTGGCCAGTCGATCGGCAGCCAGCAGTAGATAACGCGGTGCGCGCCGATATCGTAGTAGTTGCCACCCCCGCCGGCTGATCCGCTTCTTCGTACCTGAGAGCCGCGCCGCTCCGGAAATTCAATAGCTCTGGGTAGAGCGCCGCACTTTCGCGATTGCCGGTTGTTTGGCCGGCGCAGCAGGCTTTGCCGCTGCTGCAGGCTTGAACGGACCTTTCTTGAACGGCGCCATGCCTTCGCGCGCAAGCTCGTCGGCGCGCTCGTTCTCGACATGACCGTCATGGCCCTTGACCCAGTTCCAGGTGACCTTGTGGCGCTTGTTGGCCTCGTCGAGCGCCTGCCAGAGTTCACCGTTCTTCACCGGCTTCTTGTCGGCGGTCTTCCAGCCGTTCTTCTTCCAGCCGTGGATCCACTTGGAAATACCGTCCATGACGTACTTGCTGTCGGTGTGAAGGTCGACCGTGCACGGCTCCTTCAGCGCGTTCAGCGCCGAAATGGCGGCCAACAGTTCCATGCGGTTGTTGGTCGTCTCGGCCTCGCCGCCGGAAAGCTCCTTGGTGGTGCCGTTGAAGCGCAGGATCGCGCCCCAGCCGCCAGGGCCGGGATTGCCCGAACAGGCGCCGTCGGTGAAGATCTCAACCAGTTTGCTCATGATACCCCATATCAGGCCAATCCATATTCCGAAGGAGATTTGATCGCCCGGTGGAACCGCATCCTTCTGATGTATTCGGTCGGATCGCGCTTCATCACCAGCCCGCCATCGGGGACGGTCAGCCAGTCGTACAGCCGGGTCAGCATGAAGCGCAACGCCGAACCGCGCGCCAGCACCGGCAGCGCAGCTTGTTCCTGGTCGCTCAGGGGCCGGACGCTCTGGTAGCCGGCGAGCAGCGCCTTGCCCTTGGTGAGGTTGAAGGAAAAATCCTTCTCGAAGCACCAAGCGTTGAGACAGGTGGCGACATCATAGGCGTAGAGGTCGTCGCAGGCGAAATAGAAATCGATCAGGCCGGACAGTTTTTCGCCGAGGAAGAAAACGTTGTCCGGGAAAAGATCGGCGTGGATGATGCCTTTGGGAAGGTCCTTCGGCCAGTTGCGCTCGAAATCGGCAAAGTCGGCATCGACCTCGGCCGCCAGGCCCGGCTCGACCTCGTCGGCGCGATCGCGCGCTGCATCCCAGAGCTTGCGCCAGCCGTCGATGGCCAGGGCATTCGGACGCGTCATCGAAAAATCGGCACCGGCCAGATGCAACTGCGCCAATGCCTTGCCGACCTCGGCACAATGCGTTGCTGTGGGCCGCCGCAACGAAAGCCCTTCCAGGAAGGTGATGATGACCGCCGGCCGGCCGGCGAGCGTGCCGATGACGCTGCCGTCATGCGCGGTCACCGGCAGCGGGCAGGACACGCCCTTGTTGGCGAGATGGCCCATCAGCCCCAGAAAAAACGGCAAATCCGCCTTCTCGACGCGCTTCTCATAGAGCGTCAGGATGTAGGAGCCGCTGGAGGTGTGCAGCAGAAAGTTCGAGTTCTCGGTGCCTTCGGCGATGCCCTTGTAGGACAGGAGATCGCCGACCGGATAGTGCTTCAGGAATGCGCCGAGTTCGCCTTCCGCAACGTCGGTGTAGACCGCCATGTGCCTTACGCGGCTCCATTGACGAAGGCCATGTCGGCCCGCGTCAGTTCGACATCGCGCAGGACCCGCATGACTGGAAAATCCTCGGTTTCCGTGGCCGTGATGGCAAGATCGATCGTGACATCGAAGCGTTGCCGGAACGCGTCGATGATCTCGTCGACGATGATTTCGGGCGCCGACGCGCCGGCCGACAGGCCAAGCGTCGAGATGTTGCCGATGTCATTCCACGGAATCTCGGCGGCGCGCTGCACGAGAAGCGACATGGTGGCGCCTGCACGCTCCGCGACTTCGACAAGTCGTCGCGAATTGGAGGAATTCGGCGCGCCGACGATCAGATAGAGATCGGCGCCCGGCGCGGTGTCCTTGACGGCTTCCTGGCGGTTGGTGGTGGCATAGCAGATCGATTCCGCCGCTGGTGCCTGCAGCGCCGGAAAGCGATCCTGCAAGGCGCGGATGATGCCGGCGGTGTCCTCGACAGACAATGTGGTCTGGGTAACGAAGCCGAGCGCCTGCGGATCGGCGGGCGAGAGCTTTGCGGCATCGGTTTCGGTTTCGATCAGCGTCACCGCTCCGTCCGGCAGTTGGCCCATGGTGCCGATCACTTCGGGATGACCGGCGTGACCAATCAACAGCACATGGCGGCCGAGCCGCTGATGGCGCATCGCCTGCTTGTGGACCTTCGACACCAGCGGGCAGGTGGCATCGAGATAGAAGAGATTGCGCGCCTTCGCATCCGCCGGCACCGATTTCGGCACGCCATGCGCCGAGAACACGACGGGCGACTGCCGATGTTCGGCCGGTATCTCGGAGAGTTCCTCAATGAAGACGGCGCCAAGGCTTTGCAGCCCCTCGACGACGTAGCGGTTGTGCACGATCTCATGGCGGACATAGACCGGCGCGCCATATTTCTTCAGCGCCAGTACGACGATCTGAATGGCACGGTCGACACCGGCGCAGAAACCGCGCGGCTGGCAGAGCCGGATCGTCAGAGGTGGTTTGGTGGTTGTCTGAAGCATTAAATCCGGGCCGGTTGATCAAAGCCGAAATGAAGTGCGCACCCCTGCCCTGTCAAGGGCATCGGTTGAAAGGGGGCATCAGCCGCGTTCATTCGTCTTTCGCGGGACGGCGAAGCCGCAGGATGAGCACGGCTGCGAGCGCCGCGGCAAGCCCGTACCAAGTCATCGCATATTGGAGATGGCTGTTCGGGAGATCGATGATGGTGACGCCGCCAACCGGCAAGCCGCCTGGGTTTGGCGTCTTGTCTGCGTCGATGAAGATCGGCACCAGCGCGGCGCCCGCAGGCAGACCGGCGCTTGCAGCCATCACGTCGCGGTCCTTCCAGTAGAAGATGTTCTTCGCCACGTCGTTGTCGGGAAGCATCATCGACGGCTTGCCCGGCAGCGGGTTGCGGGCCAGCCCGGTGACCGTCACTCTGCCAGCCACCTGTCCCTTGGCGCGCTTGGCGGCATCCTTCAGATCGTAAGGCACGAAGCCGCGATTGATCAGGAGGAAGCGGCCGTCGTCGAGCGCCAGCGGCGTGTAGACATTGAAGCCGGCATCACCTTCCCAGGTCGCGTAGAAGTGGCGTTCGCCTTGATGCAGGAACGTGCCGGTGACGGTGACAGGCGTATAATCGACATCCCCGGTGGCGGCGAACTCTTTCTCGACCGCAACCAACGGCAAGGGCGCCGAATGGGTGCGCTGGTCGATGGTCTGCAGAAGGCCTTCCTTCCAATACAGGCGCTGCATCTGCCAGGTGCCGAGCACCAGCAGGATCAGGAACAGCACAAGGCCAAGGCCGAGCAGCAATGCCGATCGCGGCCGCGAACGACCGTCAGTTCTAAGGGAAGCCTCGCTCATTCGCCGCGATCCAGCCGGCCCTCGGCCGCTTGGTTGCGGTATTGCAGCGTCAGCAGCACGCCCTTGATCAGCCGCAGCGCCGTCAAGCACAGCACAACAGCCAGCGGAATCCAGACCAGCAGATGCAGCCAGAGCGGCGGGCTGAGCGTGACTTCTACCCAGAGCGCCAGGCCGACGATGATAAAGCCGATGATCAGGATCACGAACACCGCCGGCCCGTCGCCGGCATCAGCGTAGGAATAATCGAGGCCGCAATTGACGCATCGCTTGCCGACGGTGAGGAAGCCGGAAAATAGCCGCCCCTCGCCGCAGCGCGGGCAACGGCCATGCAGGCCGGCCGAGATCGGATCGATTGGCGGCCAGATCGCCCTATCTTCACCCTTGGAAGAGTCGTCGCTCATTGCTTACCGCTCGATTTCAGATCGACCGGCAACCAGTTCATCTTGCCACTCATTGCCTACCGCTCGATCTCGATCGGTGTGCCATCGGCCACCATCGCCCAGATTTCGTCCATATCGGAGTCCGTAACCGCAATGCAGCCGTCGGTCCAGTCGACCAATTGAAGCAGCCAGCCCCACCAGCCATAACCGTTTGGCTGGCCGTGGATCATGATCATGCCGCCCGCGTCGACATTGCGCGCCCTGGCGGCCGCCAGATCGTCGGTGTTGGGGTACGAAATATGGATCGATCTGTGCGCGATGCTGTTCGGGTTGCGCCAGTCGAGGACATAGTTCCCCTCGGGCGTGCGTTGATCGCCCTCCTGGTGCTTATGCCCGACAGGATCGCCGCCGAGTGCGATGCCGTAGCTGCGCAGGATCTTGCCGTCGCCAATGAGTTCCAGCCGGCGTTCGGCTTTGTGGACACGCACCAGATCCACCTTCTCGCCGGCAAAGGCCGGGAGTGCCGCGATCATCAATGCGCAAATGGCCCGGAAAATTGTCAGCCGCATTGGCTATCGATCAGCGATCATTGCGCCAAAAAGAAGAAGGCGGCCACGTTGCCGCGGCCGCCCCTCCCCAAACGGAAATTCCTCAGGCCAGGATCAGTGGCCCTCGATCACCGCGCCGACCGATCCCCAGACGTAGATCGAGGCGAACAGGAACAGCCAGACCACGTCGACGAAGTGCCAGTACCAGGCGGCCGCCTCGAAGCCGAAATGTTGCTTGGGGGTGAAATCACCCTTCATCGCCCGGATCAGGCAGACCAACAGGAAGATGGTGCCGATGATGACGTGGAAACCGTGGAAGCCGGTCGCCATGAAGAAGGTGGCGCCATAGATGGAATCCTTGAAGGCGAACGGAGCATGCATGTACTCGTAGGCCTGCACCATGGTGAACAGCATGCCGAGGCCAACAGTCAGCACCAGGCCGTTGATCAAGCCTTTGCGATCGCCATGGATGAGCGAATGGTGCGCCCAGGTCACCGTGGTGCCGGACAGCAGCAGGATGACGGTGTTGTAGAGCGGCAAATGGAAGGGATCTAGAACTTCCATGCCCTTCGGCGGCCAGACACCGCCGGTAAACGCGGTGCGGGCATATTGCTGGACTTCGCTCGGAAACAGGCTGGCATCGAAATAGGCCCAGAACCAGGCAACGAAGAACATCACCTCCGAGGCGATGAACATGATCATGCCGTAGCGCAGATGCAGCGACACGACACGCGTGTGATGGCCCTCATGCGCTTCCTTGATCGTATCCGACCACCAGGCGAACATGGTGTAGAGGATGATCACGAGACCGATGAAGAACAGCCATGGATTGGCGATGTTGAAGCCGAAGATCGGGAACGAGCCGCCCTTCAGGTATTCCATCAGGCAGACGCCGCCAAAGGCGGCGACAAGTGCGCCTACCGATCCCAGGAAAGGCCACGGGCTCGGGTCGACGAGATGATAGTCATGCTGTGGTTTTGCGTGCGCGTCTGCCATATCAACCCCCGAGATTTGCTTCGGTATTCGAAATTGTCTTGCTATTGCCCTTGGCCGGCTCCGAGGAGGCGACCGGCTTGGCCTTCTCGACCGGGAACATCGTATAGGACAGCGTGATCGTCTTCACGTCCTTCAGTTCCGGCACATTGACGATGTCGGGGTCCACGTAGAACAGGACCGGCATGTCCAGTGTCTCGCCGGGCTTCAGCGTCGTGTCGGTGAAGCAGAAGCACTCGACCTTGTTGAAATAGGGACCTGCCAGTTCAGGCTGCACGTTGAAGGTGGCGCGGCCGGTCACGGGACGATCGAACTTGTTGGTCGCCTGATAGTGCGCCTGCACGGTCTCGCCGATCTTCATCGTCATCGAGCGCTGGACCGGCTGGAACTCCCACGGCACGCCAGCGATGTTGGCATCGAAGCGGACAGTGATCTCGCGGTCGAGCACGCGGCCGGCATACTGCTTCTCGGCACGTTGCGTCGTGCCGCCATAGCCGGTCGCCTGGCAAAACATCTTGTAGAGCGGCACCGCGGCATAGGCCATGCCGATCATGCCTGTGAAGAAGGCGAGGCAGACAGCCGCGACGATGACGTTGCCGTTCTTGCCAGCCGCTTTTTTGGAGGTCTCGACGCTCATCACATCGTGCCCAGATTGTGGCCGAACTTCACGATCGTCGCGATGTAGAAAATGACCACCAGCAGCGCCAGCGCCACACCGATGGCGATAGAACGGCTGCGCTGCGCCTTCTTCTGACGCTCGGTCAACGTGATGGTCTCGAACTTTTCCTCGATCATGGTCATGCTCCACCCATGGCAAGCGCGCGTTCGACAACGCTGTCGGCCAGATAGGCAGCGAAGATGGCGAAGAGATAAAGCAGCGAATAGGCGAACAGGGCCTTGGCCGGTTTCATGACGCGGTCATCGTCGGCCATGCCAAGCACTTTCCACGCGTACCAGACAAAACCGACTCCCAGAAGCAGGGCGGCCACGCCATAGAACGGCGTGGTGTAGCCAAGCAGCCACGGCAGCACGCCGACCGGGGCCAGCACCAGCGCATAGGCGAAGATCTGGCGGCGGGTCGAAGCGTGGCCGGCGACGTTGGGCATCATCGGAATGCCAGCCTTGGCATAGTCCTCGGACTTGAACAGCGCCAGCGCCCAGAAATGCGGCGGCGTCCACAGGAAGATGATCAGGAACAGGACAATGCTTTCGAGGCTGACTGTCCCGGTCACCGCGGCCCAGCCGATCACAGGCGGAATGGCACCGGCGGCCCCACCGATGACGATGTTCTGCGGCGTCCAGCGCTTTAGCCACATCGTGTAGACGACGGCGTAGAAAAAGATGGTGAAGGCGAGCAGCGTCGCCGCCAGCCAGTTGACCAGCACGCCGAGCGTCATCACAGACAGCACCGACAGCACCAGCCCGAAGGTCAGGGCTTCGTGCGGCTGGATGCGACCGGCCGGGACCGGGCGGTTGGCGGTCCTGGTCATCACGGCATCGATGTCGGCATCGTACCACATGTTGAGCGCGCCGGAGGCACCAGCACCTATTGCAATAGCCAGGATGGCGATCACCGCCAGCAGAGGGTTGATGGTCACGGGTGCGGCGACAAGGCCGACAAAGGCGGTGAACACCACCAGCGACATGACGCGCGGCTTCAGCAGCGCGAAGAAATCGCCCGCCGTCGCTTCCGACATGCGAAAGCCCGCTTCGTCAATCAATGGGTCGTCG
Organism: Mesorhizobium sp. WSM4822; assembly: GCF_055811155.1. NCBI lineage: Bacteria > Pseudomonadati > Pseudomonadota > Alphaproteobacteria > Hyphomicrobiales > Phyllobacteriaceae > Mesorhizobium > Mesorhizobium sp. WSM4822. The sequence continues at coordinate 138,082 of NZ_JBVVQM010000004.1, read as the reverse complement.
ACAAGGGCCATGCGTACTTAAGTCCATCATCCGTTGGCCAAAACCGCCGGCGGACCGGCGGTTTCGTATTCGAGCGGGCAGCCGCCTTACTTGATTTTCGGCAGCTGTTCCCACTGGTGGAAGGGCGGCGGCGAAGGCAGCTGCCATTCGAGCGTCGTTGCGCCCTCGCCCCATGGGTTGGCGCCGGCGATCCGCTTCTTCTGGAAGGCCTCGAACACACCATAGAGGAAGATCAGGACGCCGATGGCCGAGATATACGAGCCGATGGACGACACATAATTCCAGCCGGCGAACGCATCGGGGTAGTCGATGGTGCGGCGCGGCATGCCGGCGAGACCGAGGAAGTGCTGCGGGAAGAAGATCAGGTTCACGCCGACGAAGGTGACCCAGAAATGGGTGTTGGCGATGACGGGCGAATACATGTAGCCGGTCATCTTCGGGAACCAGTAGTACCAGCCGGCGAAGATGGCGAACACCGCGCCCAGTGACAGCACGTAGTGGAAGTGGGCAATGACGAAATAGGTGTCATGCAACGAGCGGTCGAGGCCGGCATTGGCCAGCTGGACGCCGGTGACGCCGCCGATGGTGAACAGGAAGATGAAGCCCAGCGCCCACAGCATCGGCGTCTTGAACGAAATCGACCCGCCCCACATCGTCGCGATCCAGGAGAAGATCTTCACGCCTGTCGGCACCGCGATGACCATGGTGGCGAAGACGAAATAGCGCTGCGTGTCGAGCGACAGGCCGGTCGTGTACATGTGGTGCGCCCACACGATGAAGCCGACGGCGCCGATCGCCACCATGGCATAGGCCATACCGAGATAGCCGAACACCGGCTTCCTCGAGAAGGTCGAGATGACGTGACTGATGATGCCGAAGCCCGGCAGGATCAGGATGTACACTTCAGGGTGACCGAAGAACCAGAACAGGTGCTGGAACAGGATCGGGTCGCCGCCGCCGTCGGGCGCAAAGAAGGTGGTACCGAAATTGCGGTCGGTGAGCAGCATGGTGATGCCGCCGGCCAGGACCGGCAACGACAGCAGGAGCAGGAAGGCGGTGATCAGCACCGACCAGGCAAACAGCGGCATCTTGTGCAGCGTCATACCAGGCGCGCGCATGTTGAAGATGGTGGTGATGAAGTTGATGGCGCCGAGGATCGACGACGCACCGGCAATGTGGATCGACAGGATCGCCAGATCCATGGCCGGCCCGGGCTGGCCCGAGGTCGAAAGCGGCGGATAGAGCGTCCAGCCGCCACCGACGCCAAAGGCGCCCGGCGCGCTCGGCACGAACATCGAGGTGAGCAGCAGGATGAAGGCCGGCGGCAGCAGCCAGAAGGAGATGTTGTTCATGCGCGGGAACGCCATGTCGGGCGCGCCGATCATGATCGGAACCATCCAGTTGGCGAAACCGCCAATCAGCGCCGGCATGACCATGAAGAAGATCATGATCAGGGCGTGCGCGGTGGCGAAGGCATTGTACATGCTCTTGCCGCCGTCGATCGCGGCGTCACCGTTCATGCCATAGACCATCTGCGCCAGACCGCTGAAGATCTGGATGCCAGGCTCCTGCAACTCCATGCGGATGGCGACAGACAAGGCACCGCCGATGATGCCAGCCATGATCGCGAAGATCAGGTAGAGCGTGCCGATGTCCTTGTGGTTGGTCGAATAAACCCAGCGGACCCAGCCGTGATAAGGCTTGTGGTCGTGCCCGTCGTGAGCTGCAGCGTCTGCCATGTTCCGCTCCGTTCCCTAAATCTTGCTAACCCGCGGCATCAGTTGCCGGCGGCCGCTACCTTGTTCTGGCCGTCGACCTCGGCCATCAGCGTCTTGTTGGCGCCGGGCAGATCGGTCTTGGCTGCCGCCAGCCAGGTCTTGAACTGCGCATCGGAGACGACGCGGATGGCGATCGGCATGAAGGCATGGTCCTTGCCGCAGAGCTGCGAGCACTGGCCGTAAAAAATACCTTCCTTCTCCGCCTTGAACCAGGTCTCGTTGGTGCGGCCCGGAACGGCGTCGATCTTGATGCCGAACGACGGCATGGCAAAGGAGTGGATCACGTCGGTCGCGGTGACAAGCACCCGGGTCATGGTGTTGACCGGCACCACCAGCTCGTTGTCGACCGCGAGCAGGCGCGGATAGACCTTGCGGTCCTCCTTGCCGGCTGCGGCGCGTTCGGCGTCCTGGAGGATCGCGGAGTTGAAAGAGAGCGTGTTGTCGGTCTGGTACTCGTAGTCCCAGTTCCACTGGTTGCCGGTCGCCTTGACGGTCAGCTTTGCTTCTTCCGGCGGTGTGTATTGCGCGGTCAGCAGCTGGAACGAGGGAATGGCGATGAGCAGCAGGATGACGACTGGCCCGATCGTCCAGATCAACTCGATCCACGTGTTGTGGCTGGTCTTGGACGGAACCGGGTTGGCGCTCGCGCGGAATCTGACGATGCAGTAGGCGAGCAGAAGCAGCACCAGAATGGTGATCGGGACGATGAACCACATCGTGTAGTTTCCGAACCATTCGATCTGCCGCATCATGTCGGTCGCCGGCGCCTGGAAGGTTGTCTCCCAGTTCTTGGGCTGGTCGGCACGGGCGGACGCGCCGGCGAAAAACGTGATAGCGGCACAAGCACTTAGAAACTTGGCACTTGCTGGAACCTTGGCGTTTGCCAGGAAATTTCTCATCGCCCTCATCGTCTCCCAGTTCCTCGCTGCGGTACCCACGAGAATAACGAACAATGCCGGGACGGGAATCCCGACAGTTTCAAGCTGGTTCAAACCATACTCTTTTTCCCTCCGCAAGAAAGGAGCGGACGAAACCGTGCGGCATTTTTGCGCGCAAGCCCGGATATGCCTTTGGAGGCAGCCGCGGCAGCACCGAATCGCCTACAGTGAGCCCGCAGCAGCATTCCCGCGGGCCGCAGGTGCCGAACGTCGCAATTCGGGCGAAATTGGCAGGGAAAAGCGCCCAATTGGCTTTTTCGGGGCAGACCTGGTGCGGTCTCGTCCTTTACTTGGCTTTGGCGCGGCTTAAAGTGCCGTGATTCGCAATGGAGCCGTCATGAATTACTGGCTTTCGAGAAACTCTCGGTTTTCGAGAAACTGGGCGAAGGTCATCTTTTTCGCCGCCCTGTCTGGCATCGGCTTGTCCGCGATCGTGTCCGGCACGGCGAACGCCGCGCAGCCGAGCGGCACCGTGCGCTCGACACATGGCGCATGGTCGATCATCTGCGACACGCCGGCCGGTGCCACCTCGGAACAATGCGTGATGATGCAGAACGTCGTCGCCGAGGACCGTCCGGAGATGGGACTGTCGGTCGTGGTGCTGCGCACCGCCGACAACAAGGCGGAGATCCTGCGCGTGCTGGCGCCGCTCGGCGTGCTTTTGCCCAACGGGCTCGGCCTCAATGTCGACGGCAAGGACATCGGCCGCGCCTATTTCGTGCGCTGCTTTCAGGACGGCTGCTATGCCGAGGTTATCCTCGAAAAGCCGCTTCTCGACACGCTGAAGACCGGCACGTCGGCCACCTTCATCGTTTTCCAGACCCCGGAAGAAGGCATCGGCATCCCGGTCGACCTCAAGGGCTTTGCCGACGGCTTCGCCGCCCTCCCCTGAAAGCCCGGCGACATCACCGGCTTCAACCAGAAGTGACTTCGACGGGCTGCTGGCAAACCGCTTTTGTCGTTACAATGCGGCAGAGCGATTGTCTCGGCGCGCCTTCGCGCCTACATCGTGGCAAAGACCCATTCCTCCTGTGAACGGATGCGCCATGAACAGCCTGATCGGCCAATTCGACATTTCAGACGATCGCATCAAGCGAATCGTCGCCGATACCATCAACGGCGCCGATGACGGCGAGCTGTTCCTCGAATACAGCGAGAGCGAAGCGCTGATGTTCGACAATGGCCGCCTGAAGACCGCCAACTTCAACACCGACCAGGGGTTTGGTTTGCGTGCGGTTGCCGGTGAAGCCAGCGGCTATGCCCATTCCAGTGACCTGTCCGAGGCCTCGCTGCTGCGCGCGGCCGATGCCGTTTCAACCGTCAAGGGCGGTTATTCCGGCACGCTTGCCGCGGCACCTGCCCGCACCAACCGCCATCTCTATGGCGAAGAGAACCCGATCCCCTCGCCTTCCTTCGAGGCCAAGGCAAAGCTCTTGCAGGAAATCGACGCCTGGCTGCGCGCCGAGGATCCGCGCGTGCGTCAGGTTTCGGCATCGCTCGCCGCATCCTGGCAGCATGTCGAGATCGTGCGCGCCGATGGCCAAATGGTGCGCGACATCCGCCCGCTGGTCCGCATCAACGTCTCCGTTGTGGTCGGCGATGGCGACCGCCAGGAGAGCGGCTCCTACGGCATGGGTGGCCGCAAGGCGTTTGGCGAATTCCTGGTCGAGGACAGCTGGAAGCACGCCGCCAAGGAGGCGCTCAGGCAAGCTCTGGTCAATCTCGAGGCCATACCGGCCCCGGCCGGCACTTTCGACATCGTCTTGTCCAGCGGCTGGCCGGGCGTCATGTTGCACGAGGCCGTCGGCCATGGGTTGGAAGGCGATTTCAACCGCAAGAAGACCTCGGCCTTCGCCGGCCTGCTTGGCCAGCAGGTCGCCGCCAAGGGGGTCACCGTCGTCGACGACGGCACCATGCCCGAACGGCGCGGCTCGCTGACCGTCGACGATGAAGGCACACCTTCGGCCCGCAATGTGCTGATCGAGGATGGCAAGCTGGTCGGCTACATGCAGGATCGCCAGAATGCCCGGCTGATGGGCATGAAGGCGACCGGCAACGGCCGCCGCGAAGGCTATGCCCACCAGCCGATGCCGCGCATGACCAACACCTATATGACATCTGGCGACATGGGGCCGGACGAAATCATCGCCTCGGTCAAGAACGGCATCTATGCCGTCTCCTTCGGCGGCGGTCAGGTCGATATCACCTCGGGCAAATTCGTGTTCGGCTGCACCGAGGCCTACATGATCGAGAACGGCAAGGTGACGCAGCCGATCAAAGGCGCGATGCTGATCGGCAACGGTCCGGACGCCATGCACCGCGTCTCGATGATCGGCAACGACATGAAACTCGACACCGGCATCGGCATGTGCGGCAAGGCCGGACAGGGCGTGCCCGTCGGCGTCGGCCAGCCGCATCTGCGCATGAATCAGATGACGGTGGGCGGCACCAGGGTTTGATAAGAACAGTCGACGAGCTTACTCCCATCTGAGTTGCCCTAAAGCCAGGATGCCGGCGATTTCGGCAGACGACGGTCGGGGTCGACGACATCCAGGCGCGGCGCGCCATCCTCGTTCCAGCGCCAGAGCGCAACGCAGGTGCCGCCGGGCGACATGAAGGACGGATAGATCACGCCGTTCACCCCATCGGCAAGCAGGCGATCCCGCAGCTTGTGGGTCTCGGGCACAAGGCCCTGATCCAGCATGTCTCGCCATTCGCATTGGTGAATGCCCGCCGTCATGGCCAATTCGCTCAGCATTGCGGCATCGGTCAGATCGGCCAAGCGCGCGCCCGAGAGCTCTAGTTGGGCAATTAACGCCGGATGCTGGACAAAGCCTTGATTATACTCCGCCCAGGCGGAGGACAATTCGCGCGCCGCATAGATCGTTGAAGCGCCAATTGGATTCCAGCGACCGCCGAAGTGGGCAGCGCCCTCGCCCGAAAGCGGCAGATGCGCCCAACGCGGTACGAAGGCCCGCCACAAGGTCAGGCTGATCTCAGGCATACACGCCGGAGCGGACGGCCTCCAGGTAGGCCAGCACCTTGTCCGTCTTGCCCTCGCGAACCAGGTCGTAGGCGGTCTTTCCCGCCCAGCCGGGGATCGGCTGGTGCTTAAACCAGATCGCCGCACGTTGCTCGCCGCCGGCCATTTCACCGGCCATCGACAGGATGCGGACGATCGGGCTGAGGGCGGCGTCGACCTTGCGCGCGCCGGCCTTGGCGGCAAGTGTGTTGCGCGCGACCCCGATCAGGCCGGCCAATTCGGTCAGGTTGACACCAAGCTGTTCCGCGACACGCCTTGCCGAAAGGTAAGGCGACCGTTCCTCGCCAAAGCGTGACGCCGGAATTTCGAGGGCTGCGGAGTTCATGACGATAACCTAGCATAGTTTGATGCGTACGGTATCAAAATAGGCCCAATTCACGCGCAACTCAAGCACAAGCGACCTACCGCCTCCGCTTCGGCTTCTCCAGCAACGCCACGGCCTCAACATGCGGCGACCACAGGAATTGGTCGATCGGCGTCACGCTTTTCAGGATGTAGCCGCCGTCGATGAGGATGCGCAAATCTCGCGCGAGCGTCACCGGATTGCAGGACACCGCGGCGACGTACGGCACATCCGAACGGGCGATCTGCTTCGACTGGTCCTCGGCGCCGGCGCGCGGCGGGTCGAACACCACACCATCGAAGGCATTCAATTCCTTGAATGTCAGCGGCCGCCGGAACAGGTCGCGGCGTTCGCCCGTCACCCGCTTCAAGCCAGTGGCGAAACGCGATCCACGGTCGAGGGCCGAGAGGGCTGCCGCATCGCCCTCCACCGCATGGACTTCCGACTTCGCGGCCAGACGCAGAGCAAAGCTGCCGCAGCCGGCGAAAAGATCCGCCACCTTCTTGGCACGCTTCAGATGTCCGCCGACGATATCGGCCATCGCCTGTTCGGCGGCCTCGGTTGCCTGCAGGAACGCGCCCGGGGGCAAGGCGACAGCGACGCTGCCGAACATGACAACAGGCTTTTTCGGCTCGATGATGATCTCGTCATCGATGGACAGCCTGGCAAAGCCCTGCGCCATGACGAAATTGGCAGCGATGCGGCGCTGATGCTCCCCCAGCTTGCCGGATTCGTGAACCGCGACATCGAGCCCCGAACCGGTCACGGTGACCGCCACCCGGAACGATTTGGTGGTTGCGCAGACCAATTCGGCGAGCGCCTTCAAGCGATCGAGCGAAGCGACGATCTCAGGAAGCGAGATCGGGCATTCCGATATGGCGATGATCTCCGGCGACAGATGGCGATGGAAGCCGAGCAGCATGCCTGTATCGGTGCGCCGGGCGGCCAGCACGACACGGCGGCGCGTCTGCGGCGCGCAGGCGACCAGTTCGCCGATCTCGCAATCGATGCCTTTGCCCTTCAGGATGTGCGCCACTTTTTCGCGTTTCCACTTGCGATAGGCTCCGGCTTCGAAATGCTGGAGCGCGCAACCACCGCATTCGGTGAAATGGCGGCAGGCGGGATCGATGCGCAGCGGCGATGCTTCCAGCACCGCCATCAGCATGGCGCGATCCCTTTCGCGCGCGGCGGTGACCGTTTCACCGGGCAGTGTGAAGGGAATGAACAGATCGCCTGTCTCGGTCTCGGCGACACCGTCGCCCTGAGCGCCAAGTTTCCTGATGCTGAAGCGCGCGCTCATCGGTCCTTGATCCCACCGAGCAGGAATTCGCGATTGCCGTCGCCGCCCTCGATCGGCGACAAATGCAGCCCGAGCGAGCGCCAGCCGGGAACGGAGTCCAGCCAATCCTGCAGCAGGCCGGCGACACGGGAGGCGTCGTAGGGATCTTTCAACAGACCACCCTTGCCGATCGCATCACGGCCCGCCTCGAATTGCGGCTTGACCAGAAACATGGCCTTGGCGCCAGCCTTCGCCAGATCAAGCGCCGGCGGCAGCGCCAGTTTCAGCGAGATGAAGCTGACGTCGGACACGATGAAATCCGGAATACGCCCGCTGAGATCGGCAACGGCGAGATCGCGGGCGTTCAGTCCTTCGATCACCGTCACACGCGGGTCGCCGCCGATATCAGGATGCATCTGGCCATGACCGACATCGACCGCGGTGACATGGGCCACGCCGCGCTCGAGCAACACCTGGGTGAAGCCGCCGGTCGAGGCGCCGATGTCGAGCGCTTCAGAGCCGGCAGGGTCGAGGCCGAAATGATCGAGCCCACCGATCAGCTTGAGTGCCGCGCGCGACACATAGCCTTGCGCCGGATCATCGATGGCAACAAGGCATTGCGGCAAAACGCTCTGGCCGGGCTTGCGCGCAATGACGCCGTCGACGGTCACCGTGCCACGCTCGACCGCGTCGCGGGCACGTGAGCGGCTGGCAAACAGCCCGCGCTGGACGAGCAGGTCGTCGAGCCGCTGGCGTGCGCTGGCTGGCAGAGGGGAATTCATCGGCCTTCATGGCGAAAGCCGATGACGATGGCAAGAGCACCGGCCGGAAGCATCTCGTCTCACGTTCCCATCATCACGCCCAGCACATTGGACCGCGGCGATGGTGAGGCGTTCCGTCACGCCGACCACCCTATGAATATCTATCGTTGCGCCGGTTGAGACGGATGACCGCCGAAGCATGAGGTCTCGTCGCCTGCCGATAAGTGCCTAAAATCTAGAAAGCCTCATGATTTCTTAACCAATTTTCATCGCATTTGCTTGAGGACTTCAATGTTATGACCGCGACGACCGGAAAAGCCGGATGAAGAGGCGGCAACCTTGGAAATGGCCAGCGATATCGTCTACAAGGTTCTTGACCGGATTTCCGGCGCCGGCCTGCTGGCGACCGGACTTCTGTTGCTGACTGCTTTGGTCAGCGCCCTGGTCGCCTACTGGCGCACGGTCGAGAAAAAGAGCTGGAAAGAGTTTTTCGAGTTCGCAGTCCCGCATGAGGTCATCACGCACCCTTCGGCGAAAGCCGACCTTTTGTTCTGGGTGACGCGGAAGGCGCTGATGCCATTCCTCATGCTGCCCGCCGGCATCGTCTTCGTCAGCGCCGTCGGCTATGCGACGAACTGGTTGCTCTCCACGCTGCTGGCGATCCAGCCGCCCCTGATCGAAGGACCGGCAGGGCCGGTGACGGTGACGATCTTCACCATCACCATGCTGCTTGCCTACGACATTTCGTACTATCTCTATCACGTCGCCCAGCACCGCTACCCGGTGCTGTGGGAACTGCACAAGGTCCACCATTCGGCCGAGGTGATGGTCGGCATCACCAAGGATCGCGTCCACCCGCTCGACGAATTGATGAACCGGGCCTGGGACGGCGTCATTCCCGGCATCTGCTTCGGCATCTGGTCGCTGGTGTCGCTGAACCTCGTCGAGCTGACGGTCTTCGGCGTCAACGTCTACATCATACGCAACATCCTGATGATGGATTTCGTCAGGCACACGCATTTCAAGATCTCGTTTGGACCGTTGAACAATCTGATCCTGTGCCCGCACTGGCATCAGCTGCACCACAGCACCGACCCGCGCCACTACGACAAGAACTTCGGGCTGCTCTTCTCGTTCTGGGATCGGCTCTTCGGAACCCTGTGCGTTCCGAGACCCGACGAGGACTTCAAGTTCGGTTTGATCGAACGCAACGTGCGCGACTACCAGTCGCTCGCAGGCCTCTATGTCCTGCCGCTGAAGCGGATGTGGCGGCAGATCGCCAGACATTTCCGCACCGACAAGCCCGAGCCACAGCAATCGCCGCAAAGGGGGAAGCCATGAACGGACCCGCCGTGTTCCGGATGCCGCGAACGCACCGGATCGAAATTGCGACCTCGCCAGCGCGACTGGCAGAAATCGCGCCCGCCTGGGCAGCGCTCTGGCAACGCGCCGGCGGCCTCGTTTTCCAGCATCCCGACTGGATCTCGGCCTGGTGGCACACCACACCGCATCAGGACCGTCGCGGTCTCAGGATCGGCCTGGTCTGGAGCGGCGAGCGTCTCGAGGCCGTCATTGCGCTCGCGACCTTCTGGCGCTCGGGCATCCGTATGCTGGAATGGGCGGCGAAAGATCACTGCGACTATGGCGATGTCCTGGTTGCTCCCGATGCCGAGCCACAGATCCTGCCGCAACTCTGGCAACATATCCTCGACGATGGCGGCTTCGATCTTGCCTACCTCAATCGTCTGTTGCCTGATGCCCGATTCCGGACCCTGCTTGGTCCCGCCGCCCCAGGCCAGAGCAATATCTTGCAGCCAAGCCACCGCAGCGAGGTCAGCTATCGAGTTTCCGGCGCCGGGCAACGCGGCGCACAATGGTTTGAAAGCCAGTCGAAGAAAACTCGGCAAAACTATCGCCGTGGCTACAAATTCATGGAGGAAGGCGGCGCGCTGCGTTTCCGCCTGATGGATGCACAGGAAGCCCGCGAGCCGGTGCTGGAGCGCGTCGCGGCGCTGAAGCGGTTGTGGCTTGCAAAACACGGCCGCGTTTCGGACCTCTTCGACGAAGGCTCCCCCGCGCTGGCGGCACTCATATCCGTTCTGGCCAAGCTTGGATTGCTGCGCATCTTCGTGCTCGAACGCGAAGACGAGATCATCGCCATCTCGATCAATTTCGAGCAGCATGGAACGATGATGGCTTTCGTCACCACCTATGATCCGGCCTTCGAACGGGCCTCGCCGGGGATGGTCTTGATGATGGATTACATCCAGTGGTCGTTTGACCGGGGCTTGACCACGATCGATTTTCTCTGCGGCGGCGAGGATTTCAAGCGCCGCTTTGCGACGCATTCGGTGATCTTGTCGTCGGTGGTGGGTGGACGAAACCTGCGCGGACGCCTAGCCGCCCTGGCAGACCGCGCCCGCCACGCGGCGCAATCCTGGCGCCCCGAGAAATCGGCGCAGCAAGCGGAGCTGGTTGCGGCGGAGTAGCATCGCCGACGCTTTTTAGATCGCCTGCACAGCGGCAAGCGCGATGAAACGATCGGGCAATCCCGATCAAGGCTTGTTGGCCTTCAGCTCAGAATACGGTTCGCGAAACCGGGCGCTCGACGGCTGGAGACAAGCCATCCTCACGGCCGCCCGAAGCTTGCTCGCGTGCAGGCTCGATGGCACCCGCAGGCGCGGGAACAGGGGCCGGCAGAACCACCAATTGCGGCACCTGCTTGAAGGAAAAGCCGCCGCGGATGTCGCCCATCTTGCCGGCGATGATGCCCATCGCCGCCTTTTCGAGGCTGCGGTCATAGCGCGTTTCGGCTGTGGCCGGCGCGATGATAACGGCGCAAAGTGCTGCGCCGCACAGAAGCGTTTTCATTGTTGTTGTCTCCCTGCCTGGTCACGATCTAGCAGGGCGCCATTGAAAAACGGCCAAGAGACACGGTAAGCAAAGCGCCAAACGGCAGCGTAAACAATGCCTTAAGATCGCTTGCCGGCAAACTGATTCAAGTCTTTGAGACTTTGATTCAGGCGCGCTGGGATTCAGGCGCGCTGGGCGTGGACTGTGTGCCCGAGTGCCACGAACACGGTGCGCACGATGCCGGCGGCATCGAGCCCGGCATCGGCATACATCTTTTCCGGCTTGGCGTGGTCGCTGAACGCGTCGGGCAGCACCAGCGGACGCACCTTCAGGCCGCTTTCCAGCAGGCCCTCATGGGCAAGGAACTGCAGCACGTGGCTGGCGAAGCCGCCGACGGCGCCCTCCTCCACCGTCACCAGCACCTCATGCGAGCGGGCCAGCCGCCGGATCAGATCCTGGTCGAGCGGCTTGGCGAAACGGGCGTCGGCGACCGTGGTGGACAGCCCGGCAGCACCTAGCTCCTCCGCGGCGATCAGGCAATCCTGCAGCCGCGTGCCGAAAGACAGCAATGCAACCTTGGTACCCTCCTTGACGATGCGGCCCTTGCCGATTTCGAGAACCGAGCCGCGCTCCGGCATGTCGACGCCGATACCGTTGCCGCGCGGATAGCGGAAGGCGATCGGGCCCTCATCATAGCTCGCCGCGGTGCGCACCATGTGGCGCAGCTCCGCCTCGTCGGCGGCCGCCATGACGACGAAACCCGGCAGTGTCGCCAGGAAGGTGGTGTCGAAGGCGCCGCAATGGGTCGCGCCATCGGCGCCGACGAAACCGGCGCGGTCGATGGGAAACCGCACCGGCAGTTTCTGAATAGCGACGTCGTGGACGACCTGGTCGTAGGCGCGCTGCAGGAAGGTGGAATAGATGGCCGTGAACGGCTTGTAGCCTTCGGTGGCAAGGCCGGCGGCGAAGGTCACCGCGTGCTGTTCGGCGATGCCGACATCGAAGGTGCGCGACGGGAACGCTTCGCCGAACAGGTCGAGACCGGTGCCGCTCGGCATAGCGGCCGTGACGGCGACGATGCGGTCGTCCTCGCGGCCCTCCTGGACCAGGCTTTCGGCGAACACCTTGGTGTAGGCCGGTGCGTTGGCTGGCGCCTTGGCCTGCGCGCCGGTGATGACGTCGAACTTGTTGACGCCGTGATATTTGTCGGCGGCGGCTTCGGCCGGCGCATAGCCCTTGCCCTTCTGGGTGACGACATGGATGAGCACCGGGCCTTCGCCATTGTCGCGGACATTTTTCAGGACCGGGATCAGGTGCTCCAGATTGTGGCCGTCTATCGGGCCGATGTGATAGAAGCCGAGTTCCTCGAACAGCGTGCCGCCGGTGACGTAGCCGCGTGCATGCTCGACCGCCCTTGTGATCGCACGATCCGCGCGCTTGCCGAGATAGGAAGTCAGTTTCTTGCCGAAATCGCGCAGGCCGATATAGGCCTTGCCGGAGGCCAGCCGCGCCAGATAGGCGCTCATCGCGCCGGTCGGCGGCGCGATCGACATGTCGTTGTCGTTGAGAATGACGATCAGCCGTGCATCGAGCGCACCGGCATTGTTCATCGCCTCATAGGCCATGCCGGCAGACATGGCGCCGTCACCGATGACGGCAATGACGTTGTTGCGGCCGCCGGAGAGATCGCGGGCGGCGGCCATGCCGAGGCCGGCCGATATCGATGTCGAGGAGTGGGCGGCGCCGAAGGGATCGTACTCGCTCTCGGCGCGGCGGGTGAAGCCGGACAGACCGCCTTCCTGGCGCAGCGTGCGGATACGGTCGCGGCGGCCGGTCAGGATCTTGTGCGGATAGGCCTGGTGGCCGACATCCCAGATCAGCCTGTCATCGGGGGTGTTGAAGACATAGTGCAGCGCCACTGTCAGCTCGACCACGCCAAGCCCGGCGCCCAGATGACCACCCGTGCGGGACACGGCGTCGACCAGCTCGGCGCGAAGCTCGGACGCCAATTGCGGCAGTTCACTTTCCGCAAGCGTGCGCAGGTCGGCCGGGATGCGGACCTTGTCGAGAAGTGGCGTATGCGGCGTTGCGTTCACGGTGCTGAGGCTTTCGGTTGATGGGCGAAATAGGTCGCCGGCCGGCGAAAGTAAATGCGTGTCAGTGACCCGGATCAGGCCCTAGTCTTTGTCTATGCATTTCGTTCTGCCACTTTGGGTGACAGGCATCAGCTTTCCGGCAGCGGGATGAATTCTTCCTCGTCTCCTGGAACGATGTCGAAGCGGCCCGTCTTCCATTCTTGCTTGGCCTGTTCGATGCGTTCCTTCGACGATGAGACGAAATTCCACCAGATGTAACGCTTCGAACCGAGCGAGGCGCCGCCAAACAGCATGAAATGTGCACCGGTCTGCGACGATACGACGATCTCGTCACCGGGACGGAACACCAGCAGCCGTTCCGCCGGAAAGACGTCACCTGATATCGAGACCTCGCCTTCCAGCGTGTAAATGGCGCGCTCTTCCGCATCGGCAGGGATTTTCACGCTGGCGCCGGGCGCCAGGCGCAGGTCGGCGTAGAGCGTCTCCGAGTCGGCCCTGACCGGCGACCGCAACCCCTGGAAATCGCCGATGATGAGGCGCCCGTTGACGCCTTCGGCATCGATCTCGGGAAGCCTGAGCGCTCCTGTGTTCTCGAAAACCGGTGCCACCTCTTCCTTGTCGTCCGGCAGCGCCAGCCATGTCTGCAGGCCGGATACCGACATCGGCGCGCCACGCAGTTCCTCCGGCGTACGCTCCGAATGGACGATGCCGCGGCCGGCGGTCATCAAATTCACGTCGCCGGGCTGAATGACCATTTCGGTGCCGAGTGAATCGCGGTGCCGGATCTTGCCGTCGAACAGATAGGTGACCGTCGACAGGCCGATATGCGGATGCGGACGGACGTCCAGCGCCTGGCCGGCGCGCAGGATCGCGGGACCCATGCGGTCGAAGAAGATGAACGGCCCGACCAGCCGCCTTTTTGCCGTCGGCAGAGCACGGCGCACCTGAAAACCGCCGATGTCCTTGGCGTTCGGGATGACCATCAATTCGATCTGGTCGCTGGCTAAGGCATCGCCCACCTCAGGGTCTTTCCCGGGGAAGAAGCTCATGGACTCTCCTTGTCGGTGGTCGAAGGCCGCCTGGCCGCGTCAGGCAAAGCGGATCGCCGCCTTTGCCCGCAGCTTGGCCGCCACCTCTTCGCGATTACGCGGATGCTGATGGGTTTCCAGGGAATCGAGCAGTTCGCGCGCCGAGGCCGCGATGGCTTCGACGGCATGGTCGAAGGCGTGCTGGTTCTGCTTCGAGGGTCGCGTCGTTCCGCTCAGCTTGCGGACGAACTGAAGGGCCGCGTCGCGCACCTCGTCATTGGTTGCCGGCGGATCAAAATTGAACAGGGTCTTGATGTTTCTGCACATCGCTTCCGTATCTCCTCTTGTCCTTGAGCTGTTTCAATCGGGACGAGTTATATCCTCGATCATGATCATGTCCAAAAACCGGTGAGGCGAGCCTATGTTCGGACCGGGCCTCAATCCGCGTCGAGCGGCTCCGTTCCGACCGGCTTGCCGTCGCGCGACAGCCTGATCTTCTCGACCTTGTCCTCGGCGGCCTTCAGCAGCCGGTCGCAATGCGCCTTCAGCGCCTCGCCACGTTCATAGATCTTGATCGACTGGTCGAGCGGCACGTCGCCACGCTCCAGATCATCGACGATCTTCTCCAGCGCATCGAGTGCCTGCTCGAAGCTCATCGCCTTGACGTCTTCGTTGATCTCATCGGCCATCATTCATCCTTTCATCAGTCGCCCGACATGGGCGGCGACCGAAAATGCCAATCCCTGCAGATCGTAGCCGCCCTCGAGCAGGCTGACGAGCCGGTTGCCGCTGTGGCGTGCCGCGCGCTGCATCAGCTGGCCGGTCGCCCAATCGAAATCATCCTCGGTCAGATTGATCTCGGCCAGCGGATCGCGGTGGTGCGCGTCGAACCCCGCCGAAATGATAATCAGGTCGGGCGCGAAATTGTCGAGCGCGGGCAGGACGCGCGACAGGAAGGCATCGCGAAACACCTCGCTGCCAGTCTGCGGCGCCAGCGGCGCGTTGACGATGTTGCCGGCGCCCGTTTCGTTCTTCGCTCCGGTGCCGGGATAAAGCGGCATCTGGTGTGTCGAGCAATAGAGCACCGACGGATCGTCCCAGAAAATGTCCTGCGTGCCATTGCCGTGATGCACGTCCCAGTCGACGATGGCAACGCGCTCGACACCGTGTTTCTTCTGCGCATAGCGCGCCGCGATCGCCGCCGTGTTGAACAGGCAGAAGCCCATGGCGGTGGTCTTTTCGGCATGATGGCCGGGCGGCCGGGCGGCGACGAAGACGTTGTCGGCGCGGCCCGAAAAGACGTCATCGACGGCGGCGTTGGCGGCGCCGATCGCGGTGATCGCCGCTTGCCAGCTCTTCGGACTGGCAGTGGTGTCGGCATCGATGCGGGCAATCCCCTCGTCGGGAATGGCGGCGCGCACGCGGGCGACGAAATCGGCGGGATGCGCGTAGAGGATGGTGGCCTCGTCGCCTTCCGACGCCTGGATACGATCGAGCCCGGCAAAGGCTTCCTCATCGAGCACGCTCTCGATGGCACGCAAGCGGTCGGGCCGCTCGGGATGTCCGGGCGGCGTGAGATGCTCGAGGAAGATCGGATGGGTGTAGAGACGGGTGGTCATGCTCCCTATCTAGTGCCCCGGCGCCGCTATGGCCATGCATTGCTGCTTGATCGCTGGGGAAAATCGACTGCGTCCATTCGCGTCGCCGCAGGCATTGGCCTCGCCGGCGCTTCGGCGTAAGGTCCCTGGTACTGCCTGGTGCCCGCCGCAAGCGGGAGAATCGGGAACACGGTTGAATTCCGTGGCGTGCCCAACGCTGTGAGGGGGACCGCGCCGGTAAATGCCACTGTCGATGACGGGAAGGCACCGGACGCGGGTTGATCCCAAGCCAGAAGACCGGCCTGGCAGGCATCGTCATCCGAATGGTCAGGCGGACGACATCAGAGCGACGTGTGTCCATTTGGACGCACAAAGTACGCTCTGACAGTTTTGAATCTGCAATCGCAAGGGGACAAGCGATGCCGGAACATATGACCGCTGCCATTGACGACGGATTTGACCAGGATGCGCGCGATGCGGTCTATCGCGCCATGTTTACGCGGCGCGACGTGCGCAGCCATTTCCTGCCCACCGCGATCGATGACGACGTGCTGGCGCGGCTGCTGCTTGCTGCCCATCACGCGCCATCGGTCGGCTTCATGCAGCCATGGAATTTCATTGTCATTCGTGACAGCGAGCGACGGGCGGAGGTGCGTGACCTGTTCCTGGCCGCGCGCGAACAAGAACTGCCGGCGATCGAGGCGGAAAAACAGGCGCTGTATCGCAAGCTCAAGCTGGAAGGCATCTGCGAGAGCGCACTCAACATCTGCATCACCTGCGATAGGCAGCGCTCGAAGGGTTCGCCGCTGGGACGCTGGCACAATCCGGAGATGGATCTCTACAGCACCGTCTGCGCGGTGCAGAATTTCTGGCTGGCCGCGCGTGCCGAGGGCGTCGGTGTCGGCTGGGTGAGCATCATCGAGGCTGAGGCGCTGAAGCGGCTGTTGGCCATTCCGGATCACGTAACGCCGATCGCCTATCTCTGCGTCGGCCGTGTTTCCGAGTTCGCTCCCAAACCGGACCTTGAAACGCATGGCTGGGGACGGCGGCTGCCGCTGCCGGAGCTGATCATGAGCGAGACTTTTTCCGGGCAAGGCGAGACACAGCTCAAATCCACCGTGGCGCGCCTCAACACCGTTCCTGCCTCACCAGACACCATCCGCCCAGCCGATCAGGGTGTGGCGCCGGCCGTACCCCAGCGCGAACCGCCGAAGGAGGCGAGCGCCTTGTCCTTGAGCTCCCTGAACTTCGACGACGCCTCGGCCAGCCGGGCGTCCCAGGCCGGATCCGGCACCTGGCCCGCAATGGTCTTGAAATAGACCTGCATCAAGCAGGCGATGGCGAAGGGTTCAATGAACGCCGCCTTGAATGCCCAGGCGAAGACGATGGCGAGCACAAAAGCCCAGCCGGCGAGCTGGCCAGGCATCAGGAAGAGAATGGCGCCGGCAGGCGCCAGCATCATCAGAAAGATGATGAACGACACGCCCCACATGATGACCGCCAGCCAGACGGCGTTCTTGACCATGACCTTGCCGTTCTGGGCATAGAGCACGACGCCCTGGCGCGCTGTCTCGAAGGGCGAGGCTGAATTGATGCGGATGTTGTAGCCGAGGATGATCTCGTCGACATAGGTCAGCGACAGGCGGATCACCGTGTTGATGAAGGAGACCAGGCCGCTCAGGCCCGGTATCGGCAGGAAGGCGGCGATGCCGCCGAGCAGGCCGGTGATGGCGCGGATGGCGCCCTTGACGAGTTGGTCGACGACGAAAAGGATGTTGGCCTCGGCGAAACGCTGGGTCACAATATCCCTGGCATAGGCGATCTGGTCCTGACCGCCGGGAATGTCGCGGCCGTCGATCAGATGAACCATGACGGCGATGTGGCCGGCCTTGACGACATAGAGGATGTATTCGCGGATCCAATACACAGCGATCGAGACGAGGCCAAACCCGACCACGCCGCCCCACAGGGCAAAGGACATGGGCCCGTCGGGATCAGTGGAGATATGGCCGACGCCATAGCCGACCGAGGCGCCGGTGCCCGTCGCCATAATGTAGGCCAGCGTGATGCCGAAATAGACGATCATGCGAAAGACGATGAACGGCCAGGTCCGCATCATGATGGACACCGACCGGCCGATCTCAAAATCCCACATGTGCCCCGAATCTCCGCCTCAGAGATGGTGGAAGAGGATGGACTCAACCCGGCGATTGTCAATTGCCGGCCCTGACGCCAAAGGGCAACGAATTGGGGCTAACGGGTTTCTTCGGAGCCTTCGCCGGCGCGTAGGCTGACGGAGCATCAAACGAAAAACCCGCCTGTGCGGCGGGTCACTGGCGCAAATCAGCACCATGGACGAATATGTACCTTAGCTGAGGTCACCGAGTCAAGAAAAAATTCCTATCGGGAACAGCTGCCGGCACGAAAGCTCCGGTGGGAACTTCAATTCGACTGCGGGTCCGGCTTCTTGAGCAGGCCTTCGAGCAGTTGCTTGAACGCCGTCACCACCTTCTTCGACGTCGCTTCGGGGTCGCTCGAATTGGCGATCCGTTGCGCTGCCTGGCTGCTCGCTCCGTTGATCAATCGCGAGGCCGTCTCGGGGTCGAGGCTGGAGACAACGACCCCCTCCTCCTGCAGCGCGGTCAGATGGTCGGTCATTGAAGCGATGCACGCACTGCAATTCGGCCATTGCGCTGGATCCCCCAGCACGGCCGGGCCATCCCGGAACATGATGCGCTGGATTTCCGGCTCCAGCGCCATCTCGATATAGGTCGAGCACTCGTCGACGAAATGTTGCCAGCGGGTCGGCGCTCTCGACGCGACCTCATTGATGCGCGCCGCCATCTCGCCGTCAATCTGGGCTATGACCGCCTGCAGCAGCCCCTTCTTGTCGCCGAAATGATGATAGAGCGCGCCGCGCGTCAGCCCGGCCGAAGCGGTGAAATCATCCATCGAGGCTTCCGCATAGCCTGTTGTGCCGAAGGCATGACGGGCCGCCGCGATCAGCTTGGCGCGCGTCTCGGCGATCATCTCCTTGCGGGGTCTGTGCATGGCTTCTGGCCCTATTCACATACGCAACGTATGCCAATTGACATACGCGACGTATGGTCTATTTAATGATCATACGCTCCGTATGTAATTGTCCAATCGTCCTTTGTCGAGGAACCAACCGATGCAAAATCCCTACGCGGAAATCTTTCGTGCCCCCGGAGCCAAGGGCTTTGCGGCCGCCGGCTTCATGGCGCGCCTGCCGATCGCCATGGCGCCCATCGGCATCGTGGCGATGCTGTCGCAGACGCGTGGCGAATACTGGCTGGCCGGAGCCGTCTCGGCGACATACGCGCTGGCCAACGCCTTCGTCGCGCCGCAGATATCGAGACTGGTGGACCGCCTGGGCCAGACACGAATCGTGGTGCCCACCACCATCATCGCGGTGCTGGCTTTCGCGGTCCTGATAGCGGCGGCCAACCAGGACTGGCCGGTTTGGACGCTGTTCGTATCGGCACTGCTGGCCGCCGCCATGCCAAGCATACCTGCGATGGTGCGCGCGCGCTGGACGGAGATTTTCCGGGGGCGGCCGCAGATGAACACCGCATTCGCCTTCGAGTCCGTGGCCGATGAACTGGTCTATATCGCCGGGGCATCGCTATCGGTCGGCCTGAGTGCCGCCCTATTCCCGGAAGCCGGCGTTCTGGTGAGCACATTATTTCTCGCATTCGGATCAGCGACCTTCATCCTGCAACGCTCGACCGAGCCCCGGGTGCGGCCGGTCGACCATAACTCAAGCGGCTCGGCGATCCGCCTGCGGCCGGTTCAGATCATCACCCTCGCCCTGATCTTCATCGGCGCAACCTTCGCGACGACGGAAGTGACCACCGTGGCGATCACCAAGGAGCTTGGCCAACCGGGCGCCGCCAGCCTCGTCATCGGCGTTTATGCGCTGGGATCGTTCGTACTCGGCATCATCGTCGGCGCGCTCAGCCTGAAGGCGCCGCTGCAACGCCAGCTGGCCATCGCAGTCGCCCTCGTCGCGCTCGGCACGCTGTTGCCGCTCACCGCCGACACCGTGCCACTGCTGGCGCTGACCGTGTTCATCAGCGGTGTGGCGATCTCGCCGACCTTCATCACCGCGTTCGGCCTGATCGAGCGGCATGTGCCGGAAGCGATGCTGACCGAAGGCATCACCTGGGTCATGACCGGCATCGGCATCGGCATGGCGCTGGGCTCGTTCGCGGCCGGCGCGATGGTGGATGCGTTCGGCGCCCAGAGCGGGTTCTGGGTGTCGGTGGCTTCAGGCACGATCGCACTGGCCACGGTGCTGCTCGGCCAACGCAGCCTTGCCACGACTGAGTGCGAGATGGACGGATGCGAAGCAGCCGCGATTGCCGCGGAATAGTTCCGGCGCGTCCGGGCTTTAGGACCGGGCGCGCCGCTCTAGGCGGCCGGGCCTGAAATATTGGCTTTTCCTGGGTGCGCCAATGCCAAAAGTATCGTTGGCGCCCCGCGCAGCATCACCTCTTTTTCGAAGGCGAAGCCACATTTCTCCAGCACCCGTCGCGAGGCCGGATTGGCGGGGCGGACGAGGCCGACAACCCGATCGGCACGCAAGGGGCCGAACGCGGTGCGCAGTGCTTCCATCACCAATTCCGTGGCATAGCCATGTCCCCAGGCCGCCGGATGAAGATGATAGGACAGGTTCAGACCGTCGAAATCCGCCGATACCGTGACGCCGCCGAAGCCGATCAACTTTCCATCCGCCTCGACCGCCCAGCGGCCAAAGCCGTGCTTGTCCCAATGACCGATGTCGCGCGTCAGCCGCGCGGCGCTCTGCTGGGCTGTATCCGGAACAGGGTCGGGTCGATGCGCAACAAGCTCCCCGCGCGAAAAGAGATCGGCTAGGAAATCCAGATCAGCCTCTGCCGGGCGGCGCAGCAAAAGCCGCTCGCTGCGCTGGCTGGAAGGCAGGGGCGCATTCATCCGTCTTCTCCGGCAACCGGATCGGCGGGAGGCTCAGAGGATCTCGGTCTTGGCGATGTGGATGCCAAAACCTTCGAGGCCGACATAGTGGCGTTCGCGCGAGGCGATCAGGTTGATCGAGGAGATGCCGAGATCCTTGAGGATCTGCGCGCCGAGCCCGATCTCGCGCCACTCGTTTTCGCGGCGGCGGGCCTCTTCGTGATCCTCGCGGTCGCCGCTTGCCGGTCGTTTGCGCTCCTGATGCGCAACGCCGACGGAACCTTCTCTGAGATAGACGATGACGCCGCGCCTGCGCTCGCCCATTGCCTTCATAATGGCGTCGAGCCGGTGACTGGTGCCGAAGACATCGGTCACCACATCCTCGGAATGCAGACGCACCGGGACCTCCTCGCCGTCACGAATGTCGCCGAAGACGATGGCGACGTGGTGCATGGAGTCCCACGGCAGCGTGTAGGTGAAGACCTGTGCCTTGCCGCCGAGCGTGTCGATTTCCGAGCAAGCGACGCGTTCGACCAGAGTTTCCTTACGTTGCCGGTAGGCGATGAGGTCGGCGACCGAAACCTGCTTCAGCCCATGCTCCTCGGCGAAAGCCTGCACCTGCGGGCCGCGCTTGACGGTGCCGTCATCATTGACCAGCTCGGAAATGACGCCGACCGGCGGCAGGCCGGCGAGCTTGCACAGATCGACCGCTGCTTCGGTATGGCCGGAGCGCATCAGCACGCCGCCTTCGCGTGCGATCAGCGGGAAGATGTGGCCGGGGCGGACGAAATCCGAGCCGCCAACATTGCCGTTGGCAAGATTGCGAACGGTCAAAGTGCGATCTTCGGCCGAGATGCCCGTCGTGGTGCCATGCTTGAAATCGACGCTGACGGTGAAAGCGGTGGTATGGGCGGAATCGTTGTCGGCGACCATGGGCGCAAGGTTCAGCCGCTTGGCTTCCTCGCGCGGCATCGGCGTGCAGACGATGCCGGAGGTGTGGCGCACGATGAACGCCATCTTTTCAGGCGTGCAGTGGACGGCGGCAACGATCAGGTCGCCCTCGTTCTCGCGCCCGTCATCATCCATGACGACGACGATCTCGCCGCGTTCGAAAGCACGCAGGGCTTCGACGATTTTCTTCTGGTCGTAAGGCATGGGTACTCGCTTCGCTCGCGGGGGAATAAGGGAGTAGGGCAGTACGGGAGTAGGGAGAAGCAAAAAGATTTGGCCGGCCGGGCTAAGAGCGCAACATATTCCCCTATTCCCCTATTCCCTTCCCGTCTGTCCCCGATGCCGCAGATAATGATCGGCGATAGCACAGGCAACCATTGCTTCGCCGATCGGCACGGCGCGGATGCCAACGCATGGATCGTGGCGGCCCTTGGTCATGATCTCGACGTCCCTGCCGTCCTTGTCGATCGACTTTCGCGGCGTCAGGATCGACGAGGTCGGCTTGACGGCGAAACGGGCGACGATCGCCTGGCCGGTCGAGATGCCGCCAAGGATGCCGCCGGCATTGTTGGACAAGAACACCGGCTTGCCGTCATTGCCGATGCGCATCTCGTCGGCATTCTGTTCGCCGGTGATGCGGGCGGCCTCGAAGCCGTTGCCGATCTCGACGCCCTTGACGGCGTTGATCGACATCAGGCCGGAGGCGATGTCCTGATCGAGCTTGGCATAGATCGGCGCGCCGAGGCCTGGCGGAACGCCGTCGGCGACGATTTCGATCACCGCCCCGACCGAGGAGCCCGCCTTGCGGATGCCGTCGAGATATCTAGTGAAGACCGGAACGGAGGCCGGATCTGGGGTGAAGAACGGATTTTCCGCATCGCCGATGAAATTCCAGTTCCAGTTGGCGCGATCGATGGATTTTTCGCCCATCGACACCAGCGCGCCGCGCACCACCACGCCCGGAACCACCTTGCGCGCCAAGGCACCGGCCGCCACCCTGGCTGCCGTCTCGCGGGCCGAGGAGCGGCCGCCGCCGCGATAATCGCGCACGCCGTATTTGACGTCATAGGTGTAGTCGGCATGGCCCGGCCGGTATTGGCGGGCGATCTCTCCATAATCCTTTGAACGCTGGTCGACATTCTCGATCAGCATCGACACCGGCGTGCCGGTGGTGATCATCGTCTCGCCGTCCTCGTCGAAGATGAAGCCGGACAGGATCTTGACCTCGTCTGGTTCGCGACGCTGCGTCACGAAACGTGATTGCCCCGGCCGGCGCTTGTCGAGTTCGGCCTGGATGTCTGCTCGAGTGAAGCGGATGCCGGGCGGACAGCCGTCGACCACGCAACCGAGCGACGGGCCATGGCTTTCGCCCCAGGTGGTGACGCGGAAAAGGTGGCCGAACGTGTTGTGAGACATGAAATGACCCTGCCCGGCATCGGAGCCGGCTGAAGATTGCGTTCTATTGGCGTTTTTCACAGGGGTCAAACTGTGATCTGGCGGATTTAGTTTTGACACATTCGGTTGGTTTCTGCTCTGCTCCATCCGCCGTTGAACGCCCGCCGCCATGCCGGCGCAATGATAAAGAGGAACGATCATGCGTACCCTGATTGGCGCCATTGCCGCCACGCTGCTGCTTTCCACCGCCGCTTTCGCCGGCCAGACCGAAGGCCTGATCAAGAAGATCGACAAGGATACGGCGACGCTGACGCTGGATGACGGCAAGTCCTACAAGCTGAACGCCGAGACCGATCTCGACGCGCTGAAGCCGGGCATGGACATCGTCATCGCCTACGATGTGACCAATGGCGAAAACATCGTCACCGACATGGAACTGCCGGACAGCTCTGCCAACTAGAGCTTCCAACCTCAATTGAATGCTGTGTTTGCGGTTCAGCTTTCGCCGAGCCGCCTGCCAATGGCCTAAAGCGTGTCGCGTCTGAACGGATTCAGGCGACCCGCTTTAGGTCTTTGTTTTATGCATGTCGTTCTCCCAAAACCGGGGTCACTTTTGGGCGACATGCATTAAAGCCACTCCAGACTCTTGCCTTCGAGCTTGAGCAGGCGATCCTGCGGTATTTCCAGGTTCGCGGCCTCGTCCTCGGCCAGCCCCAGAACGAAGCGAAACAAGGTGCGCATGACGCCGCCATGGGTCACGCATATCGTCTGGCGTTCGATCGCGTCGAAGCATGGCCTCACCCGTTCGAGCAGCATCTGATAGCTCTCCGCACCTTCGCCGGGCGGCTGAAAGTTCCACTTGTCCAGAGCACGCGTCATGCTCGCTCCGGGATATCCTGTCTCGAGCTCGGGAAAGGTAAATCCCTGCCAATCGCCGAAATTGACTTCGACGAGGCGCGGATCGGTTCGATAGGCATCCGGATCGAGCTTCATCGCGGCGCGAATACGCTGCATCGTTTCGCGCGTCCGTTTCATCGGACTGGCGAGGAAATCGAATTCCCAGGGATTTGGGACCAACGCGGCTAGCCGAAGCCCGTTGCCGGTCGCCTGTTCGCGGCCAAGAGCGTTGAGATCGGTATCGGCCTGCCCCTGAAGTCGCATTTCGGCGTTCCACGCGGTCTGGCCGTGGCGCGCGATATAAACCAGCGGGTACATCAGGTCTTCCGGTGCGGGATCGGGACGGACGACGGTTGGCCGGGCGTTAGTCCTTGACCGTCGAAATATCAGGCGCGTCGACCGCCTTCATGCCGACGACGTGGTAGCCCGAATCGACGTGATGCACTTCACCGGTGACGCCGCGCGACAGGTCGGACAGGAAATAGACGCCGGAATCGCCGACTTCCTCCTGCGTGACCGTCTGCTTCAGCGGCGAATTGTACTCGTTCCACTTCAGGATGTAGCGGAAATCGCCGATGCCGGAGGCGGCCAACGTCTTGATCGGGCCGGCCGAGATGGCGTTGACGCGGATCTTCTTGGCGCCGAGGTCGACCGCCAGGTAGCGCACGCTGGCCTCGAGCGCCGCCTTGGCGACACCCATGACGTTGTAGTGCGGCATCACTTTTTCGGCGCCGTAGTAGGTCAGCGTCAGCAACGAGCCGCCATCGGTCATCAGCGCCTCGGCGCGCTTGGCTATGGTGGTGAAGGAATAGACCGAAATGTCCATGGTGCGCAGGAAATTGTCGCGCGTCGTCTCGACATAGCGGCCGGTCAGTTCATCCTTGTCGGAGAAGGCGATGGCGTGGACGAGGAAATCAAGCTTGCCCCAGTGCCTGGCGACATTGGCGAAAACCTCGTCCAGGCTCGCCGGATCGGTGACGTCGCAATGGCCGGCGACAAAGGCGCCCAGTTCCGCCGCCAGCGGCTCGACGCGCTTCTTGAACGCCTCGCCCTGATAGGTCAGCGCGATCTCGGCGCCATGGTCGACGCACGACTTGGCGATGCCATAGGCGATCGACCTATTGTTGGCGACGCCAAGAATGAGGCCGCGCTTGCCGGCCATTAGGCCCTGTCCACCCGCCATGTGAGCGCTCTCCGCAAGATTTCAGCTTTGTGGGTTGCCCTATCGCACAGGCACAGAGCCCCTTCAAGCGTCCAAACCGGACAGTTCGGGGGACAAAAGCCGCCGATCAGCCTTTTTGGCCGCGCAACAGCTCTTCGAGCGCGCTGTCGCCGCCTTCCGGCAGCATGATACGCACATGAGCGTAGAGATCGCCGTGGCCGCCGGCCTTTTCCGGCAGGCCTCTGCCCTTCAGCCGCAGGACCTTGTCGGAGCTCGACCAGGCAGGAATGTTGACCGCAAGCCTGCCGGTCGGCGTCTCGACCGGCACCTTGGCGCCGAGCACCGCATCCGCCAGCACCACCGGCAGATCGGCGTGCAGGTCGCGGCCCTCGATGCGGTAGCGTGGATGTCGGCGCAGATGGATCTTGACCAGCGCGTCGCCTGGCTGGCCCGGCCCCTGCTCGCCTTGGCCCTTGAGGCGGATGGTCTGGCCGTCCTCGACATAGGCCGGCAGCTTGACCGCCACCTTGCGGCCGTCGGGGAACATCGCCGTCACCTTTTCGGCGGTCGCCGCTTCCTCGATGGTGATGTCGAGCGTCACGTTCAGATCGGCTGCTGTCGCCTGCTGGCGGCGATCGCCCGTGCCGGGACCGCGCGCGCCCGAAAAAGTGTCGCCAAAAATCTGGCTGAAGATGTCGCTGTTGCCGTCGAACGGATCGCCACCCGGTCTGCCGGAGCGGAATTCGAACCGCGAACCGCCCGGACCCTGCTGCCGGCGGAAGCCGCCGAAGGGATCGCCGCCACCGGCAGCGCCCTCAAAGCCCTGGAATCGCGGCTTGCCGTCGGCGTCGATCTCGCCGCGATCGAAAGCGGCGCGATTCTTTTCGTCGCCGACGATCTCGTAGGCCTGGTTGGCCGCGGCAAAACGGTCCTTCGCCTTGGGATCATTCGGATTCTGGTCCGGATGATGTTTCTTGGCGAGTTTCCGATACGCCGACTTTATGTCCTTGGACGATGCGTTCCTGGCAACGCCCAGCACCTCATAGGGGTCGCGCATGCTTACTGCCCTGGAGAAGAGTTGAGTCTCTGGTTGCCACCTATATGCGCTCGCATAGGAAGAAATTCCAGTGCTGGAGCAGCATATCAGACGCGGAAAATCAGAGTGCCTTGAAGTCCTGCATGCGCCAGCCGCCGGCGCTGGCCAGGCACAGTTCGCCTTCGAACATGGCAACGCCGTCAAAGCTTTCGCGTGAGGCCTTGAAGCGGCGGCAGGTCTGGCCGTTGTCCTTCAATTCCGCCAGGTCGGTGATGGAACCGCGCGAACCGGTGCCGGCATTGGCCCACGGCACGGCCTGCCCGCCGAGCTGCTCGATGTCGGCCGAGGAAACCGCATTGCCGATCGTCGTCTGGTCGGAGTCGCGATCCAAATTGGCCGGCGCGGCCGAAGCAGACGTGCTGCTGGTCAGGATCGAGCGGTCGACTTCGGCTTTTTCCAGGCTGAAGCCGCCGGCGCCACACGCGGCAAGCGGCAAGGCGACCGCCACGATCGCGGCTTTCGCGCTGGCCGAAGCGATAACGCTCCATTGCCTGCTGTCAAAAGCTTGCGCGATACGCGACAATCGGCAGCCTCCCCCTTGCTTCGTAAAGAATCTTGGTTTTGTAAGAATCTTGGCTTCGTGACAATTTGAGAAAAACTATGAGTGACACTGAGTTAACAAGCGGTGACTTTACCGAGGCTGCCGAGCCGTTTCGCCTCTTTGCCGCATGGCTGGACGACGCCACGAAAAGCGAGCCGAACGACCCCAACGGCGTGGCTCTGGCGACCGTCGATGCCGACGGCATGCCGGATGTGCGTATGGTGTTGCTCAAGGGGTTCGATGAAAGCGGGTTTGTCTTCTACACGAATTTCGAGAGCGCCAAGGGCCAGGAGATTCTTGGCAGCATGAAGGCGGCGATGTGTTTCCATTGGAAGTCGCTGCGCCGCCAGGTGCGCATTCGCGGACCGGTGGAGATCGTCAGCGACGCCGAAGCCGACGCCTACTATGCGACACGGCCGCGCGGCAGCCGCATCGGCGCCTGGGCCTCGAAACAATCGCGGTCGCTGGAAAGCCGCTTTGCGCTGGAGAAAGCGGTGGCGGAATACACGGCACGCTATCCGATCGGCGAGATCCCGCGGCCAAAGCACTGGTCCGGCTTCCGCATCGTGCCCAGCACCATCGAGTTCTGGCACGACAGGCCGTTCCGGCTGCACGACCGGCTCGTTTTTACGCGCAGTGCGAAGGACGGCTGGGACAAGACCAGGCTTTATCCCTGAAGCGCCAATCTCCCCCCTCGTGGGGGAGATCGGCTGCTTCCACTTACGATTTCTTTCTCGTCATGAACGCGGCGAGTGCGGCGCGCGCCTCATCGGACTTCAGCCGCTCGCGAAAATGCTCGCTTTCCTCGCCGATGCGGGCGACGAGATCGTCGCGCGAACCACGCATCAGGTTGCGCGCGATCTTCAGCGCCTGTGGTGGCTTGGCGGCGATCTGGCCGGCTGCCGCCAATACCGAAGCCTCCAGCGCTGCTTCCTCGACCACCTCGTAGATCAGGCCGGCGGCCTTGGCGCGCTCGGCCGAAAAACCCTCGCCAAGACCGAGCAGCGCGAAAGCGGCTTGCTGGCCCAGAATGCGCGGTGCCAGCAGGCTCGATCCCGCTTCAGGCACAAGGCCCAGGTCGACGAAAGGCGTCCTGAACACGGTGCGTGGCGTGGCGAAAGTCAGGTCGCAATGCAGGTTAAGCGTCGTGCCGATGCCGACCGCGATGCCGTCGACGCCTGAAACCATGGGCTTTTCGACCTTAGCCAGCGCCATCAGGAAATCCCAGACTTCGGTGCCGCCGTCACCGCCGGTGGCGACGACCATGAAGTCGGCAAGGTCGTTGCCGGAGGAGAAGGCGCCGGGCACGCCGAGAAAGACATGGACGCGGATGGCCGGGTCGGCGTCGCCCTCGGCCAGGGCTTTTGACATTTTCGCATACATGGCGCGCGTCAGCGCGTTCTTCTTGTCCGGCCGATTTATGCGGATGATCTGGATGGCGCCCTGGCGCTCGACGAGGATATGGTCTGTCACGGTGTTTTCCTTGTGAAACGTCAGGCAGAGACGAGCGTCTTGCCGGCAGCGGCGAGGCTTTCGGCGCCATCAATGACGCGCGCCCTCAAGGCGCTGACCTCGCCGAGCAGGTTTTCGGCAAAGAAACGGCAAAGCGCTATGCGGTTGTGATCGGCAAGAGCACCGCGCGCCAGATAGGCGCCGCCGGCGGCAAGCGAGATCAGCCTGAGATAGGGCGTGGCGCCTGCCAGCGCCTCTTCCGATCGGCCATCGGCCGTCAGTTTTTGCAGGAAGCGGGTCGCTTCGCTGAGATCGCCAAGTGCCGCGTCGAGAGCGTCGGCGGTGCGGCCGAAACCCTGCATGTTCGAGGTCCGCACCGCTGCGGCCATATCAGCCAGTTCGGCGATGTAACCATGCACATGATCGCCGCCGCCGAGCGGCAGCTTGCGCATCACCAGATCGATCGCCTGGATGCCGTTGGTGCCCTCGTAAATCGGGGCGATGCGGGCATCGCGATAGAAGGCGGCCGCTCCCGTCTCCTCGATGAAGCCCATGCCGCCGTGAACCTGGAGGCCGAGCGAGGCAACCTCGACGCCGATATCGGTCGAGAACGCCTTGGCCAGCGGCGTCAGCAGATTGGCGCGGTCGCGCCAGTGTGCCGCCTCGTCACCGGCGGAGACACGGGCCATGTCGATGGCGTGGCCACAGGAATAGCTGATGGCGCGTGCGGTCTGGGTCAGCGCCTTCATGGTCAACAGGTTACGCTGGACATCGGGGTGATGGACGATAGGCGCCATACCCGTGCCAGTGTAGCTCGCGGCCTTGCCCTGCCGGCGCTCATTGGCATAGGCGATCGCCTTCTGCGTTGCGGCTTCCGCGACCGCCACCCCCTGCATGCCGACACAAAGCCGCGCATTGTTCATCATGGTGAACATGCAGGCGAGCCCCTTGTTCTCCTCGCCGATCAGCCAGCCGACGGCGCCGGGTTCGGCCCCTTCGAAGCCGTCGCCATAGATCATGGTGCAGGTCGGCGAGGCATGGATTCCGAGTTTATGCTCAAGTCCGGAACAGAAGACGTCGTTGCGGGCACCGAGCGCGCCATCGTCGCCAACCAGGAATTTCGGCACCAGGAACAACGATATGCCGCGCGTGCCGGCCGGCGCATCGGGCAGCCTTGCCAGCACGAGATGGATGATGTTGTCGGTGAAATCGTGCTCGCCATAGGTGATGAAGATTTTTTGGCCGAAGATGCGATAGCTGCCGTCACCCGCCGGCTCGGCGCGGGCGCGCAAGGCGGCGAGATCCGAGCCGGCTTGCGGCTCGGTCAGGTTCATCGTGCCCATCCACTCGCCGGAGACGAGCTTTTCGAGATATTTGGCCTTGAGGTCTTCGGAGGCGTGTTTGTCGAGCGCCTCGACCGCGCCCATGGTCAGCGTCGGGCCGATGCCGAAGGCCATGGCGGCGGAGTTCCACATTTCGAGCGCGGCCACGCCGAGCATGGTCGGCAGCGCCTGGCCGCCATATTCCTCAGGCCCCGAGAGCGCATTCCAGCCGCCATCGATCCAGCGGCGATAGAGTTCCTTCCAGCCGGGCGGCGTGGTGACGGCGCCGCCTTTCAGCACCGCACCCTGCCGATCGCCGATCGTGTAGAGCGGTGCGACCTCTTCGGTGGCGAAACGGCCGGCCTCACCCAGAACGGCATCGACCAGGTCCTCGCCGAGATCGCCGAAGGTGCCGGCATCGAGCGCCGACTTCATGCCGGCCACGTGCTTGAGCGTGAAGGCGATATCCTCGACCGGTGCCCTATACATGCCGCCCACTCCTCCTGATTGCATCGGCCTGCCCAACCCTAGAACCGGTGCCGCTGCAAAACCACCCGCCGTATCAGCGGTCTCCCATCTTCTTTTTACGTAAACGTCAAATTTTGTCACGCGGATTTTGCAATCGCGGCGGCGCGTATTAAGTTCAACCCATGCCGGATCAAGTCGACCGGCGATGCAATCAGAACCAGCCAACCGGAACCGCCCATGCTTGCCAGACCCGACGCCTACCGCTGCATCGAATGCGGCCTGCCCTATCGAGCGGAGGGGTTCTGCTACCATGGGGGCAGACTGGACCATGGTGCCGCCTACTGGTCGGATCGCGGCATTTTGTGCTCGCCGCAATGCTCGCTCGCCCACCACCGCAAACGCGCCGCCGAAGGCACGCTGCGGCAAGAGCCGGCGCCTGACCCGTTTGAATTCTAGCGGCTGATGCGTCGCCAGCTCTTCTGGGAGCCAGCCCCCGAAAGCACTTCCTTAACCATAGCCGTTCAGGATTTGTTTTTGATCAACGGGGATTCCCTGTTTTGAAAAGGACGGCGCACCTCCTTCGCCGCTTGAAGAGTGTCGTACCGACACCCTTCAAGCCTCTGTTTCCTGCGCATGTCGTTGCCCCAAAACCGCTGCATACTTTTGGCCGGCATGCGCTGGCGATCCTCGCTCTTGCGGCGACGATGGCGCTTTCGACGGCGGCAACGGCCTCGGATTTTTCCGAGCCGTGGAAGAACGCCGACCGCGCTCTGGTCGTCGATGCCTACGAATATAATACCATCGACTGGGCCCGGCTCGCCACCGACAAGCGGGTCGTCGGCTTCATCAACAAGGCCTCCGACGGCATGCCGCCGGCCTATTTCTGCCTGGGCAACGACATTGAGGTAAAGCTTTGCAAGGCGCTGTGGAAACGTCATGCGGTGACGCGCGAACTGTTCCAGACGCGCCGGGTGGTGGCCAAGGCACTCGGCCTGAAATGGGGCGCCTATCACCTTGCCCGTCCCGGCAATCCGGTCGAGCAGGCGAACAATTTCCTCGATTTCGCCGAGCCTGCCCCGGACGATCTCATGGCTCTCGACATCGAGGGCAATGACCCCTCGCAATGGATGTCGCTCGACGATGCCGAGGAGTTCGTACGCCAGGTGCATCGGCGCATCGGCCGTTTCCCGGTGCTGTACACCAACGGCAAGACCGCCCGCTACATTGCCGACAACAGCTACCGATACCGGCTCCTGTCGCGGCTGCCGCTCTGGTATGCGCGCTACACCAAGGACATCGACGTGCATTTTCCGATGGGCAACTGGCAAGGCTACGCACTGTGGCAGTTTTCGGCGCAAGCCAATTGCGGCCGTTTCCGCTGCCCTTACAGGGTTGCCGGCACGCCTAACGACATAGACGTGAATGTCGCGCCGACAGACGCCGCCACGCTGCGCGCGCAATGGCCGTTCGGTGGGCTTATCGACGTGCCGCCGGACTATCTCGCCTCGATACCGCTACCGGTTTCACGCGAGGCCGGCCTCGCCGGCAATGTCACCATCACCTATGCGTCTGTGGCCGCGCCGCCGACTCTCGAGGACATGGTTACAGCGTTGGGCACACGCTGGTCCCGTTTCCGCGACGGCTTCCGCATGCCAGTCGTGAAGACGGTGCCGCGACGGCCAAGCTTCGGCATTGTCCAATATGTCGCCTGGAAGCGGACCGAACGGCGTTCACCCGCACAACTCGACGCTGCCTTTGCCGTGTCCGATCCACTCAGCACCGCTTCCACCGAACTCGATCGCGGCCAGCGGTGAGCCAATGCGGAACTTCAGGTTCCCTGTTCGCGCGCTACGGCCTGCCAGCCGATATCGCGGCGGCAGAACCCGTCCGGCCAATCGATGCGGTCAAGCGCGGCATAGGCTCGTTTCTGTGCCTCGCCGACCGTGGCGCCTGATGCCGTCACGTTGAGGACGCGGCCGCCATTGGCAACCAGCGCGCCGCCATTGATGGCGGTACCGGCGTGGAAGATCTGGACGCCGTCGCTCGCCGCGTCTTCGACGCCGCGGATGACCGAGCCTTTTTCCGGCGTGCCGGGATAGCCTCTCGCCGCCATTACTACGGTGAGCGCGGCCTCGTCGCGCCAGCGCACCGAAGTATGCGCAAGCTGGCCGTCGGTCGCCGCATTGAGCAGGACCAGCAGATCATCCTTCAGCCGCATCATCAGCACCTGGCATTCCGGATCGCCGAAACGGGTGTTGTATTCGATCAGCTTCGGTCCCTTGTCGGTGATCATCAGCCCGGCAAACAGCACGCCGGAGAACGGCGCCCCCAGTTCGGCCATGCCGCGCATGGTCGGCTCGATGATCTCGCGCATGGTGCACTCGACCAGTTCCGGCGTCATCACCGGTGCCGGCGAATAGGCGCCCATGCCACCGGTGTTGGGACCGGTGTCGCCGTCGCCGACGCGCTTGTGGTCCTGCGCGGTACCGAAGGGCAGTGCGGTAGTGCCGTCGCAAAGGCAGAAGAAACTCGCCTCCTCGCCGGTCATGAACTCCTCGACCACAACTTCCGCGCCGGCGGCGCCGAAGGAACCGTCGAAGCAGGCATCGAGTGCTGCCTGTGCTTCACTGGGCGTCATGGCGACGGTGACGCCCTTGCCGGCAGCGAGCCCGTCGGCCTTGATGACGATCGGTGCTCCGGTCTTTTCGACATAGGCCTTGGCCGAGGCCAGGTCACTGAAACGGCCATAGGCGGCGGTCGGGATGTTGTAGCGGGCGCAGAGATCCTTGGTGAAACCTTTCGATCCTTCCAGCTGTGCGGCAGCCTTGGAGGGTCCGAAGACGCGAATGCCTTGCGCGCGCAGATCGTCGGCAATGCCGACGACCAGCGGCCCCTCCGGGCCGACCACGACGAGGTCGATTTTTTTCTCCCGGCAGAACGCGGCCACGGCGGCATGGTCGGCTAAATCCAGCTTCACCAGCTCAGCCTCGCTGCCGATGCCCGGATTGCCGGGAGCCGCATAGAGCTTTGTCAGCAGCGGTGATGCGGCGATCTTCCAGGCGAGCGCATGTTCGCGGCCGCCGGAGCCGAGAAGAAGAACGTTCATGGCCACCTCTTGATGCCGACTATCCGTTAGAGCACCCGCTATTGCTCTCTGGGCGACGGGTCAAGGCATCCGGGCGCATTGATGGGAATTGCGCACGGGAACGTTACCCCAGCCGAAAATCGGCGGCGCACATCGGCGTCGATTTTCTGGCCTCGCTTCAGCCCTGGTAGACCACCGGAAACCAGTCCTCGCGCAGCCTCTCGCCCGGCTGCATGCCGTGGCCATGATATGGCGGCGAGGTGCGGCCCGGCCGCTCGACATAGCGCGCATCGTCACCCACCCAGCGCAGCGACAGCGCCCGGCGCCGCGCCGCGGTCAGGTTGCCGCGCGCGCCATGCGCGGTCCTGAAGTCGAACAGGATGGCGTCGCCCGGCTCCATTTCCCATTCGAGCACCTTCATCGACGGATCCTTGTCGGGATCTGGCACCGGCAGATAGTCGCCCTCGCCGGCATAGAAATTGCTGTCGTCGAGCCAGCGCACCGGCAGGATCATCTTGTCCCATTTGTGCGAACCGGCGATCAGGCGCAGCGTCGCTTCCTTCACCGGGTCGATGGGGATCCAGAAGCTCACCGTCTGTTGGCCATCGACGAAATAGTAGGGGATGTCCTGATGCCAGGGCGTCGGCTTCTGCGTGCCGGGTTCCTTGACCAGCACGTGATCGTGGAAGAACTGCGCGGTCCGCGACTGCATCACCGCCGCCGCCAGTTCGGCGGCTGGCGAACCCCGCACCAGGCTGACGAATTCGGGGATGCGCTCCCAGTTGCAGTAGTCATCGAAGAAACTGCCGCGGCCGTTGGCGATGTCGGATGCGGTGACGCTGCGGTTCTGCATGTTGCGTTCGATGCCGGCGGCAATCGTGTCGACCCAGCCCTTGAAGGCGCCGCGAATGCAGACAGCGCCGTCACGCTGATAGTCGGCAATCGTGGACGCGCCGATCATGGTGGCGTCGATGGTGGCAGTCTGGGAAGCCATGGCGTTCTCCTCTGGAATGAAGCCACTATCGCAACACCTCTTCATTCGGTAAAATAATAACTTTCGATCTGACATATAGAGCGCCTCTATGAGCGTGACCCTCACGCAGCTGCGCTACCTGGTTGCCGTGGCGCGTCACGGCAGCGTCACCGGCGCGGCAAAGATGCTGAACGTTTCGCAGCCGTCGATCTCGGTGGCCATTGACGCGGTCGAAAAGAATTTCGGCCAGAAGCTGTTCGTCCGCCAGCGCGGAAGCGGCGTGTCGCCGACATCGTTCGGCCGCGCCGTCGTGGCCAAGGCAAGGCAGGTTCTCACCGAAACGGAAGAACTCGTCGGCCTGGGTTCAAGCAAATCGGCTGTCAGCGGTGAGTTGGTGCTGGGATGCTTCGAGGATTTGGCGCCTTTCTTCGCGCCGGCTTTGATCCGCGCCTTCTCCGAACGCTATCCGGCCGTCAAAATCGTCGTTCGCGACGAGACGTTCGAGACGCTAGGACGACGGCTGGGGGATGCGGCCATCGATCTCGGCCTGACTTATGATCTCAGCCTGCCGACGCATTTCGCCCGCATCCTGCTGCGCGAACTTCGTCCACACGCGCTGTTGCCGGCAGGCCATGCCCTGGCGGACCGCCCAACGGTCAGCCTTGCCGATCTGGCCGCCTATCCGCTGATCACGACGGATCAGCCGCACAGTTGGCAGCACATGCTCGACCTGTTCCGCAGCCGCGGCCTCTCGCCGGTGGCCGATACGACGACAAGCTCGTTCGAACTGCAGCGTAGCATGGTCGCCAACGGCTTCGGCGTCGCGGTCAGCTATACCCGCCCGCACGGCGACCGCAGCTATGACGGCCTGCCGCTTATCTGCAAGCCGCTGTCCGATCCGCTGCCCATGCAGCGGATCCTGCTGACCTATGACACGCATCAGCGTGTGTCGAATGCAGCGCTGGCCTTCGTCGAGGTGGCCAAGGACTGGTTCGCCACCCGCGACATCTTTGCCTCGTGAAAGGCTGACAGGCGCCGCGTCTCCGCTTGCCGCTTGACGGTTTCTGCCGCTGCTGCCACTCCATGGACATGGAAAATATCCAGTCGAAAGCGGCCCAGGGCCGTGTCGCCGATGCGCCGAACGGCCATTGGGTCTACCGCGTGCTGCCGCGCTCGATATGGCCCTATGCGCAGCTTGCTCGATGGGACAGGCCGATCGGCTGGCAGTTGCTGCTGTGGCCGTGCTGGTGGTCGGCAGCCTTGGCGGCAAGCGCCTATCCGCGTCCGGGCGACCCGCTGCTCTCACTGCTGCCGGCACCAGTGTATCTCGTGCTTTTCCTGGTCGGGGCCATCGCCATGCGCGGCGCCGGCTGCACCTACAACGACCTCGTCGACGAGGACATCGACAGCCAGGTGGAGCGCACGCGCTCGCGACCGTTGCCGTCGGGCAAGGCGACGCGCCGGCGGGCATGGCTGTTTCTCGTCCTGCAGGCCCTGGTCGGCCTCGTCGTGCTCATCCAGTTCAACAGCTTCGCCGTCCTGCTCGGCATCTGCTCACTGGCGGTCATCGCCATCTATCCATTCATGAAGCGGATAACCAACTGGCCGCAACTGGTGCTTGGCCTTGCCTTTTCCTGGGGCGCGCTGATGGGATGGGCGGTCGAGTTCGGCGATCTCGATGGGCCTGCCATCATGCTTTATATCGGCTCGATCCTGTGGGTGATCGGCTACGACACGATCTACGCACATCAGGACAAGGAAGATGACGCCATTGTCGGCGTGCGCTCGACGGCACGCCTGTTTGGCGATAACACCAAATCGTGGCTGGCCGGGCTTTATGGCGGCGCGCTGATCTGCTTTGCGATCGCCTTCGCGTCGGCGCAGGCGCCGGTGGTGGCGCTGGCCGGACTGATCGCCGCAGGCGCCCATATGGCCCGGCAGATCGCCGTGTTGGACATCGACAATCCGGACCAATGCCTGCGGCTGTTCAGGTCGAACAACCAGGTCGGCTGGCTGATCTTCCTTGGTCTGATCGGCGGCGCTGTGTGGGTGGCGCTGAAGCCGCTGGTTTAGTCTTCCTTCTCCCCGTCACTATACGGGGAGAAGGTGGCGGCAGCCGGATGAGGGGCAGCGCCGACCTTAAAGGCGAGGCGAGAGGTTCAGCGGCGAACCGGGCGAACATGAATTGAGTCTTAAGGTGGCCGAACACTTAGGTCGGCGCTGCCCCTCATCGCCCTGCCGGGCACTTCTCCCCGTATAGTGACGGGGAGAAGAAGGCTAATCCCTCGAAATAATCTCCTGGCCGTCGATGACCAGCCTGAGACCGAGGGCGCCGGCCCTGCGGCGAGCGAGGAAACGCGGGCGGCGCGTGTTCGAAATCCGCCCCTTGCGCCGGTCCTGCGGCGGCAGCGTCTTGATGGCGGCGCCGAGCGATTCTTCCAGGGTGCGGGCAACGCCGTCCGATTCGATCAGCAGCATCGGCAGACGGTAAGCGTCGGCCCAGGCGCGCCAGTCGGCTGCGACATCGTCGAGATCGTCGGCCACCAGCAGCGGCACCGACAGCATCGGGTCGTTGTGCAGGAGTTCCAGGGTCACCGTGACATTGCCGTCCGGATCCTCCATGGCGCGGGCGGCAACGCCGCGGAACGCATTGGAGGGCAGAACGATGATTGCGGGCAGGCCGCTCATCTCGAGCAGGCGGCGGATCACGGCGCCGCGCTGGTCGATGGTGAAGGTTACATCGCCGTAGTCGTCGCGAGTCGCGTAGCTCACCACTTGCGGCAGGCGAAATGGGTCGAGACGCATGTTGCGTCCCGCCCAGACTGGCTTCAGTCCGGTGTTCATAGAGTGGCCTTCCTGTCTGTCTCCTGAGAGCCGGTGTCCGGTTCTCTCCGGGCCGGTTTTTCCAGCCTCGTTTGTATGGAGACAGTAGCGCGGGCTCCTTACCGCCCCGCTTAAGAAAGTCGGTTAAATTTTGCTGATCTCAGGGATGGTTATCGGAATCCCACCAGCCGCAAGATGTCGAAAGGATCAGATAACCTTACCCGGATTCATGATGCCGGCCGGGTCGAAAGCGGCCTTCACCCTTCGCATCAGATCGATCGCCATCGGCGGCGCGGTGGCGATCAGTTCGTCGCGTTTCAACTGGCCGATGCCGTGCTCGGCCGAGATCGAACCGTGCAGGCTGCGCACCACACCGTGCACCGCCTTGTTCATGGGGTGATAGAGAGCGAGGAACGCCTCATCATCGCCGTCGACTGGCCGCGAAATGTTGTAGTGGAGATTGCCGTCGCCCATATGACCGAAGCAGACCACGCGGGCGCCTGCACTTACCGACGCCACGGCGCCGGCGGCTTCTTCGATGAAGCGCGGGATCGATGCAATAGGCACCGAAATGTCGTGCTTGATCGAGGCGCCTTCCGGCTTCTGCGCCTCGGGCAGCAGCTCGCGGAAATTCCAGAAGGCATCCCCCTGCCCGAGGCTCGCCGCAATGACGGCGTCGCCGACGAATTCCTGTTCAAGGCCGGCCGAGAGCACATCCTCGATCAACGCTCGCGAATCCTCCGACGAACGGCCTGATGAAATCTGCATCAGCACATACCACGGCCAGTCCTCGATCAGCGGCCGCACCACGCCCTGGGCATGCGCCAGCGTGAAATCATATGGCCGCCTGCCGATCAGTTCGAAAGCGGTGAGTGCTGCCCCGGCACGGTCCATGGCCAGGCTGAACAGCGAAAGTGCGGCCTCGGGCGACGACAGGCCGGCGAAGGCGACTTCGCGCCCCTTCGGCTTCGGGAACAGCTTGAGCACGGCGGCGGTGATGACGCCGAGCGTGCCTTCGGCACCGACGAACAGGTTTTTCAGATCGTAGCCGGTGTTGTCCTTCTTCAGCTTGCGCAGGTCGTCGAACACCTCGCCGGTCGGCAGCACCACCTCGACACCGAGACAGAGTTCGCGCGCATTGCCATAGGCAAGCACGCCGGTGCCGCCGGCATTGGAGGAAAGATTGCCGCCGATCTGGCAGGAGCCCTGCGCGGCCAGCGACAGTGGGAACAGCCGGTCGGCGGCGTCGGCTGCCTCCTGCAGCGTCTGCAGGATGACGCCGGCCTCGACCGTCACGGTGTTGGACAGGACGTCGATCTCGCGGATGCGGTTCAGCCGCGACAGCGACAGGACGATTTCGCGCCCGGACCTGTCCGGCACCTGCGCGCCGACCAGCCCGGTGTTACCGCTTTGCGGCACGATCGGCGTTCCCGTCTCCGTCGCCAGCCGCATGATCCGGCTGACTTCGTCGACACTGCCCGGGCGCAGCACCAGCGATGTCGCGCCGTGCCAGAGCCCGCGCCGCTCAATGAGGTAAGGCGCGATATCGCGCTCGTCGCGGAACGCATATTTGTCGCCAACGATCGCCGCGAAGCGATCGATGAGAGCGGAATCGAGTGTCTCTATGATTTCGGTCATGGGGGAAAACTATGGTGTGGGCAGCGTGATGTCACGAGGGGCGGCGGCACGCGACAGCCGATCGTTGATGGCTTCGCCGAGCCCGTCGAAGGGAATAGGTTCGACGGCGATGGTCCGCGCGCCGCTGCGGTCGAGCTCCTGCATATAGGCGAACAGATTGCTCGCCGCTTCGCGCAGGTCACCGGTTTCGGATAAATTGAGGAAGGCTTCGGCGCGGCGCCAGCCTTGCGCCCTCTGGCTGCCGAAGCCTAGCAAAGCCTCGCCCTCGCCGACCGTGCCGGCATTGAGCCGCATCGCAGCACCTGGCGCATAGTGCGAGGCAAGCATGCCCGGCGCCTCGATACCGACGGTGCCGCCGCGCAACAGCTCCATGCCGATAGCCGCCTCGATCTCCTCGGCGGCGATGCCGCCGGGCCTCAGCAGCCGCAATCTGTTTCCTTCGGCCTTGACGATGGTCGATTCCAGCCCGACCGGGGTCGCGCCGCCATCGACCACCAGCTTTATCCGCGCACCGAGATCGGCGGCCACCGCTTGCGCGGTCGTTGCGCTGATCCTGCCGGATGAATTGGCGCTGGGCGCTGCAAGCGGGCGGCCGAGCCTGGCGATCAGGTCGCCTGCAAAACCCCTCGGCATGCGCAAGGCAATCGTATCAAGCCCGGCGGTGACCAGCGGATGGATGCCGTTGCCGGGCCGTTGCGGCAGCACCAGCGTCAGCGGACCTGGCCAGAATGCCAGCGCCAGTTTCCTGGACAGCGGATCGAACAACGCGAGGCGCTCTGCCATCGCCATATCCGCGACATGGGCGATCAGCGGGTTGAAGCGCGGCCGCCCCTTGGCCTCGAAAATGCGCGCGACGCCGATGCCGTTGGTGGCGTCGCCGGCCAGCCCGTAGACGGTTTCCGTCGGGATGGCGACGACATCGCCTTCCATGAGCAGCGCCAGCGCCCGCTCCAGCGCCTCGCCCGAGCCAAGTATTTCAGCCACTCTCGTCACCTCACAGATGCGGGGTGCGTAGTACGATGGCGGCCGTTGGGCAAGCCGCTGTTGGGTAACCTATTGTTGGCGAGCAGGAGCATTGGCAATTTATCAATCCCTAAAATGCTATGTTTCCGCGAAAGCCGGCATCAATTCCGGCCTGCTATCGAACAGCTTCTGGGCAAAGGGGAGCGACATCAGTGTCTGCGCGTATCCTGCTGGGTATCATTCTTGCTGTTGCGGCCGGCGAAGCCCAGGCGTCATCCCTGGTTTTTCCAGGCGCGCCATCCTCCACACCATCGATCGTCAGGATCGGCGCTCCCAACCAGCCTAGAACCGCCGATGCAGTCAAAGCCAGCGATGCGCGATCGGTGGTGGCAATAGGGGAAACGCCGCCCGACGTCACCGATGAAAAAGTGGCGGCGATCCCGGACAAGCCCGCGACCGGGCACGGCTTCCAGCCAGGCCCGATGGTCATTCGTGGCGGCGTTACCGGTCCCGATTTCCCTGCACCGGCGCCAACCGCTGCACCAGCGGCCGGTGCCGCGCCGGCCGCTGGCACGGCGCCGGCAACGGCCACCGCTTCCGCAGCCCCCTCAGGGAACGCCGAGAACCAACCCACCCCGCCGAGCGCTTCGGCGCCGGCAGCAGGGCAGCGCATGCCTCCCAACGGCTACACCAAATAGCCCCGGCTCAAACACAGCCGACATCGATGGCGTGACTTGACGGTGGTCTGGCGCCCGGCGCACCATTGCCAGGCAAGCCCCGTTCTAGGTATTTCTGGCAGACGGGATTTCATCGCTAGGGGTAAAGGGGGGTGATCATGAGAAAATCTGGAATCGTAGCCGGGGCAGGCCTTCTGCTGGCGTCGTTGCTTGGCGTCGTCGCGGCTCATGCCGACGACATGCTGGGATCTTATGTCGCGCGCATTTCCGATCGCGACCATCAGGCGAGTGACGGCTATGCGCTGGACAATGCCGCGCAGATGGTGCGGCAGGACCGCGCCAACTGGCACAAATTCCACCGCCGTGACAGCGACGACGAGGCTGATGGCTGGTTCAGGACCAACGGCCAGCGCGCCGACCTGCAGCGCATGCTGGAACGCGGCGGCGCGATGAGTTCCTCGACCAAGCGCGCCATCGTCAATGGCGAACCGCTGATCCAGGTCGATGTCTACGAAAACAGCGTGCGCGTCAGCATTCTCGAGAACTGACCGTCGCCGGGGCGGCTGACCGTCGGCTTCGGGGGACGGCTGATAGGAGAAGGCGGCGCCTCAGCGCCGCCTTGCCATCGATAGACTCGGCGGCCGAAAAAAATCAGGCCGCTTCTTCCTTATCATCATCTTCTTCGGACTCGTCGCCTTCAGCCTTCACGCTGTCCTCGGCGTCGTCTTCGTCCTCGTCTTCTTCGTCTTCATCTTCGTCGTCATCCGAGAGCGTGGCAGTTTCGGCGGACTCGTCGCCTTCTTCATCGTCGCCGTCTTCGTCGTCATCAGACAGGTCAGCGGCTTCGATCGCTGCGGCGGCGGCATGATCGAGGATGGTTTCGGAAGCGGATTCAAGCGCCCCGGCGGGAACCGGGGTTTCTTCTGTCACTTCGATTTCGTGATCGGAATTCATGGAAGCCTCCGTGGGGTTGGGGAACATGTTCCTTTTGCCACGGAGAGATCATCGCCATATGACTGTAAGCCGGCTTGAGCGGCCGGTAGCAGAGAATATTTTCTTCGCCTTAACCTGCGATCCTGGAGAAATCCGCGACCTGACCGGTGGCCGCGCGGATGCGGGCGAGCAGCGCCAGGCGGTTGGCACGCACCGCCTGATCCTCATCGTTTACGAGAACATGCTCAAAGAATGAATCAACCGGCTCGCGCAACACGCTAAGCGCCAGCAGGGCGCCGGAAAAGTCATCGTTTTGAATCGCTTCGCCGGCTTGCTTCTCAGCCTGATTCACCGCCGCAAACAGCGATTTCTCGGCATCCTCGCGCAAAAGTGCCGACTCAACGGTTTCGGCCACCGCCGTTTTCTTCTTCTCCTCGGCGGCCAGAATGTTGGCCGCACGCTTGGTGCCGGCGAGCAGATTCTTACCGTCCTCCGTGTCGAGGAAGGAGCCGAGCGCCTCGACGCGGCGGACGATCTGCAGCAGGTCGTCGGACTGCGATTGGCCAATCTCCCCCCTTGAGGGGGAGATGCCCGGCAGGGCAGAGGGGGGCGCTTCGCGCTGAGAGGTCGGCGGGACAGCGCCCCCCTCTGTCGGCTTCGCCGACATCTCCCCCTCTAGGGGGGAGATGGGGCGCGAACCTGCCGCCAACACCGCATCGATGAGATCATGCCGTGCGCCCTGGTCACGGAGATAGACCTTCAGGCGGTCGTGGAAGAAGGAGAGGAGGTCGGAAGCCGTCCCGACAATGGATATCAGCGCCAGTCGAATATTATTCTCGACCAATATTCTAACAACCCCGAGCGCGGCCCGCCGCAACGCATAAGGGTCCTTCGACCCTGTCGGCTTTTCGTCGATCGCCCAGAAGCCGACCAGTGTATCCAGCTTGTCGGCGAGCGCGACAGCGACCGACACCGGATCGCTCGGTACGCGATCGGACGGGCCCTGCGGCTTGTAGTGTTCCTCCGCTGCAGCGGCGACCGATGCATGCTCGCCCTGAAGCAGCGCATATTTGCGGCCCATTGCGCCCTGCAGTTCCGGAAACTCGCCGACGACTTCGGTGGTGAGATCCGCCTTGGCCAAGACGGCGGCACGACCTGCGAGCGCGATAATCTCCCCCCTCGAGGGGGAGATGTCGCCGAAGGCGACAGAGGGGGTCGGCACGACCGGATGCGACGCCCCATCGCGGTCAGAGGACGCCGGCGCTTCACGCGCGGCGACCCCCTCTGGCCTGCCGGCCATCTCCCCCTCAAGGGGGGAGATTGACTGCGCCACGATCGGCGCCAGTTCTTCCGCCAATCGCTTGATCCGCTCCACCCGTTCGCCCTGCGTGCCGAGCTTGGCGTGGAAAGTCACGCCGAGATGGTCGAGGCGGGCCATGCGCTGGTCGAGCGGCTTCTTGAGATCAAGCCCGAATTTTTCCGCCGATGCCTCGAGCTCAGCCAGGTCAGGCAAATCGCCCTGGTCGGTCGTCCAGAAATAAAGCGCGTCGGACAGGCGGGCGCGCACCACCTTGCCGTTGCCGTGGGCGATCTCCTTGCCGCCATCCCTGGCTTCGATATTGGCGGTGAGGATGAAGCGGTTGGAAAGCGCGTCGTCGACACCCTGCGGCCGCGTCACAAAGCACTTCTGGTTGGCGCGAATGGTCAGTCGGATCACTTCGGCTGGAATGGCCAGGAATGCCTCCTCGAACTCGCCCATCAGCACGACAGGCCATTCGACCAGCCCGGACACCTCCTCCAGCAGCCCGTCGTCCTCGACCAGGTCAAGCCCGTTGGCGAAGGCGAGATTGCGGGCATCGGCAAGGATGATCTCCTTGCGCCGATCAGCATCGAGCACGACCTTGGCCGCTTCCAGCTTGGAAACATAGTCGTCGAAGCGGCGTACCGTGATGGCGTCAAGCGCATGAAAACGGTGGCCATAGGTGGTGTTGCCGGAGCGGATACCGTCGATCTCGAAATCGACCACGACAGGCTCCTCGGTCTCCGGGCCGAACGTGCACAGGATCGATTGCAGGGGCCGTACCCAGCGCAGCGAGCCGGGCTTGGCCGAGGCCGGCCCCCAGCGCATCGATTTCGGCCACGGGAAATTGCGGATGATCCCCGGCACCAGTTCGGCGATGATCTCTTCCGCCGCCCTGCCCGGCCTCGAAATGTGGGCGACATAAAAATCGCCCTTCTTCGGATCGGAATGGACATGGGCCTCGGCGATCGAGGAAAGTCCGGCCTTGCGCAGGAACCCCTGGACCGCCTGTTCAGGCGCCGATGTCGAAGGCCCCTTGATCTCTTCGCTTATATCTTTCGAGCGCGCGGTGAGACCCCTGATATCGAGCGTCAGCCGGCGTGGCGTCCAGTACTCGCGCGCCGCTTCATAGGTCAGCCCCGCCTCGACCAGACCGTCGGTCAGCATCTTCCTGAGATCACCCGCCGCCTTGCGCTGCATGCGGGCAGGAATCTCTTCCGAGCGGAGTTCTAGAAGCAGGTCAGGCATGGATGGGGCTCACGCGGCAAAATGGTCCGGGCGGGGGCATAGCAACTCGGCTGGCCGCTGTCACCCTTTCCGCGCGGGGATCGCCGATTTGCGCCCGTTTCCAGAAATTTTGGCCGCCCTGTCGGGACAAGACCGCGCCACCCGTCCTTGGATCAAAGATTTCCATGAACCGAACGCAGCGCTGAAGCGACCCACGCTCAGGCAGGAAACTATTGGCTCAACGACCATGAAAACGGCATCCAGACTTCTGCAGATCCTCGCGCTCGGCGCCTGCTTCACGGCGCAGGCTCACGGCGCCTTCTCGATGCCGGGTGTGCGGCAGGCATTGCGCACGATCGACGATGCCAGCGGTCAGGCCGTACCGCCGATCAACGTTTCCCTCGAGATGATGAAGCGGGCCTGAAGCTCAGGCCGCCAAGCCACCCGCCTGCGTCTTCAGAAACGCTTCGCCGCAGGCCTTGGCCAGATTGCGCACCCGCAGGATATAGCTCTGCCGCTCGGTGACCGAAATCACGCCGCGTGCGTCGAGCAGGTTGAAGACATGGCTGGCCTTGATGCACTGGTCGTAGGCCGGGAAAACCATGCGGTGCATCGGCAGATTGTCGTTGGACGCCGGCGCGCCGGCATCGAGCAGCGCCTTGCACTCGGCCTCGGCGTCCTCGAAGTGGCGCAGAAGCATCGCCGTGTTGGCGTGTTCGAAGTTGTGGCGCGAATATTCCTGCTCGGCCTGCAGGAAGACATCGCCATAGGTGACCTTATCGGCGCCTTCGCGGCCGTTGAAATTGAGGTCGTAGACATTGTCGACGCCCTGCACATACATGGCCAGTCGCTCCAGCCCGTAGGTCAGTTCG
Organism: Mesorhizobium sp. WSM4822; assembly: GCF_055811155.1. Classification (NCBI taxonomy): domain Bacteria; kingdom Pseudomonadati; phylum Pseudomonadota; class Alphaproteobacteria; order Hyphomicrobiales; family Phyllobacteriaceae; genus Mesorhizobium; species Mesorhizobium sp. WSM4822. The sequence continues at coordinate 93,634 of NZ_JBVVQM010000004.1, read as the reverse complement.
CCGGCCACCGGCGCGCATTCGATACCGCAGACCTGCTGGAAATAGGTGAACTGCGAGACTTCCATGCCGTCGCACCAGCATTCCCAGCCGAGACCCCAGGCGCCCAGCGTCGGGCTTTCCCAATCGTCCTCGACGAAGCGGATGTCGTGCAGCAGCGGATCGACGCCGATCGCCGCCAGCGAGCCGAGATAGAGTTCCTGTAAATTGGGCGGGTTCGGCTTCAGGATCACCTGGTACTGGTAATAATGCTGCAACCGGTTCGGGTTCTCGCCATAACGCCCGTCCTTGGGACGACGCGAAGGCTGGACATAGGCAGCGTTCCAGCGTTTTGGGCCGAGCGCGCGCAGCGTCGTTGCCGGATGAAAGGTACCGGCGCCGACTTCCATGTCGTAGGGTTGCAGGATGACGCAGCCATAGGCCGCCCAATAGTTGTGCAAGGTCAGGATCAGCCCCTGGAACGAGCGGCTGGGATGCATATGGGCGGGGATTTCAATTGTCACGGGTGGCCTCGACAGCACAGGCTAGCTTGCCGGCACGTCCTAGAGACCCGGCAGCAAAGCGTCAAGCAAAGCACGCCGATGCAGCCGCGCCGACATTATGGACAATGTTGAAAGCTTTGCAGGGGCTGGCCCATTGCCCATCTCTGGGGCCTGCGCTCTGTTCGCCTGTGCAGCAACGACAACAGGTTTCAGCCATGCCCAGCCCGATCGTCATCCGCCCTGTCGCGCGACAGGATTTCGAGCAATGGCTGCCGCTGTGGGACGGCTACAATGCGTTTTATGGCCGCTCGGGCGAAACGGCCCTGCCGGGTGAGATCACCCAGATGACATGGTCTCGTTTCTTCGATGCCTATGAGCCGGTCCACGCGCTGGTGGCCGAAGGCGAGGGACAGCTTCTCGGCCTCGTGCACTATCTCTTCCATCGCAGCACCACGGCGATCGCGCCGAATTGCTATCTGCAGGACCTTTTCACCACGCAGGCCTCGCGTGGCAAAGGCATCGGACGGGCGCTGATCGAGGGCGTCTACGAGCGCGCGCAGGCGGCCGGCTCAGGCCGGGTATACTGGCTGACGCATGAGACCAATCACACGGCGATGAAGCTTTACGACAAGGTCGCCGAACACTCCGGCTTCGTCGTCTATCGCAAGCTCTTCTGAGGCAGCCCGCCGAATACGGTTCAAACGAAAACGGGACTCCGAAAAGAGCCCCGTTCGCCTTGAATTCAAATGGCTGACGTCACCCCTTCGGGGCGGGCACCGGCTCTGGCTTGACCTTCGGAGTTTCCTGCGCCGTGTTGGACTCGATCGGCGGCAGGCCCTTCATCAGCTTCTGCTGCAATTTGGCCAGCACATCGGGATCCGGCTTCAGGTCGCGAGCCTGGTTCCACTGGAAGGTGGCTTCCAGCTTGCGGCCGACGCGCCAGTAGGCATCGCCGAGGTGATCGTTGAGAACCGGATCTTCCGGCTTCAGCGACACGGCGCGTTCCATTTCGCGCACCGCGTCGTCGAACCTGCCGAGGCGGAAATAGGCCCAACCCAGCGAATCGACGATGTAACCGTCGCTCGGCCTGAGGTCGACGGCCTTTTGAATCATCGCCAGGCCTTCCTTGAGGTTCATGTTCATGTCGACCCAGGAATAGCCGAGATAGTTCAGCACCTGCGGCTGGTCGGGGAACAGTTCCAGCGCCTTGCGGAAGTTCGGCTCGGCCTTGGGCCATTCCTTCAGACGCTCATAAGCGATGCCGCGCTGGTAGAAGATGTTCCAGTTGGCCGCGGTCGGCGCCTTCAGCACCTCGACGGCCTTATCGTAGAGAGTGGCGGCCGAACGGAAATCGTCCTTCGAGGAATAGACGCCGCCGAGCGCCAGATAGGCGCGCATGTCATTGGGATGGGCGTCGACCAAGGCTTTCAGATGGGTGATCGCCTCTTCGTGACGGTCCAGATCGGCAAGATTGAGGCCGAGTTGCAGGTCCGAAAGCTCCTTCAGCGGCGAAGCGGCGGGAATCCGGCGATAGAGCGCGATGGCACCTTCGCCGTCCTTCAATTGCTCGGACACGGCGGCGAGTTGCACAAGGGCAGCGTCGCTGTCAGGCTTCAAAGCAAGCGCATATTGCAGATAGAGGCGCACGAACGGCTCGCCGCCGCCACGGTTGAGCGCGGTGGCGAGGTCGAGCAGGATTTCGGAGGCGCCATCGGATGGGCCGGCAACCAGCGGCGCAATCTTGTCGCCTTTTGCAATTCGGTCGCGCAAGGCGACGATTTCCAGCTTGCCCGGCGAAAACGCCTCGGCCTGATCGAGCACCGACAGCGCCTTGGTCTTGTCGCCCTTGCGGACCAGGAACGAGGCGTAGGCCTGGGCGTTGCGCATCCAGGTTTCGGGAGCGGCACCGCCGGCGGCGGTATCCTGCATGGTCGCGGCATAGATAGCCTCGGCCTTTTCGGGCATGCCGGATGCATCAGCGATCAGGGCGCGGTGGAACGACTTGAACAGGCCGAACCAATCCGGCCCCTGCAGCTTGTCGATGGACGCCATCGCATCGGCAGGCTCTCCGGCGCCTTGCTGCGCCCAGCCGGACATCACGCCGGAGATCAACCGGTCGAGATCGGATTCCAGCGACAGCTTGAGCCAGTACTGCGCCTTGGTGAAATCCTTCTTGTGGAAGGAATCGACGGCGAGCGCCAAGCGCGAGAAACGCTCGACGTCAGGCACTTCCTTCAGCTTGTCGGCATAGACCAGGGATTCGTCGAAGCGCCCTTGCGCGATCAGCGACAGCATCAGGCTCTGCTGCAGGCCGGTGTCGCTCGGGTCGAAGGCCAATGCTTGCTTGTAGTAGGCGATGGCGCTGTCGAGGTCGTTGTCGCCCTCGGCGACCCGGGCCGCCAGATAAGCGCCCGAAAACGACGTGATCTTGACCGGTTCGGTGGTTTGCTTGGCATAGGCCGGCAAAGCCGAGATCGCCATGCCGGTCACAATTGCCAGCCTTGTCAGCCAGCGCGCACGTCCTTGCCGCATCATATCCCTTTCAGCCAGGCGCCATCTCCGCATCAGCGGGATCGGCGTAGACTCGATCTTTCCAGGCAAAGCATGGCCTTTTTGGGGTCGCGCTTCAATCCGCCTCGAATTCACAATCCGGGCACCCGATTAACAAATCATGGCGACAGGCACCAGTTTTCCGGTCTTGAATTTCGGTGTTGGCCCTGCGCGGCGCCGAAGATATCGCAGATTCGACCCTTGAGCTCGGCTTCGACCGCTAAGGCTCGGGGCCAATATCAACCCTCGGCTGGCGCGGCGGACCGCTGCACCAGCGTGTCGCTGTATCCACCGGCCGCTATCGTGCTGCACAGTTCGTTCCATTCGCAGCCGCCGCAGGCCCTGCGTACAAGGCCAGCCGAAAACGCCTGCCGCATCCGGGCCAAGGTCCCCGTGTCGAGATCGAGGTGGGTGCCGACCCGGATTGGCCGCGCCAGCAATTCCTCTACATCCAGCCCGGCGAGCCGGTCCCGCTCGACGACGCTCTCGTTGAGGCAGTGAGGTTCCGGCTCGTCGAGCAAGGGAGCGCAGACATCGTCGGGGCCGGAAACGAGGAGGATGTCCTCGCCCCGGCTCAGGCGCTCCGCGACGCGATCATAATTGGCGGTGAAGGCGGGGCTGTATCCCTTGCCCACATAGGTGAGCAGGCAAAGGAGATGATGGGCGCGCAGCTTGATCGTCACGGATTGGCCGGCTTGGCCTTGCCGCCGGGAAGGGCCATGAGGGTCGCGGCACCCAGCGCTGACTTGAGCAAGCCGCCGACGATGAACGGCAGGAAACCGAAGGTAACGGCCTGTTCGGCTCCAATCATGACGGCAAGCCATGCTGTGCCCAGCACAAGGCAGGCAAGGTTGCCAAGCAGCATGGCGACAAAGGCAAGCATCACCCTTTTGCCGTTCCAGCCGCGTTCTGCTAGCCAGCCGACCAAGGCGCCGACAAGCGGGAAGGCGAAGAGATAGCCACCCGTCGGCCCGACGAAATGCGCGGCACCCGCTGCCCCTCCGGACAGAACCGGAAAGCCGACCGCACCCTCGACCAGCCAGGCGACGATGGTGAGCGCGCCAAGCCGCCAGCCATAGAGCGCGCCGATCAGGGTCACGGCAAAGGTCTGCATGTTTACCGGGACCGGCACCATCGGCACCTCGATATAGGACGCCAGCGCCAGGAACAGGGTGCCAAGCACGACGGCTCCAACCTGCCAGGCAAGAGAACGATCCTGGAGCCGGAGCGGACTGAACGACGGCTTGCCGGGGGAGAACGCGACGTCTGTCATTGGGATTCCTTCGATCGATGAAAATTATAGATAATTTCTCTTTCCGATCTATTATCGAATCCACACTTCCCTGGGGATTGCAAGCCCTCGCTTTGGCGGAGGCCGTCTAACCTACGATGGCGAAGGCTTCGCGCGTTGTTCCGGAAGCCGTCCTGACCGGCTTGCGGCCAATCCATTGGACGTGCCGCCCCAGTGTGACGGCCGCCGATTCGGTGTTTCCCTGCCGCAAGGCGGCGAGGATCGCGCGATGGTCCTGATCGGTGCGCGTCTCCCACTCCGACCGCCATGCCGCGAACAGGAAACGGGCGCTTGCCGCGTGCAGGTCGTCGATGGTGGCGAGCAGGCGCGGCATGCCGCATGGCGCCAAGATCAAGCGGTGGAAGGCGCGGTTGGCCTCTTCCCACGACCTGACATCGCGGGACTTGTCGCCGGCCTTGGTCGCCTCCTCGGCGAGATCGAGAATGGCCGATGTCAGGTGCGGCGCGGCGTGGCGCAGCGCCAGCACTTCAAGGGCCGCGCGCATTTCGGCGACCTCCTTGACCTCGCCCAGATCGAAAGACGCGACACGCACGCCGCGGCGCGGCTCGCCGATGGCCAGCCCTTGCGCCTCCAGACGCCGGAAGGCCTCGCGCACGGGAACATGGCTGGTTTGGAATTCCTCGGCGATATGATCCTGCCGAAGCCTGGCCCCCGGCTCGATCGCGCCCGAGATGATGCGGTCCGCCAGAACCTTGCTGATGCGCACCGCGATGGTGTCGTCTGTGCCCTTTGCCATGTTTAATAGATAATTTGCGGCAGGGCAGCTTGTCGAGACGGCGGGATCGGGATTCACGGCTGCTTGGCGAAATGATGCTGAAATTCGGGGACGCCCGCCAGCCTTGCGTCCAGCGCCTGCATGGCGACGGTGATGAGATCATGCAGGCGCTTCTTCGGCACGCCGTCACGCGCCTGTACGGAAAGACCATGCATGAGCGTGGCATAGTAGTCGCCGAGCGCCCCGGCGTCCGTATCCGGCCTCAGTTCCCCGTCCCGAACGGCCTCGTTCAGCCGCTCCACAATCGATAGGGTGCGTGTCCGGCGGTGCTCCGCCAGCCACTCCTGCACGCGATCATTCTCGATCGCGCAATTGGTGGCGGCCGACACCACCATGCAGCCCTGCGGCCGCCCTGGCTGCGTATAGGTTTCGACGGCTTCGCGCAGCATCCGCTCGATGGCCCGCCGCGCGGTCGTCTCGCCAGCGAAGGCACGAGTGGCGAAACCGCCCTCATTGGCCTCGTAGAGCCCGACCGCTTCCCGAAACAGATCCTCCTTCGAGCCAAAGGCCGCGTAGATGCGCGCCGAGGCGATGCCCAGGGCCGAAACCAGATCGGCCATCGATGTGCCTTCGTATCCGCGTGTCCAGAAGGCGTCTCGCGCCTTCTCCAGTGCCTTGTCGCGATCGAACTCCCTCGGTCTTCCCGCCATCGCCATCTCCATTTTTTTGTCGATCGACAAATAATCCGCTTGACTCCGGAATGCAAATTCTAATTCTTTGTTGATCGATAAAGAATCAAAAGGAGACGGGCATGAGTTCACTCGATCAAGGTCTGCCGCTCGGCGCCACGGCAACACAGAAAGGGGTTGGCGCGAAGCGCGGCGCCACGCTGGCATTGCTCGCCTTTGCCCAGCTCATCATCGCGCTCGACCTCAACATCGTTTTCGTGGCCTTGCCGGAGATCGGCTCCAGCCTCGGCTTTTCCGGCCAGACACTACAATGGGTTGTGAGCGCCTACACCGTGTTCACCGGCGGCTTCCTGCTGTTCGGCGGCCGAGCCGCCGACCTCGTCGGCCAGCGCCGCGTCTTCATCTTCGCACTTTGGCTCTATGCGCTTTCATCCCTGCTTGGCGGCCTCGCCTGGTCGCCCGAAATCATTGTCGCAGCGCGTGCCGTGCAAGGCATCGGCGCCGCGTTCCTGTTTCCGGCGACATTGTCGCTGATCAACCGCCTGTTCGCCGAGGGGCCGGAGCGTAACCGGGCGCTCGCGGTCTGGGGCGGTGCCGGGGCAAGTGGCCTGACGCTCGGCTCGCTGGCGGGAGGGTTCCTCACCAGCGCCTTCGGCTGGCCAGCCGTGTTCTATGTCAACGTGGCACTGGCCGGTATCGCCATCGCCGCCGCGTTTGTCATCATCCCGCGCGATCCCAAGCGACACGAGCATCGCAATTTCGACCTGCCCGGCGCATTGGCTGTCACCGCCGGCGCCACGTTGCTGGTCTTCACGCTGGTCCAGGGCCCGGACTATGGCTGGGGTTCGCCAACGATTCTTATCAGCGCCATGCTGGCGGCGCTCTTCCTGATCGTCTTCACGGTGATCGAGGCAAGAAGCACCGGCCCGCTGATGCCGTTGCGACTGTTCCAAAACCGCAGCCTCGTCGCCGGCATGACCATCACCTTCCTTTACATGGCGACTTTCGGCGCCCTGCCCTATTTCCTGACCGTGCTGTTGCAGACCGTACATGGCTTCACCGCCCTGCAAACAGGCCTGGCGTTCCTGGTGCCGTCGATCGCCATCGCCGCCGGCACGCAGCTCGGTGAACGCTTGGCGACGCGCTTTTCTACACGCTCGACCCTGGTCGGCGGCATGATAGTCGGCGCAGCCGGCACAGCGCTGATGGTCCTTGGAGCATCAGCCGACAGCAGCTATGCCGCCATCGTTCCCGGCCTGATCATCTCCGGTGTCGGACAGGGCATCGTCTGGACCGCCATGTGGATCGCGGCCGCGTCGGGCGTGGCACCCGACGAACAGGGCGTTGCCTCGGGAATGGCCTGCACGACGCTCAACATCGGCAACGCGATCGGCATGGCAACATTGATCGCGATCGCCAACAGCCATGTCGGCGGGCTGACAGGCGATGCACTGAAGGCCGCGATCGCCTACGGCATACAGATCGCCTTCTGGCTGGCGGCGGCGGGCATCTTTGTCAGCCTGCTGGCCGCGTTCGCTTTGCCGGGAAAGGGTAAGTAGCCGGCTACCGGGTGACGCCGCTCAGTTCACCCGGCTGATGCAGAAATCGATGACGTCGATCAGCGCCGATTTCTGCGGCGTCGCTTCCAGCGGCGCCAGCGCGTCGCGGGCGATCTCGCCGAAATGGCGGGCTCGTCCGATCGTGTCAGCGATGGCGCCATGGCGAGTCATCAAGCCGATCGCCTTTTCCAGGCCGGCGTCATCGGTGACATTGTCCTCGATGGCACGCTTCCAGAAAGTGCGCTCGGCCTTCGTGCCCCGCCGATAGGCGAGAATGACCGGCAAGGTCACCTTGCCTTCGCGGAAATCGTCGCCGACATTCTTGCCGAGATCCTTGCTGGTGCCGCCATAGTCCAGCGCGTCGTCGATCAGCTGGAAGGCAAGGCCGAGATTCATGCCGTAGGAGCGCAGCGCCGCACGATCGTTGCGCGTCGCCTGGGCAATGACGGGCCCGACCTCGGCAGCAGCCGAAAAAAGTGCGGCGGTCTTGGCCTTGATGACGGCGAAATGCTCGTCCTCGGTGGTTTCGAGGTTCTTGGCGGCGGCGAGTTGCATGACCTCGCCCTCGGCGATGATCGAGGCAGCACTCGACAGGATATCGAGCGCTTCGAGCGAGCCGACATCGACCATCATGCGGAAAGCCTGGCCGAGCAGGAAGTCGCCGACCAGCACGCTTGCCTGGTTGCCCCAGATCATGCGGGCGGTCTTCTTGCCGCGCCGCATGCCGCTTTCGTCGACGACATCGTCGTGGAGAAGCGTCGCCGTGTGCATGAATTCGACGGAGGTGGCGAGCTTGACGTGGCCTTCGCCGGCATAGCCGAACATCTGCGCGGCGGCCAGCGTCAGCATCGGCCGCAGCCGTTTGCCGCCGGACGAGATCAGATGGTTGGCGACCTCCGGGATCATCTCGACGTCGGAGCCGGCCTTGGACAGGATCAATTCATTGACGCGCCCCATATCGGCCGCTGTCAGATCGATCAGATCCTTGATGGAGGCGGGCTCCCGCTTCCCGTTTTCAATGTTGAGAACGACACCCACGACAATCACTCCCGTCTTGGTATAGAGCGTGCGACGGCACCCTTAGTCCCTGCATGGACTCTAGGGCGGCGGACATGGCCACGGCAAGTGGCGAATTGGCGCGGCGTCGATGACGGAATGTCAACGACCACAGAGGGAACGGGGCTCTGCCTCGGAATCCCCTGCCCGTTTACATCAATAGCGCAAACTGCGAGTTTCATACGATGATAGAACTTGTCCGCACCAACGATGCCGTGATCATCTCCTTTGTGGAATCGCTGATGCGCGACGCCGGCATCGCCTGCTTTGTCGCCGATCAGAATATGAGCATTCTCGAAGGATCGATCGGTCTTTTGCAGAAACGCGTCATGGTCGACGCCGACCAGGCCGACGCGGCACGGCGCATCCTCAGGGATGCCGGCATCGCCAACGAGATCCGCGGAAAATAATGCCCGCCGCGCCCGCCGCCCTTGTTCCGGACACGCCGGCCCATACGGTCGACGCCTTCCATCGCGGCCGGTTCTGGCTCGTCCAGCCCAAGCAGGGCGGCCATCGCGCCGGCATGGATGCGATGATGCTGGCGGCATCCGTGCCATCGACCTTTAGCGGGCGCCTGGCCGATTTCGGCGCCGGAGCCGGAGCTACCGGACTGGCGGTGCTGTCACGCTGCCCGGCGGCAGAGGCGGTGCTTGTCGAACGCGCGCCGGAAATGGCGGCCTTCGCGGCGGCGACGCTTGCCCATCCCGGCAATGCCCATCTCAGCGATCGCGCCTCCGTGCTGGTCGCCGATGTCACCGTATCGGGCCGGGCGCGGGCGGCCGCCGGCCTCGCCGACAACGACTTCGACTTCGTCATCATGAACCCGCCTTTCAATGCTTCCCGGGACCGCGCCACATCGGATCGCCTGCGAAAGGAAGCCCATGTCATGGAGGACGGGCTGTTCGGGAGCTGGATCAGAAGTGCGGCGGCGGTGGTGAGGCCGCGCGGCGGGCTCGCCGTAATCGCCCGGCCCGAACAGCTCGGCGCCATTCTCGATGCGATCGCCGGCCGCTTCGGCGATGCCGAGATGCTCGCCGTCCACCCTCGTCCCGATGCGGCGGCGATCCGCATCGTCGTGCGGGCAGCGCTCGGGGCACGGGGAAAGCTTGCCATCCGCCCGCCCCTAATGCTCCACACGCAGTCAGGCAACGGCCCCGACGAGCGCAGCGAAATGATCACCAACGGCCTCGCCTCGCTGTTCGGAGATTGAGCTATTCTGCCCGGCGACATTGCCGTTGGCCGGGAAATCCCTACATGCCTGCAACCCACCGACCGGAGACCGCGCCCTCGTGAAACGCCTTATCAACCGCCTGCTGCCGAAATCCTGGCGCTCCACCGTCGTCACCATTCCGGTCATCCGGCTGCACGGCACCATCATGGCAGGCGGTGGCCAGTTTCGGCCGAGCCTGTCGCTGGCTTCCACCGCCGGCCTCATCGAGAAGGCGTTCTCCTACGACGCGCCGGCGGTCGCCATCTCGATCAATTCGCCGGGCGGCTCGCCGGTGCAGTCTCGGCTGATCTTCAAGCGCATCCGTGACCTGGCCACGGAAAAGAACAAAAAGGTACTGGTCTTCGTCGAGGATGTCGCGGCGTCGGGCGGCTACATGATCGCGGTCGCCGGTGACGAGATCTTCGCCGATCCGTCCTCCATCGTCGGGTCGATCGGCGTCGTCTCAGCTTCGTTTGGCTTCCCGGAACTGATGAAGAAGATCGGAATCGAACGACGTGTCCACACTGCCGGCCAGAACAAGGCGGTGCTCGATCCGTTCAAGCCCGAGAAGAAGGAAGATGTCGAGCGGCTGAAGGCGCTGCAGCTCGAGGTGCACGCAACCTTCATCGACCTCGTCAAGGAGCGGCGCGGCACGAAACTGAAGGACGACCCGGACCTGTTCACCGGCCTGTTCTGGACAGGCATCAAGGGCCTCGAACTCGGTCTGGTCGATGCGCTCGGCGACATGCGAACGGTGCTCAAGACCCGTTTCGGGGCGAAAACGCAGCTCAGGCTGATCACGACGCCGCGCGGTTTCCTTAGCCGCTTCGGTCTGTTCGGCTCAAGCAAGGGCTTTTCAGCGCCCGATATTGCCGCGGCTGCCGCCAGCGGCGTGATCGATGCGGCGGAAGAGCGCGCATTGTGGTCTCGCTTCGGGCTTTGAAAACCCGGCAAAACCGTCTAGCATGAGAGCTTGAGTTTCATGCATGTCGTGTTCCCAAAAGCGGGTCGGCATGCATCAACCGACCCGACCGGCCGCCTTCGCCGGCCCAGCGTGGGAGGAGTTTTGGCATGCCGCAGATCATTTTCTTCGCCGTCGTTGGCGTTGCCGCTTATTTCGGCTACCGCACCTTCATTAGGGAAGCCGAGCGCGTGACCGCCAAGGTGCGGCGCACAGAAAAGCAGACGGCCAACGGCGCTATCGGCACTTTGATCAAGGATCCGAAGACCGGCGAATACCGGCTGGCCAAGGACTGAGCATCATCCCGCAGACGATTGTGGACACCGACATCGGGTCGCGTAGCTGGCATGCACACGCCAAAATCAATCTTGCGCTGCATGTCACCGGCAGGCGCCCTGACGGCTATCATCTGATCGAAAGCCTAGCGGTGTTCACGCGTTTTGGCGACAGGGTCGAAATCGCGCCCGCCGACAGCGATGAATTTACCGTGTCCGGCCGTTACGCTCCGGCCGTTCCTCTCGACGCCAGCAATCTGGTGCTCAAGGCGCGCGATGCCCTGCGGCAGACAGCCGGGCACGAGAGAACACCGCCGGTCGCTATCCGGCTGGAGAAGAACCTGCCGGTTGCCTCCGGCGTCGGCGGCGGTTCGAGCGACGCGGCGACCGTGCTGCGCGGGCTGGTGGAGACATGGGCGCTGGACATCGACGGCGCAGAGCTGGCGCGGATCGGCCTTTCGCTTGGCGCCGATGTGCCGATGTGCCTGGCGGCAAAGCCGCTGGTAGCGCGCGGCATCGGGGATGAACTGTCGATGGTGCCGGATTTTTCGGCGCTTGGCCTGGTGCTGGTCAATCCAGGCACCCCGGTGTCGACGGCGGATGTCTTTGCAGCGCTTTCCCGGCGCGACAATGAGGCCTTGCCGCCGCTGCCGCGCGGCATCGATTTTCACAGCCTGCGCAACTGGCTGGAGATTACTCGCAACGATCTCGAGCCCGCGGCGCTGGCGATGCAGCCCGCCATCGGCAGGGCGCTTTCCTGGCTGAACAAGGCCGGATCGGGTTTTTCACGGATGTCCGGGTCCGGCGCCACCTGCTTCGGCCTGTTCGAGACCGGCAATGTCGCCAAGCGTGCCGCTGCCGAGATCCGCGGCCGCCAGCCCGACTGGTTCGTCGCGGCGACGCGCACCATCGCATCGGAGGGCGCAGATGGCCAGAATTGACGAGAGCCGCTCCTTCATTCCCGTGCGCATCGCGGTGCTGACCGTTTCGGACACGCGCAGCCTCGCCGACGACAAATCCGGCCAGACGTTGGCCGACCGCATCGCCGAGGCCGGCCATCTGCTGGCGGCCCGCGATATCGTCACCGACGACCGCGAGAAAATCCGCGACACGGTTCTGGCGTGGTCACAGGACAAGAATATCGATGTCGTCATCACCACCGGCGGCACCGGCTTCACAGGCCGTGACGTGACGCCGGACGCGCTGGAGCCGATCTTCGAAAAGCGCATGGATGGCTTTTCGGAAGTGTTCCACCGGATTTCCTACGACAAGATCGGCACCTCGACGATCCAGAGCCGGGCGACCGGCGGCCTCGTCAACGCCACCTTCGTCTTCGTGCTGCCGGGTTCGCCAGGCGCCTGCAAGGACGCGTGGGACGGCATCCTGAAAGCGCAGCTCGACTACCGGCACATGCCATGCAACTTCGTCGAGATCATGCCGCGCCTGGACGAGCATTTGCGGCGCGGCAAATCGGCTCCGTAAAAGCCGAGGCAAAGCGCCGGTTCCACGCCGCGTTCGCCAGGCAAAACAGCACCGGCGCCTTTGAAACCCCATTCCAAACCGGACCTCGGAAAAGTACCTTGTCTGAAGGCGATCATCGCCGTTCACGACAAGGCAGCTACGATGACCGTGCACACCGGTGGGTGCCATTGCGGCAATATACGCCTTGAATTTTCAACCGAGCTCGAGCCACCGCAAACCGAAGTTCGCGCTTGCCAATGCTCGTTCTGTGTCAGACATGGTTCGCGCGCCGTTGCCGATCCGAATGGCAGACTGGTCATCTCGGTCAAGGACGAGACGCAATTGCGGAGATATCAGTTCGGGCTGAGGACGGCCGACTATCTGATCTGCCGGCGGTGCGGTGTCTACGTCGCCGCAATCGCCAGAGATGACGATGCAATCGCCAGAGATGACGATGCAAGGGCGATCGTCATCATCAACGCCCTGGACGACCGCGAGCGGTTCAACCAGGAGCCGGTCCGCGTTGACTTCGATACGGAAAACAGGGCGCAGCGCCAAGCCAGACGCCGCACACACTGGACACCTGTCGAGATGAGCTTCGGATAGGCAGCTCTCAGCGGATAACCGGCTCGCCATGAAACCGTCGGCGCGACGGCGGCGATACGCCGAAGCCGACTTCCATCATCAGTCGCGGCGTGCGTGCCGGCACGGTGCCCATATGAAAGCCAAAGGGGTCCTCGACGAAGCCGTGACCGGCCTCGCCGGTCAGCGTCACCGGGCTCTGCTGGCCATAGACATCCAGAACCTGTTGCGCGGGATGACCGACCAGAAGGGTAAGCTGGTGCTTGAGGCTGCGGCGCTTGTGGCTGCCCCTGACATAGACATGCGGACCGGTGTCGGCGTCGACCGGCTTGAGGTAGAAGAAGAATTTCAGCATGCGCCAATCATCGAGGTCGAAATGATACTTGCCGAGCGAGGCGAGGTTCTTGTCGGCATCGGAAGCGGCACCCGTGGGAAAGCTCCACCAGACGCGTGTCGTGATCAGTTTCGCCTGGCCGCCGAGATAGTGCGCGGCAATATCCAGAAGCAGCGGATCGCGCTGGATGGCAAGCGCCGCCGGGCAGTCGAGGATGCGCTCGAAAAAATGCCCGCTGAGCAGCGAGCGGCCAAGGCGTTTCTCGGCCTCGGCATGTTCCCCCGGCATGAATTCGAGACGGCGGTCGAAATTGCCGAAGCAAGGCGTGCGCCCGGCGAAGTCGGCGACCTCTTCATGGATATCGGGCGGCAGGACCAGGCCTGAGAACAGCCCGTCGGAGCGCAACGCATCGACGACCGCTCCCCGTTCGACACCGGCAAACATCGTATCCCCGGCATTGGCGACCGGGCGGGCGCGTTTTGCGCCCAGCCAATGCATGCGGCGTCCGGGCATTGTGCGCGCCAACACGAACATCGGCAGCCAGGCAGGGTTCTCCCGCAGGTCCGTCAGATAGGTTGGAATACGTACGGCGATGCGCCGCAGCAGGCTGCCGTTGCGCGCAATGGCCTCGAGACTGGCCGCGCCGGATGTGTCGGGGGTTGAAAGCTTCATTGGGTCCTCGGCTATGAGAGCACCACCGATGCCGCATCGGTGCTCGCCTCTCGGCATGTCCAAACCCAATTCCCGCTCGAACGGAAGCTAACCCCGCGTCAGATTTTGTGCAATGCACAATGACCTGAGCAACTGCAAAAATCACGTCGACGAGCGGCGCTCCTGCTTGGCCGGCGCCATCCAGATCTCCGCGTCGAGCCGCTTCGTCGCGAGGCCACGGGCGATGGCCTCGGCACTGCCGGCGCTCTTTGCCGCGGCAGCCGCCTGACGCTTGCTGATCAGCAAGCCGTCGGCCAAGGCGCGGTTTCCCGAAAAGACCCGGGCCAGGAATGGCGTGCGACTGGCTCGCGTGCGCGAAAACCGTGCCGCCATGGTCTGCCTGGCCGTGTGGGCGACAACTTCATCGATCCAGCCCTCCACCAGCCGCGCGCCCGGCTCCAGGAGCAGCAACCAATCCCCCTTGGCCTGGCGGATGCCGGCAGCGACACCGCCCGTCACGTACTGACAGCCGGCATGCTCGGCCACATGATGCGTCTGATCGGTAGAGCCTGTGTCGCAAACGATGACTTCACGCACCACGCCTTCGACCGCGCCGCCAATCAGCGAGGCGAGCGTGCGGGCTAGGCCCTCCTCGTCATTGCGGGTTTCGATGAGAACACTGAGCATCCTTAGCCGAATAGCGGAAAGCGCCGGACAGCGCCAGTTTTTGCATCGCACCATAGAAAGTTCTTGCTTTGTTCTATTCAACGAAATAGGAATAATTTCATGAGCAGAGCGATTCGACACAACATGGACAGTCCCTGGGAGCGGGCGAAGATGGAACAGATCGTGCGCGCCGACATTGCGGCTTTCGGAGCAGGAAGAGCCGAGATGGCCAACGCGATGGTCGAGCAGAGCGGCCTGCGTGTCCGCCCGGACCGCAACCGCGGCAGGTCAGCGGGCATCAATCCGTCCGGCCGGTTCGAGCCGGTCAGCCGGCACGTGTTCGACGATGGCTGGAATTCGCTGGAGGAACTGCCACCCTTCAAGACCGAAGTGCAGGTCGAGAAGCCGCGCACAATCATCACCCGCAACGAATCGCCCGACATTTCCTTCGATCGTTCCATCAACCCCTATCGCGGCTGTGAGCATGGCTGCGTCTATTGCTTTGCCCGCCCGACGCACGCTTTCATGGGCCTGTCGCCGGGTCTGGATTTCGAATCGAAGTTGTTCGCCAAGCCTGATGCGGCGCGCTCGCTCGACAAGGAGCTTTCGAAAGACAGCTATCAGCCGCGCACCATCGCCATCGGCACCAACACCGACCCCTACCAGCCGATCGAGAAGCAATACCGGATCATGCGCGAAATCCTCGAAGTGCTGGAAGCGCGCGGCCATCCGGTCGGCATCGTGACAAAGTCCGCTCTGGTGACGCGCGACATCGATATCCTGTCGCGCATGGCCGAACGCGGGCTCGCCAAGGTGGCGCTGTCGGTGACGACGCTCGACCGTATGCTGGCGCGCACCATGGAGCCGCGCGCGTCGACACCGACCAAGCGGCTGGAAGCGATCCGGCAGCTTTCGGATGCCGGCATTCCGGCCTCGGTCATGGTGGCGCCGATCATTCCGGGCCTGACCGACCCGGAAATGGAACGCATCCTCGATTCGGCACGTGCGGCCGGCGCGCGCGAAGCCGGCTACGTGATCCTGCGCCTGCCATTGGAGGTCAGCCCGATCTTCAAGGATTGGCTGCTGCGTCATTATCCCGACCGCTACCGCCATGTGATGTCGCTGGTCCGGTCGATGCGTGACGGCAAGGACTACGATTCGGAATGGGGCAAACGCATGAAGGGCGCCGGTCCCTATGCCTGGCAGATCGGCCGGCGCTTCGAGATCACAGCCAAGCGGCTCGGCCTCAATGCCGAACGGCGCACGCTGCGGACCGACCAGTTCGTTGCCGCCGGGAAAGACCAGGTGCAGCTGACGCTGCTTTGAGAGACAATTCATCGCGGTGGTTTGATCCGTCGCGGCACCAGAATCCCGTCCGGCCTGCCCCGGCCTGCAGACGGTGCCCTCCCGGTCCGGCGCCCCACCCGACCCGGAGGGACTTGCGGAGAATCGGAGCCGATGCGAACCTCGCCGCAACATGGCTCGCGCGCGTTCTGATTCTCCGCCTCTCTTTGAGATCATCGAGAAGCCCGACTTCTCCTTCGAGACGAAGGCGATGGCGGAGGGGCTGTGGCCGGTTGCCGGGATGGACGAGGCCGGCCGTGGCCCCCTGGCCGGGCCGGTAGTCGCCGCGGCCGTGGTGCTCGATCCCGCCAACATTCCCGACGGCCTCGACGATTCCAAACGCCTCAGCCATCTGCAGCGTGAAGCCTTGTTCCTGCGAATTCTCGGCTCTGCGCAGGCGGTCTCAATGGCCTCCATCAGTGCCGAGGGTATCGACGGCAGCAACATCCTCAAGGCAAGCCTGGAAGCCATGCGCCGCGCCCTGGTAGGGCTGTCGGTCAGACCGAAGCTCGCCCTTGCCGATGGACGCGACGTGCCGCCTGGCCTGCCTTGTGAAGGGCGCGCGCTGATCAAGGGCGACCAGCGTTCGCAGTCGATCGCCGCCGCCTCGATCGTCGCCAAGGTGATGCGCGATCGCATGATGTGCGGCTGCGGCAACCATCACGACCGCTACGGCTTCGAAGTCCATATGGGCTACGCCACGCTTCGCCATCGCACGGCAATCGAGGCGCATGGCCCGGTGGCGCGGCTGCATCGCGTATCGTTTTCGCCGTTCAGACTGGGTGGCGCTGAAGTGGTTGAGGAAGAGAGCTTCGTCGGAATGGATAGCTGATCTCCCCCCTCGAGGGGGAGATGGCCGGCAGGCCAGAGGGGGTCGCCGCGCGTGAAGCGCCGACCTTATCTTTGCCGCAAAATGACGTCGCGCCCGGTCGAGCCGACCCCCTCTGTCGCCTTTGGCGACATCTCCCCCTCGAGGGGGGAGATTATCCCCGCCCACAACAAAAAAGCCGCCAGGTTGCCCGGGCGGCTTTCGATGATTGGCTAGAGGGACCCTCTAATTCAGCTTCGACTTCACGTCCGCAAGCGATGCCTTGAACAGATCGGCACCGGCCTTGGCGTCGATCTTGCCGGCAAGCAGCGCGCGCGCTGCCTCTACGGCGATGTCGACGGCGCTGGCGCGGACTTCGCTGATGGCGTCACGCTCGGCCTGGCCGATCTTCTGCTCGGCAAGCGCGGTGCGCCTGACAACATAGTCCTCGGTCTTCTTGTGCGCTTCGGCGGCAAGCAAGTCGGCTTCGCGCTTGGCGGCGGCGACGATGTCGGCGGCCTCCTGCTCGGCTTCCTTGCGCTTGCGCTGATACTGGCCAAGCAGTTGCTGGGCTTCCTCGCGCAGCCGGCGCGCTTCGTCGAGTTCGTTGCTGATCCTTTCGGCGCGGGCGTCGAGCGCCTTGGCGATCAGGCGAGGCACCTTGATGTAGACGGCAATGCCCAGGAAGATGACCAGGGCAACCGTGGCCCAGAGCGTCGCGAGAGATGTGGCGTCCATGATGCGCTCCTCACCGGGCCACGGATTTGACCGCGGCCGCGATCTCTGCCTTGCTGGCCTTGCCGCCAACCAGGGCTTCGACAATCGCCGAAGCGGTG
Organism: Mesorhizobium sp. WSM4822; assembly: GCF_055811155.1. NCBI lineage: Bacteria > Pseudomonadati > Pseudomonadota > Alphaproteobacteria > Hyphomicrobiales > Phyllobacteriaceae > Mesorhizobium > Mesorhizobium sp. WSM4822. Next base: position 76,146 of record NZ_JBVVQM010000004.1, on the reverse strand, counting down.
TCCTCGGCGATGCTGCCGACTTCCTTCATGGCATTGGCCTTGATGGAAGAGATGCGGGCCTCGGCTTCGCCCAGCTTGGCGTCGAGCGCGGCCTCGACCTTCTTGCGAGCGGTGTCGGCCTCGGCCTTAGCCGCGTCGTTGGCCTGCTGGCCGATCGCGTTGGCCTTGGTCTTGGCTTCCGCCAGTTCCTGCTCGTAGGCAGCAACGGCAGCGTCGGCCTCGCCCTTCAACTTGGCCGCCTGATCGAGATCCTGCGTGATGCGATCGTTGCGGACATCGATGATGCCGCCGACGCGCGGCATCACAACCCGCTTCAGGAAGAGATAGAACAGCCCGAAGGTGATCGCCAGCCACAGAAGCTGCGACGGGAACGTCGCCGGATCGAATGGCGGAAACGTGCCATGCGCTTCAGCAGGCACACCGGTGCTGGAATGCGTGTCGCCTTCCGTAGCAGCGTGGCTGGTATCGGCTGATGGCGCGGACTCTTGCGCAAAGGCAGATGTCACGAACATGGACTATCCCCGAAATTCAGGCCCGCCGCTCGCGCGGCCGGCCTGTCCAATCTTCCCGAGTGCTCAGCCGAACAGGGCCAGAAGCGCGATGAGAAGCGAGAAGATGCCCAGAGCTTCGGTCACGGCGAAACCGAAGATCAGGCGGCCGAACTGGCCATCGGCAGCCGACGGGTTGCGCAGTGCGCCCGCGAGGTAGCTGCCGAAGATGTTGCCGAGGCCAATGCCCGCACCACCCATGCCCAGGCAAGCGATGCCGGCGCCGATGTACTTTGCTGCTTCTGCGTCCATTTGTTCAACTCCTTTGGATCTAAAATTCCGTTGCGATTCCATCCGGCGCCAATGTTGGAAATTCTTGGGCCGGAAACTTTTGGACCTAGTGCCCGGGGTGCAGGGCGTCGTTGAGATACATGCAGGTCAACACGGCAAAGACGTAGGCCTGCAGGAAGGCGACCAGCAGTTCCAGTGCCGTCAGCGCCACCGCCATCGCCAGAGGCAGGATCGAGCCGGCGACGCCGACCGCGCCGAGCGCGCTCAGGCTGACCACGAAGCCGGAAAACACTTTCAGCGTGATGTGGCCGGCGAGCATGTTGGCGAACAGACGAACCGAGAGGCTGACCGGGCGCGACACGAAGGAGATCACCTCGATCAGCACCACCAGTGGCAGCAGGAAGACCGGCACGCCATGCGGCACGAACAGTTTCAGGAAGCCAAAACCATGCTTCATGAAGCCGTAGACGACCACGGTTGCGATCACCAGCACGGCAAGGCCGAAGGTGACGATGATGTGGCTGGTGACGGTGAAGAAATACGGGAACAGGCCAAGCAGATTGGCGACGAGCACGAACATGAACAGCGAGAACACGAGAGGGAAGAACTTCATGCCTTGCGTGCCGGCGGCATCGCGCAACATGTTGCCGACGAACTCGTAGGCCATCTCGGAGACCGACTGAAGCCGCCCGGGAACCAGGCTGCGGCTCGACGTCGTGAGAAACAGAAATCCAGCCGCGACAAGCACGGTCGCGACCATGAACAGCGACGAATTGGTGAAAGACAGGTCATAGCCGCCGACGTCGATCGGAATCAGCTTGTTGATATGGAACTGGTGGATCGGATCGACCTTGTCAGCTGCCACGTTCAAACCCCGTCAATGCCGCGTACGGCCTCGTTACCATTACCGCACATGGTGCGCGGTCATTTCTTGTCGTCTTGGTCACGGCGCGATTTATCGCCCTGTCCAAATTCTGCCACAACGCCGGCGGAACGCATCACATTGAGCACTCCGGCGCCAAAACCAAGCAGCAGAAACACGATCAGACCCCATGGCGATGTCCCCGCCAGACGGTCGATGATCCAGCCGATGCCGGCACCCACCACCACCCCGGCGATAAACTCGCTGGAGAGTTTGAGCGCCTGACCGTAACCGGCCACACTGCCCGCTTTCGCGTCGTCTTTCCCCTCGAGCCGGCCCGGCCGCCTTGTCGCAAGCGAAGCTTCCAGGTCACGGCGGCGCCGCTCAAGATCGTCGTCGCGGATATCGGGTTCATGCTGATTGCCGCGGCCGGTTTCTCCGGTTCCGTCTGGCCCATTCTTGTCGGCCATCGCAACCCCCCTGCCCGGTCAGACCATCACCGTCCGTCCGCTTCTAAAGTCGCCGGCAACATAGTTAGAGGGTTTGCGCCCGTCAAGCCACGGGCGGAAGTTCATTGCCATGTATTTTAGGCAATAAAATCAATGGATTACAAAGGTGCGACATCGTGCCCGCCATGATGACAAGGATGCATGGCGCGAATCCCCCGCGCAATGGCTCTTCGATAGGCTGCGCGCCACGTCAAAGATCAGCGGCTGCTCCGCAGTCAGCTCCAGCCGCCGCCATAGGTCCGATAGAAGATATGCAAGCCGATCTTGGTCATCTTCTGCATCGTGCGCGCCCAGCCGGGATGGACATATTGCGCATAGTAGTGGGTCGACGATCCGACCTCCGGGATGAAGATCTTGCCGGCAGTGACGGCCATGGCGATCTCCTGGGCGGTCTTGTAGGCGGCTGGGCTATCGATGCGCTTCTTCCTGCCGTCGCAGGCGAAGGAGAACTGGCAGCGGTTGAACCAGCTGTCGTTCTGGTAAACGACGCCGCAGATCGAATTCGGATAGGTCGGGTTGCGGACGCGGTTGAGGATGACCTGGGCGACGGCGGCCTGGCCGCGCACGGATTCGCTCCTCGCCTCGAAATAGATGCCGTTGGCAAGGCATGCCTGCTCCTTCTGGGAGAAGACACTGGCGGGCAGCGGGTTCTGGATCCACGAATGATCGCCCTTGGCCATCGGCGGAATGAAGCGGCCCTCATTGGGCTGCTCGTCCTGAAGCAGGGCTTCGAAGGGCGATGCCTTGGCATAGTCAGGCTCGGACTGCGCGTAGGCGGTGGCCAGCACGTCCGGATGGTCGTTGTTGACCAGCGCTGCCAGCATGGCCGGCACGCCGGGATCCGGCTTCTTCTCCTCGCGCGCATGGAATGCCGCGGCGATCTGGATTTCCTTGCCTTTGATCTGCGGCTTGGCGAAAGCCATTTTCAGGCCGCTGTCCATGCTGGGCCGCAGCAAGGAGGAGGTGCGCTCGAAGATCGAGCCGGCGTTGAAGTTCTTCGGCGGTGCGACGGGAGACATCTGGACGATGCGCCCTTTCTTCTCGGCGCGCACGACGCGGTCCTCATCGGGCGTGCCGCTGACCTTGCCGCCCTTTCCGCGAAACGACACGTTGCCGACACCGGCCAGGTGGACACCCGATCCGGAGATGGAGCCGGTGACATCAGAATCGACAAATGGCATCTCGGCAGCATGGGTCGAGCCGGCGACGGATTTCTCGACATAGGAATTCCAGCGGGTGTTCGCTTCGAGGCCGGAGACAAGGCTCGTCATGTCCTGATAGGCGACGATGGTCGGAAAGCCGATCCAGATGCCGAGACCGATGACGAACGGGGGCAGAAAGCCACGTCTTCTCTCACCGGCGGCGGCAACCAGCCGCTTCAACACACGTCGATGCACGGAACACTCTCCAGGAACGCGACAGACCCCACTGGAGAGCAAAATGATGCATTAACCTTGATGGGACGTTAACGGCTTCGATCGGACTGTTCTCAGCCGGCTTCAGGTCGTGGTTCCGAAGTCGGGCGGTTTTGCGGCCGAACTCAGGCCGGACGCAGGAAGATCGGCCGGGCGATCAGCGCGCAGATGGCGGCCGCCAGCCAGACGCCGGACCAAGACCAAAGGTGCAAGAGCCCCGGAATGGCCACCGGCACCAGGAAGAAGCCTACGAAAACAAAGGTGTTGGCAAGGCTGAGCGCGGTCCCGACATGGCTGGCCCCGGCAAGGGTGGCAAGCTCGGTGTAGGCGACGCCGTGCCAGGCGGAGACCGAGATGCCTGCGACAATAAGCACGACTGGAAGGACAGCCAACCAGATGAGCTGGCCGCCCGTAACGGTTGGGCCGAACAGGACCAGCAGCCAAAGCATGGCGAAGGCAAGGGCGCTGAACGCGCTGCACAAGCGAAGAAATTGGCGGCGGTTGCCGTGACGGTCGGTGAAGCGGCCGCTCCAGATGCGCATGACCATGGCGCCGATCTGAACGGCGGCGAGGCTCGCGCTGATTGCCGCCGTTCCCAACCCAACGAAATCGTGCAGGAACACGGAGGCGAAGGTGAGCACGGCCACCTGCGGAAAGCAGAGCAGGCCGATGGCGGTCGCGATACGCCAGACATCGCGATTGCGCAGCGGCGCCGGTCCGACCGCAGCCGAAGCGAGATGGCCCTCGCCCGCCGTCGGCGGCTCGTGCAGCCAGCGCCAGGCGAACAGGGCAGACAGAGCGGATGCGCCCGCCAGCACCCCGAACACCGCGCCAAAGCCGAAAGCCAGCGCAAGCGAGGGCAGCACGAGCGCGCCAAGGCCACCGCCAAGCGGCACCGCCGTCTGCCTGATGCTCATGGCAAAGCCGCGCTCGTTTTCCCGAAACCAGCCCATGATGGCGCGGCCGCTCGAACCGTTGACGCTGCCGCCGAGCAGTCCGGTGATGAGCAGGCTCGCGGAGAGCAGCGTGACGCCGGGAATACCGGCCTTTGTCGGCACAACCAGCATCGCCATGGCCAGGAGCCACACCGCCGTCGCGCCGAGCCCGATCAGGAGCACGCGGCGATCGCCCCAGCGATCGGTAAGCAGGCCCCAGGGCAGCTCGCTGAGCGCGACCCCCAGCCCGAGAAGGCCGAGCGCCAGGCCGAGCTCGGCATTGCCCAAATGATAGCCCTGGCGAAGAACGACCGCCGTCGCCGGGATGCCGGAGAACGTAGCCGAGAAGGCGGCATTGGCGGCAACGCCGATGCCCAGAACCTTCCAGCGATGGCCCGGCTTGAAAACCCTCCCGGCGGAACCGGTACCTTCCAGGAGCTTCGGCGACTGCCGATCGGTGCAATTGACGATGGCGGACATGATTTCATTTCCCGTGCTGGCCAGTGGTCCGGCCTTGACGATCTGTCCCTACCGCCATAATTTCATCCTGAAAATCAGGAAGTTTTGAACTAACAATCCTGAAAATCGGGACTTCAGACATGCGACGCGTAACTTTCGACCTCGACGTCCTGCGCAGTTTCGTCACCGGTATGGAGCTGGGCAGCTTTGCCAAGGCCGCTGACCGGCTTGGCCGGTCGACGTCGGCGGTCAGCGCGCAATTGAAGAAACTGGAAGAACAGGCGGCGACGCCGATCTTCCGCAAATCAGGACGCGGCCTCGCTTTGACCGAGGCCGGCGAGACCATGCTCGGCTATGCGCGCCGGCTGATCGAATTGAATGACGAGGCGGCATCCGCCATCCATGATGTCGAGCTGGAAGGCTGGGTACGGCTCGGCTTGCAGGAAGATTTCGGCGAGGCGGTGCTGCCGGACGTGCTCGGCCGATTTGCCCGGGCGCACCCCAAGGTGAAGATCGAAGCCAGGATCGCACGCAGCCACGACCTTGCCGAAAGGGTCATGTCAGGCAGCCTCGACATCGCGCTCGCTTGGCACTGCGGCGAAACGCTGCCCTACAGCCAGCATGTCGCCGATGTGCCGATGCGCTGGATCGGGCCGGCAAAGCGCATCGAGACCAGCCTGCGCGACGGTGAGCCGCTGCCGCTGGTGGCGCTCGAAGCGCCATGCCTTCTGCGCACGGTGGCAACCGAAACGCTCGACCGCGCCGGGCTGTCGTGGCGGATGGCCTTTTCCAGCCCGAGCCTTGGCGGCATCTGGGCAGCCGTGGCGGCGGGGCTGGGGCTGACGATCCGCACCGACATCGGCCTGCCGGCCAGCGTCAGCGCAATAACGCCGGAGATCGCCGGGCTGCCGGCATTGCCCAAAATGGCGTTGGTGCTGCACCAGAAGGATGCTGAACTGGATCCGGTGGCAGCGCGGCTAGCCGACATATTGTTGCAGGCGGCGTTGCAGGCACTGCCACGGGACGAGCGGTTGAAGGAGGTCGCTTAGACAGCCGGAAAGGTATCCAGTGTCGCGTGCTGTCCCGCCAACGTTGCGGAGAATTCGCGCGAGCAAAGGGGCTCATTCGAGCCCGACCGCTTATTTGCGCTTGTTCGACCTGCCGGCGAACGGATTGTCCGACGTGCGCAGCGCGATGCGGATCGGCACGCCGGGCATGTCGAAGGCTTCGCGCAGGCTGTTGGAGAGATAGCGGACATAGGATTGCGGCATCGCATCGGGCCGCGAGCACTGGACAACGAAACCCGGCGGCCGGGTCTTGGCCTGGGTGACGTATTTGACCTTCAGCCGGCGTCCGGCCACGGCAGGCGGCGGGTGGTGTGCCAGGATGCCTTCCAGCCAGCGGTTGAGCTTGCCGGTCGAGACGCGGCTGTTCCACACCTTGTGCGTCTTGATGACGGCATCCATCAGCTTGTCGAGGCCGCGCCCGGTCTCGCCGGAGACAGGTACGGCCTGGAGGCCGCGCGCCTGGGGAAGAAGCCGTTCCGTCTTCTCTCGCAGTTCGGCCAGAAGTTCCTGGGGATGGTCGATCAGATCCCATTTGTTGAAGGCGATCACCGGCGCCCGGCCTTCCCTGATGATCAGGTCGGCGATCTGCAGATCCTGCTTCTCGAAGGAGATGGTGGCGTCGAGCACGATGATGACGATCTCGGCAAACCGGATGGCGCGCAGGCCGTCCTGCACCGACATCACTTCCAGCTTTTCATGAATCCTGGCCTTGCGGCGCATGCCGGCTGTGTCGAACAATTTCAGCCGGCGGCCATGCCAATCCCAGTCGACCGAGATCGAATCACGGGTAATGCCGGCTTCCGGTCCGGTGAGCAGCCGCTCTTCGCCGATCAGCGCGTTGATCAGCGTCGACTTGCCGGCATTGGGACGGCCGACGACGGCAATGCGCATCGGCTTGGTGTCGTCATAGGTATGCTCGGCATCCGGATCGGCGATATCCTCGCCGATCAGCACCTCGCCGGCAGCGACGTCTTCGTCTTCGCCATCTTCTTCTTCGCCGAAGGCGCGCGCTTCGCCGAGCGCGCCGATCACGGCGTCGCGCAAATCGGGCATGCCCTGGCCATGCTCGGCCGAAACCGGGATCGGCTCGCCAAGTCCGAGTTCCCAGGCTTCCAGCATGCCGCCCTGGGCGCCCTTGGCCTCGGCCTTGTTGGCGACCAGCACGACCGGCTTGCCGGACTTGCGCACGATCTCGGCGAAGGTCCTGTCGTCGGGCAACAGGCCGGACTTGGCGTCGATGGTGAAGAAGATCAGGTCGGCCTCCCGGATGGCGATCTCGGTCTGCGCACGCATGCGGCCGGGCAAGGTCGAGGCGCCCGCGTCCTCGAAGCCGGCGGTGTCGATGACGTCGAAATGCAGGTCGTAAAGCTTGGCGGCATGGACGCGACGGTCGCGGGTGACGCCCGGCGTGTCGTCGACGAGCGCCAGCTTCCTTCCCACCAGCCGATTGAAAAGAGTCGATTTCCCGACGTTAGGTCTGCCGATGATGGCGACTTTGAAGGTCACGACGCACTGCCCGACCCGCGGATCAGCTCGGACATCAATGTTGCGCGCTCGCGGGTGTTGCGCGGCGCGCCGTCATCGGCGGCGATCTGGTCGAACAGTTTCAGCGCATCCTGCGTCTTGCCTTCCTTCCAGGCGGAAAGGCCGAGTGCCTCGCGCGCCGTGTGGCGTAGCGTGTTGGTGTCGGATGTCAGCGCCTCGACACGGCTGGAGACGTCGGCAAAGGAACCATGGTCGACGAGCAGCAGTGCTGCCCGCAGCCGCGCCATGTCGCGAATTCCCTGGGGAATGGCCGTATCCGCGGCGACTTCGTCGAAATCCTTGACGGCGGCGGGGACATCGCCCTTGTTCGCTTTGACGGTCGCGCCGCGCATGCGGGCGAGCAGCGGATAGGCGCCGTAGCCATCCTTCTCCAACTGATCGAGCGCAGTCAGCGCCTCATCGTTCTTGCCGTCATTGGCAAGCTTCAGTGCCTGCGAGAACGCATCGCCCGAGCGGTTGGCGCGCGTCTCGTCCCAATAGCGGTAGCCGACGAAGGCGGCGGTGCCGAGCACCACGAGGACCGCAATGACAATCAAGGCCGGGCCAAAACGGTCCCACAGCGCCTGCGCCTGCTCGCGACGGATCTCGTCGTTGACTTCACGGATAAAACTGTCGTCGGACATCAAATCAAACCATTCCTGCCCCGTCGGGCCTTTGTCAGCCCGCGTTTTAGCGAAATTTTGCCGGCATGGAAGGGGTTCAACCGGAAAATCGCCTATTGTCCGGGGCAAACGGATGTTTGCCCCGGACAGGCAGCCGAAAAGGCCAATCGCACCCACGCCACATTTAGGCGATAGCCGGCTTGCAGACATTCCCCGAGTGAAGATCAGATTGCCTATGCTTCGTCCGTTCCGCGTTGTTGCGTTTTCGCTTGCGGCACTCGCCGCCGCCGGTGGGGCTTTGGCCGATCCACCGGCGCCGGCAAAGCCGAAACAGGTCGTCATCATCTCATTCGACAGTGCCCGCGACATTTCGCAGTGGAAACGCAGCCGGGCACTGGCTGAGCGCACCGGCGCGCACTTCACCTATTTTCTCTCCTGCGTCTTCCTGCTGTCGACGGAGACACGCAAGGAATACACCGCACCCGGCAAAGGCGCCGGCAAATCCAACATCGGCTTTGCCGCCTCGAAGCAGGAAGTCACCGAGCGGCTCGAACAGATCGGGCTTGCCGCGCATGAAGGCCACGACATCGCCAGCCATGGCTGTGGCCATTTCGACGGCAAGGACTGGAGCAAGGCCGACTGGCTGAAAGAGTTCAGTTCGTTCGAGCACATTCTCGAGAACGCCTATGCGATCAACGGCATTGCACCCGAACCACAGGGCTGGCGCGATTTCGCGCGGCATGCGGTGGTCGGCTTTCGCGCGCCGTATCTGTCGACCGGCAAGGCGCTCTATGAAGCGCTGCCGGCGGCCGGATATCAATTCGATGCCAGCGGCGTCTCGCAAGGCCCTGCCCGACCGACGGCCAGCAACGGCATCGTGCACTTTTCGCTGCCGCAGATTCCGGAAGGACCGAAGTCACGGCCGGTGATCGCCATGGACTACAACCTCTATGTCAGGCATTCCGGCGGCTTCGAGCGGCCAAGCCAGGCGGACGAGTTCGCCAACCGGACCTATGCTGCCTTTCGCGCCGCCTTCGACAAGCAGTATGCCGGCAAGCGCATTCCGCTTGAGCTTGGCTTCCACTTCGCGCTGATGAATGACGGCGCCTACTGGAACGCGCTTGAGCGCTTCGCCGGCGAGGTCTGCGTCAAAGCCGATGTCGAATGCATCAGTTTTCGCGATTATGTTTCGCGCCAGGATGCTGGCCAAAGGCAGGTCTCGGTGGGGGGGGGGGGCCCCCCCCCCGGGGGGGGGGGGAAAAAAAAAGGGGGGGGGGGGGGGGGGGGGGTTTGGGAAAATGGGGGGGGGGTTTTAAGGGAACGGGACCCGATGAAGGGGGGGGGGGAGGA